>NZ_MRWD01000001.1 GCF_002093625.1 Rouxiella silvae | reverse complement strand
ATGACGGCGAATGCTTTAGTCAGGTTTTTCATGGGTAGTTCCTCTTTATCTGGTTATCTGAACCGGGTACTTATCAGGTTCAGTGTTTGATTCTGGGTCGTCGTTATTAATTAACGTTCGATAAGTAAATGATAGAGGGTGAACAGATCCTGCGCAACTCATTTTTATATTAATCGTTAACTAATTGTGCGGATCTCTTTAACACGCTGACTTGGCAGAGGCTCCGGTGCGTGCTAATTTTATATTCCCACGTAAAGGATGCCTTCCCAATGTAATGTTGTCTCGTCGCTAACAGTCTGTTTTTCAACGTCTTGTAAATTTACAGGGCGCTATTTCTGTTATTTTGATGAGATGATTTCTTATGAATACACTACTCGTCGCGCTGTTAAGCGCGCTGCGCGATCATCGTTGGCTGCGCCTGCTCGGTTGTGCCTTTATTCTGTCTTCTGTGGGTAACGGACTGACTCAGGTCGTCGTTTATAGTCAACTTCTTCGCTGGCACGTATCGCCCGCAATCTTAACGCTGGCATATCTCTTGGCGACCTTACCCGGATTTTTGGGCAGTTTGCTGGGGGAAAAAATGTGCCGTCGCTACTCGCCCTTTGTTGTCGTTACCCTTGCTGAAATTTTGGGTCTTGTTGCATTGGGCTTTCCGGCGTGGGGAATAACGTTCCATAACCTTCCGGCGATGCTGGCGGTTCAATCTGCAGAGGCTTTTTTCAGTGGAATGATTTATCCCGCATTAACGCTGATTTTCAAAAGGGGGCTAAAAGCCAATGAGCTTCCTGCGGCGACCGCACTTGAAACCCTGATATTTGCTGCTCAAGTTTTGTTAGGGGTAGGGCTCGGTGTGATGATCATTAACCGTTTTTCGCTGATAACCCTGCTAGTGATGGATGCTTTCAGTTTTATCTTTTCAGCGATTTTACTGATGTTTACTGCCCGTCATTTTATTAAGCGTTATGTTAATGAAAGTCGGCAACCTGCTTTCGCCGTCGCGTTAAAATGGCGTGAATGTTCCCCCTTGCAGCGTCGAAGCATACTGTTGCTGCCATTACTGGCGGCGGTAGGGACGCCAGTGATGGCGCTCATGCCCGCGCTTGCTCAACAGATCAGGCCCGATGAAACTACCGGACTTGCACTGCCATTGCTGTTGGCACGAAGTTTGGGGCAAGTCTGTGGGCCATTATTGCTTAATAGCCAAAAGCTGCGCCAACATGCTCAAAGCAATCTTCGTCTGGTGGGATACCTGTCGACATTTCTAGCGGGTTATTTTTTATTACCTGCCCTAGCGACCTGGAATCTCGCCGCACTTGGCGCTGTGTTTATTGCCCATCTGGCTTCAAACGTCGTTTTTGCCCTCGGAACTTTTAGCCTGCTGAATCATTTTTCCCAGCCGCAGGCTGCAAGTGCGAGCGGCATTGCCTGGCGTGCGCAAATATTGGTTGCAGCAGTGATGAGCCTTATTGCCGCAGGTACTGCAGAAATTATCGGGGCAATTAACGCACTGTATGTCGTTTCACTGCCCGGCATACTTGGTGTTGTAATAGTTTTAAAACGCAGCGGAAGATAAATGAAGGTGAGGTTTTTTAAAATTGACGGCTCCCCCAGCAAGGGGGAGTTATTGTCTGAGTAAAATATAAGTGGGGAAATTAGCGGTACAGTTCAGCGCGACCATAGAGATGATTTTCACCGGTGGCGAAGATTACGCGGTATGAAGAGGCACCTTTTTCATCGGCTTCATTAGACATTTTATTTTTAAGCGCGCTGAGCTGGTCGCCGCCGTTAACGTTGATCACGCCCATGTTCTGCTGTCCTGCGGGAGCCGCAATAACCTCCGTGGCGGCCAAAGCGGTAAATGAAGCGCTTCCCAGAACAATAGCTGCCAGCGTTTTAGTTAAATTATTCATGACCATTCCTCACTTAACTTATCAATTGATCTCGGCTTATTTGTAAAGCTCAGCCGTGCCGTACAGTTGATTGTCACCAGATGCAGAGATGATGCGGAATGAACTTGCGCCTGCTTCCTCGGCTTTTGCATTTAGGTTACGTTCCAAGCTTGAGAGATCATTGCTGGAAGTCGCTGAGACTACGCCAATTTTTTGCGCATTAGACGGCATCTGTATGACTTCGGTGGCTGCCAGAGTTGAGAAAGACGCCGCAGCAAGAGTCAGTGCAGCACACAGCATTGTTAGATTTTTCATGATTTTTAGTCCTGGATTTGTATGAGCAAATGCTCTTTTTGCGGTAAATCTAATAGGTTAACGTTCGATAAATAAATGGTAGTCTCAGCTTTTATTTTTATCAATCAAATTCATTATCGATCATTAACTAAATGTGCTCAACTGTGCTAACTCTAAGAAAATAGGAGATTATTTTCGATAGTACGACGAGCGCGAGATGGAGGTGCTGACATTGTAGGACCAGCCGGTTAACAGCAAGGAGGGCAATGCCAATCCCATTGAGG
This sequence comes from Rouxiella silvae, assembly GCF_002093625.1. GTDB lineage: Bacteria > Pseudomonadota > Gammaproteobacteria > Enterobacterales > Enterobacteriaceae > Rouxiella > Rouxiella silvae. The sequence goes on along the minus strand of NZ_MRWD01000001.1, from coordinate 234,454 downwards.
GACTAAGTAAAGATAATCAATACCGCTGTTAATAACTTGTTAAATATCAGAGCGTTTTTCATTAATCTGCAATCGTTATTCAATATAATCATTCGGAATTGTGATAAATAAAGTTTATTTTAATAGCCGATAATAAATTCTTGAGGTCAGCGGAGTAGGGTGTTAAAAAAGAAGGCAGCACAAATGGCCACCTTCATTTTTTGCCTTTATGTTAGAGCCACATTTTTGTCCTGACTCAATGGCACCTAGTAGTAAATTGCCGAAGGCGAGTTGCGACCTGCATTGGGCGCTGGCGGAATGGTCGGTGAACTTGAAATGCCGGGTTGAACCTGTTTTCTGTTCAACGTGCCATGCGGGGGCTGAATAACATTGCTATCACCGGTCACATTAACCATGGCAATTTCCTGACTCTGTATTGGCATCATGATAACCTGCTGTGCGGCAACGTTGGCAACCGGTACAGCGGTCAATGCCATAACTGCAAGAATTAATTTGAAGTTTCTCATGATGTTACGTCCTGGGTTGCTTTTTCTAGCTGTGTCTTTATCCGTAGGGAGTGATTTACTTATCGCTCGATAATTAAATATTAATCTCTACTGGACATTCGCGCAACTATTTTTAATAATGATCGTTAATATATTTTGATAACCATAATCACAAGGGTGATGAAAGGAGGGTGTATGAGCACTGAACAGACGGCATTAGTCCGGAAAAGTCGCGGTCGCCCGAAACAGTTCGACCGCGGAACTGCCTTAAGTAAGGCGCTAAATCTGTTCTGGCGTCACGGCTACGAAGCCACATCTCTGGCTGACTTAGTTGAAGCAACCGGTGCCAAAGCGCCTACTCTTTATGCCGAATTTGGTAATAAGGAAGGGATGTTTCGCGCCGCCGTTGAGCATTATCTAGCAACCTTTTACGAAAAGAGTTTGTGCTTGCTTGGCAAAGATGACCTGTCAGTAGAACAGGCCGTTGAACAGTACCTGCGCACTACAGCAGAGATGTTTACCGACTGCGACACGCCGAGTGGCTGTTTTATCATCAACGCCGCCTCGGGAATGTCAGCTGCTTCTCAGGAGATTTCCGAGATGCTTCGCTCGCGCCACCTTTCACAGGAGCGCACGCTGTTTGAATTTTTTGAGAAGAAAAAGCTCAGTGGCGAGTTTCCAAACGATACCGACAGTTCGCTGCTAGCGAAGTATGTCGCCACTACCGTGCAGGGAATGTCGGTGCAGGCGCGTGATGGTGCGAGCAATGAACAGCTGGGTTCGATTATTGATATGCTGATGTACGTATGGCCGCAGCTGCGAACTGTACCGATGAAAAGCGCCGTTGCTCATTAAATAAACGGTGTTTTCGGGAAATGAAAACCTCCATCCCTGTATGATTAAGGCACGTTTTATTGTCACAAAAGAATTATTGAGAACAATGTGCCATGCCCGTTGGTGAAGGTTTACGTAAAAAGATAGAGCGCCAGGTATTAAGCATTTCTGGCCTGGCGCTGGGAGGCATTGACTTTGATCAGCCGCGAGGTGATTTTGGGCTGTTTGGCCCTGACACCGTAGTTTGGCGCGTTCACGGCGATTTCTCGAGCATGCTGTGCGGTGGCGTCAGTGCGCTGCTGTTGCAAATGCTGCATCCTCTTGCTTTGGCGGGAGTATGGGACCATTCAAATTTTCGCAGCGACATGCTGGGACGCTTACGCCGTACCAGCCAATTTGTCTCTGGCACCACCTTCGCGCCGCTTGCGGATGCGCAAAATCTGATAGCCCGCGTTAAGTCCATTCATTTACAGGTTACTGGTGTTGATACACACGGCCAACCTTATGCTGCGAGCGATCCTGACCTGCTGGTTTGGGTGCACGTTGCCGAGTCCTACAGCTTTCTGCAGTCCTACCTTCGCTACCGAAATCCCGATTTAAGCCCTGCCGACCAGAGTCAATATTACCGTGAAGTTGCGTGCGTCGTTGAAGGATTGGGCGGTGTGGATGTTCCGCGCAGCGTGCAGGAAATAGAGGATTATTTGCAGCGTATGCGCCCGCAGTTGCGCTGCGACGACAGAACGCGTGAGGTGGTGAGATTGCTCAAGAGCGCACCTGCTCCCAGCAAAATCGCCGTACCGGTAGGGAAGTTAATGGTCTGGTCGGGGATTGAACTGTTGCCTGAGTGGGCACAAGAGGAGTTGGGAATAGTGCTGCCCCCCTTAACCCGCCGCGGCATCGATTTCTCAATGCGCCGTGTGGCAACACTCTTACGTTGGGCTGTGAGAAACGGTTCCTGGCACAGAGCCATGCGGCGCGTAGGACGTTTGCCCTAGCGCCGCCGTTGTCTTTAGGACGGCATATGCGGATATACGCCCGGCCCAATCGGCAGCCCCAGCAAATACCAAACGACTAACATCACCAGCCAGACGATGAAAAAGACCACCGGATAGGGCAGCACAAGCGAATAGTAAGTTCCGAGCTTGGCATTTTTGTCATAGCGCTGTAAAAATCCGAGGAACAGCGGCAGGAAAGGCGACATGGGCGCCAGCGGCAGAACCGACGAGTCGGCGATGCGGAAAACGATCTGTGCGAAGGCAGGGTGAAAGCCGAGCAGCATAAACATAGGGATGAAAATTGGCGCCAGAATCGACCAAATCGCTGAGCCGCTGGCGATAAACATGCACAGCAGCGCTGACAGAAAAATCAGCCCGACAAACGCCGGAATGCCTGTCATCCCTAGTTTTTCAAGAATATCGGTCAGTCCGATTGCCATAAATTTTCCCATATTGCTCCAGTTAAAGAAGGCTACAAACTGGGAGAGTGGGAAAACCATCACAATAAAGCCAGCCATACCCTTCATCGGATCGACCAGCAAATTCGGAATATCACTTTGGGTACGGATTTGTTTGGTGACCAGTCCGTAGGGGATAGACACCACAAAAAAGAACAAAATAATTAGCGGAACGATGCCCTGAATAAACGGCGACGGGACGATACCGTGAGTGTGCGGGTCGCGCAGTGGTGCGGAATCGGGCACCACCAGCAGAGCCACCAGCGCAATAAACACCACGGCGGCAATCCCGCTGGCAGCCAGGCCGCGATTCTGCTCGGGGGTCAGTTTTTTCATCCGCTCGTCGCTTCCGCCCTCATAGAAGGGCAAACGCGGTTCAACAAATTTGTCGGTGAGAATGCCGCCGACCAGTGTAAGCACAATCACCGATGCGGCCATAAAATACCAGTTATCCACCACGCTGACCTGTACTGCCGGGTTAATGACCTTAGCCGCTTCAGAGCTGAGTCCAGACAGCAGCACGTCGGTGGTCACAATGAGAAGGTTGGCGGTAAAACCGCAGCCGACGCCTGCTATCGCGGCTAAAAGCCCGGCCACGGGATGGCGTCCGACGGCGAGGAAGATAAGCGCCCCAAGCGGCGGCATTACCACCAGCGCAGCATCAGAAGAAATATGACTGAAAAAAGCGATAAATATCACCAGATAGCTGGCGTATTTTGCATTCACGCTGGCGGCCATTTTATACATCAGGCTTTGCAGCAGTCCGACGCGTTCGGCAAGCCCTGCCCCGAGCACCAGCGCCAAAATAGATCCAAGCGGCGTAAAACCGCTGAAGTTTTTAATAACGTTGGGCAAAATCCACTGTAGCCCTTCAACGCTGAGCAAGTTTTTGACCCGAATGATTTCGCCGTTGGTAGGATTCACTGCGGTGATGTTAAGCCAAGAAATCAGCGCGCTGCTTAACATTAACACTACGATCAGATAGATAAACAATAAAAATGGATTGGGGATTTTATTGCCTACGCGCTCGACCCAGCGGAAAAATCCACCGGGGCTATGGGGTTGGTTTTGTGCTTCAATACTCATTAAAAACCCTCGTCGAAAAATAGTCGGTCATTAGATCCCCGCCGGTCGTGCCGTGCGGTTTTATTATTTTTTATACCCTGCGTCGGCATTGAACGATGGTCGGCGCAGGGGCAGATCTTCTTATCTTTTTTACTTTAAAGGTGAAGGTTTAATCCCCTTGGGGATCGGACAGTGGTAGGGGCGACGAGCGCGGGCGGCCCGATGCTCCTGCTGGCAGAGCTCAAGCGTGGCGGGAGAATCCAGTAATGCAATCGCCGTCGAGGCCAGGACTTTAGCCGCCAGACACATGCCTTTGTGAGCAATTGAGGTGCGTCCCTGAGATACAATTTGCCAAGTGTGCAGCGGCGAACCCACCACGAAACACGGACTGAAACACTGCGCCGTAGGTACCAGCCAGCTCACGTCACCGACGTCGGTTGAGCCATAGAGGATGTTATCGCTGGGGCTATAGGGGGCAACCGCCTCGGTGAGTGGCGCAGTGCGCAGCGTTTCGGCAAAGGCTTGACCTTCGATACTGCTGGTTTTAGCCATTGTCGTTAGGCAGGCATCAATGTCCTGTTCGCTGAGTGTGGCGTGAATAGTACGGGCAAAAGCCTTTTCTTCTTCACTGTAATGGGGGGTTCCAAATGCCTTCACTTGCTGATACATCACCTGTTCCAGCGCGTGGTTTGGCGCATAGTTAGAGCAAGCTTTGTCAAAGCGCATAGACATGCTGGTCCCGGTCATCAGTGCCGCACCTTTGGCAATATCTGTCACCCGCTCGAAAATGGCCTGCGCCTGATCCATCTGCGGTGCGCGCACCAGATACAGCACTTCTGCGTCGGCCTGCACGACGTTTGGCGAAATCCCGCCCGCATTGGTCACTGCATAATGCACCCGCGCTTCCTGAATAATGTGTTCGCGCAGGAAGTTAGCGCCGGTGTTCATTAGCGTTAGGGCGTCAAGCGCGCTGCGACCCAGATGTGGCGCGGCGGCAGCGTGAGACGCCGCGCCTTTAAAGCGAAAAGCGGCCTGAATATTGGCCAGCGTCGGGTTGCTAAACATGCCGCTAAATGTTTCCGGATGCCAGGTCAGTGCGGCATCAACATCGTTAAACAGGCCTTCTCGCGCCATGAATGTCTTGCCAGAACCGCCTTCTTCTCCCGGGCAGCCGTAAAAACGCACCGTGCCTTGTAGACCTTCCTTCTCTATCCAGGCTTTTACCGCCAGTGCACCGCCCAGCGCCGCGGTGCCGAGCAGATTATGCCCACAGCCGTGACCGTTGCCATTTTCCTCCAGCGGTTGCGCAGAGTCACAGCCGGCCTTTTGGCTTAGGCCCGCCAGCGCGTCAAACTCGCCAAGCAGCGCAATAATGGGTTTGCCTTCACCGAAGCTGGCGATAAATGCCGTCTCCATCCCGCCGACACCGCGCTCCACCTTAAAACCCGATGCTTCGAGTTTGTCGGCCAGCAGGGCAGAAGAGTGTGACTCCTCAAAACGCGTTTCAGGGTGATCCCAGATTTCATCACTGATAGCCGACAGGGTATCGCGCTGGGTATCGATAAAGTCATTGATAAAACTAACAACGTTTTGATGAGTCGAGATAACTGTAGAATCAGACATCGTTACTCCTGGGTGAACGAGTTAATATTTAACGCCAGCGCGGCCAGGGTTTTGATGCCCTGCGCCATCACTCTTTCGTCAAAATCAAACTTCTCATTGTGGTGTCCCGCACTCAAGTCTGTGCCAAAGATGACATATGAGGCCTGACCGCCCAGCGATTTAACCCGCTCCATCATATAGGTGGCATCTTCTGACCCCGCAGCACCTTCCTGGCGATCGATGATGTTATCAAATAGGCCTAATTGGTCGGCCTGACGATGAATATAATTAACCCAAGCCTCGGTAGGCTTACTGCTTTGTGCGGCTCCCATCAACTTGGTTTCAAATTTGACCTGATACATTTCTGCCGCGCCTGAAATAACTTTAAGCGCCTGCTGATAAATAAACTCGTTAACCTCATTGGTGGAACCGCGCGTTTCGACCTTCATCATGGCGCTCGATGGCACCACGTTGCGGCCAGTTCCGGCCTGAAGTACGCCGACGTTTATACGTGAGCTGCCCCCACTGTGGCGCGGCAGGGCGTGCAGACCGAGCGTGGCCTGCGCCGCCGCGAGTAGCGCATTGCGGCCCTGCTCGGGATTACCTCCTGCGTGGGCCGCAACGCCGGTAAAGGTGACGTCGAGTTTAGTGGTGGCCATAAAGGTGTCATTGCCGCAGACGATGTGGTCGGCGGGCACGCCGGTACCAATGTGCACGGCGGTAAAGAAATCGACGTCGTCCACTACGCCCGCTGCCACCATCGATTTCGCACCGCGCGTGCCTTCCTCTGCCGGTTGAAAAATTAATTTTAGGGTGCCGCAAAGCTCCTCGCGAAGCTCCATCAGCAGCTGGGCAAGCCCAAGCCCGATGGTGGTGTGGCCGTCGTGACCACAGGCGTGCATCATGCCGCCGTTTAATGATGCAAAACCTTCGCGGTAGGGACGATGCTCGTCATCCAGTACCTCATTCAGGTCTAGCGCGTCCATGTCGACCCGATAAGCCAGCGTCGGGCCGGGCTTACCGGTGGCAAGTGTTGCCACAATGCCGGTAAATCCCCCCGAGAAATACGGCATCCAGCGGGCAATCGCTCCCTGTTCCAACGCGCGCTGTTCTTGGCTCTGTAGCTCCTGGGCTGAGGGTAATCCCATGCGCGAATCAGCATCAATCACTTCACGGCCGAGTTGCAGGCTGTAGCCCAGTTCATTGAGACGTTCGGCGACCAGAGTGGAGGTGCGAAACTCAAGCCACCCTGATTCGGCATATTTATGCAGATCGCGACGCTGTTTTTGCAGCTCGGGGAAATAATCGTCGACGCGTTCACAAAGCGCCTGCAGGGTCGATGTATTCATTAACTCAGATGCTTGGGTAGCCATGATTAGCTCTCTTTTTGCCGTAAGTAAGATCAATATTTTGCGTGAAAGAAATGTGACGCTTTGATTTCAATGTACACAAAGCGACCAGGGCGTATAAGATGCCAAAATCTTTTGGGTGATAATCTGGGGTTATCATTGGGCTATGGCATCACAAATAAAAATGCATCAACTGCGTGCTTTTGTCGCGGTGACTCGTCAGGGCAGTATTCGCGCGGCCAGCCGTACTTTAAGCCTTTCACAACCTGCGTTGACCAAATCGATAAAAGAGCTGGAAAGCGGACTCGGCGCACAGCTTTTTATTCGCCGTCGTCAGGGTGTGACATTGACCGAATGTGGGGAGATCTTTTTCAAGCGTGCCAGCCTGATCCTTGAGGAATTACGCGTTGCGCAGGAGGATATTGCCCAACGATTGGGTGCCACCAGCGGACAGGTAAACATCGGCGTGGGAGCCAGTATTGCGCGCACCATTATGCCTTTGGTTATTGATCGTTTTCACCGCGAGTTTCCTGATGTGAAAGTCAGAATTGCCGAAGGCCAACTGGTATCGATGATCCCCGAACTGCGACAGGGCGAGTTGGACTTCACTATCAATACTTATTACCCAAGCACCTATGATAACGAATTGTTATATGAAAAACTTATGGATAAGGAGTATCAGGTGGTCTGTCGACGCGGGCATCCGCTGGAAAAAGCGCGTTCGATAAAAGAACTTCTGCACTGCGATTGGACCATGCCCACGCCGAGAGGCAGCTATTACAAGCTGCTGGGTGAGATTTTTAGCGAGATGAAGGTAGAACCCAAAATTAGCGTGGTGTGCGAAACGTTTATGTCCTGCACTAGCCTGCTGGCCAAGACGAATTTTCTCAGCGTACTTTCCGCCGATATCATCAACGATCCGCTGCTTGGCCAAAGTTTGGTGGCGATGGACTTGGATCTTCCTCTGCCCAAGGCGACCTTTCATTTAATACAAAGAAAAGAATCGACACTGTCACCGATGGCAGCCTATTTGGCCCAGTTGTTCCGGCTTTACTGCCGATAGGCGGAAATTTTAGCTAAAAATCACTGTTATCAACGCTTTTAATGCGAGTTTTGGGATTTTTGCCCGTTATGCTCGCACATAAGACGTTCTACACTTTACCTCATAGAATAAGAAGCGGCTCAACCCCATTGAGGTAGCATGCGCCAATCAGAAATAATTGCTGAAGTCAGTAACGATAAAAAAACCTTGTTTGCCATCGTCGAGCAGGATGAGCGGGTCGTCTATCTCTACATCTATGCGCGGGAAGACTTGCGAGAGCGTTTCCCGCGTATGCGCGGCTGTTGGGTAAGAAACCTGTCGCCTGCACCGCAGCAGGATGACAGTGAGGCCTTGGCCCACGGTTTGCCGCCGATGCTCGCCGCACAATACTGTCGTAGCTTAGAGGCCGAAGCGCCGCTGGATCCGGCCGGAATTCAGATCCTGTGGAATGAAAGCGACGACGGCGCGGCGCTGTGGTATCACGGGCTGCTGTTGGCGGTCATCCCCGGTTGGAGTTTGTACATCGACCACTCCGTCAGTTATTCCGCCGGTTGCATTCAGCAAAACCCGCTCACCTTTCCGCTGGGCTCGGCCTCAACCAATACGCAGTACGCACTGGCCGATAAAACGCGTCAATTCTGGCGAGACTGGGCGCATGAAGAGCATAATCCTTGGCCGAAAATTCAGCGTAATTTTGTGGCGTGCTACGAGCAGCGTTTTGGTCCGGCAGTAAAATATTACGCCATTGATCAGGGCACCTGGCCGCCGATGGCTATTTCTCAGCATGAAGACGAAGAAAACTACTACTTCTTTACGATGGGAATGAGCATTCGTCCGATGCCGCAGATTGAGCTTATTTTCAACGATGAGGCCGAACACTATCGCCGCATTGAGCTGGCGTTTGCCGTGGGCAAGGAGTATGTCGATGAGGCCAACGCGGTGCAAATGGCCAGTGCAATTTCCAGCTATGCACAGCTGCCGTGGGAGTCTCTAACCTGGTTGGGGGAGGGGCACACGCTGGTTTCACAGGCCGCGCCGTTGGGTTATGAGGGTCACATCATTTCGTCGGCTCTCGGGGCGTCGGTCGGCAAGTTTGCTTTGCCCGGCTGTTATGGCGATCCGGTTACTCTGCTGTGGGCCAGCCCGCTGTTTGCCAGTGAACTCGAATTCGCACAAAGCCGACCTAACGGCGGGCAGGAACTGGTCGCGATGATGACGGAGGCGGGCGTTGAGGCCGTTTTTGCGCCGAGGGCGCCGCTGGTGTGATAGCTGGTGGGATAAAAACGCCCCCACTCGAGCAAGTGGGGGGTAAGTTTATGCTTTTATTTGTTCGAAATCTTCCGCATCAACGTCATAACCGGACGGCTCCCAGCGAATCGCCAGCAGCACAATCAGCCCAATCAGTGGCGCAAAAGCGATAACCCAGAATACGCCGGTACCCAGCGCCGCAGAGAGCACCGGGAACAGGAACAGCGAGGCGGTAGAGCTGGCGCGCACCAGAATCTGGTTAAAGCCTACGCCAACGCCGCGCAGAGACGTCGGATAGCTCAGCGAGGCGAAGGTCATGGTATGTGAACCCGGACCAAAACCTTGACCAAACAGGAACAGCGCCAGCATTGCTATCGAGATAGCCGCTTCGGCACTGTCCGACGGGCGCCCGACCAGCGCGAGTCCAATCATGGCGATCAGCTGTAGCGTATAGCCAATCACCGTCATATTCCACGCCCCCATCTTCGGCACCAAACGCACCGCCAACAGGCCGCCTACGAAGGCGAAGCACAGGTTCAGACCCAGCGAGAACAGGATAGTGCTGATAAGTGATTGTGCCAGGAAGGTCGAAAGGATAACCGGTAGACCAAAGGCAACCGCATTGTAGGCGAACGGAGAGACCAGCGAGGTCACGGTAGCCAATATCGTACGCTTCAGATAAACGCCTTTCAGCAGGGTAGCATAGTTGCTCCATGCGGCCTTGCGTACCGGAGGCTGTGGCGTCAGATTGGCATCGTCGGCCACTTCAACATTGATGTTGTATGAACGACGTAGAATAGCCGCCGCACCTTCCAAATCACCCTGATTCGCCGTCCACACCGGCGATTCATTCATATATCGGTGGCGAATGGCGATAATCAGCAGTGCAGGAAAGGCGCCGAAGCCAAGGATTAAACGCCACAAAATATCGGTTTGGCCGGCAGGCAGCACTGCGTAAAGCAGCAACACTAACAGGTATGAAATACTGATGGCCGCATACCAGGTCGGACACCACATGGCGACGCGCGAAGCTTTGTTACCGCGTCCCGAAAGTTTGGAGAATTCGGCTAAAAACGCCATCGCTACCGGCAGGTCGATACCCACGCCGATGCCCATTACGAAGCGCGATGCACCCAGCACCCATTCATTGGGGGCAAAGGCGCAGGCCAGTGCGGCGACTACGAAGAAGAACATGTCGGCCATAAATACGCGATAGCGGCCAATTTTGTCGGTCAGATAACCGCCAAACAGGGCGCCTACAATAGCGCCCAGCGTAATGGCGGAGGCGACCAGACCCGCACCCGACGGCGAGAGTCCAAATTGACGCGTAATGTCTTTCATGCCGAAAGCCAGGCCACCGAGATCATAGGCGTCGAGGAAAACGCCTCCCAGTGCAATAGCAACCACAATACGTGCATCGCTCAGCTTGGTCGCGCCTTGATTAACCAGGCGAGTAATGTCAGCTGCAGAACGGATCAGCGTGGGCTGAGCATCGGCGCTGAATGTGTTTGTAACCCCTGATGAGGCGGCTGAAGAGGCCGCAAGTGTTGTGTCAGACATTTTTTATACTACGCTTTTATTAAAAAAAGCAGTATAGACGTCCAGACAGCCAAGTCACAAGTGCAAATTAGTTATATATTAAAATAAATAATTCTTAAAAATTGGGGGCAAATCACCCCGGCGGTTGACTATCCGCTATCTTCTCAACGGCTTACTTTTCCATAGATAATGACTTTTTACATACACTGGCTTTTTAAAAAATTTAGTCCCAAACGAGGACCGGCTTAATCACCTTGCCGTTGTGCGCTTCTTTCAGAGCACGGTTTATGTCGTCAAAGTGGTAGTAAGTGATCAGTTGTTCCACGGGGAAACGGCCCTGCTGCCAATATTCCACCAGCTTGGGAAGGAAATCTTGCGCGACCGAGTCGCCCTGAACCACGCTAATGGCTTTACGCCCACGGGTTAAGGTTTCGCCGCAGGAACCGGTGAGGCGAACCAGCGTCCCGCCTTCTTTTAAGACCTCCTGCGCGAGTTCATCCAGATGGCCAATGCCCGTGGTATCAATCACGTAGTCCAAATGCGGGCAGAGTGTGGCGAGGTAGTTTTCTTCATCCGAATTGATCGACTCAGTCGCGCCCAGTTTGATTGCCAGCGCCAGACGCGTGGGATCACGGTCAACCGCGATAATCGTTTTGGCCCCGGCAATTTTAGCTGCCATCACTGCCGCGAGCCCCACGGCACCGGTGCCCATTACCATCAGACTTTCACCGGCCTTAACTTTTAACGTATTAAGCACCGTTCCCGCGCCGGTTTGCATGCCGCAGCCCAGTGGCGCAAGAACTTCCAGCGGCAGTTCCGGGGCGATTTTCACCAAATTTTGTTCGGTCACCAGGCAGTAATTGGCAAACGCCGACTGTCCAAAAAAATGCCCCTGAACACCATCGGGATAGGCGCTGCTGCCGTCAAGGCGCTGAAAGCCAAAATTGAGCTTCGAGAAATGCTGGCAGTTGAAAGGCTGACTATCATGGCACGGCGCACATTGCCCGCAGGATTGATAAGACAGCAGCACGTGATCGCCCGGTTTAACCGCCGTCACTGCGCTACCGACCTGTTCGACAATGCCCGCGCCTTCATGGCCGAGGATAGAACCTTCACTGAGAAAACCCAGATCGGTATGACAAATTCCGCAGGCCACGATCTTTACGCCGACTTCATTTTGATGCGGTGCTTTAAGCTGTAACTCTTGAAAACTCAAGTGTTGATGACGGTTTACTACGGCTGCTTTCACCTTTCTGGGTTGGGTACGAGTGGTCATATTTTCCTCATTACTCAATTAAATACCGGCTGATACGGCGTGGTGATTGAAGGGTTGGGTTAAGCTAATTTTGAGTAAAGCTATGCAATAAAAGTCATTTTACTCCCCTCATGACAGCTGATTTGATGACTGGCCTTTTTGCGCTCTCGGCAAAAATTGAACTATCCTTGTAACACTCTCATTTTATGAACACATTTTTGCTTTTTAACTTTGATCTAAGCCGGTCTTCACTCCGATATGAGGAAATAACATGGCGCGCACAATGGGTAATGCTCGATTGAGAAGTATAGCTGCCGCAGCAGTAATGGCTGTGATCGGTACCCTGAGTTTCTCGGCTCAGGCGGCAGACAGTGTGAAAGTCGGTTCAAAAATCGATACTGAAGGTTCGCTGCTCGGTAATATTATTGTGCAGGTGCTTGACGCCAACGGCATCAAGACGACCAATAAGCTTCAGCTCGGTAACACCAAGGTCCTGCGCGGCGCGATTACCGCGGGCGAGATTGATATCTATCCCGAATATACCGGCAACGGCGCATTCTTCTTCTCTGACGAGAAAGATCCTGCGTGGAAAAATGCTCAACAGGGCTATGAGAAGGTGAAAAAGCTCGATTACGACCAGAACAAAATTGTTTGGCTTGACCCGTCTCCTGCTAATAACACCTGGACCATCGCGGTACGCCAAGACGTTGCCACAGCAAATCATCTGCAAACGCTAGAAGATTTAGGCAAGTGGGTTAACGGCGGCGGTGATTTCAAGCTGGCGGCCTCGGCTGAGTTTATTGAACGCCCTGACGCGTTACCTGCTTTCGAAAATGCCTATGGATTCAAGCTCAAGCAAAATCAGCTGCTGTCGCTCGCGGGGGGAGATACGGCGGTAACCATTAAGGCCGCGGCGGAGAAAACCTCTGGCGTTAATGCGGCGATGGCCTACGGCACGGATGGTCCGGTCGCCGCGCTGGGCCTGGTCACGTTGCAGGATCCTAAGGGCGTGCAGCCAATCTATGCGCCAGCGCCAATTATTCGTGAATCAGTATTGAAAGAGTATCCGCAGATCCCTGAACTGCTAAAACCGGTGTTTGCCTCACTCGATGGCCCAACGCTGCAAAAACTGAATGCGCAAATTGCGGTCGGTGGTGCAGATGCCAAAAAAGTAGCAGCCAAATATCTGGTACAAAAAGGCTTTATCAAGAAAAAATAATTAGCTGATTCGGCAAGTAGGCAGGAGATATTGTTTGAGTAATTGGGTAAAAAATCGCGTACTGCTTACATTGCTGGTGCTAATGATTGCCGCAGGAGCCGGTCTGGCCTTTATCACTCATGCGCCAAATCGTTTGATTTCGGGGCAGGGGATCCCGCTTTACAGCCTGCTGCAAGGACCCACGATGCTGCTATTGGTGCCGGTTTTTGCACTGTTGATGCTGTCGTTTGTCAGCCCTGATTGGCGGGTTTATCTGCTGATTATGCTATTGGCCGAGCTGCTCCTGACGGCGCAGACTGCGCTGGCCGGGCATGCAGCCTTGGTGTTGACCGGCGGGGATGAAGACAGCCTGGCAAGAATTTCTTTTGGCGGAGGTTTCTGGGCGTGTGGCGCGCTGCTGCTGCTCATTGCCTCCGATGCGATTAGTCGTATGACCTCAAATCACAGCTGGCGGGTGCTGCTGAATCTGCAACTGGCGATCCCCATCGTACTGTTGCTGGTGAACGGCCAGCTTTCCCAGCTCTCTTTATTGAAAGAGTACGATAATCGTTCCGATGTGTTCGATGATGCCCTCTGGCAGCATCTTGGTATTTTATTGGGCACGCTTATCCCGGCGATTTTGATTGGCCTGCCGCTGGGAGTATTTTGCGCCCGACGGCCACGTTGGCAACCGGCCATTCTCTCCGTATTAAATATTATCCAAACTCTCCCTTCGATTGCGTTGTTTGGCCTGCTGCTCGCACCGCTTGCCGGTCTGGCGAAGGCCGTTCCTTGGCTAGGTGAGCATGGTGTGAGCGGCATCGGTGCCGCCCCAGCCATTATTGCTCTGGTACTGTACTCATTGTTGCCGCTGGTGCGCAGCGTGATTGCCGGAATGAATTCGGTAGCACCTGGCGTTATCGAGTCGGCAACGGGAATGGGGCTGAGCCGAATTCAGGTGTTTTGCAAGGTTCAGGTGCCCATCGCGCTGCCCGTTATTTTGTCCGGTATCCGCATTGTTGCGGTGCAAACGGTCGGAATGGCGATGGTTGCGGCGCTGATTGGCGCCGGTGGGCTGGGTGCCATTATGTTCCAGGGACTGCTGAGCAGCGCGTTGGACCTGGTGTTGCTCGGGGTCATTCCGGTGGTGTTAATGGCTGCCGTGGTTGACGGAGTCTTTAAATTTTTAGTCTCAATTCTGGAGACCTCGCGCACATGATCCATTTCTCTCGCGTCAGTAAACACTTTGCCGGTAAAGCCGTGGTTCGTGACCTCGATTTGAATATCGCCAAGGGTGAATTCACCGTGCTGATTGGCACCTCAGGCTCCGGAAAATCCACCACATTAAAGATGATTAACCGGCTGGTGGAGCACGACAGGGGACAAATTACCTTTGCCGATGAGCCGATTGAGAAGTTTCGGGCGCAGGATTTACGGCGCAGGATGGGGTATGCCATTCAGTCGATTGGCCTGTTTCCGCACTGGACGGTTGAGGAAAATATTGCCACCGTGCCGCAGCTGCTCAAATGGCCGAAGGCAAAGATTCGTGATCGCGTGACTGAGCTGATGGAGCTACTTCACCTCGACCCGCAGCAGTTTCGCAAGCGCTATCCGCATCAGCTTTCCGGCGGCCAGCAGCAGCGAGTGGGCGTGGCGCGCGCGTTGGCTTCTGACCCTGAAGTTTTATTGATGGATGAACCTTTTGGCGCACTCGACCCGGTCACGCGGGCTACGTTGCAGCAGGAGATTGCGCGTATTCATCAGCTTTCCGGGCGCACCATTGTGCTGGTGACCCATGATATTGATGAGGCGCTGGGTCTTGCTGACCGTATTGTGTTGCTCAGCGACGGGCAGATAGTTCAGCAAGGCACGCCGCTGGAGATGCTCACCCAGCCAGCCACGCCGTTTGTACGCGATTTCTTTGGCCGCAGCGACGTGGGCATAAAACTGCTGTCGCTGGCGAGGGTTGGCGACAGAACGCGTCGTGGTGAAAGTGTGGCGGGAGAACCGGTCTTGGCGTCGATGACCCTGCGCGAAGCGTTATCGGTGTTTGTTGCTCGCCACACCGAGCAATTGCCGGTGATTGATGACAACCAGCAATCGCTGGGCGTGCTGCACTTTTCTGACCTAGTGGCCGAAAGGGAGAATGCATGAGCCTGAACAAAACTGACGCAGACAGTCGCTGGCTGCGTATTCTACGTGACCCATTGCCTTGGGTTATCGCGGTATTTATTGCACTGGTGCTCGGCATGAGTTCACTGGGATGGCTGTTCCACTGGATGTTTCCTAACCTCGACAGGCCGGTGTATTTGCAGGACAGTTTTTCCGGCCTAGTTGTCGCTCATCTGCTGCTGGTGGGTATTTCCAGCGCGATTGCGGTGATTATCGGTATGCTGGCCGGCATTGGCGTAACGCGTCAGGCGGGCAAAGAGTTTCGAGCCTTAGTTGAGACGCTAGTGGCTATGGGGCAAACCTTTCCGCCGGTGGCAGTATTGGCGATTGCGGTGCCGGTGATGGGATTCAGTGAAAAACCGGCTATTATCGCGTTGGTACTTTATGGATTATTGCCAATTTTACAAGGTACCATCGCAGGTATCGAGTCCGTACCCACTTCGGCGCGAGAGATTGCCCAAGGCGTGGGGATGAGCCGCTGGCAGGTCCTGCGCAAGGTTGAACTGCCTCTCGCCGCACCGGTTATTCTTGCCGGAATACGCACATCGGTGATCATCAATATCGGCACGGCGGCGATTGCCTCGACCGTGGGAACCCAGAGTCTGGGCTCGCCGATTATTATCGGGCTAAGCGGATTCAACACCGCCTATGTTCTGCAAGGCGCGCTGGTCGTGGCATTGTTGGCGATTATCGTGGATATGGCGTTTGAGCGCTGGAGCCGCCGCTTACAAAATTGGCAGCCCTCAGCGGACGGGGACTAGTCAGGGCAGTGGCTACCCTTTAATCTTTATTGATTTATAATATTCGAGTTTTCATGTTTGGAAATATATAACGACATGACTTTATCCTTATAGTAATTGTTTCTTAAATTCTCTTTCAGGATGTTCAATGTGTTATCTATTTTACTGATTTCTGATTCAGATCTCTTAAATGAACGTCTAACTAAAAGTAGATCACTATTTAATTCATTAATTTCCTGATTCACGACGTTTATCTGCTCTTCCATTCTCGTCTTTTTATCCAGCTCAGTGTTAGGGACAAGAGCAAACTCGCTTTCTATTGCATTCTTTTCATGCGGTATGACGAGTTTAATGGCCTCTAAAACCAGCGAGCGGGGTTTTTTTTTTTTATCAGCTGCCAAAACCAGAAAAGGGGATTTTAATCCGTGAATTTTTTTTTCGGCATTAAAAACCAGAAGAGGGAATTTCAAACCGTGAACATTGCCGTAGCTAGGAGTGTTGCGACTTCTTGATACTCTATGGCTGCTGATGTCTAAACTCGACCTCAGAATTTCTGATAGTTTATCTGAACGCTCTAGGGTGTTATTTTTAAATTTAATATCAGATATTTCCTGAGCATAATTTCCACTGGCTTTGATATTGCTGCTAGGAGCAGGGGGAAGTGAGGGGTTACTGTTTTCGATCTTTCTTATATTTATGCAGGCAAAGGGTTTGTTATTTCCTGGAAGCAAGAACTTAGAACGGCCATTATTTACTAGAGAATAGACGGGTGTTTTGGGTAAAGAGTTAACGATATTAGTCATAGTGAACTCCTAAGCATGAAATAAAGAGGCTTTAAGCCTCCCTTTGTTTAATTGGCAGTCCCTACGCGGGGACAGTAGTCATTGAGTTAATAAATAAATTTATCATTACCACTTTGCAACCAGTTGAATGGATTTACCTTATCTTTACTGGCTGAATTAGCGCAGCTTTGAATGTTTTCAGGATGGCTGCTGTGAGAGTTGTTTTTAAAACTAGAGTTTCCTGGAATGTTTGTATTAAATTTATTTAAAGATTGTTCAATAAGACGTAATTCAGCATTGACATCTACGGTTTCCTTCTCTATATCCAATAGTTTCTGCATAGTAATCTGCGAGAAAGTATCATTAACATAATACTCGTCATCAAGATACTCGTCATAAAAATACTCATCATCTTGATTATCTTCATTGATAGTAGATGATAGTTTTTTCATCATGTCCAACACCAATGCCGGAGAGCGCAGTTCTGAATCAGAACCTGAAACGAGAAGCGGATAAGAGAAAGGTTTTTCTACGCTATTTTGGTGGTCATTTTTTTGTACAGGAGGAGCGCAGGGTTGATAGCGCTGAGTACTTGCTAACATATTAAAAGACTTTAAATTTGGAGTGAGTTGACTCGTTGACGTAGACAGTTTTCTAGAGGGGGTAAAAGGAGGTGTTAAGTTTTGTGGAGTGTTATTCAAACGTTCAAAAGCAGAGATCAATTCTTTTACACCATGCTTTTTATCGTCATTAAATAGAGGTGGAGTAAGGTATTTCCGCAGAGGTAAACGTATATTGGCAGTGTTGATGGTTGAACCCTGTATATAGCACATGGCATATTCCTTTATTATTTTGTAGGAAGGAGAGTGCCGTAACTATATAGAAAGTGCGTTTTTAATAAAAATACAGTTTTAGTATGTAAATGGCTTATCAATTCAGCAGGCATATCAATTAGGGCTAAATGCACGCCATGCCTGCTGGTTGACTGAAGTAATGTCAGCCTGTTTAAGACGAACTTGAAGGCTGCGCAGGCGCCGAGGTTGGCGTAGGAACGCTGGCTGGCATTTTGACCGGCTCTTCGATAACGATAGCGTAGCCCGCAACCATCACACCGCCGATAGCGCCGATAGCCATCAGACCGAACAGAGCAATAAACAGCTTTTTACCTAGAGTATTCATTTTTTGCCAAACTTCTTTTAAAAAATAGACGGTGATTATAAAACTTTTAGTGCGAGTGACACAGCCATAATTTGTGCGAATGCCCTCAAAAAACACATTTCATACACATCGTGAAACTTTTCGATCACATTTTGGCACAATAGCACGCTTTAACTTGCTGTCTACCGCGCCAATAGCGTTAACTATCCGCCTCTGATTTTCTCAGCCATAAGCAAATTTTATGTCTCGCACAGCCTTCCGTACACTATTGCCGTTAATCGCCGCTTTGTTTGCACTGTATTTCATTTGGGGATCGACCTATTTGGTGATCCGCGTCGGGGTTGAGAGCTGGCCGCCGCTGATGATGGCGGGTCTGCGATTTTTCGTGGCCGGGGTGATTATGTTCACCTTTCTGCTGCTGCGTGGGCATAAAGTGCCTTCGATGCGCGAGTGGTTGTCGGCGGGTATTATCGGCGTGCTGCTGCTTGCCGTAGGCAATGGGTTGGTTACTGTCGCCGAACATCTTGAGGTTCCCTCGGGTATTGCCGCCGTGATGGTCGCGACGGTTCCGCTGTTTACACTGTGTTTCAGCCGGATGTGGGGCATGCCCAATAGCCGTCTGGAGTGGACCGGTGTGGCTATCGGCCTGTTTGGCATCGTTCTGCTCAACACTGGCAGTAACCTGAGCGGTAATCCCTGGGGCGCGCTGCTTATTCTGATTGCTTCGTTGAGCTGGGCCTTTGGGTCAGTATTGAGTGCACGAGTGACGTTGCCAAAAGGTCTAATGGCCGGTGCAGCAGAAATGATCGTTGCGGGCGTCGTATTGCTGGTCACCAGTAGACTGAGTGGCGAGCATTTGACGCAAGTTCCCTCCCCGAGCGGTTTTATGGCGCTGGCCTATCTGGTCGTTTTTGGCTCGATGATTGCCATCAGCGCTTACATGTTTTTGCTCAAAACCGTTCGTCCTGCTATCGCTACCAGCTACGCCTATGTTAACCCGGTCGTGGCCGTGCTGTTGGGCATTAGCTTTGCCGGAGAGTCGCTTTCATTGATTGAGTGGATTTCACTGGGCGTGATCCTGAGCGCTGTACTGTTGGTCACGCTCGGACGTTTTGTCTTTAAGCCGAAACCGGCAAAGCTTGATAAGGTTGAAGTTTAACCTGTTTCGCCCCTCCTGCTTTGGCGAGAGGGGCGAAATCTTCACTCATTTTTTCTCGAAGAACAGCGTCAATTTGGCCACTTGAACACCAAACTTGGTCAAGGACGTCACGTTCATTAAGTGCCTGTCATCCTGCTTGAACAGCCAGTCGTCGAAGGTCAGACGATAGGTCTTACCGCTGGCTTTAATATCCATCACGTAATTCCAGTTAAACGCATTGCCCTGCGTATGGCCGGTCGCCACGCCGATAATATCGCCCGCCGTACCGCGATAGCTGCCGTCCGCCAGGCGCTGAATATGCCAGATACGGGTCTGCTTTTCGCCATCATCGTAGGTGAAATCTTCATGCAGAGTTAGCGTATCGCCGACAACGTCACCGCGTATCGCCACTGAGAAGCGTCGAGTTTGTTTATTGCTGTAGTCCTGGATCATGCCCCAGGCTTGGCTATCGCCCTGAAAATAGCTGAAGATATCAAGCTTGGGCTCAGTGCCTTTATAATCGTCGATTTTTGCACTACAGCCGGCCAACAGCAGGGCCACGGCAAGCACAATGAAACGCAGGTAAACCTTAACATTCAGCATAATAACTCCTGATTCAGCGGGCTCCGATCAGCCCTTTGCGCAGCTGCGGATATTGGGTGGATGGGGATAACCAAATAGCCAAAAACGCATCGCGAAACGCCGGGCTAAAGCGCTGTCCAATCGCCACCGGCGTGGCATTTTTATTCGTACTGCCGTTTAGCGCAGGGCGATAGTAAAATTGTCCGCCCTGTTGGTCGGCGACAAAGGTGATTTCGCTGCCGTTGGTGACATCCGGCCACGTAGCCTCTACCGCCTTCAGCCACTGTTTTTGATTTGCCTCGTCGAGCATGCCCAACGCTTTCCACTGGTCGGCCGTGGCCTGTGTCAGCTCTTTGCGGCTAATGTCGCGCAAGTAATTGATCACTAATGCCTGAGGCCAGACGTTGGGCTGATATTTTCCAGCAGGCGTACGCAGATGTGAGTTGTAAACGTCAAAGAACGCCCAAGTCAGCTTGGCAGAGCCTGTTTCTGGCCAGGTTGACCACGGAGCAGCCTGCACAATCGGCGTGAGAAAAACGCTGGTGAGCAGCAGTGAAGCAGTGAGAAAACGCAGGTTCATTACGGACTCCTCTTGCTGACATGAGGTTGACGCACGCCATAGCTTATCAGCGGTAAAAAACAGGCCCATCCGACTGCCATCAGGGAAAATACCTGCCACGGCGGGGCGAGTAGGTACATGGCATCAAAACGCATACCCACGTAATAGGCCAGTGGACCACTTACGGCGCCAAGCAGGATAAGCCACGGCCAGCGCAGTGAAATTTGCTGATAAAACCACAGCCACCAGGCGCTAAAACTGAGCCACAGTGCCACCATCCAAACAGGTACGCCTTGGCTTTGCTCAAATGCCAACAGGCCGCTGGCGCACCACAAACTGTCCATGGCAACCCCGATTATAAAGGCGAAAATCACCCATTTCCGGCGCGCGGCAGGGGTGAAATAAAGCATCAGCAGTGCGCCAATCACCAGCAATATTTCTACGCTTTCTCGTCCCCAGACTGCCAGCGTCCACCAGAGATCGAAGCCAGCGGCCAGCAGCCAGAAGCGCAGGGATTTCATGCACGGCGCTCGGCAATCAGTTGCACGGTGCTAATCGTCCGTGCGCGGAATCCCGCTTCGCAGTAGCACAGATAAAACACCCAAAGGCGACGAAAACGCTCATCGCTGACCTGCGCATTTTGCGTATTCCAGTACCGTACGACTCGCTCGCGCCACTCGTGCAGCGTGCGCGCATAGTCGTTACCAATATCAAAGAGGTTGCACACTACCAGTCCAGTGTGTCGGGTCATGCTTTCAGTCATCGCGTTAATCGAGGGCAAAAAGCCGCCGGGGAAGACGTATCGTTGAATAAAATCAACGTTGCGGCTGTAATGCTTGTAACGCTGGTCGGCAATGGTAATCGCCTGCAAAGCCATACGCCCCTTGGGTTTAAGCAGCGCATTGCAGCGTTTGAAAAAGGTGGGTAAATAGCGTTTACCTACGGCTTCGATCATTTCAATCGACACCAGCTTGTCGTACTGCCCGGTCAGTGCGCGGTAGTCCTCAAACAGCACGGTAACCTGGGCGCTGAGTCCGGCCTGCTCGATGCGCTGGAGGGCGTAGTCGTACTGCTCGCGTGAAATGGTGGTGGTGGTCACCTGGCAGCCATATTCCCGTGCAGCAAACTCGGCCATCGCACCCCAGCCAGTGCCGATTTCAAGCAGGTGGTCTTCCGCCCGCAGCTCAAGCTGCTCACACAGGCGGCGCATTTTGGCTTCCTGGGCCTGTTCCAGTGTCATGTGCGGCCCCTGATACCAAGCCGAGGAGTAGAGCATCTTCTCGTCAAGAAAACCCTGATAAAAATCGTTGCCCAAATCATAGTGCGCCGAGATATTGCGGCGTGCCTGGCTCGGGCTGTTGCGCCTCAGGAAGTGAACGACGCTATTGACCGGCGAGGTCAGCCAGCTGAAACGCGACTCGATTTTGTCGACCAGACCGACGTTTTCAGCCAGCAGTTGCAGCACGGCGGTAAGGTTTGGGGTGGTCCAATCGCCGTCGATATAGCTCTCTCCCGCCGCAATGCTGCCACCGAGCAGCACGCGACGATAGACGCGAAGGTCATGAACTTCAATTTGTCCTTGCAGCGGCGCAGTCTCGTCGCCGAAGAACAGCGGTTCATGGTCGAATTCCTGCAGGGTCAGCCCCGCGCCACGGAGTTGTTTAAGCATCCTGAGCAACAGCGCGCGCGAACCTTTGCGACGACGGCTGCCCGCTTGTTGGGCAAGTCGCAAATCAGGTGAATTCATATTCATTCCTTATCAACGGGAGGATGACCGTAAATGGGCGCACGTTTGAGCCACAGTTTTACTGCCTGCCAATAAATAGTGACCGCGGTTTTGACCGTCATTAACGGGAACCGCCAGAGTTGCTGGCGAAGGTTTTTACGCGTTAATGGCTGATAAACCAGCGTTAGCGTGGCGTCAAATTCGCGGTCCTGGCGATGCGTTTCAATATGCACACGCAGACGCTTTCCCGGTGGGGTCAACTGCCAGTGATAGACCATATCCATCGGGTTGAAAGGTGAAACGTGAAACTCTTTTTTGACCGGTAAGGAGCCGTCAGGCAGCACCGCATAGGTGTGGCGCTCATTCCAGGGCGTGTTGCGAACCTCGGCCAATATCCAGCATAAAACATTCTCTTTATCATATAGATAGTAAAAGTTAACCGGGTTAAAGTAGCAGCCGAAATAGCGCAGTTGGGTCAGCAGCATGACACGTCCGTCAAGACTGTCGCCGGTGAGGGCCTGAATACGCCGCTGAGCGGTGGTTTTAATGTCACCGCCCCCCAAATAATCACCGCGTTTAAAGGTCGCCGCCGAGAATTTTTCCAGCCTAATGCCGTACTGTGGCAGTTGGTCGATTTCATCAAGGTCGATGAGCGCCATGAAAATACCGTAGTCAAAATGGTGCTCTATCGGCTTAAATCGGCGATGCCGCACGCCGCCAATATAGAGCGCGCTGTTCATGCGCTTTCCTGCTCGATGAGCTGATTCACCACTTCTTCGGCGCTTCTTACGCCATCTTCATGAAAGCCGTTGTGCCAGTAAGCGCCGCAGAACCAGCTGCGGTTGTGGCCATTAATCTCGCTGCGCCTTTGCTGTGACTGATGGCTGACGAGGTTAAGTACCGGATGCATATACTGGGTCTTGAATAAAATTTTTCGCTCGTCAATGGGGGTTATCGGATTCAGCGTCACGCAAAAGGTATGTTCTGACGCAATACCCTGCAAAATATTCATGTTGTACGTCACGCTGGCCCGACGTTGGCGCACAATGGCCGAATGAACGGACGCCGAGGGCGTGTGGCCCAAGGCGCTTTCAACACCGTTGGGCAGACGATAGTTCCAGCTAGCCCAGGCCCGGCGCGATACCGGAAGCTGATTGATATCGGTGTGCAGCACCACTTCATTCGACTGATAGGGCAGGCCACCCAATACCTGACGTTCGGCATCGGTAGGTGCCTTCAGCATCGTCAGCGCTTGATCGGAATGACAGGCGAAAATAACCTGATCAAACGTCTCGCTACCCTGTGAAGATTCAACCATTACCGAGCCTTCACTGCGCGTCACCGAATTCACTGGCGTGTTGGTCAGCAGTTGAACGTGGGCGGGCAGCAACTGCTGTATACGGCGGATATACTCTCGCGAACCGCCGGGCACTACCATCCACTGAGGGCGGTGACTGACATCAAGCAGCCCGTGATTGTCGAAAAAGCGCAGGAACATCGACAGCGGAAACTTGCCCATATCCTCAAGTGACGAGGACCAGATAGCCGCACCCATCGGCAGCACGTAGTGCAGAGCGAAAAAGGCCGAAAATCCATTTTGCCTGAGCAGATCAGACACGGTGCTTTCATCGTTGCCCGGCTGCTGTACACGCTGTTTACACAACGCATTGAAGCGCAGGATTTCGCGTAAAAAACGCCAAAATTTCGGCTTAAAAAAATTACGGCGCTGGGCAAACAGCGTGTTCAGCGTGTGCCCGTTGTACTCCAACCTGCTGTCGGGATTATGCACCGAAAAACTCATTTCGGTGGGTTGTCCGGTAATACCTAACTGGTCGAGCAGGGCGATAAATTTAGGATAGGTTTTCTGGTTGTATACAATAAAACCCGTATCAATGGCGTAGGAACGATTGCCCATGTCGATGTCCAGCGTCGCGGTATGTCCGCCCAGCGTGGTGTTGGCTTCAAAAACTTTTATTTCACACGCAGGTTGGCGCTGCGACAGCATCCACGCACAGCTGAGACCCGAAATACCACTGCCGATAATGGCAACTTTCATACGCGATTTACCTTACCAATCTTTTAGCTAAAAGTTTCTGCAGGCCTTGGGGCAACACTGAAATAAAGCGCAGCAGCCAGGCAAAAACAGGTGGAAACGCGATTTCGCTTGCGCCACGCGCCAGGCCTTTTCTGATGTAGTCGGAAGATTTCTCCACCGTTATCATCATCGGCATCGGGAAATCATTACGCTCGGTGAGCGGCGTTTTAACGAAACCCGGCATCACCAGCGAGATCTCAATTCCGCGCGGCGCAAGATCAAGCGCCAGACTGCGGGCAAAGTAGGCCAGCGCGGCTTTCGAACCCCCGTAGGCCTCAGCACGTGGCAGCGGAAACAGCGACGCGGTGGATCCTACAAGCGCAATGCGAGAGCCAGAGGCCATGCCTGGCAGCAGCGCATCCAGGCAGTTAATCGGTCCCATAAGGTTGGTTGTCATCACCCGTAAAACTTTCTCTGCCTCAACCACGCCGTTATCGAGGTATTCACAAGTCCCGGCGCAGAGGATAACCAGGTCAGCCTGGACCCATGCCAACGCTTGCCGAGTTTCTTCAAGATGGGTGATGTCAAAGGCCAGCGGCGTTATTTGCTCCGAGGCGGCGCTAAGCGTGTCCAAACGTTGGCTATCTCGCCCGCAGGCGGTCACTTTCCAGCCTTCTGCGGCATAGTCCAAGGCAAGCTGTTTGCCTATTCCCGAACTCGCGCCGGTAATTAATACGTGCTTCATGGCGCTAACCTCGATTTAACAGCTTTAATGACATTTCCCAGTAGTGGGATGTGCTCATAAAGCATAGCCCCCAAATCATAGTAGTCGCGCTGATAAATCACCCGATTTTCGCTAAATCGCAGATGGCTGTTTCCATCGAGAACCAATTCTTTGCCCTTTTTCAGGCGCGGATGTGAATAAATCATGCGCCAAAACAGCATTGTTTCATTATCGGTGCTCAACTGATGCTGAATATCAAATCGGCAGTAGTGAGTCTGGGCCAGCAGTTGCTCAAAATAGAGTCTTAAGGTGTCGATACCCTCATGGCGGCCGACCGGGTCGACTAGCACCGCCTGCCGGTGATAAATTTCCGGCAATTTGGATAGCTGGGCAGTGTCCAGATGGCGATAAAACGTGTTTAGTTTCTCGAGTGTCGTCTGGTCATTGCCTGGTTGGTTAAATGTGGCGTCCGTTGAGGCATAAGTCATTCATGTCTCCTTTATCTAAAAGGTAAAGCGTCAGGCGCCTCCTCTGGCGGGTTTTGCAGCAAAACGGCTGCGCTCCCCAGCAGGGAAATGGGTAAACCTAATTCCTGCCAGTGCAGGTATTTGTTGCGTTGGATATTGGTCAGGCGGCCTTCCGCCCACAGTAAGATCTGCTGCGCCTTTACCCCTTCAAGATGCGGGTCCACCAGCGGGTCAGGCAGCAGGTCAATATGCAGGCCTTCGCCGCTGCGGGCGATGGCCTCAAGCCATAGCTCGGTGCGGTCGATATCGCCCCAGCCGGCCAATAGCACTTTGACGCCGGATTTTTTACGCGCTGCGTTCATGCACATGACCGCGTGTTCTATCAGTACGCCGTCGAGCAGGCCGCGTAAATAAAGGGTTGACGGGTTTGAAGTCAGTCGAGTTCGCAGCGGGCGCAGCACATTGTTAACCAGGCTTTCGGGCGGATACTCGCGGCCAAACTCGATAATTAACTGGCGGACTTTCTGCGTTTTTTCTTCCTGCAAAACGGACAGCAGCTTTTGCTCCAGCTGTGACCAACCGCTAGGTAGTGGTGTAATACTTCCCTCAAGCAGGCCTTTAACCTGACTCACAGGCACACCGCGGTTTATCCAGCCGAGAATAGTACGAATGGTTTCGAGATCACTGTCGTCAAAGAGTCGATGGCCGCCCTCGGTTCGCTGAGGTTTGAGCAGACCATAACGACGCTGCCACGCACGCAACGTAACAGGATTGATGCCGCATATGCGTGCGACCTCGCCAATGCTGTACAGAGACATAAAGATATTCCGCTAAATTACTGAGCCTGAATTAACTCTAGCCGTTCAGGGGCAAGTTGTACAAGTATATTGTTCTTGTACAACTTATAAAGTTGTACAACTTACGGGCGGAAGGGGTAGAGAAGTGAAAAATGCTCTCCATTATAGCGACCGTTGCGGAGGGAAGATTAGCTTATTGCCAATTTCTCAAATTAGAGATATATTCCCGTAAAAGAGAAGCTATGTGCGAGAATAATACCGATGAACGATGAGCAAAAACTGGCGCAAAGGCTGTCTACGCTGCGGGTAAACAACAATTGGTCGCTTGAGATGTTGGCTGATAAAACAGGCATTAGCCGAGCAACGCTGTCGCGGATTGAGCGCGCAGAAACAAGCCCAACCGCGTCGCTTCTGGGCAAGCTGAGTGCAGTTTACGGGCTGACTACGTCCAGGTTATTGATGGATCTTGAGGACAATCCTGCCGAACTTATCCGTCACGGCCAGCAGTCAGTATGGCACGACACGCAGACAGGTTTTGAGCGGCGTTCAATTTCGCCACCGGCTAAAGATTTTCATGCCGAATTTATGTCCGGCCGCTTGCAGCCCGGAGCCACCATTCATTACGAAGCCCCGCCTGTATTCGGGCTAGAGCAGCATATCTGGATGATCTCTGGCGTTCTCGAACTGCGTCTGGACACGCAGCAATACCGCCTTGAGGTGGGGGACTGCCTGCGTTTTCATCTTAATGGCACGTCAACTTTCCACGTCCCCGGCGAGGAAGAGGCCCATTACAGCATTGTGATTTGTCGTCCTTAACACCAGGAGAACATCGTGATAACCATCAGTGAACTGAGATGTGAACAATATTCGCAGGACTTTTCCCAAGCTGATTTATTGGGACTCGCCGAAACCCTTGACGGCTGCGTGCAGTTGGGCGCCAGCGTGGGATTTGTGCCACCTTTTGGTCAGACCGAGGCGTTAGCTTTTTGGCATAAACTTTTGCCAGCCTTTGCCGCCGGAGAGCGCCGTATTTTGGTGGCACGCCTTCACGGCAAGATAGTGGGCACCGTTCAACTGGTGATTGATATGCCTGGCAACGGACAGCATCGCGCGGACGTGGTGAAGTTATTGGTTCACCCCGATGCAAGAAGGCAGGGGATTGCCAGAAAATTGATGCAGACGATTGAAAAGTTGGCCGCTGACCTTGGAAAAACTCTGTTGGTGCTCGACACGGTCACCGGCAGCGAGGCGCAGACGCTTTATCATCATTTAGGGTATGCGCTGTGTGGCGTGATCCCGGGGTATGCGCTGTCAACCGAAGGGATTTATGACTCAACGAGCGTGATGTATAAACCATTGGGCCGCCTTGCGAAATAGTATGATCTCTTTATTGTTAGCCCCTTTTCCCGTAGCAAGTTCGTGGAAAGGGGCTAGCTGTCTGTTATTAAATTATTGTGCGCCTTTCCACGCTCTCAGCGCTTGACTGCGCACCTGCAGTTTCTGTTCTGGAGTCAGCTTGTTGTACCCTGGAGCCAAACCACTTTCCCAATCACCGTACAGCGGGTTCGGCAGAACAATAAATTGGGTGCCGAACAGGTTGTGATTGCTGTTCACGAAGTTGCGACGCTCCTCGTTGCCTTTATGGTAAGTGGCTGCACCAAAGTCGTTTAGGTTGTCGCCAGCGTAAATCACGATGTTATAGCCTTCGCTTTTGATAGCATCAAAACGCGCCTGCTTGTTAGACGTGGTGGTGCTCAGGCGAACGGTTTTTTCGTTCACGTTAGGGAAACCTAGGCGCTTCAAATTGGCAACGGTAGCGGCGTAGTCTTTTTGGTCACGGTTCGAGACATAGAACATAATCCCACCGTGGCTGTCGACGTACTGAGCAAAGCTCACCGCACCCGGCACGGCTTTAGCCTGCTCGGCATGGGTCCACTGAGACCAGGTTTTCGGATCAAACGACTTGTTGGCTTTTACCTGCCAGGCACTGTAGGCGCTGTTGTCTATCATGGTTTCATCGAGGTCAACGACAACGGCCTTAGGTTTGCCGGTCAGCGACTGTGCTTTGTCAAAAGCGAAGGTTGCTGCATTAAAGGCCTGATAAGTCAGCGCCTGATATTCACCAGACTGCTGGAACCAGTTCAGCGCCATCACTGACTGATCGTTTAACTGCGCATCAGCCTGCGATGTAGACTGCTGCGCACAGCCGGTCAACGCCAAAAATACCAGTGCGGTGGTGCTATAGAGTGAAGCTTTCTTCATCATTATCTTTATCGTCCTGTGAGGGTGGGATTATGAAAAATTTTTAATAGGTAAAACTTTAGCAGATTCAGCAAGCTAGGGAAGGGGAAGGGGGCAGAAAGTTGATCTGGATAAGCTTTTCATATGACGAAAAAAAGCCGGGGGATGAGCCCGGCAAAAAATCCAATGAAATTTAAATGAAGCGAGGTCTTATTTTTAGAACTGGTAAGTCAGGCCGAGAGCAACAACGTTGTCAGTGTTCAGACCTAATTTATTATCACTGCTCAGACGGTTGATTTTATAATCAACAAAGGTCGACATATTCTTATTGAAGTAATAAGTCGCCGCGACGTCGATATATTTGGTTAAATCTGCATCACCGATGCCTTCAATATCTTTCGCCTTGGTTTGTACATATCCCAGAGAAGGACGCAGACCCCAATCGAATTGATATTGTGCCACGGCTTCATAGGTCTGGGTTTTTTGCGCATAACCGCTTACAGACGAAGAGGTCAGACTTGAAACACCGGCAGGCGCAGTAATTGCGATCATGCGGTTAGTTTCAGCATAAAGTGCGGCTAAATAAACGCCGTTATTGTCATATTTTAAACCGGCGTTCCAGGCTGTGGCTTTATCGCCTTTACCCAAAGCTGAATTGGTTTGCGTATTAGTACGGTCAGAAGAGGTATAAGCCGCACCTGCGCTGATGCCTGCACCGATGTCGTAGGTTGCAGAAACAGCGTAACCGTCGCCGTTTGCCGTGCTGGCAGAGCGGGTGCTGGTGTCGTCGTTTTTACCTTGGTATTGCAGGGCAAAGTTTAAGCCGTCAACCAGGCCGAAGAAGCCGCGGTTGCGGTAGGTCGCCATGCCGTTGCCACGGCCAGTCATAAAGCGGTCAGCTTTGGTGTAGCCGTCGCCGCCAAACTCAGGGAACATATCCGTCCAGCCTGCGACGTCGTACAGCGCACCGTAGTTGCGGCCGTAATCGAATGAGCCAAACTCATTGAATTTCAGACCCGCGAATCCAAGACGTGTTTTAGACCCTGTTGAACCCTGTGCTTCAGAAATGTTATCGGCGACCTGATATTCCCACTGGCCATAGCCGGTGATGGAATCATTAATTTTAGTCTGACCTTTGAAGCCAAAACGTACATAACTCTGGTCACCGTCGCTGCTGCTTGCATCAGAGAAATAGTGTTCGGCTTTAACGCGACCATAAAAGTCGAGTTTATTACCGTCTTTATTATAGATTTCTGCTGCGTGTGCGCCTGAGGCAATCAGTAATGACGGGATTAATATTGCCAGAAGATTACGTTTCATTGTTAACCCTGTATTTTTCGTTTAAACGTTCTGTCAAACGTTATTTATTTAAAGACGCTATTCATCATGTGTACTGTCATTTCCATCTAAGCGGAAATTTGTTCAGCGAGAGTTTTTTACCTTATATTTGTGATCAATTTATGACATATGAAAATGAACTTTATTTTTTTTAAGTGAATGATTTTAATAAGCTAGCTAATAATAGGGTTGGCTATTCAATTTGCGGCTGACGTGAGCGGACGAGTGTGGGACAATAACCACAACATATGAAAACGATAAGAGATGCATGGCGCTGTCCTCCGCAGTAAAAGATCAGATTAGCCAGTGGTACAAAGCCCTACAGCAGCAAATTCCGGATTTTATCTCCCGAGCTCCTCAGCGACAAATGATAGCTGAGGTCGCGAAGGCATTGACCAGTGATTCTGCCCGCCACCTCGCCATTGAGGCGCCGACCGGCGTGGGCAAAACCTTGTCGTACCTTATTCCGGGTATTGCCGTGAGTCGGGCCGAGGAGAAGCCGTTGGTGGTCAGCACCGCCAACGTGGCGCTTCAGGATCAGATCTTCAGTAAAGACCTGCCGCTGCTTAAAAAAATTATTCCAGACCTGAAATTTACCGGGGCGTTCGGCCGTGGGCGTTATGTGTGCCCGCGCAACCTGTCGATGATGAGCACTGAAAATGCGCAGGGCGACCTCGGGCTGTTTTTAGGCGATGAACTGGCGCCCTCAAGCACGGAAGAACAACAGTTTTGCAACACGCTCGAAAAGGCCTTAACCCGCTATGAGTGGGACGGCCTGCGCGATCACTATAAAAAAACCATTCAGGATCCGCTGTGGCTAAAAATCAGCACTGACAAAGCCAACTGTTTGGGCCGTAATTGTCACTACTATCGCGAATGCCCTTACTTCGTGGCACGCAAAGAGATTGAAAGCGCCGACGTGGTGGTGACGAACCACGCGCTGGTAATGGCCGCGCTGGAGTCCGAGTCCGTATTGCCGAATGCCAAAGACTTGCTGCTGGTGCTTGACGAAGGGCATCACCTTCCCGATGTGGCACGTGATGCGCTGGAGGTGGACGCTGAAATTACCGCTGTGTGGAATCATCTGCAGCTCGACAACTTTATGCGCCAGATTGAACAATGTCTCGCGCTGTTTACCCCTAAAAATCCGCCGCCGCTGGCCAATGCCGAACGTCTGCAAAATCACGTGGCCGAGATGCGCGAACTGCTGCTGCTGATTGAGCAGCAGATTAATCAGTTTTTACCGCCGAACGAGCCAGAGGCCGAGCATCGCTTCGAAATGGGCGCGCTGCCGCCGGAGCTTACCGAGCTTTGTGCTCGACAGTTCAAGCTGACCGATGCGCTGCGCGGACTGGCTGAGTATATGGTTAACGACCTCAGCGAAAAAACCGGTAAGCATGACGTTTTACGTTTGCATCGCGCCATTTTGCACATGAGCCGCATGCTAGGTTATCTCGAAACCATGACCAAGCTTTGGCGGCTGGCGGCGCTAGATAAAGCCTCCAATGCACCGATTGGAAAATGGGTGACGCGGCAATATTTCGATAACCAGACTCACCTGATATTCCACTGCGTTGGCATACGTGTCAGCGAGCAGCTTGAAAAAATGCTTTGGCGCAAGGTGCCGCACGTAGTCATCACCTCCGCGACGCTACGCTCACTCAACAGCTTCGCCCGCCTGCAGGAAATGAGCGGCCTGAACGAGAGGGCTGGCGACCTGTTTATCAGCCTCGATTCACCGTTTAATCATCGCAGTCAGGGAAAAATCGTGATTCCCCAAATGCGCACCGAGCCTTTAATGGCCAACGAAGCGCAGCATATTCAGGAGATGAGCGATTTTTTCCGTGCCGAGCTGGCGAATGAAAAACACAAAGGCATGCTAGTACTGTTTGCCAGTAATCGTGCGCTGCAGCAGTTTGTTGAACTGATGCCCGACCTGCGGCTGATGCTGCTGGTGCAGGGCGACCAGCCGAGATATCGACTGGTTGAGGAGCATCGCAAACGGGTTGAGGCAGGAAGCGTCAGCGTGCTTATCGGACTGCAGTCGTTTGCCGAAGGGTTGGACCTCAAAGGGGACCTGCTGACTCAGGTGCACATTCATAAAATCGCCTTCCCGCCGATCGACAGTCCGGTGATCCTCACCGAAGGTGAATGGCTGAAAACATTAAAACGCTATCCTTTCGAAGTGCAGAGCTTGCCGAGTGCGTCGTTTAATCTTATCCAGCAGGTCGGGCGATTGATCCGCAGCCACGAGTGTCGCGGTGAAATTGTTATCTACGACCGGCGATTGATCACCAAAAATTACGGTCCACGACTGCTGGCCGCACTGCCGGTTTTTCCTATCGAACAGCGTGGAATGCCCGAGCCAGGCTTTAATAAATACGTTGCATTGACTAAAACCAAAGTGGTCAAGGCACGAAAGAAACGCTAACGTCGAATTGTGCCGGATGACAAGGTTTCTCCCTGTGAAAGGCTGGGTTATGCTGGTGGGATTCGCAGGTGAGGGAAGAACGATGGATTACACAAAAATTATTAAAGAAGTTGGGCGCGGGAAAAATCATGCTCGCTCGCTCGACAGGGAGCAGTCGCTGGCGCTTTACCGCCTGATGCTGGCGGGCGAAGTGCCTGATTTGCAGCTTGGCGGTTTATTAATTGCCTTTCGTATTAAAGGCGAAGACGAGCAGGAAATGCTGGGCTTTTATCAGGCCATGGAAGAGCAGACGCTTCGCCTGCAAGCCCCTAATGACAGACCCATGCCGGTGGTTATTCCCAGCTATAACGGCGCACGTAAACAGGCTAATCTGACACCGCTGCTGGCTATTTTATTGCATCGCCTCGGCCTGCCGGTGGTGGTTCACGGTGTGACTTCAGATCCTGGTCGCGTCACCAGTTTTGAGATTTTTCAGGCGCTGGGCATTGCCGCTGCCAATTCGGGGGAAGAGGCGCAGGCCATGCTCGATTCAGGGCGCGGCCCGGTGTTTATTCCGGTTTCGCTGCTTTGCCCGCCTATCGACAAACAGCTTCAGCTTCGCTGGCAGATGGGCGTGCGCAACAGCAGTCACACCTTGGCCAAATTGGCAACGCCGTTTGTTGAGCAGACTGCGCTGCGTTTAGCCAGCGTTTCTCATCCCGAATACATTCAGCGTGTCTCTTCCTTTTTCCACGATGTCTCAGGCCGTGCGCTGCTATCGCAGGGGACGGAAGGCGAGATTTATGCCAATCCACTACGCAGTGCACCCGTGCATCTGATTGGTGTGGGTGAGCAAAGAATTTTACTCGAGCGTCAGGAGTTTAGCGCGCAAAACTTACCGAGTGCTAAAGACGCGCAAACGACCGCCGACTGGATAAATGACTGTTTGCAGGCAAAAGTTGCCGTGCCGCAGGCTATTCTTAATCAGCTGGCCTGCTGTCTAGTTGCCACCGACCAGGCCGAATCGATGACAGACGCGCAGACGCGGGTAGAGCAGCTCTTTTAGCATCAACTGCCGTCGACAGACACTGGCTCTAAAATTACACTCAGTTAATAATCTCTTTTACTTTCAGCCAAGAAGGGCGCTATGAAACAGTCACAGGAATATTTTTCAGCACTGAATCACGACTATCTGAAGGTGCATAAAACTAAAGAAGAGTTGTTCTGGCAAAATTATATGGGCACAGGTGATGACGACGTTTCTGCCCGTTACTCGGCATCTGAGAGTACGTTTAAACGCTTTGTCGCTAATCCGACCCGACTGACGGAGCTGCGTGAACACATTGCTGCCGTTGAAGCCGAGCCAAAAAGTAAAGAAAGAGAGGCTTTGCTAACAGGTCTGCGCGGCTGGTATCGTTTTTTTGACTGTAATGCGATTGAAGACCCTCAGGCACAGGCGTTACTCGATGAAATTATTCAGGCCGAGTCTGCCCTTTACAGTAAACGCAAACAGCATCGGTTGACCCATCTCAATAGCAAAGGGGAGCAAGTTTCTGCCTCGCTCGGCGAGCTGTTGACCAATCAGGCCACCAATGAAAACGAAGAGTATCGCCGCAGCTCACAGGTTGCCCTGCGCGAGCTTGAACAGTGGTTGCTCAATAATGGTTTTCCACAGCTTATTGCCCTGCGTAACCGCTTTGCGCGTCAGCTCGGCTACCGTAACTATTTTGATTACAAAGTCAATAAAACGGAGCAGATGACCCCCGAGCAGCTGTTTGCCATTCTGGACCGCTTTGAGGAGCAAACGCGCGAAGCCAACGTGCGCAGTCTTAATGAGCTGGTTTCGCGCAAAGGCGATGCCGCGTTGATGCCGTGGAACATTCGCTTTACCAGCGCCGGAGACGTCACGCGTCAGTTAGATCCCTACTTCCCGTTTGCCGACTCGTTAGGCCGTTGGATAAACAGCTTTAAACGCCTGAATATCGGCTTTAATGGTGCTGAAATGCAGCTTGATTTGCTGGTGCGTGAAGGTAAATATGAAAACGGTTTTATGCACGGACCCGTGCCGCCGTTTGTCGATCAGGAAAAATGGGTTCCGGCGGTGATTAACTTTACCAGTCTGGCGAAGCCTGATCAGGTTGGCAGCGGTGCCAGCGGATTAAACACGCTCTTCCACGAAGGCGGGCACGCGGCGCACTTTGCCAATATTCGCCAAAACGCACCGTGCTTTTCGCAGGAGTTCCCGCCAACCTCAATGGCTTATGCCGAAACGCAGTCCATGTTCTGCGACAGCCTACTCGACGATGCCGACTGGCTTAAGCGTTACGCCAAAAACGAGCGCGGTGAAGCGGTGCCTGATGCGCTCATCGAACAAAGTATCGCCGCCCGCCAACCAATGCGCGCGTTTAACGAACGCCATATTTTGCTGATGCCTTATTTCGAATGGCAGCTTTATCAGTGGCCGGAAGAGAAATGTACGCCTGAGGCGATTACCGCGCTGGCTCGCGACGTTGAAACACATATCCTCGGCGTGGCCGGTAGCCCAAGGCCTACGCTTGCGGTGCCGCACCTGCTGTCGCTGGAGTCAGCCTGTTCCTATCAGGGCTATTTACTGGCGCTGATGGCCGTTGAACAAACGCGTGCCTTCTTCCTCAAGCGTGACGGCTATTTGACCGATAATCCGGCGATTGGTCCCGATTTGGCAAAACATTACTGGGCGCCTGGCAACAGCGTGAGTCACGACCAAACGCTGCGCAGCCTAACGGGGGAAGGTTTCAATCCAGACTATCTCGCCCAAGCCTGTAACCAAACGGTTGAGTCGGCATGGCAGGAAGCCCAGCATGTGATTGCAGAATCCGCCGAGCGCGAACAGCCTGCTGCGGACTTTGACCTTAATGTGCATATCAAGGTGGTAGACGGTCAACGTGTGCTGGCAGATAACGCCGAGGGCGATGACGCGATGTGTCAGGACTTTGCCGATTTCGTTCAGCAGACTTATTTCAGGAAGTAATTACTTTGAATTGCAGGGCGGGGAAAGCAGTAAGATTGCCTCCCCGCCCTCTTAATTAACGCGCGTCCGGGCGCGTCAAATCAAAACGTAAATCTTCAGAAATACCGTAGTAGGCCGAAGGGCCGCCAGCGCGCAGCACCGGTTCGGCCAGTGCGGTCTGATAGATCCCCTGCTCATCAAGCAGATGACGGGCGATATGCACCGCGACCACCTCACCCAATACTAACCAAGTATCAATTTTCTCACCTGCCGCACTTTGAAGCTGGATGCACTGGGAAAGTTTGCACTCAAAATTAACCGGACTTTCGGCAACGCGATCGGCGGCAACCAACGTGCCCGGTATGGGGGTCAGCCCTGCAAATTCAAATTCGTCATGGCCGTGCGCTAAAGACGCCGAGCTTTCATTCATTTTCATCGCCAGACTGCGGGTGGTGAGATTCCAGACAAACTCACCGGTATCGACAATATTTTTCACACTGTCTTTCCATCCACTGCTGGCGAAACCAATGATCGGCGGACGATAATTAAAGCAGTTGAAGAAGCTATAGGGGGCTAAGTTTCGTTGTCCCTGAGCATTGCGCGATGCTATCCAGCCGATAGGGCGTGGGCCTACGATTGCATTTAACGGATCGTGCGGCAGACCATGTCCTTTGGCCGGTTCATAGAAGTAGCGATCGTCAAAACTCATGGCTCACCTTTTTTTGATTAATTTGCGTTGATCAACGGGGGCTTAAAACTTTCTGCTGCCAAAGAAGCGTCTGCTTCTCAACACCATAAAAATTATAGAACGACTTACCGTGACCTAATGTGTCATGCCGACAGCCTTGTGCGGCCGTTTGTGTTATCTTACGCGGCAGAATTTTTCTCGACGGCTGTGTCGCAAATGCACCGCACAGCCAGTGAGTAAGCTTAACATTGATATTGGAGAGTCATTCAGGTGGAAAGAAAAAAAGCGATTCCGCAGGATAAAAAGATTGTTTTCCCGCAGGAAAAAAGCGGGCTTCACGCGCGAAATCGCCACCGTAGCCGCTATGATTTTCCTGCTTTAATTGCCAGCAGTCCTGAACTTGGGCCCTTTGTTGCCGAAAATAAATGGGGCGACCTGTCTATCGACTTCGCCAGCCCTCAGGCAGTAAAAGCGCTTAACCGTGCACTGCTGCGCCATTTCTATCAGATTGAAAACTGGGATATTCCGGCCGACTACCTCTGCCCGCCAATTCCGGGACGTGCCGACTATATTCACCATCTGGCGGATTTATTGGCCGACAGCAACGGCGGAACCATTCCACAGGGTAAAAACGTCGCTATCCTTGATATCGGCGTGGGGGCAAACTGTATTTATCCTATCGTTGGGCTGCGTGAATATGGCTGGCGCTTCACCGCCAGTGAGATTGATGAAGTCTCGATGGCAGCGGCGAAAAAGATTGTGGCGACTAACCCCCTGTTGACCAATCAGGTGCGTTTCCGCCTACAGGCCAAACCGCCGCGTATTTTCGATACCATTATCCGCCACGACGAGCGATATGATGCCGTTCTGTGCAACCCGCCGTTCCACGGCTCGGCTGAAGAAGCCGCCGCAGGCAGCCAGCGCAAACGTCAGAACCTGGGTCTGGACCGCGCCTACCAAAAGGCCGAGTTGAACTTTGGCGGTCAGCACAATGAGCTTTGGTGTGAAGGCGGTGAAGAAGCCTTTGTAGTTCGCATGGTTGAAGAAAGTGAAGCCAAAGCCAACAACTGCCTGTGGTTCACGGTGTTGATTTCAAAGAAAACCACGCTGCCGCTGATTTATGAGGCGCTTGAAGAGGCGGGAGCCACCAACGTGCGTACCGTTGAAATGGCGCAGGGCCAAAAGATCAGCCGCTTTGTTGCCTGGACTTTCCTGACACCGTCCCAGCAAAGAGCCTGGTCCGGCAAGCGCTGGAACTGAGTCGATAGAAGAAATTTAATCGCACTGATGTAAAAAAGGCCTCTTTCGAGGCCTTTTTTTATGAGACGTGCTGCAGGAACTCGCGCAGGCGTTCGCTTGGCGGGTTAGCAATTAGCTCTGCCGGAGGGCCATCTTCAGCAACGCGGCCTTTATCGATAAAGATCAGGCGTGAAGCGACTTTTTCTGCAAAGCCGACTTCGTGGGTCACGATAACCATCGTCATGCCTTCTTCCGCCAGATCCTTCATAACGGTCAGCACTTCGTGGCGCAGCTCAGGGTCAAGCGCCGACGTTGGTTCATCAAACAGCATGAGCTTAGGCTTGACCGCCAGCGCACGGGCGATAGCCACACGCTGCTGTTGACCGCCGGAAAGCTCAGAAGGGTAATGGTGCGCCCTTTCAGATAATCCTACTTTTGCCAGCAGCTCTTTCGCCAGTTTCTGTGCCTCTTCTTTGCTCGCACCGCGAACGCGGATTGGGCCAAAGGCCACGTTTTCCAACGCAGTCATGTGCGGGAACAGGTGAAACTGTTGGAAAACCATGCCTGCTTCCTGGCGGATAAGGCGGTCATCAACTTTAGGGTCATTAACTTTAAGGCCATCGACAATCAGCTCACCGGAAGTAATTTCTTCCAGTTTATTGATGCAGCGCAGCAGGGTGGACTTGCCGGAGCCTGAAGGGCCGATGATAACCACGACTTCGCCCTGTTTAATGTTCAGGTCGATATTGTGTAACACCTGGGTTTTACCAAAGTGTTTGGAAACGTTTTTAAATTCAATCATAAAATTTTCAGTTTGCGTTCTAAGCGGCGCATCGCAAAGCTCAGTGCCAGCGTGATGATCAGATAGATAACGGCAACAGCACTCCAGATTTCCATTGCGCGGAAGTTACCGGCAATGATTTCCTGACCTTGACGAGTGAGTTCCGCTACGCCGATAACAATAAACAGCGAGGTATCTTTAATACTGACGATCCATTGGTTACCCAACGGCGGCAACATGCGGCGCAAAGCCAGCGGCATGATGATGTAACGCAGCGTCGCACGGCGGGAGAGTCCCAGGGCCAAGCCCGCTTCGTTAAAGCCACGATTGATGGACTGTACCGCACCGCGGGTAATTTCTGCGATGTAGGCACCGGAGTTGATAACAATCGTTACAACGGCTGCGGTAAAGGGATCAATTCGCAGGCCGCTTATCATCATTGGCAGGGCAAAATAGATAAACATAACCTGGACAACGATAGGAGTACCGCGAATAAGCTCGATAAACACCAGAGCAATATTACGACTGATTACGCCGCCAAACGCGCGCGCGAAGCCCGCAATGACGCCGATAATTACGCCCCCAACTAAACCCAGGATAGAAATCCACAGGGTCATCTTGGCGCCTTCAAGAAGTATAGGAAGAGCGGCCCAAACAACGCTCCAGTCAAACTGCATGGATTAATCTCCTGATAAACAAAACAAGCCGACCCTGGTGAACATTCACTCAGGGTCGGTGATATAGCCCCACGTTTTAACGCCTGGACTATATCTCATTACTGCAATTATTTAGGTTCTGCGTCGAACCATTTTTTATAGATTTCTGCATAGGTGCCGTTAGCGCGCAGAGTTTTCAATGCGGCGTTAACTTTTTCACGCAGTGGGCTGCCTTTCGGGAAGGCTACGCCGTAGTCCTGACCTGCAACAGCCGGACCTACAGTCTTGAAGTTGCCGTGACCAGCAGTCTTGATGTAGTACTGAATGTTGGGTGCATCGAACAGTACGGCGTCTGCACGACCGGTACCCAGCTCCATGTAGGCGCTGTCGATGTTAGGGAACTGGCGAACGTCTTTTGGTTTTAGGTTGGCAGCAAGGTAGTTAACAGAGCTGGTGCCACTTTTCACTGCAACCACTTTCCCGTTCAGGTCAGCGGTGCTTTTAATGTCTTTGTTGTCTGATTTCACCATGGTGATCAGGCCGCTGGTGTAGTAGCCGTCGGAGAAATCAACTGCCTGAGCGCGTTGAGGAGTAATGGTGATACCGGCCAGAGCCAAGTCAATGTTTTTGGTCTGCAGAGCAGGAATGATACCGTCAAAGTCCATAGGCTTTAAGGTATAAGAGACTTTCATTTCTTTAGCCAATGCGGCCCAAAGGTCGATATCGAAACCGACGTATTTGTCACCTTGTTTAAATTCAAAAGGAACGAATGCGGTATCGGTAGCTACGACAAGTTTTTCTTCTGCTGCGTGGGAGCTTACTGCAAAGGCCAGCGTCAGCGCTGCCAGGGAAACTTTTAACATCGACTTCATAAGTGCAATTTCCTTTGTATATTTATGGGAAAAACAACCCCTTTTCTTGTTACTTGGGGTGATAAGCAAAAAATATGCCGCTTTTTCACACCTCTTAAAATTCAAAGGGTTAGTCACCATCAGTTGGCATGAAATGCTAAAACATACCGGGTTTTGCACCAATTTGGTGCCTTGTGTTTTCGCTAATGTCCATTTTGGTGCGAACCACTAGGCTAAACTAATTTTTATTCTAAAACTGCGTATTTATTAACATTGTTAAACAGAAAATGCG
Organism: Rouxiella silvae; assembly: GCF_002093625.1. Taxonomy (GTDB): domain Bacteria; phylum Pseudomonadota; class Gammaproteobacteria; order Enterobacterales; family Enterobacteriaceae; genus Rouxiella; species Rouxiella silvae. The sequence goes on along the minus strand of NZ_MRWD01000001.1, from coordinate 195,019 downwards.
TAAATATTCTAACAAATTGTCTTGATTTGTATATTCACTGCCATTTTTTAGAGCGGCTAGTGTGCTTTAAAACAATGCTGGTGGCAATATTGACTTTGAAGGCACTTTTATGGTGCATGCTCGATTATTTGAGTTAAAGGCAGTAAACACACTAAATGGGGGGAGGAAATCAAAGGTGGGGGAGTATTAAAGATAAAAAATAAGGGGAGCCGTAGCCCCCCATTGCATTGATTCTCACGAGTAACACTGCCTTTCAGCAATGTAAGCGCTTATTCGATGTTTGATTCGATAAACCACAGGAATTTATCGAGGTCACGTGATGCGGCGGTAAAGATATCGGCAGTATCTTCATCTTCAACCTGATTAATCGCTTTACGTGTATCGTTGGCGACTACCGCATAGCGTTCTGCCAGAGCTTTCAAATGCTCCTGCACGGTGTGGATGTTCGTTGGATAACTTTTCAAAGGCGTTTTGTCATTAACAACCTGAACGGTACCCAGCGCTACGCCACCCAGCTGAACAACGCGTTCTGCGATGGTATCTTGGTGATCGATAATCGCCGTACGGAAGCCGTCCAGCATTTCGTGCACACCGATGAAGTTAGCACCGCGCATGTTCCAATGGGCCTGTTTAGTGATTAGCGACAGGTCAATGAACTCGGTTACCAACTTGTTGAGAACCTTAATGGTGTCAAGTTTAGTGCTTTCATCTACATCATTGCGTGTAAATAGAAGTTCTGAAGATTTCGTTTTTACCAGTTTAGCGGTACTCATCATTAATATCCTCTTCAGTGAGTCGTTATCTGTTTAGTCTGTGAAGTAATTTGAACACGGAAATAAGTATAGCAAGCTTTGACTATTCCGTTGGAAAATATTACCTATCAATCTTATAGCTACAATCTAATAAAGAAAAAACAAGCTGTTAAATAATGAGTGAATCACTCGATTAATTAAGCTTTATATTTCACTTCGTTACTCAATAACCTAAGTCCTAAGCGCATGGATATCAACCCTTGCGTGTAATTTTTTAATTAACTGTATGATTATTATGGTTTTATTTTTTAACTTTATTTTATGGTGTGTTTGAAGTGTTAATGAAATTTATTGTCATTCACTTTTACATCCAGAGTTGGGTGCTTTATTAGGATAATTCTGTGTTACGAGATATTAATAGGTGAGGGGGTGATATGCGAATAAAAGAATCTGTATATATTAAGGGGGCCTTGCGGCCCCTTAATATAAAATGACGTTGTGATTACAGTACGATCTTGCCGCTGTATAGAACCGCACCGGTAGGTTGTCCGGTCGGAGAACCCCCTTTAGGTTCCAGACTAATCGCCAGTAACGCCCCACCTGCTGCCACATTGTCATTCATCGCCAGCTGGGTTGCTGCGCTATTGTTAAGCAGCCCCAGGGATTTAGGTTTACCACCGGCCGGAATAACCCACAGCTCAAGACTGCGGTCGGTAGAAATAGCCGCCGCATGCAGCGGGGTTAGCGTCAACTGCTGGGTGGTGTTATTCGCTGTTACGACCCACTGCCCGGCGTTTGCCGATGCATCACTGTTGGCTAATACAGCGACTGGGGTCATGGCGGGTGATTTTACAGCGCTATTTTCCCACAGCCTCGGGACCAGTAATACCGCCGCCAGGCAGGCGGCAACAGCCCAGCCCAGCGTCGCTCGATTGATGTAGCGAACGCGCGAACCTGACGCCGTTGACGGTAGGGGTGTCATTTGCACCGGTTTGGGAGGCAACTGAAGTTGAATGCGTTTCCACACCGATTCAGGAGGAGCTACCGGGGTCAGTGAATTGTCCAACTGCGCAAAGGCCTCCTGCCAGCGTGCGACTTCCGCCGCCAACTCCGGGTCCTGCTGCATCTGTTTCTCAAACTGCAGTCTCGCCGGCCCTCTCAAGGTGCCAAGCGCATATTCCGCCGACAGAGCGGCCTGATACTCCCGTCTGTTTTTCATAGGCCCACGCAAGTCTTTAAGTGTTCCAGGGCGCGACGGATCCAACTTTTTATCGTGCCGAGAGGTTGTTGCAAATGGTCGGAAACTTCGCCATGCGAGAGTCCCTGGTAGTAAGCTAACACCAGGCTTTGTCTTTGTTCTACGGGCAAGTGCCCTAGACATTCCGCCAGTTTTTTCGCATCACTGTCATGCTGCAGACGGTTAAGCGGTTGATCGACCTCTTCGTTCAAACTGTCTTCAACGCCTTCTTCCAACTCCTGCCACTGATTATCACTGCCGCGCATCCAGTCAATAGCACGGTTGCGAACGATATGCGTCAGCCACGTCATGGGAGAACTCAGCGTTGGATTATAGGATGAAGCGCGGTTCCAGGCAGTAATATAGCTGTCGTGCAGCACTTCTTCGGCCCAGGCGTGACGGCGCAGCATGCGCAACGCGACGGCAAAGAGGCGAGGTGAGGTTAAGCGGTACAGGTGTTCAAAGGCCTGACGGTCACCGGCGGCAATGGCCTGCATCAGTTCACTATGCAGCTGGCCGTCGGTGAGATTTTTTTCTAACGCGCTGTCTTTCATTCGTTTTCCTAAAAACTCAAGGATGCAGCACGCCGACGTTACTGCATCCCTCGGCCGTGCCCCGACAGGGACACAGCTAGTATAGGAGACGGTATTTATTTAGGCATAAGAACTGTGTCAATAACGTCGATTACGCCATTTTTCTGAATCACATCATAGGTGCTGATGTTGGCCACGTCACCTTTGGCATCTTTCAACTGAATGTTGTGCGGGCCGTTGCTAATCAACCACAAAGCCTGACCATTAACGGTTTTCAGCTCTGCGTGGCCACCACCCTGTTTCAGAAGTTTTTCGAGGTCTTTCATTTCATACTTACCGGCTACCACGTGATAAGTCAGAATGCTCGTCAACGTGGCCTTGTTTTCAGGCTTAACCAAATTGGCAACGGTGCCCGCTGGCAGTTTGGCGAAAGCTGCGTCAGTCGGTGCAAATACAGTAAACGGACCTTTGCTTTCCAGGGTATCGACTAGGCCAGCAGCTTTAACAGCGGCGACCAGCGTGGTGTGATCTTTTGAATTAACGGCATTCTCAACAATATTTTTTGACGGGTACATCGCAGCGCCGCCAACCATCGTGGTGTTATCTGACATCATTGCAGCCATTGACGCGGTGCTGAACAAAACTGAAACGCACAGAGCGGTACGGATAAAAGTTTTCATGATGTAATCCTTTGAAGTTGAGTGTTGTAATGTTGCCTAACATTAGTACATACGACCCAACTCGCGCTTTGGATGCAAAGAAATCAGACAAAATGCATTTTATTTTCCAAAAATAGGGTAATTAATTGATTTTTAGGAAAATAATTTCTTAAAAATTATTGCGGATCGACTTTAATTGCTCGAATTTTCGAGCGCTTTTGCACGGTCAAGGTCGATCCCGCCGAGGCAGCAATAATGGCGATTAGCGCCAGCCACTGCATCGGCGTAAGCAACTCGTCGAGAAATAGAATCCCCGAAAAGGCCGCCATCGCAGGTTCCATGCTCATCAACGTGCCAAAGGTTTTAGCCGGTAGGCGCGTTAATGCCATCATCTCAAGCGAATAGGGCAGTGCGGAGCTGAGCAGGGCAATTCCGAGACCTATTGGCAAAATATCCAAGCTAAAAAGCCCGCTTTGTGCCTGTGCAATGCCGATGGGACAAAATATCAGTGCGCCAATGGTTGAGCCTAACGCCGCCGTGCCAGGCCCGTAGCTGCTGCCAGCGCGCTGTCCTGCGAGGATGTAGACCGCCCAACAAGCACCGGCTATCAGGGCAAAGCAGGCACCGGTAGGGTCGATGCCAGAAACGCTGTGCCCGATAGGTAAAAGAAACCATAGGCCAATCACTGCCAGCAGTACCCAGACAAAATCAATCGGACGTCGCGACGAGAACATCGCGACCGCCAGCGGACCGGTAAACTCCAGTGCTACCGCAATGCCGAGGGGCACCGTGCGAATCGCCAGATAGAAGGTATAATTCATACACCCTAGTGCAAGGCCATAAATCAGCAGTGAACGAAGGTTGCCGCCGCGCACTTTTAGGCGCCAAGGTCTGAAGTAGAGCAGTAAAATCAGTGAGCCCATTCCCAGACGCAGCGCGGTGACGCCCTGCGAGCCGACAATGGGGAATAAGGATTTGGCCAATGCTGCGCCACCCTGCAGTGAGAGCATGGCTATCAGTATCATGGCGACGGCGATAAGCGGGTTGTGCACTTTGGCATGCACCGGCAGCGAATCTTCCATTGATGCTTGAGAATTTTGTTCGGAGGCGTGATTTTTCAAGGACTCTGTATCCATACTTTTATGTCTGCGAGTGTAAAGGTTGGGTAAATCGCCATCATTGTACTGAGAAGCTGCAATCATTAGTGGATTCGAGCGGATAAAAAGTAAAAAAACTTTCTCCTCAATGACCTGTAAGCGAGAAATTACCGCAAAAACCGCTGCTTATTTGGTCAGTAGATTAGGAATATTCCGCTAATATGAAAAAGTTCAATAAGTTTATCTTATAGTATTTCAGCAATAAAACTGTTTTAAATTAGTGTCATACGTCTATATGGAAACTTTTTGTTACACCATAGGGTGTGTTGGACATCTTAATTAAGGCAGAGTTTCACACTGCTATTTGTTATATTTTAATGGTGAAGGTTAATTTGGTTCCCTTTTTTGAGGTGGTTATGAAAAAAATTGCATGTCTTTCCGCATTAGCTTGCGTAGTAGCTTTAGGTACTTCAAGTGCATTCGCTGACACCAGCACCGTTACTGCGGGTTACGCGCAGGGCGACGCTCAAGGCGTAGTTAACAAAGCGACCGGTTTCAACTTGAAATACCGTTACGAGCAAGATAACAACCCACTGGGCGTTATCGGATCTTTCACCTACATCGAGAAAGATCACTCTTTAACTGACAACTCTTACCAGAAAGGTCAGTACTACGGCATCACCGCAGGTCCAGCTTACCGTCTGAACGATTGGGCAAGCGTGTACGGCGTTGTGGGTATCGGTTACGGCAAATTCAGCAGCACCGAAAACCCAGACTCTACCGTTCTGCGTCAGAAGTCTGACACCAGCGACGTTGGTTTCTCTTACGGTGCAGGTCTTCAGTTCAACCCTATGGAAAACGTGGCTCTGGACGTTTCTTACGAGCAAAGCCGTATCCGCAGTGTTGACGTTGGCACTTGGATCGCAGGCGTGGGTTACCGCTTCTAATTACCGAAATGTGGTTGCCTGGCGCTTAACGGCAACAGGCAACGATGCTTCGAAAAAAAACCGCCTCTTGGGGCGGTTTTTCTTTTTCTGTCTTTCTAATCTAGATACCGCTGTACCAGTTATATCCCTGATCTTCCCAATATCCGCCCGGATAAGTGTCGGTAACGAAAATACCCCCAATATGTTTGGCATTCTTAAAGCCAAGTTTGGTCGGCATTCTTAGGCGCAGCGGATAGCCAAAATCAGGCGGCAGCGGTTCTCCGCCAAAGTCTAATGCCAGAATGGTTTGCGGATGCAGTGCGGTTGCCATATCAATGCTGGAATAGTAGCGATCGTCGCACTTAAAGCCGACGTATTTGCAGTTCAAATCTGCGCCTACGTGCTGCAAAAAGGTTTTAAGCGGCACGCCGCTCCATTGACCAATGGCGCTCCAGCCTTCAATACAAATAAGGCGCGTTATCTGACTGCTTTGCGGTAACTGCTTTAACTGTTCCAGCGTCCATGACGCCTTTTTCTCAACTTTGCCTGAGACTTCAAGGCGATAGTTGGGAATGTCGATTTCTGGGACGTTATACTCAGGATAGAAAGCGTTGAAGCGAAAGGGCTTGGTTATCTGGTCTGCCGAGTAAGTTTGCGCTAACTTCTGGCCGCTGAACAACCAGTTCTGCACTCTGTCGTTCCAGCGAGACATCGCCCACAGCACCTTATCAACCTCGTCACCGTCCTGCATGTTACAACCCGTGAGCATCGAGACCGCGCCGAGTGTGAGGCCTGATTTGATCAGCAACCGGCGCTCGATATTAACCAGTTTTTTGCGTTGGTCCGGTTCGAGAATAATTTTTGGCCGCTTTTTTTCATTACTCATCGGCGCTCTCTCCTGAATTTTTAATCACCGCGTTACCACCGGTAATCATGCTGGGTAATGTTTTTGGCACCAGCGCGACCATAACGACGTGTACCACGACGAACAGCATGATGCCGCTCATGGCAAAAAAATGAACATAACGGGCAATCGTAAACCCGCCCATCAAATACACCAGTCCGCTGAATTGCACCGGTTTCCAGATGGATAAACCCGACAGCACCAGCAATAATCCGAGCAACAGAACGCCGACGTACATCAGCTTTTGCACGGCATTGTATTGGGTAGATTTATGGGAAAGGCGAAAGCGCAGAGCGCTGATAAAATCGTGCCAAACCGAGGTCGGAGTAAACGGGAAAAAACGCTGCCTGAAGTGACCGCTGAACAAGCCCCACAGTACGTAGAACAGCCCATTGGCGGCTAAAACCCACATCACCGCCAGATGCCAGCCGATGTTGCCGCCCAGCCAGCCACCCAGCGTGGCGCTCTGCGGGAAGGTAAAGTTAAATATGGGGTCGGCATTGTAGATACCCCAACCGCTCATCACCATGCCAATCATCACCAGCAGATTTATCCAGTGACAGAGCCTCACCGGCCAGGGATGGATTCTTTTTTTACGCATCAGAGTGTCCTTGGGGGAGGTCAGCTCCAGTCCGCCTGAGAAGCGCAGACACAGAATTTAGCGGACTGAAGCTGGTTTAAAGCATGATTACATCGGCGGGGTTACGCCGTCTTTACCTGCCGCGATACCGCGAGCAGCCAGTGCGCCCTGCGCGTCTTTAACTGGGAAAAGTACAATGTGTGCACCTGCTTTCAGCAGGCTGCGATCGCCCGGCGCCAGCAGCACAACCGGCACGTTATCCGGTACAACAACGGTTTTTTCGCCGTTCTGATATTTCACTGTCAGAGTACGACCATTGCTGTTAACCAGCTTGCCGACAGTACCATTGGTCATGGTATTGATTTTGCCGTCGGCAGATTCAAACGGGTTAAAGCCTTCACCACTGCCGCGCAGGCTTGGTGCGAATACGTGTACTTCCAGCGCTTTTAGGGTGCCATCAGCCTGTGGAACCGCCGCGGTACCAATAAAGCTGTCTGCCTGAATATCAGACATTTTGCCTTTGGTCACCTGAGTGATTTTTGTCTGGTCGGTCAGCTTGACGTCAAGCTTTTCGCCCTGACGGGTGGTCATAACGATGGAGGTTGGCGTCACGGAGTCGATAGTGCCGCGCGTCGGTTTGATAGTATTGCTGGCGTCGGCTGCGAAAGCACCGCTGGTCATCAGCAGTGAAGAAAGAAGCAGACCGGCAAGGCGTGAGGACTTAATCATAATACTCTCCAAATTATTCGTATGAGAAATAGATAAGAAATTCGCACCCCTCAACAGGAGCGGGTGGGTAACACGTCATTTAAAAAATCAGCAGCTTGTTAAACAGTTCGTTTACTAATGATAGTCAGAGTGAACGATAAACAGGGACTCATTGATGACAGGTTGATGACAATATTGTCATCAAAGGTTTCGAACAGAACTGATAGACTTAATGCAGAACAGCGGGTCAACGAGGCACGAATGCGGATACTGGTTATTGAAGATGATGTCAGCACTGGCGACTACCTTAAGAAAGGTCTCGGCGAGGCTGGCTATCGTGTCGATTTGGCACGTAACGGCGCTGACGGCCTTTTCCTGGCGCTGGAAGACAGCTTTGATGCCGTTATTCTCGATGTGATGTTGCCGGGACTCAACGGCTGGCAAGTGATGGAAGTGCTGCGTAAAAAGAGCGACGTACCGGTGCTGTTTTTAACGGCCAGAGATGAGGTTCAGGACCGCATTCACGGGCTGGAGTTGGGCGCAGATGACTACCTCATCAAACCTTTTTCATTCACTGAGTTAATGCTTCGGGTACGAACTTTACTGCGTCGCGGCACGGTGCGCGAGTCCGATACCTATTCTCTGGCCGACCTGCACATCGACGTATTGAGGCGCAGAGTGACACGTCAGGAAACGGTTATCCCGCTGACCAACAAAGAGTTTATGCTGCTCCACTTGCTGATGCGCCGTGAGGGTGAGGTGCTGTCGCGTACCATGATAGCCTCGCAGGTGTGGGACATGAACTTCGACAGTGATACCAACGTGGTAGATGTGGCGGTAAAACGCCTACGCAGTAAAATCGACCGTCCCTATGATGTAAAACTTATCCATACCGTGCGCGGTATCGGCTATGTCTGCGAAGTGCGAGATTATGAGTAAATCAGCCAGTTCTTCTTTTTCACTCACCCTTCGTGCGACGCTTTTATTCGCACTGATTGCCGCGCTGGTGGTGAGCAGCGTGGGTTTTTATCTGTATTACGCCATTGAAAAAGAGATGATCCGCCGGGCGGATTATCAGGTGGCCGGACGGGTGCAGTACTTCCGTCAGCTGCTGGGCAATAATTTTCCACTGACACAACTCAGCCAAAATCCCGGGCTTTTTGAGAATATGCTCGGCAACGAGCGCGATATTTTGCAGTTCCGGCTGTTGGGCCAGGCGCCAATCATCAACGTTAATCCATCACACATCGCGCTACCCAACGTAACGGCGGTGCCTGCTAGTGAAGACTTAACCTTAAACAGCGTTCATCATATTCAGGCTGATGATGATACGCCGGTGCGTTTTGCCGCCGCCAACGTGCGCATGAAAAACGGTCAAACTGTTGAAATCCTGGCGGGTCACTTCATGACCGGTGAAACCCGTATGCTGGTGGCATTCCGTTGGGAAATTATCGGCTCAGTGCTGTTGGCCTACGTGCTGATCGCCGGATTGGGTTACATGGTTATCCGCCGTGGTCTGCGACCATTGAAAAAAATGGCGCAGGAAGCGGCGGGGATCCACCCCACCAGCTTGGCCACTCGGCTCAGCGAGCAGGGCGCGCCGCTTGAGCTGCAGCAGTTGATCCGCTCATTTAATGCCATGCTTGACAGGCTTGCTGAAGGATATCAACGGCTGAACCAGTTTTCGGCCGATTTGGCGCACGAAATTCGCACGCCGGTGGGCGCGTTGATGGGGCACTGTCAGGTGGCGCTTTATCAGACCCGAACCACCGAAGAATACGAAACGCTGCTGGCGAACAACATGGGCGAACTGGAACGCATTTCGCGGATGATCGAGAACATTCTGTTTCTTGCGCGTGCCTCCCACGCCCGTTCGGTGCTCAACATTGCTCCACTGTCGCTAGAGAATGAAACTCTGCGCGTGGTGGATTATTTTGAGGGGCTGGCTGAAGAGCGCGGTATTCGCCTTTGCTGTGAAGGGGAGGGCGTAGTTTTAGCCGATGCGCTGCTTTTTCAACGCGCGCTGAGCAACCTAGTCGCTAACGCCATTAACTATGGCGATGAAGACAGCGAAGTTCAGGTTTCGGTTGAACATCAAGCCCAGCGAACGCTGGTCAATGTCGACAATTCCGGACCGGCGATCCCAGCCGATAAAATCGATAAACTGTTTGACCGATTTTATCGTGCCGACCCTTCGCGCAGTGAGGGCGGGAGTTCTAACGGCCTGGGCTTGTCGATTGTGCAGGCGATTATGGCGCTGCATCACGGCAGTGTCACAGTGCGTACACTCTCGACTGGGAAAATCCGCTTTACGCTGGTCTTTCCAAGCCCCTCATCATCATTGATAGCCGTCGCAACCTAAATAAATTATCAATAAAGCGTAAAAAATGAGTTTTTAAATATTTTTTAATGCCATGAAATATAAGGATATCGTTAATATTGTTACATTATTTAAGCCTCTGTAATAAATGAAATTAAAACGATTTTGGCACTTTTAATGTCTGATAGCGTTATCGGCAGTCACTTTAATGAACTCACTTGAGTCGTTGGCGCCGGCACGGGCGCGCAGCATACGCAAACAGAACCTTTGAAAGAGCTTTTACCGACTGATGTATAAACTACGAGAACTGTCACAGCAGAAGATTTCACTATTTATTGCTTTATATTTGGGAATACTGCTTAACATCCCGATTTTTTACCGCCGCTACAATCAACTTCATTACAACAACGCCCTCTCGCTGATGGTTGAAATGCTGGCCGCCTTTGCGCTGGTCTATTTCCTCACCACGCTGGTGTCGTTTACCGGTAAAACAGTCTATCGGCTTCTTCTGAGTCTGGTAGTTGTCGCTTCTGTTGCCGCCGGTTACTACATGATCGTGTTCAATGTTGACATCGGTTATGGAATATTGGCCTCGGCGTTGGCCTTCGATTCGGTAGATCTCTCAAAAGAGTCCGTCGGCACGCATTTCATGATTTGGACAGTTCTGGGTAGTCTGATACCGCTGATTATGCTGTGGGGAAGCAGGATGCCAGGCGCGGCGCTGCGTGAAACCACCTGGCGTATGCTGCTGGCCAAACTGGTGCTGCTGGCCGTAAGCGGGCTGGCCTGCTGGTTGCCGCTCAAACTGATGGGCGATGCGCAGGAAGCGCACGATCGCGTCAGTAACCGCATGATGGCAAGCTATGGCGGCGTAGTCGCTGGCACGTACTCGCCATCCAACTGGCTTTCCGCGCTGGGCCTGTTTATTTACAGCTCCTACAGTCAGTCGGAAGACACCAAAAATCTTTTCGACCCCGCTAAACATTTCACCTATCAGCCGCCAAAGGACGTCAACGATCTGTACGTGGTGTTCGTGATTGGTGAAAGCGCCCGCCGAGACCATATGGGTCTGTATGGCTATGGGCGAGACAACACGCCGAATCTTGATAAAGAGAAAAATCTTGCAGCTCTACAGGGCTATTCTTGCGATACCTCGACTAAACTTTCACTGCGCTGCATGTTTGTTCGTATGGGCGGTGCGAGAGACAACCCAGAGCGCACGCTTAAAGAGATGAATGTTTTCTCGGTGTTGAAAAAGCAGGGTTTCAGCTCTGACCTTTATTCAATGCAAAGTGAGGCCTGGTTCTACAACAAAACCAACGCAGATGACTATTCCCTTCGCGAAAGCATCGGCTCAGAGAAGCGCAACGCCGGGAAACCGGTTGATGACATGCTGCTGATAGACGAAATGAAAGACTCTATCGCCAATCATCCTAACGGCAAGCACTTGATTATCCTGCACACCAAAGGCTCGCATTATCTCTATTCAGAACGTTATCCGCGCAGTTTTGCGCGCTATACCCCGGAATGCATGGGCATTGACGATTCTTGTTCAACGGATGAGATGATTAACGCTTATGACAACTCGCTGCTGTATACCGACTATTTCCTCGAGCAGGTGTTTGATCAGGTGCGCAACAAAAATGCCATTGTGTTCTATGCCTCCGATCACGGTGAATCGATTTCTCAAAATATGCACTTCCACGGTACGCCGCGCGATCATGCGCCGATTGAGCAGAGAAGTGTGCCGATTATGGTGTGGGCTTCCGATAAGTTCCTTGCTAACAGTCAGAATCGCCAAGCATTCGATCAATTACAGCTGATGGCGAAGAATAAGACGCCGGCCTATCATGAGAAACTGTTCGACAGTATATTAGGCTGCATGGGATATACCTCGCCTAATGGTGGCATTGTGGAGCAGCATAACTGGTGCCACGTGCAGACACCGGCATCAAAATGAGAAGCAAAAATGCATAATGCACGTCTGGTGGTGGCAATTCTCACCGTAGTGATGACGTTATTAACTGTGTTACCCCTCTCCCGCAACCAGCGTTGGTGGGTGAGGGTATGGGATTTCCCCCGTCTGCAAATGGCGGTACTTTCCCTAATATTCCTGCTCGTTGAACTGTACCTGCTGCCCGGCGGCGGGCCGTTGGCGGGGTTTATCGTGCTGCTGGCACTGGGCTGTACTTTTTATCAGAGCTGGTGGATTTTTCCCTACACGGGGTTAGCCAAAGTGCAGGTCAAGAAAACGCCTGCCAGCGAACATTCACGCATTAAAATCATCAACTGCAACGTGTTGATGACCAACCGAAAGTCAGGAAAACTGCTGGAAATCATCGGAAAAAATCAGCCTGACGTCATTGTGCTGCTTGAAACCGATCGTTGGTGGGAGCAGCAGATGTCGCCGCTTGATGCCGAGTATCCGCACAGCCTAAAATGTCCGCTGGATAATTTATACGGCATGCACGTTTACTCACGCCTGCCGCTGTTTGAGGCGAAAGTTCAGTATCTGGTGGCCGAGGGTATTCCTTCGATGCATTTTCGCGTCGAGCTATCCGGCGGCGAGCAGGTGGTAATGCACTGTCTGCACCCGATGCCGCCGAGTCCAACCGAGGACGACGAATCGACCAATCGCGACGGCGAACTTATTGCCGTGGGCCACACGGCCGCGCGTGCTTCTTATCCGACCATTGTGACCGGCGATCTGAACGACGTTGCGTGGTCGCGCACGACTCGTTTATTTATGAAAATCAGCGGCTTGTTGGACCCAAGGCGTGGGCGTGGAATGTTTAACACTTTCCATGCCAGCTACCCGTTCCTGCGTTGGCCGCTGGACCACGTTTTTCACAGTAAAGAGTTTACCTTGGTCGACCTAAAACGCCTCGAACCGATGGGCTCCGATCATTTCCCGATCATGGTTGAGCTGGCGCTAAATCCTCATGCAGGCAGCACGCAGGAAAAGCTGGAGATTGAGCAGGGAGATATTGAGGAAGCGCGTGAGAAAATGAACAACGCGGGCATTAAAAGCCGCGATGTTCATCAGGCGGAATTCTGTTAGATCGAACGGTAAACGCTATAGATAAGAGATGAATTTTTAATTTCAAATTTACCATGCAATAAAAAAACCGCCGCCTTGATCTGAAAAAATCAATTCGGCGGTTTTATCAAAAAACTACCTACCTACGATCCAACTCGTTACTCGGGAAACGTCAACGTATTCCCCGGCGCTTCCCGATTAATATGCAGGAAGTTCAAATGTCGCTCGTACTGGTCGAGGATATCATTGATCACCTGATGCTTGGTGAAGTCCATCAAGTCATTACCCTGCGTACCCTCGAGCAGGAAAGTCTCCAGCCGGTAGTAGTGCGATTTTCCCGAACGTGCGCGGTAGGTAAAGCCTGGCACCGCGTAGCGCTGTGGCCAGATTTGATAGATAAAGTTCTGCTCTTCGCCCAGTTTCACCAACAGCTCCAGATGATTGAGTTTTTCATCTTCCAAGGCCTCGGCTTCGCTAAATTCCACCTTCGCGCCGCGCAGTTTCAACTCGTTGGCCACGTCCTGCATCGCAGGGCGGCAGACAATATCGAGCATTTTCTGCGTGTGCGTGGTGCCTGGGAAGTTCATTACCCGCGACAGGCGCTGTTTCCAGTTCAGTGCGGCATCACCGGTTGAAGGCGTCGCCGGGGCGAAGTTCTGCTGCGTACTGGCGCGGCGAAAATCCTCGAGTCGCAGCGATTTATACAGTCCCGCCATGATAAAGAAAATCACGAAACTAAACGGCAGGCCCATAATAACCGTCGTGTTTTGCAGTGCAGAAACGCCGTCGGTCATCAGCATGCCAAGAGTCAGTACACCAATGGTAATCGACCAGAAGATACGCAGCCAGTTTGGCGCATCGTTGTTGATATCGACCAGTTTCGACGTAAAGTTACCCAGCACCAGTGAGCCGGAATCCGCCGAAGTAACGTAAAACAGTAAGCCGGTAATCGTTGCCACTGAGGCGCTAAAGGTAAAGCCTGGATACTGCGCCAGCAGGCTATAAACGCCGCGCTCAGGGTGAGCAATCACCTCATTCGCGAAATCCAGATTGCCATGCATAATCTGGTACAGCGCACTGTTACCAAAAATTGACAGCCAGAATAGCGTAAATACAAAGGGAATGATCAACGTACCCAGCACGAACTGACGAATGGTTCTGCCACGTGAAATACGCGCCAAGAACAGGCCGACAAACGGCGACCAGGCAACCCACCAGGCCCAGAAGAACAGAGTCCAGCTGTTCATCCACTGCGTTGGGCGGTCAAAGGCGAAGGTGTTAAGGGTCATGCCCATAAAGCGATTCACGTAGTCACCGATGTTCAGGACCAGTGCATTAAGCAGGAACTCGGTGTTGCCAAAGAACAGCAGGAACAGTATCAGACCCAGCGCCAGCAGCACGTTAAGCTCGGAAAGAATACGGATCCCTTTATTCACCCCCGAGGTCACCGATACCGTCGCCATCACCACCGACAGCAGGATCAACGCCGCTTGCACCCCTAAACCTTCAGGAATGTGGAACAGGACTTTCAGCCCGTAGTTAAGCTGAACTACACCGATACCCAGCGTCGTGGCGATGCCGAAGATCGTGCCGACCACGGCGGCAATGTCCACGCTGTGGCCGATTGGGCCATAGATTTTCTTGCCAAAAATAGGGTACAGCGCTGAGCGAATGGTCAGCGGCAGGTTGTAGCGATAGCTAAAGTAGCCCAGCGCAATACCCATCAGCGCGTACATCGACCAACCGGTGAGGCCGTAGTGGAATAGCGTCCAGACCATCGCCTGCCTGGCCGCTTCTATATTTTGCCCCTGTCCCTCAGGCGGCATCATATATTGCGTCACCGGTTCAGCGACCGAGAAGAACATCAGGTCGATACCGATACCGGCGGCAAACAGCATGGATGCCCAACTCATCATCGAGAATTCGGGTTTTGACTGCTCGGGCCCGAGCTTGATTGAGCCAAAACGTGAGGCGGCGATAAATACCACAAACACAATGTAAAGCGTGGCGGCGAGCATGTAATACCAGCCGAAAGTCGCCGATACCCATTCCAGCGCGACGCTAATCGCCCTTCCCGAGATATCAGTGAAGAAAATTGTCATCAGCGTGAAGGCTAAAATGAGCCCCGCCGAGGTAAAAAACACCACCTTGTTTAGTGAGTCTTTAGGTTTATCCGAAAGTTCAACAGAAGCCATCGTTTTCCCGTTCATCAAAGGTAAAAAAAATCATAAATGAAGGTGTGTGATGAGTTGATAAAGCAGCGCGCCTTAGCGCATATCAAGAACACCGAGGACGTCGTTTTCAAAGGCGAAAAAAATGTCCAGACAGGAGATCCGCTGAGTGCACTGGCTTTAAATCTCAATCATCAACCTGAAAATCAGTAAGCCGCAATAGAGCCGGTAACTTACTTTTTATCAACCACTTGCCAAAGATATTAGTGCATTTTGAGCACAATTCCGTAACCAGGTGGTAATAAAATATATGCATTTTTTATTGAACGTTCAATCAAAAAAAAGTTTAATAGGGGCAGTTACGGCGTTAACTGACAGTGAAACCGGCGTCAAAACAGCCGTTTCAAAACGCCTTTTTCAGGAGTGGAGTCCATGCCCAAAGTTGGAATGCAGCCGATTCGGCGACAGCAGTTAATCGAGGCGACGCTGGCCGCCATCAACGAGGTTGGCATGCCGGAAGCCTCTATTGCGCAGATTGCTCGTCGAGCGGGCGTGTCTAACGGCATTATCAGTCACTATTTTCGTGACAAGAACGGTCTGCTTGAGGCGACGATGCGTTATTTGCTCAGTCACCTTGGCGACAGCGTCAAGCTGAGACTGGCTACGCTTAATGATGATTCGCCCACGGCGCGCTTGCGGGCAATTGCCCAGGCAAACTTTGATGAAGGACAGACTAACGATCCGGCGATGAAAACCTGGCTGGCGTTTTGGGCCAGCAGCATGCATCACCCTGAACTGTATCGTTTGCAACAGGTCAACAGCAGAAGGCTCTACTCGAATCTATGCGTCGAATTTCGACGTTTTTTACCTCATCACGAGGCGCGTCTGGCAGCGAAAGGCCTGGCAGGACTGATTGACGGTCTGTGGTTACGCAGTGCACTGAGTCATAAAGTGTTTGACCGTCAGGAAGCGTTAATGATTACGCATCGCTATATCGAATCACTGGCACAGTCTGCTACCCAGTAAAGGTCGTGAGGCCTTCGCTACCCGCTTTGAAACAGGAGAATTTATGTCCCGCTTTGGCATGCAAAAACTTTATATCGACGGTCGCTATCAGGACAGCACCGGCGGTGAAACTTTTCCGGCCATCAATCCGGCCAACGGCGAAACGCTTGCCGAGGTTGCTTGTGCAACCCGAGAAGATCTCGACCGTGCGGTTGAAGCTGCGCACAAAGGACAGAAACTGTGGGCCGCGATGACCGCCATGCAACGTTCACGTATCCTGCGTAAGGCCGTCGATATTTTGCGCGAGCGCAATGATGAACTGGCGCAGCTTGAAACACTGGACACCGGTAAGCCGCTGTCTGAAACCACTGCGGTTGATATCGTGACCGGCGCCGACGTGCTTGAGTATTACGCAGGATTAATTCCGGCGATTGAAGGCCAGCAGATCCCGCTGCGCGACAGTTCGTTCGTCTATACTCGCCGCGAGCCGCTGGGCGTTGTTGCCGGTATCGGTGCGTGGAACTATCCGATTCAGATTGCTCTGTGGAAGTCGGCCCCGGCCTTGGCGGCGGGCAATGCGATGATCTTTAAGCCAAGTGAAGTCACCTCGCTGACCGCGCTTAAACTGGCCGAAATCTACAGCGAAGCGGGCGTACCCGACGGCGTCTTCAGCGTGCTGACCGGCAAGGGGGCCGAGATTGGTCAATACCTCACTGAGCATCCCGGCATTGCGAAAATATCGTTCACTGGCGGGGTAGTCACTGGCAAGAAAGTGATGGCCAGCGCTTCGGCGTCAACCTTGAAAGAGGTCACGATGGAGCTTGGCGGCAAGTCGCCGCTGATCGTCTTCCCAGATGCCGATTTAGACAAAGCGGCGGATATTGCGATGATGGCCAATTTCTACAGCTCTGGTCAGGTCTGCACCAACGGCACGCGCGTGTTTGTGCCTAAAGCACAGCAGGCGGAATTTGAAGCCAAAATTGTTGAGCGCGTTAAGCGTATCAAACTCGGTCAGCCGACCGACGAAGCCGTTAACTTTGGCCCACTGGTCAGTTTCGCCCATATGGAAAACGTGCTGCGCTTTATCGAGAGCGGCAAACGTGAAGGCGCGCGCCTGTTAATTGGCGGCGAACGTGTTATCCACGGTGAATACGCCAAAGGCGCATTTGTGGCACCGACGGTGTTCACCGATTGCACGGATCAGATGGAAATTGTCCGCGAAGAGATCTTTGGGCCAGTAATGAGCATTCTCGGCTATGAAAGCGAAGAAGAAGTGATTCGTCGCGCTAATGACACTAATTACGGCCTAGCCGCCGGGTTGGTCACGCGTGATCTGAACACTGCGCACCGCGTTATTCATCAGCTTGAAGCGGGTATTTGCTGGATCAATACCTGGGGCGAATCGGCGGCTGAAATGCCGGTTGGCGGCTACAAGCATTCGGGCGTGGGTCGTGAAAACGGCGTCAGCACCCTTGAACATTACACACAAATCAAATCCGTGCAGGTTGAGCTGGGCGAATTTAGTTCGGTCTTTTAACCGCCGACTGCAAGAGGAGATTGATATGGATTACGATTACATCATCATCGGTGCCGGTTCTGCTGGCAACGTATTAGCGACCCGACTGACTGAAGACAGCAGCGTAAAAGTGCTGCTGCTTGAAGCGGGCGGCCCTGACTATCGTGCCGATTTCCGCACGCAAATGCCTGCCGCGCTGGCATTCCCTTTGCAGGGGCGTCGCTATAACTGGGCCTATGAAACTGACCCAGAACCGCATATGAACAACCGCCGCATGGAGTGTGGTCGAGGTAAAGGCCTTGGCGGTTCGTCGCTTATCAACGGCATGTGTTACATCCGTGGTAATGCGATGGACTTCGACAACTGGGCTACTGCACCCGGTCTTGAAAACTGGAGCTATCTTGACTGCCTGCCTTATTTCCGTAAAGCGGAAACGCGCGATATTGGCGCCAATGATTTCCACGGCGAAGAGGGCCCGGTTAGCGTGACTACGCCGAAAGCCGGTAACAATCCGCTGTTCCACGCGATGATTGAAGCGGGCGTGCAGGCCGGTTATCCGCGTACTGACGATTTAAACGGTTATCAGCAGGAAGGTTTTGGTCCGATGGACCGCACCGTTACGCCGAAAGGCCGTCGTGCGAGCACCGCGCGCGGATATCTTGATCAGGCCAAGCCGCGTGCCAACCTGACCATTGTGACCCACGCTACCACTGACCGCATTCTGTTTGACGGCAAGAAAGCTACCGGCGTCAGCTATCTCAAAGGCGACGACGTTAAGCCGATTGAAGTGCGTGCCAAACGTGAAGTGCTGCTGTGCGGCGGCGCCATTGCCTCGCCACAAATCCTTCAGCGCTCGGGCGTAGGTCCGGCAGCGCTGCTCAATTCGCTCGATATCCCGGTGGTGCACGACCTGCCAGGCGTCGGTGAGAATTTACAAGATCATCTGGAAATGTATTTGCAGTACAGCTGCACCCAGCCTGTTTCTCTGTATCCGGCACTGCAATGGTTCAATCAGCCTAAAATTGGCGCCGAATGGCTGTTTAATGGCACCGGCGTGGGCGCGAGCAATCAGTTTGAAGCAGGCGGCTTTATCCGCAGCCGTGAAGAGTTTACCTGGCCAAATATTCAGTATCACTTCCTGCCGGTTGCCATTAATTACAACGGCAGCAACGGTGTGAAAGAGCATGGATTCCAGGCGCACGTCGGCTCAATGCGTTCGCCAAGCCGCGGGCGTGTGCAGGTGAAATCGAAAGATCCACGCCAACATCCGAGCATTTTGTTCAACTATATGTCTAGCGAGCAGGACTGGCACGAGTTCCGCGATGCGATTCGCATCACCCGTGAAATCATGAACCAGCCGGCGCTCGACCCGTATCGCGGGCGTGAAATCAGCCCAGGTATCGAGGTGCAGACCGATGAGGAGCTGGACGAGTTTGTACGCCAGCACGCCGAGACTGCCTTCCATCCTTCGTGTACCTGTAAAATGGGTAGCGATGAAATGGCCGTGGTTGACGGGCAGGGGCGCGTGCACGGCATGCAAGGATTACGGGTTGTGGATGCGTCGATTATGCCGCAAATCATCACCGGCAATCTGAATGCGACCACTATCATGATTGCCGAGAAAATTGCCGACGTCATTCGCGGTCGTCAGCCGTTGCCAAGAAGCACCACTCAGTATTATCAGGCAAACGGCGCGCCAGTGCGCACTGAGCCTGCTAAAAAGTGACACCCTAAAACTGTGGCTCAACAAAGCCGATAAGTGCAGATTTACCAACTCGCGGAGTTGAGGCATCATGAAAAGAGATAATCTTCGGGTTATCTCTTTTTTTATGTCGGGTATTTTTGCGTTTTCGAGGGATCAGCATGAGTCAATCTCACCCGCTATTGCGCGTACGAAACGGCCACGAAGCCTCAGTTTCTTATTCTGAACTGCTGTTCGATCTCATTTATGTCTTTGCGGTTACTCAGCTTTCCCACTATTTACTCCATCATTTGAGCTGGGTTGGCGCCGTGGAAACGCTGGTAATGTGGTTTGCTGTCTGGCTTGCCTGGCAATACACCGTCTGGGTCACTAACTGGTTCAACCCAGATATGCGCAGCGTAAGGCTGATGCTTTTTGCCATCATGCTAATGGGCCTGTTTATGTCCTCGGCTATTCCGGAGGCCTTCGGCGATCGCGGTTTGGTGTTTGCGCTGTTTTTGGTACTGATTCAGGTCGGGCGCACACTGTGTGTATTGATGATGCTCGGTTGGCGGCACGCGCTGGCCAGTAATTTCAAACGGATCCTCGGTTGGGTAAGCATATCGGCAGTTTTTTGGCTTTCCGGTGGTTTAAGCGAAGGGGAAACGCGCCTGCTGCTGTGGACTATCGCCGTGCTGTGCGAATATTTTTCGCCAATGTTTGGCTTTCCACTGCCCGGTCTTGGTCGCTCCAGCAGTAGCCGTGAATGGATCATTGAAGGGCACCATCTGGCCGAGCGCAATCAGCTGTTTGTCATTGTTGCCTTGGGCGAAACCATTTTGATCACCGGCGCGACGCTGAGTGAACTGCCACACTGGAGTGCGCCGATTGTTATCGCTTCGCTGGTGGCATTTGTTGGCAGTCTGGCGCTGTGGTGGATCTACTTTGACACTAGCAGCAAAGCGGGCAGTGAGGCGATAGCACATGCCGCCGATCCCGGCCAGATGGGGGCAAGGTTTCACTACGTGCACGTTGTCTTGGTGGGGGCCATTATCGTTTGCGCAGTGGCCAATGAGTTAGTGATCAACGAGCCGGATCGACATATCAATGCCATCACGGCGGCGGTGTTGATAGGAGGACCACTAGCCTATTTATGCGCCAATGCAGTGTACAAACTGTTTGTTTATCGGCGCGTGCCGCTCTCACATCTGGTCGGTATTCTGGCCTTGCTGGTGTTGATTCCAATAAGCTTTGTCACCGACTTGCTGATGGTCAACGGATTGACCACGCTGATTGTTATCGTTGTTGCAGTGTGGGAAAGCATTTCAAGAGCCAAGCTTTCGCGTCACGATTAGGCGTTTAGCGATCCCAATAAGCAGGCTGGCCGTACTTATCCAACAGGAAGTCGATCACTGCTCGCACCTTGTTCGACAGGCGGCGGCTGTTGGGATAAAGCGCGGAAATAGTTTGCGGCTCCAGCGAGGTGGAGACCTGATAATCGGTCAGTGCCTCCACCAGTTGCCCCTCACGCAGCGCCTCCCCGATGAGCCAGGTGGGGAACAGCGCAAAGCCCATGCCGCTGATTGCTGCCTGCGTTAGGGTTTGCGCATTGTTACCGGTAAGTTTCCCCTGAAAGCTGTAAGGCTGCCAAACGTCACTGTCCTTTCTGAAAAACCAGCGCTGGGAGCCTGCAAATCCCTTAAACACCAGACAGCTGTGCTGCGACAAATCCTGCGGTGATGACGGCATTCCATACCTTTTTAGATAGCTTGGGCTGACCACCAGTCGAAAACGCTGCTGCGCCAGCGTGCGCGCTTGCAGTGTGGAATCGGTCATCACACCGATGCGGATCAGCAAATCGGTGGCATCCTGCAAGGGATCGATAAAATCGTCGGTTTGCATCAGTTCAATTTGCAGGCGTGGATAGCGTTCGCCTAACTCAAACAGCCAGGGCGCAAGATGGCGTTCGGCGAACACTACCGGGGCATTAATGCGAATTCGCCCGCGTGGATCCGACTCCTTCTCCTGTAGCCCCTCGGCCGCTTCCTCTAGCTGCTCCATAATTCGGCGAGCGTGAACGCCGAGCATTTCGCCCGCTTGGGTGGCTACAACGGCGCGCGTATTGCGATACAACAGCTGCGTTTGCAGCACCTGTTCCATTTGCTGAATAGTGCGCGAGACGGTTGACGGCGACATGGCCTCGCGTCGCGCCACCTCTGAAAAGCTGCCATGTTCGAGCACGGCAACCAGCAGGCGCAGTGATTTAATGCTGAGCTGATTAAATGCGTCCATCTTTGCGTATCCTGCAAAAGTATTTTCCCTATTATCGTGTTTTTCGCAATATCGCGCCACTGTATAGTCGCCCCTTGTTTTACTGCGCACGGCGTTAATCAAAAGGCCAACGCATTTTCGAGTCAGGGGCAAAACAAGAGATGAATATTTTACTGATTTTAGTCGTGGTCCTTGGGGGGATGGGGCTGTCGGTTGAGGCAGGGCTGATTGGTCCGCTGGGCAGCGAAGTCGGCCAACTGTGGGCAACCATGAGCATATTTGGCGTTGGCGCGGCGTTGACACTGCTGCTGGTGCTGTTTTTCAGCCCGCGTGGTGCGCCTGCTTATACTTCTCAGCCGGCCTGGACGCTGCTGGGCGGTGTTTTGGGACCGGTATACGTGATTGTACTGACGTTAACTACGCCGGTTATTGGTATCGGCATGACCATGATTGGCATTCTGTCGGGGCAGGTGGCAAAAAGTTTGCTGATTGACCACTACGGCTGGTTTGGTACCGAGCCAAAGCCGGTAGGGCGCGAACGTTTGCTGGCCCTGCTGTTCATTGTTGCCGCATTGGTACTGATCGCCTGGCAGTAAAGGGTTTTCGCTTTATCTTCACTCCCTAATACCATCAAGAGAAATACGATGACTGAACTAATCATGATTATATTGGCGATTGTCGCTGGTGCCGCATTAAGCATTCAGGCAGCCATCAATGGCAAGCTGGGTGCTCAAGTTGGCGTGATGAAAAGCGCATTTCTGACCTTTAGCCTGGGCGCGCTCATTACTGGCTTACTGATTCTGTTTATACAAACTCCGCATACTGCAACTCTGTTGACCGTGCCGAAATGGCAACTAATGGGCGCACTGTTTGGCGTGCCTTACATCATTATCATGGTCACGGCGGTGCCGAGAATTGGTACGGCCGTTGCCACAGTGGCAGTGATCCTCGGGCAGTTGGCAATGGGTATGCTGATTGACAATTTTGGCTGGCTCGACAATCCGGCGATCGCGTTTTCCTGGCATCGCGTTGCGGCGATCGTTTGCCTGATTATCGCCCTGATATTGATTTACCGCAGTAACCAGCCCGCCAAGGCGTGATCGGGAGTATTGGGAAAGCAGAAGCACAGGAAGATGAACCTTATGTGATTGTGATCACATAAAACGTGTATCAGAATGAAACTGAAATTGACAAATGTTGACCAAATCGATAATTAAGTAGCACAAATTGTTTGGTTGCAGAATTTTCCGATGCGACGTCTCGTTGGACGCAAACCTTTTTCGGAATGCAGCAGCATTTGCAACAGTGGTTCATTGTCGTTTTGATACACCCAATCGTCTCCTTAATAGCAGGGAGTTGCTTTCCTTTTTGCTTCTGGTAACTCATGAAAACTAAAATTTTACTGGCAGGTGCACTTCTCGTTTCTTCCTACAGTGCGCAAACGCTTGCGGACGACACCAAGGACCAATACGTCTCCGACTGGTGGCACCAGAGCGTAAACGTGGTAGGCAGTTATCACACGCGTTTCGGACCTCAGCTGAACAACGATCTGTATCTTGAATACGAAGCCTTCGCGCACAAAGACTGGTTCGACTTCTATGGTTACGTTGACGTGCCAAAATTCTTTGGCGTGGGCAATGGGAACGACAACGGTATCTGGGATAAGAAAGTAGGTTCACCTCTATTTATGGAGATCGAACCGCGCTTCTCGATTGATAAACTGACCGGCACCGACTTGAGCTTTGGCCCCTTCAAAGAGTGGTACTTCGCTAACAACTACATCTACGATATGGGCCCAAATAACGCCAACCGCCAGAATACCTGGTACATGGGTCTGGGTACCGACGTCAACACTTACACCCCGCTTAACCTGTCGCTGAACGTTTATGCGAAATATCAGTGGCAGAACTACGGCGCGGCGAACGAAAACCAGTGGGACGGCTACCGTTTCAAAGTGAAGTATTTCTTGCCACTGGGCGACGTTTGGGGCGGAAAAGTCAGCTACATCGGCTTTACCAACTTTGACTGGGGTTCTGACTTGGCCGACAACGGCAACACGGCGCGCAGCAATCACTCCATTGCGTCCAGCCATATTCTGGCCTTGAACTACTCACACTGGCACTACTCGCTGGTTGCCCGTTACTTCCACAACGGCGGACAGTGGGAAGATGGTACTGAGTTGAACTTCGGCAAAGGCAACTTTAATGTTAAATCAACCGGTTGGGGTTATTACGCCGTGATTGGTTACAGTTTCTAAGAACGCGTTCTGCTAAAGCAGAGTAAACCGCCGCCTAATTCATTTTATGCGGCGGTTTTTTATTTGTTTAGATTTCGTTTAATTGTTTTGGATTAGTTTGGGGCAAATTTGAAAAAAGCCGCCACGCACTGGCACAATTTGAAGTTTTAGTTAATGTTCTGTAAGTGACGCTTGGTCAATTGTAAAAAGGATTATTTATATGCCGGCTTCTTTAACCCCTGCGCGCATTTTCGTTGGATGCGATCCCAACGACTGCGACCTTGAACAGATGATGGTGCTCGAATACAGCCTGCGTAAACACACCTCTATACCGATTCAGATAGAGTGGATGAGGCTTTCTCGCGATCCAGACAGTTTCTGGTATTCAGACGGCAAAGGTGCCGGATGGACTACCGATCGCTGGGCGACGCCATTTTCAGCCTTCCGTTGGGGGATCCCGGCCTTTTGTCACTTCAGTGGCCGCGCGCTGTATGTGGACGCCGACATCATGTTTATGAGCGACGTTGCCGAAATGTGGGACCACGAAATTGCACCGGGTCGGCTGATGCTGGCGTCGGGTTCAGGACGCGAACTGCGCCTTGGTGAGCTGGTATGGGACTGTGCCGCTGCCAAAGAGGTGTTGCCCGACATCCAGCAACTGCGACGTGACCCGTTGGGGCATAAAAAATTGCAGAATTTCTTTGAAGAGAATCCGCAAAAAGTTCAGCCATTAGGCGCGGAATACAGCAATATCGACGGCGATGATATTCCGCTTGAGCAGCTTAAGGCACTGCATTATTCCAAGATGGGCACCCAATTTTCGCACCAGTTTTCACTGCCACGCCTTGAGGCCGAGCAAAAGTGCCACTGGTTTGACGGCAAAATTGAGGCCCATCCGCGTGACGAGCTGCGCGTGCTTTTTGAGCAGTATTACCATGAGGCGATCGCCGCGGGCTATTCATTAGAGAGTTATCGTAATCCAGCGGCCTTTGGAGAATTTAACAAACAGTCGCAGGACGTCAGTCGTGGAAAAAAGAAAAAATCCCTTCTCAAGCGCCTGTTGGGCAGCCTAGTGAACTAAAAAAGACCGGTTCTTCTGCGCTATCTCGCGGGGTAGCGCAATAATTCACCAAAACTTCGCACGATCTCTTTTCCGGTTTATGGCATAATGCGCGCCAAATCACACTCTACACTATTTAACCTAAGAGCGAGCGCTGTGCTAAGTACTTATAACATCACCATGCAATTCGGCAGCAAGCCGCTATTTGAAAATATTAACGTTAAGTTTGGCGGCGGTAACCGTTATGGTTTGATCGGCGCAAACGGCTGCGGAAAATCTACCTTTATGAAAATCCTCGGTGGCGATTTGGTGCCATCGGGCGGTAACGTTGTGCTCGACCCTAACGAACGTTTGGGTAAGCTGCGCCAGGATCAGTTCGCCTTCGAGAAATACAGCGTCCTTGATACCGTAATCATGGGCCACGCCGAACTGTGGGCAGTAAAAGAAGAGCGCGACAGCATCTACGCGATGCCAGACATGAGCGAAGAAGACGGCTATAAAGTGGCTGACCTCGAAGTCGCCTACGGTGAGATGGACGGCTACAGCGCCGAGTCTCGCGCCGGAGAACTTCTCTTGGGCGTAGGCATTCCGGTTGAACAGCACTATGGCCCGATGAGCGAAATCGCGCCGGGCTTTAAACTGCGCGTTCTGTTGGCACAGGCACTGTTCTCGGATCCAGAAATTCTGCTGCTCGACGAACCAACCAACAACCTCGACATCGATACCATTCGCTGGCTCGAGCAGGTGTTGAACGAACGTAACAGCACCATGATTATTATCTCGCATGACCGTCACTTCCTGAACATGGTCTGTACGCACATGGCCGACCTGGACTACGGCGAACTGCGCGTTTACCCGGGCAACTACGACGAATACATGACGGCGGCGACGCAGGCTCGTGACCTTCTCAATGCTAACAACGCCAAGAAAAAGGCGCAGATTGCCGAGCTGCAATCTTTCGTGAGTCGCTTCAGCGCAAACGCCTCCAAATCCAAGCAGGCGACCTCGCGTGCCAAGAAAATTGACAAAATCCAGCTGGATGAAGTCAAAGCATCAAGCCGCCAGAACCCGTACATGCGCTTTGAGCAGGACAAGAAACTGTTCCGTAACGCCTTGGAAGTTGAAAAAATCACCAAAGGTTACGACAACGGCCCCCTGTTCAAGGGCTTCAGCCTGATGCTGGAAGTCGGTGAGAAAGTTGCCATTCTCGGTGCCAACGGCGTGGGTAAAACCACGATGCTGAAAACGCTGGTCGGCGATACCTTGCCAGATGCCGGTACCGTTAAGTGGTCTGAAAACTGCAAGATTGGTTACTACGCACAGGATCACGAATACGAATTCGATGACTCCCTGAACGTGTTCGACTGGATGAGTCAGTGGAAAGCTGAATCAGACGACGAGCAGGCCGTGCGCGGCATTCTGGGCCGTTTACTGTTTGGCCAAGACGACATCAACAAGAAAGTGAAAGTGCTTTCCGGTGGTGAAAAAGGCCGCATGCTGTTCGGTAAGCTGATGATGCAGAAACCGAATATTCTGGTGATGGATGAACCTACCAACCACCTGGATATGGAATCTATTGAATCGC
The DNA here is from genome assembly GCF_002093625.1 of Rouxiella silvae. Classification (GTDB taxonomy): domain Bacteria; phylum Pseudomonadota; class Gammaproteobacteria; order Enterobacterales; family Enterobacteriaceae; genus Rouxiella; species Rouxiella silvae. The sequence continues at coordinate 168,738 of NZ_MRWD01000001.1, read as the reverse complement.
TGAACATGGCGCTGGAAATGTTCGAAGGCACCCTGATTTTCGTTTCCCACGACCGTGAATTCGTGAGTTCATTAGCGAGCCGTATTATTGAAATTACGCCAAATAAAATCACTGACTTCACCGGCAACTACGAAGATTATCTGCGCAGCCAAGGCATCAATAGCTAATCTACGCGATGGCTGTTACATAAGTTTGTGGTAATAAAAAAGGCCTGTCTTTGACGGGCCTTTTTGCTTTTATACGCGCGCCGCGGCAGCCTATTCAGCGGGTCGCCCACAAACGTCACAGTGTGGATTTTTTAACAACTTCATTTCTCTAAACTGTAGCGACATAGCATCAAACATTAATAGCCGACCGGTTTTGACTTCACCGTAGCCGGTGAGCAACTTGATGGCTTCCATCGCCTGCAAACTCCCCACGGTGCCCACCAGCGGTGCCATGACACCAGCTTCAACGCAGGTCAGCACATCTTCACCAAATAAACGACTCAGACAGCGATAGCACGGCTCATCATGCTTATAAGTAAATACGCTGACTTGTCCCTCCATGCGAATTGCCGCGCCTGAAACCAGCGCTTTCTTAAGCTGAAAACAGTGTTTATTGAGCTGATTGCGAGTGCCAACATTGTCCGTACAGTCGATCACCACATCACACTGAGCAATGAGCGCAAGCAGGGCGTCGTCTTCAAGCTGATGGTCTATTTGTTGTAGCCTGAGATGAGGATTGACTCCCGCGAGCGCAATGGCCGCCGAGGCGACTTTTTTCATGCCGATGCGGGCATCGGTGTGCAGAGTTTGACGTTGCAGATTAGAGAGCGACACGGTGTCAAAATCGAGCAGCGTCAGCGACCCCACTCCGGCGGCGGCAAGATATTGCGCCGCAGCACAGCCCAGCCCGCCGAGGCCAACAATTAGCGCGTGGCTGGCTTTCAGCTTTTCTTGTCCGTCGAAGTCGAAGCCGCGCAATACTATCTGGCGATTGTAGCGCAGGGTCTCGGCATCGCTTAGCTCTGGCAACGTCATCGACTTATCCTTTTAGCAGCGCATTAAAAGGTTCAACGTCAACCCATTCACCCACTGCGACATCATCGCGGTCGCGCTCCAGCACCACAAAGCAGTTTGCCAGACTGTAAGAGCTGAAAACGTGAGAACCCTGCGGACCCGTGGTGCGGGCTTCGAGTTCGCCCTGCGCATTGTGGGTAAACACCGCGCGCTGAAAATCGAGTCGGCCAGGAGTCTTTTTAAAGGAAGTAGCCGCTTTGGCGCGCAAACGCGGCGGCAGGTTCCAATCAGTTTGCGCCGAAAGTGCGGCGATAAGCGGCTGAACCAGCTGATAAAAAGTCAACACTGCCGATACCGGATTGCCGGGCAGTCCGCAGAACCAAGCATTTTTCAGCTTACCAAAGGCAAAGGGTTTACCCGGCTTAATAGCCAGTTTCCAAAAACCAATCTTGCCCAGTTCGTCGAGCATCGTTTTGGTGTAATCCGCTTCTCCAACCGACACGCCACCGCTGCTAATAACTAAATCGGCAAAATCATCGGCCTGTTGAAATGCCCGACGAAGTGCCGCGGGGTCATCCCGGATAATCCCTAAATCCAATACTTCACAGCCCATTTGATGAAGCATCAGATGCACCGCAAACCGATTAGTATCATAGATTTGGCCGTCCTGTAGAGGAATGCCGACCGGTTGCAGCTCGTCACCGGTTGAGAAAACGGCCACCTTCAGGCGGCGGTTGACTTCGACTTTCTCTACACCCAGCGAAGCTAGCAGCGGTAAATGCGCCACGCCGAGGCGAATGCCTGCCGCCAGAACGTTTTGCCCCTGACGAATATCATCGCCGATTAAACGAATGTTTTGTCCTGCTTCGACATGAGCCGTAAATCGAACGCCGTCTCCTATTTTTTCAGCCTCTTCCTGCATGACAACCGCATCAGCACCCGTCGGAACCGGTGCACCGGTCATGATGCGAATACAGCTCCCAGCGGGCCATTCGCCGCTAAAAGGTGCGCCTGCAAAGGCCTTACCGGCAACGGAGAAAACGGTATCGCTGCTGAAGTCTGTGCTGCGAATGGCGTATCCGTCCATCGCAGAGTTATCGAAAGGGGGCACAAAAACGGGTGAACGTACTGGGCTGGCGGTGATGCGGCCTGCAGACTCCGTTAAAGGCAGCCATTCAGTTTCGTCCTGAGTGAGCGGCGCAGTCTGTGAAAGCATTTTATCCCGCGCTTCCTGCAGCGAAATAAGGCCCGAGGTGAACGTATTTTCCATCATAAAACCCTTTTAAAACCCGCTGACGAAGAGCAGGACTGCCCGCAAAGTCAGCGAATCACTGTGTCGAAAAATTCTGCTCATTATGCCAGATAAAGCCGCTTGCGCCCAAGCTACCCCTGTCGAAAGCGCATTTACGCACAGTATTAAATTTTAAGAAAAAAGCAGGAGAATGAGAAAAACAATCATTATTGGGTTAACAACGTCCAAATTTTTTTCAAAATAATGAGATTGATCGCATAAATGTTTGTCGTATGCGCGTATTATTACCTCCGTTTATGTGATTTAAGTCACATTAAATTGTCTTCTGCGTCTGGAGTTGCATCGTGATGAAAAAAAACCGCCATCAGGCAATACTGAAATTGGTGGATCAGCATGAGGTAGTTCAGGTTAATGAGTTAGCGCTTTGGTTAGACGTGAGTTTGGAAACAATTCGCCGAGACCTCAACGAAATGCAAGACAAAGGACTGATTCAGCGCCGCCATGGTAGGGCTCGTCGCGTAGATTCACCGCCATCATACGGTTGGATTAACAGCTTGCAGCGCGTCTCTCATAGCTGAACCCCCTAATATCGAGAAGGAAAATCAGGGTGAACTGGTTTTCCTTTTTTATATTCCCCCCGCCTTATTCGATTCTTCTCATTATTTTCTATAAATATTCTAAGCAATTAGCGTCATTTGGTTGGATTTAAATTTCAGCTTTACATACGCTGACCTGCTAAATATAGTCAAATTCCCCGACTATTATTTAGACTGCCTTTAAGGCATTAAGAGTGAAAAAATGAGTTCAACCCTCAGTGCTGCCTCTGACGAAAAACCCGTTTCAACTGTACCTGCCGCTGTCATTGCCATTCACGGCGGCGCTGGGGCGATTACCCGTGCGGCGATGAGCGCGGAAAAAGAACGCCTTTATCTCCAGGCGTTGGAACAGATTGTGAGCAGCGGTCAGGTTATTTTAGCGGCGGGCGGCACTGCGCTAGATGCGGTTACCGAAGCCGTGCGGCTGCTGGAGGAGTGCCCATTGTTTAACGCGGGCACTGGTGCCGTGATGACCCATCAGGGTACGCATGAGTTGGACGCTTGCATTATGGACGGCCGTACCCTGAACGCCGGCGCGGTTAGCTGTGTAAGCCACATTCGTAATCCTATTCTTACCGCCAGAAAGGTGATGGAAGAGAGCCCGCACGTCATGTTTACCGGCGCAGGTGCGGAATCGTTTGCTCGTGAGCACGGACAGGAGATGGTGGCGGCCGACTACTTTTTCACCCAGGAACGCTATGACCAACTTGCGCGCGCCAAAGCCAGTCAGGGCGTAATGCTCGACCATGATGGGGCATCGCTTCAGGCCAGCGTTTCGGACGATCCTTTAGACGCCGATCGCAAATTTGGCACAGTAGGTGCGGTTGCCTTGGATTCTATGGGTAATCTGGCGGCGGCAACGTCTACTGGGGGCATGACCAACAAACAGGTCGGACGCGTCGGTGACACGCCGATTATTGGTGCTGGGTGCTATGCCAGTAACCAGACTGTCGCGGTTTCAAGCACTGGTACGGGAGAAGTGTTTATGCGCACCGTCGCGGCGTATGACGTGGCTGCCTTAATCGAGTACGCCGGAATGACGCTCCAGCAGGCCACAGATAAAGTGGTGATGGAAAAACTGGTCGCGCTTGCAGGCTCAGGCGGAATGATCGCCATTGACCGCTTAGGCAACGTTTGCCTGCCGTTCAACAGCGAAGGTATGTATCGCGGATTTGGCCGTGTGGGTCAGTCGCCAACGGTAGCTATTTATAAGTAAGTCATCGACCGTCAATCCCGTAAAGGCTTGTTTGTGGTCAGGGAGCCGTTAACTTTCAAGGAGTTTGGGTGAGTCAGAAAATTTCTCCACCGCCAACGTCTGTGCTCTCTTTATCGGAGGAACAGGTGCTTTCAGTGCGCGGACTCAGCGTGCGTTTTGACCATGAAGGGCAGGCAATTGATGCCGTTCGTGACCTCAGCTTCGAGGTGAATCGCGGTGAGACGCTGGCTATCGTCGGAGAGTCTGGCTCGGGTAAATCGGTGACTTCACTTGCGCTGATGCGTTTGGTCGAGCAGGGCGGTGGCCTGCTGCATCAGGGAAAAATCAGTTTCCGTCGGCGTAATAATCAGGTGGTTGACTTAACCGCTGCCGGGCAGTCCGAGATGCGCAAGCTTCGCGGAGCGGATATGGCGATGATTTTTCAGGAGCCGATGACCTCGCTTAATCCGGTGTTTCCGGTCGGTGAGCAAATTGCCGAGTCAATTCGGCTGCATCAGGGTAAAGACAGGGCCTCTGCCCGCGCCGAAGCGCTGCGCATGCTTGAGCTGGTGCGCATTCCTGAAGCAAAAAATATTCTCGACAGTTATCCTCATCAGCTCTCGGGCGGCATGCGCCAGCGGGTGATGATTGCGATGGCGCTCTCCTGCAAACCCGCGCTGCTGATTGCCGATGAGCCGACTACCGCGCTGGATGTGACCATTCAGGCACAAATTCTGCAACTGATCCGTGTGCTGCAAAAAGAGATGCAGATGGCGGTAATTTTTATCACCCATGATATGGGCGTTGTAGCCGAAATTGCTGACAAAGTTCTGGTGATGTATCGCGGTGAAAGCGTTGAAATGGGTGACGTGAGCACGGTGTTTACTTGTCCGCAGCACGCGTATACCCGCGCACTGCTAGCCGCCGTACCCAAACTGGGGGCGATGAAAGGCACTGAACTGCCGGCGCGTTTCCCCTTGTTACACCCCGCAGACGGCACTTTGCCTGATTCGGCCGACTCACTGATTCAAACCACCTTAATTCCCGATGCCGCGCCTATTCTCCAGGTGCGTGATTTAGTCACCCGTTTTCCACTGCGCAGCGGATTGTTCAATCGAATTACGCGCAACGTACATGCGGTTGAAAAGGTCAGCTTTGATCTCTATCCCGGAGAAACACTGGCGTTGGTGGGGGAGTCGGGCTGTGGTAAATCCACCACCGGGCGCTCTTTGCTGCGCTTGGTCGAGAGCCAAAGTGGGTCAGTGATATTTAACGGGAAAACGGTGTTTGATGGCCAACATGCAGGCCAGCTTTCAGACGCCTCATTGCAGCATCTTCGCCGTGATATTCAGTTTATTTTTCAGGACCCTTACGCCTCACTCGATCCGCGCCTGACGGTGGGATATTCGATTATGGAGCCGCTGCTGGTGCACAAAATAGGCACCCGCCAGCAGGCCAAGGCCCGAGTTTCATGGCTGCTCGAAAAAGTGGGCCTGTTGCCCGAGCACGCAGAACGCTACCCCCACGAGTTTTCCGGCGGGCAGCGGCAGCGCATTTGCATTGCCCGCGCGCTGGCGCTGAACCCTAAAGTGGTGATCGCCGACGAATCTGTTTCGGCGTTGGATGTGTCTATTCAGGCGCAAATCGTCAATTTACTGATGGATTTACAAAAAGAGTTCGGCATTGCCTTCCTGTTTATTTCTCACGACATGGCGGTAGTGGAGCGCATTAGTCATCGCGTGGCGGTGATGTATCTAGGGCAAATTGTCGAGATTGGACCGCGGGCGGCGATTTTCGAAAATCCGCAGCATGCCTATACCCGCAAGCTGATGGCCGCCGTGCCGGTTGCCAATCCGCAGCATCGCCGCGTTGAGCAACCGCTGTTGGTCGACGAAATTCCGAGCCCCATTCGGCCCCTCGGAAATGAACCTGTTATTGCACCGCTGGTAAGAGTTTCAGAGGGGCACTACGTTGCCCGTCACACCATTGCCGGCATTTTTTGAGATTGACTGGGTACTATTTTTTCAGAGTCTACGGATAAGGAATCAACAATATGAAGCAGAAAATGATGCGCAAAGCCGTGTTGGCGAGTTTGATGGTCAGCGCAATGGCTTCAGGCTCGGCCTGGGCAGCAAAAGACGTGGTGATTGCAGTGGGTTCAAACTTCACCTCGCTTGACCCGTACGACGCCAACGACACGCTTTCTCAGGCGGTGGCTAAGTCTTTCTATCAGGGCCTGTTCGGTTTTGACAAAGACATGAAGCTGGTTAACGTCTTGGCCGATAGCTACACGGTGAGCCAGGATGGGCTGACTTACACCCTCAAACTGCATCCGGGCGTCAAATTCCAGGACGGCACCGACTTTAATGCGGCGGCGGTGAAGGTAAACCTCGACCGCGCCAGCAATCCTGACAGCCATCTCAAGCGCTACAACCTGTTCAAGATGATTGCCAAAACCGAGGCAGTGGATGCCAATACAGTTAAAATTACCTTGAAAGCGCCTTTCTCGGCGTTTATCAATAACCTGGCACATCCTTCTGCGGTGATGATTTCTCCTGCCGCCTTGACGAAATACGGCAAAGATATCGGCTTCCATCCGGTCGGGACGGGGCCTTATACGCTGGACCAATGGAACCAGACCGATTTCGTGAAAGTGAAGAAGTTTGACGGTTACTGGAAAAAGGGTGAGCCGAAGCTGGATACTATCACCTGGCGTCCGGTGGTGGATAACAACACCCGCGCGGCGATGCTGCAAACCGGCGAAGCCGATTTAGCCTATCCTGTTCCTTATGAACAGGCATCGTTGCTTGAGAAAAACAGCAAGCTGAGCCTGGTTTCATCGCCTTCTATCTTGCAGCGTTACATCAGTTTCAACGTCACACAAAAGCCGTTTGATAACATCAAGGTACGTCAAGCAATCAACTACGCCATCAATAAGCAGGCGCTGATTAAAGTGGCCTTCGCCGGTTATGCTGTACCTGCCGAAGGGCCTTTACCGTCGAGCATTGAGTATTCCGTGAAGTACAAGCCTTGGCCTTATGACCCAGCAAAAGCACGTGAACTGCTGAAAGAGGCGGGGTATCCCAACGGCTTCACCACGACGCTGTGGTCTTCACACAACTCCAGCACCGCGCAAAAAGTGCTGCAGTTTGCTCAACAGCAGCTTGCGCAGGTGGGTATTAAAGTTACGGTGACTGCCTTTGATGCGGCGCAGCGTGCGGCTCAGGTGGAAAACGTTGGCCAAAAAGAGTCAGGTCTGCGCATGTTCTACACCGGCTGGTCGGCATCTACTGGCGAAGCTGACTGGGCATTAACGCCGCTGTTTGCCACCCAATCTGCACCGCCGAAGCAGTTCAATACGGCATTTTACAGCAATCCACAGGTTGATAAGGACCTGAGCGATGCGCTCAATACCACGGATAAAACGGCCAAGGCCAAGCTCTACAAAGATGCGCAGGATCACATCTGGGCCGATGCACCGTGGGCATTTTTGGCGACCGAGCGTCTGCTGTCGGCCAACAACAAACGTCTGACCGGTTTTTACGTGATGCCGGATACCTCATTCAACTTTGATAACGCTGACGTGAAATAGCCGTTGTAAAACGCCGTTGCCCCGCGGGTTACCGTGGGGCAAGAGAGGGATGAGAGTTTCAATGAATACACGTAATTTATTATGCTGAATTATTTTCTCAAGCGCCTGCTGGGACTGATCCCGACGTTGCTCATTGTTGCGGTGCTGGTGTTTCTGTTTGTTCACCTACTGCCGGGCGACCCTGCGCGCATGCTGGCCGGACAGGATGCCGACCAGAGCGTGGTGGAACTTGTACGTCAGGACTTGGGGCTGAACAAGCCGCTGTGGCAGCAGTTTTTGACTTTCTTCGGGCGCGCGTTGCAGGGTGATTTTGGTCATTCTATGGTGTCAAAGCGTCCAGTTATTGACGAAATCAGCGCGCGTTTCATGCCCACACTGTATTTAACGCTGGCCAGTATGCTGTGGTCGGTGATTTTTGGTCTGGTTATTGGCGTGGTTTCTGCTGTCTGGCGCAATCGCTGGCCGGACCGTCTTGGTATGGCGTTGGCGGTATCGGGGATCTCGTTTCCGGCGTTTGCGCTGGGCATGCTGTTGATGCAGGTGTTCTCGGTTAATCTGGGCTGGTTACCGACAATTGGTGCTGACGGCTGGCGCAACTATATTTTGCCTTCATTGACGCTGGGTGCGGCGGTGGCCTCTATTATGGCCCGCTTTACGCGCGCCTCGTTTGTTGAAGTGATGCAGGAAGACTACATGCGTACCGCACGGGCCAAAGGGGTTCCTGAGTTCGTGGTGGTGGTGAAGCATGGCCTGCGCAATGCCATGATCCCGGTCGTAACCATGATGGGGCTGCAGTTCGGCTTCCTGCTTGGGGGATCAATTGTCGTCGAAAAAGTCTTTAACTGGCCGGGTCTTGGCCGCCTGTTAATAGACTCCGTAGAGATGCGCGATTATCCGGTGATTCAGGCCGAAGTCCTGCTGTTTTCGCTGGAGTTTATCTTGATTAATCTGTTGGTGGACATGCTTTATGCGGTCATCAATCCTTCCATTCGATACAAGTGAGTAAGCGCATGAAAAACTGGCGACGCAAGGCCGCGCTGGCATCCATGCCGTTGATAACTCAGGAAAGCGTAACCCGTACGCCGGTTCGCACACCCCTGCGCGCCTTTTGGCGACGTTTTCGCAAGCAGCACGTGGCGCTGGCCGCCGGGGCGTTTGTTATTGTGCTGATTGCGGCGGCGGCGTTGGCCCCGTGGTTAGTGCCTTTTGATCCTGAGAACTATTTTGATTATGACCGTTTAAACGAAGGGCCTTCACTGGTGCACTGGCTCGGCGTTGATTCACTCGGGCGCGATATTTTTAGCCGTATATTAATGGGGGCAAGGATCTCGCTGGCGGCGGGGGTGTTATCGGTCATTCTTGGTGCCGCGATGGGGACGGTGCTTGGGCTAATGGCAGGTTATTATGAGGGCTGGTGGGACCGAATCACCATGCGAATATGTGATGTGTTGTTTGCTTTTCCGGGAATATTGCTGGCCATTGCCGTCGTGGCGGTGATGGGCAATGGCATGACTAACGTCATCGTCGCAGTGGCAATTTTCAGTATTCCTGCCTTTGCCCGCCTGGTGCGTGCCAACACCTTGGTGCTTAAACATCTGACCTATATCGAGTCGGCACGCAGCATTGGTGCGTCTGACCGGACGATTATTTTTCGGCATATTCTGCCCGGCACGCTGTCGTCGGTGGTGGTCTATTTCACCATGCGTATTGGCACGTCGATTATTACCGCCGCGAGCCTGTCATTTTTAGGCATGGGCGCTCAGCCGCCGACGCCGGAGTGGGGGGCAATGCTCAACGAAGCGCGCGCCGACATGGTGATGGCACCGCACGTGGCCATCTTCCCCAGTCTGGCAATATTTTTAACCGTGCTGGCGTTTAATCTTTTGGGCGATGGTCTGCGGGATGCACTGGATCCAAAACTAAAGAGTTAGTTTTGTTTGATTCACATAGCCGCTTCTCTGCTGATAAAGATCGAGAGAAGCGGCAAAAGATCACCCACCGTTAATTCAAATGCAGTTGCTCCGCATGAAATCTCAAGTGATCCTCAATAAAACTCGCAATGGTGAAATAGCTGTGGTCATAACCGGGTTGAACGCGTAGCTGCAACGGCCAGCCGCGCTGGCGGGCAAGTTCGGCCAGCTTAGCCGGTTGAAGCTGATCGGCCAGGAACTGATCGCTGTCGCCCTGATCGACCAAGATAGGGAAGGTCGCCTGATCCGCGGGTAACGCGCTGAGCAGGTGGCAGCTGTCGTATTGCAACCATTGGCTTTCGTCATCACCCAAATAGGCGGCGAACGCTTTACGTCCCCAAGGAACCTGGCAAGGATTGACGATCGGCGCAAAGGCCGAGGCGGAGCTGAAATGCTGCGGATTGCGCAGCGCCATCATTAGCGCACCGTGGCCGCCCATCGAGTGGCCCATAATCGACTGACGCGGGCCAATGTTGAAATGCTCCTGCACCAGCAAAGGCAATTCGTCGATGATGTAATCGTACATGCGATAGTGCGAAGCCCACGGGGCCTGAGTAGCATTGAGATAGAAACTGGCACCCTGACCTAAATCATAGCCTTCATCGTTGGCAACGCCTTCACCGCGAGGGCTGGTATCCGGTATCACCAAGACCAACCCTAACTCGGCAGCAATGCGCTGCGCCCCCGCTTTGGTAGTGAAGTTTTCATCGTTACAGGTCAGTCCCGACAGCCAATAAACCACCGGTGGCGGATTATCATCACGCGGCGGGGGCAAATAAATACTGAACGTGGTGCTACTTTGCAAACTGCTGGAGAAGTGACGGTAGCGCTGTTGCCAGCCGCCGAACATCCGATGTTCTTCCAGAAGTTCTATCGAAGTGCTCATCTGTTGCTCCTTTAATTTATTAAAGTCGGTGGGCTGTTTTGCGCCAAAATAAGCTCTTTTAATGCCCGCACGTTGGGTCCAAAGGCATCACGACGCCAGAAAAGCCAGGTCGTCGTATCGGCAAATTCGTCTTCTATTTCATTAACCTGTATACGTTCTGCGCCGGGTAGCTGAGCAAGCAGGCTGCGCGGCAGCATCGCAATACCCGCTCCGCTGGCTACGCAGGCCATCATGGAATGGTAGGACTGAATTTCCATGGTGTTATTGGCCTGCAAACCCGCATGCTTCATCCAATTTTCTAAACGTTGACGATAAGAGCAGCTGGGACGAAACGCAAACACTGTGTGCCCCGGTCTTCCCGGCAGGGTAATCAACGGCGCTTCACCCAGCGGAGAGATAATCACCATTCTTTCGTGAAACGCCACGCAGCCGGTCAGGTCATCAAACTCTATCGGACCGTCTGCCATGCCCGCAGCCAGCCTCCCTGCGCGCACGCTGGCGATAGTTTCACCGGAGGTCGCGGTAGTTAATGATAGGGCAACCTGCGGATAGCGCTGATGATAAGCGGCGAGCAGGCCGGGAAGGCGGGTTGCGGCCGAGCTTTCCATCGCACCAAGCGAAAATTGTCCTGCGGGTTCGCCGGTGTGGCTTAGCGCCAATGCCTCGTCGCTCAATGCCAGAATGCGCTGCGCATAGCTAAGAAAATTATGCCCCAGCGCCGACAAACGTAAACGCTGCTTTTCTCGGATAAACAGATCGGTGCCCAGCTCGACTTCAAGCTGACGCAGGCGGGTAGTGAGATTAGAGGGAACGCGGTGAAGCTGTTGAGCGGCACGCGCGACCGAACCGGTTTCGGCCACGCAGCAAAACATTTTAAGCTGGGTGAGATCCATTGGTTGTTCTCTTATCGTAATGAAGTTTGTTTGTATTATTCACTATTCGTGATTCTATCTTTGCGCCATGATGATTTAAAGCTTTTATTCAAAGCCGTGGTGCAGGGTTATCCTGCTTTATTGAGAATCGCGTGGGGTCGATATGGCATTTCGTGTAGCGCTGACGGGCTTTTTAGCCTTCGTGGTAGCACTGGGTATTGGGCGATTTGCATTTACCCCACAGCTTCCGCTAATGATTGCTGAACATCAGTTCACCTTGACCGGGGCGGGTGTAGTAGCCGCCTTCAACTATCTTGGCTATCTGTTTGGTGCCTTTGACGCCATGCGCGCCACGCGTCACGTTGAACGCCGCCTGTGGCTTGGGGTCTGGGGTGCCGTGGTTTTGACCCTGCTTTCGGCCGCGGTCACTGGAGAAGTGTGGCATTCGCTGATCAGATTTTTTATCGGCTGGACCAGCGCCTGGGCGATGGTGCTCATCTCCGCCTGGTGTAATGAACGCCTCGCACAGCTCGGCCGCCCAGCGATGAGCGCGGCAGTATTTGCCGGACCCGGCGCGGGGATTTTCCTGAGTGGGGTGCTGGCGGTGGGAGTCCACAGCACTGCGCTAAATGCGTCACAAGCCTGGCTGGTGTATGGCGGGCTGGCGTTGGTACTGGTGGCTCTTATCAGTCGTAATCTTCCGCGCAAAGGGGAGCTGCATCGCGCCAATATTGTTAGTGAACGATTGGTGATGTCGCCCGCGCTTAAGCGATTGGTGCTGAGCTACAGTTTAGCGGGATTTGGATACATTCTTCCTGCCACTTTTTTCTCGCAGATGGCCAACGCACGCTTTCCCGATAGCCTGTTTGCGCAGTTTGTGTGGCCGGTCTTTGGGGGAGCGTCAATGGTAGGAATTGTCATCGGCATCATGACGCGCCACTGTCTTAAAACCCACCAGCGGCTGGCGATTGTTCTTTTCCTTCAGGGATGCGGCGTACTTTGTGCTGAAGTGGTGCCGGGTGTTAATGGCCTGATTATTGGCGCGGTGCTGACCGGCGGCGGTTTTCTGTGTGTCGTGCAACTGACCCTGCATTACAGCCGTGAACTGGCACCCAATCACAGCCGCTATATGGCAGGATTATTGACCACTGGGTACGCAGTCGGCCAACTGCTGGGGCCGCTGCTTTCTTCGATTTCAACCGCGTTAACGCATCGCCTGGATCCGGCTCTGTATCTTGCCATGGTCGGATTCTTTATCGCGGGCGCATTAGTGATTAAGCGTGATTGATAACTTGCAGCTATTTCACCCATCATGAAGGACAATCACTGGATTCTCCGGGCGGAGTAAATTACAGTAAGCCACCTCATTTTGGTGTGATCTAAATCAAAGTGATATTAACTGCTGGAGAAGAAGCGAATGGCGACATTGAGTAAAGAAGCTGTACTGGTTCATGAGGCATTGTTGGCCCGTGGTCTTGAAACCCCGCTGCGGGACGAGCCGTCACTGGACGCTGCAACGCGTAAACAGCGGATTAAAGAGCATATGACCGGTATTATGCAGCTGCTCAATCTTGATCTTAACGATGACAGTCTGGCAGAAACGCCAACGCGCATTGCAAAAATGTATGTTGATGAAATTTTCTCCGGTCTCGATTACGCCAACTTCCCGAAAATCACCGTCATCACTAACAAGATGAAAGTAGACGAGATGATATCGGTGCGTGATATCACCCTGACCAGTACCTGTGAGCACCACTTTGTCACAATCGACGGCAAGGCGACGGTGGCCTACATCCCTAAAGATTCGGTCATTGGCCTGTCCAAAATCAACCGCATTGTGCAGTTCTTCTCGCAGCGTCCACAGGTGCAAGAGCGCCTGACACAGCAAATATTGATTGCGCTGCAAACGCTCTTAGGGACTAACAATGTCGCGGTTTCAATTGATGCCGTGCATTACTGTGTGAAAGCGCGCGGCATTCGCGATGCCACCAGCGCCACGACCACCACTTCGCTGGGCGGCCTGTTCAAAACCAGCCAAAATACCCGCCAGGAATTCTTGCGTACCATTCGTCATAACTGATTTACTCTGTAACAGGTTGATAAATCGGTATTTGAGTTCAGCACTTGCGGCACCCTATGGGTGCCGTTAGTCTATGGATCTTTCCCATAACAGGACGTCATTAATGCGCCCACGTATTGCCGCGCTGGACTTCGCCCGTGGTATTGCCATTTTCGGCATCCTTTTGCTCAATATCAGCGCTTTTGGCTTGCCTAAAGCTGCCTATCTCAATCCCGCCTATGCCGGACAACCCTCTGCCACCGATGCCTGGACCTGGGCAGTGCTGGACATCCTGGCGCAGGGCAAGTTTTTGATGATGTTCGCCATGTTGTTTGGTGCTGGCCTGCAAATGCTCTTGCCGCGCGGCAAAGCCTGGATCCAGTCACGACTCTCTCTGCTGCTGCTCTGCGGCCTTATTCATGCAGTATTTTTCTGGGACGGCGATATCTTGCTGGCCTACGGACTCATCGGCTTGGTGTTTTGGCGGCTGGTGCGTGAAGCCAAAAGTAATCAATCACTGTTCCGCACCGGCATGGTGTTGTATCTGATTGGCGTAGGCATCTTGATGATGCTTGGTCTCATTTCAACCGCTAAACCTGACAGCTTCTGGCAACCTGACTTTGCGGAACTGCAGTACGAGCAGTTTTGGCGACTAAAAGGTGGCGTCGAAGCCATCAACAATCGCTTGGATTTACTGTCGTCGAGCCTGATTTCCGTGGCCGTGCAGTATGGCTGGGAGCTAGGCGGGGCAATGCTGATGGGCGCGAGTCTGATGCGCAGCGGCTGGTTAAAAGGCCAGTTCAACGTACGCCATTATCTTGGCGTGGCCGCAGTGATGTTACCGCTTTCATGGATCATACAAATTCCTGCCGTGGTTATTGCCTGGCAGACCGGTTGGGACTATCGATGGAGCGGTTTTTATCTACAGGCACCGCGGGAAATTGGCGCGCTGATGCAGGCGGTGGGCTATCTGGCGTTGTGCTACGGATTATGGCCCCAGTTAGTTAAACAGCGCTGGGTTATCTGGATGTCTCAGGTTGGCCGCATGGCGTTAACCAACTACCTGCTGCAAACATTAGTTTGCACCTTTTTCTTCAATTCCCTCGGTTTTTATCAACATTTCAGTCGGTTACAGTTAGTAGCTCTGGTTCCTGCTGTGTGGGCTGTTAATCTTGCCATCACGCTTTTATGGTTGCGCCATTTCCGTCAGGGGCCGATGGAGTGGCTGTGGCGTAAATTGACCGCCAAAGCTGCCGGTGAGGCCTGAAATCTCATCCATTGATACGCTTTATGTAAATCTGCGATAAAAGTTGCAAAATTGTATGTAAACGTTTTCTGAGCTGTGACGAGATTCACGCTGGTTTCTCGTCAAAGCGTTTAGGATAGCGGTCGTGCAGAGTAAGCCGATCGTCAAACTAAAACAGGAAAACCGTATGCTCACTGTACTTCATCTTTCGTTAGACTTTATTTCATCTGCCCGGGGTTTATCTCTTTCTTACTGCCGTCGGCCTCTGTTAACGACCAGCGGGGCGGCCAATGGTTACCATTCGTGATGTCGCCAAGCTGGCCGGCGTGTCTGTCGCTACCGTTTCTCGAGTATTAAATAATCCGACCATTGCCAGCAAAGAGGCGCGTGAACACGTGCTTAACGCTGTGAAAACGTTAGGGTATCGGCCAAATGCCAATGCCCAGGCGTTGGCAACTCAAAGCAGTGACACCATTGGTGTGGTGGTGATGGACGTCTCGGATCCTTTCTTTGGCGCGCTGGTTAAAGCCGTAGACACCGTGGCGCAGCAGCACAACAAATATGTCTTGATTGGCAATAGCTATCACCAGGCTGAAAAAGAGCGTCATGCGATTGAGGTGTTGATTCGCCAACGCTGTAACGCCCTGATTGTTCATGCAAAAGCTTTGGGCGATGCCGAGCTGGCGCTGTTTATGGACCAGGTGCCGGGTATGGTGTTGGTCAATCGTGTCGTAACCGGTTACGAACATCGCTGCGTTTCGCTTAATAACATCGTTGGGGCCGAAGTGGCGACCAAGTTGTTGATTTCACAAGGGCACCAGCGTATCGGGTATATTGGCTCCAGCCACAAAATTGCTGATGAAGAGCAGCGTTTTCAGGGATATCTTTCCGCCATGCAGCAGTCACGTCATGGAGAAACACTGCCGCCAGAAAGTTGGCACGCCTCGGGTTCACCGGATTTACAGGGTGGGGAAGCCGCCATGGTCGAACTGCTGGGGCGCAATCTTAATCTCAGCGCGGTGTTTGCCTATAACGATTCAATGGCGGCGGGAGCGCTGGCCGTGTTGAAAGAAAACGGAATTCGCGTTCCAAATGACTTTTCGCTGATTGGTTTTGACGATATTCCGATTGCTCGCTATACCAGTCCGAAGTTAACCACCGTGCGTTATCCGATAATTTCGATGGCCACGCTGGCGACGGAATTAGCCTTGCAGGGGGCGGCAAATCAACTCACTCCGGGGGTTTCGCACTGCTTTATGCCGACGCTGGTTCGGCGTCATTCTGTTGCACCTTGGCAAAGTGTGGCACCGGTCACTCCCTGAGAATTTAATCTGATGTAACCGTTTCCAATCTGTGAGAACTTTCACAGATTATTAACATTGCACCTATTATGATTCATTCGTTTTCAGGATGATTCTGTCTGTATCATTTTCAAAGATACATCACAGCAATAAATAAACGAATTTGAAGTGATGGTTAGCAATTCCGGAAGATCTTCGTCAAGGATGGCAGGTATCCAGCAAATCTATTTATAAGATAAAAGCGGACGCCAAATTCTGTACCCCCCTACATAAACCGGAGATACAAATGAATAAGAAGGCTTTCACCCTGGCTACTCTGGCTGCCTGCATGATGTTTGGCGCTGCCGCTCATGCTGCTGATACCCGTATCGGCGTCACGATTTATAAATACGATGACAACTTTATGTCTGGTCTGCGCAAAGATCTTGAGAAAGATGCTAAAGCTGCACCCAATATTCAACTGCTGATGAATGACTCGCAGAACGACCAGTCTAAGCAGAATGACCAGGTTGACGTGTTGATTGCCAAAGGTGTGAAAGCGCTGGCTATTAACCTGGTTGACCCAGCTGCTGCGCCAGTGATTATTGAAAAAGCCCGCGGTGCTAATATTCCGGTGGTATTTTTCAACAAAGAACCTTCCCGCAAGGCTTTGGACAGCTACGATAAAGTGTATTACGTAGGCACCGACTCTAAAGAGTCTGGCGTTATTCAGGGCCAGTTGATCGCTAAACACTGGAAAGCCAACCCATCTTGGGACCTGAATAAAGACGGTGTCATTCAGTACGTCCTGCTTAAAGGCGAACCGGGTCATCCAGATGCTGAAGCGCGTACTACTTACGTTATCAAAACGTTAAATGAAGAAGGCATTAAAACCCAGCAGCTGCAGCTCGATACTGCCATGTGGGACACTGCTCAGGCAAAAGATAAAACTGACGCATGGTTCTCTGGACCTAATGCCAATAAAATTGAAGTGGTGATCGCCAACAACGACGCTATGGCAATGGGCGCGGTTGAAGCATTGAAAGCACACAGCAAAACCAGCATCCCAGTATTTGGTATTGATGCCCTGCCAGAGGCTCTGGCGTTGGTTAAATCAGGCGCAATGGCCGGTACAGTACTTAACGATGCTGAAAACCAGGCAAAAGCCACCTTCGACCTGGCCAAAAACTTGGCAGAAGGCAAACCTGCTGCCGACGGTACAAAATGGAAACTTGTCGACAAAGTGGTACGTGTTCCATACCAACCTGTTGATAAAGATAACTTATCTCAGTTCGTAAAATAAAAAAATCATTGTACTTGAGGCTGTAATGGCGCGTGTTGTCACAGCATCAATAACGTGAATTTTGAAGTGAGCCAGTAATATTGCAGCCAACACTTTTTTGACCTTGATGTTTTATAAGACGTTTGTTTAGAAAAATAAGTTAATGGGCTAAGAAGCTAAAAGCAGTGGCATGTTTTAAGCAAGTTTCTAAAGAAATTAGTCAAAATACTTTGCGTTATGTCGCTTAGGTCAGCCGGTCAGTTTTCTGACCGGCGATTTTAATCTTTAGCCGGATTTTCATTTAATTAGGTAGCGCTATGGCCGATCTTAATACGGAACAGCCCCGCGAGTGGCTGCTGGAAATGAGTGGCATTAATAAGTCATTTCCGGGCGTAAAGGCGTTAGACAATGTAAATTTAAAAGTTCGTCCACACTCTATTCATGCACTGATGGGTGAAAACGGCGCGGGTAAATCTACATTATTAAAATGCCTGTTTGGTATTTACAGTAAGGACTCAGGGACCATTCTTTTTGAGGGCAAGGAAGTTAATTTTAAAAGTTCGAAAGAGGCATTGGAGCAGGGCGTATCGATGGTTCACCAGGAGTTAAACCTGGTGTTACAACGTACTGTAATGGATAACATGTGGTTGGGACGTTATCCAACGAAAGGTTTTTTTGTCGATCAGGACAAAATGTATCAAGACACCAAAGCTATTTTTGATGAGCTTGATATCGATATCGATCCGCGTGAAAAAGTCGGTAAATTATCTGTTTCTCAAATGCAGATGATTGAAATTGCCAAGGCATTCTCTTATAACGCTAAAATTGTGATTATGGATGAACCTACTTCTTCTTTAACCGAGAAAGAAGTTAATCACCTGTTCACTATTATTCGTAAGTTGAAAGATCGCGGTTGCGGCATTGTCTATATTTCCCACAAGATGGAAGAGATTTTCCAGCTTTGTGACGAGATTACTATTTTACGAGACGGTCAGTGGATTGTTAGCCAGTCTCTTGAAGGGCTAGACATGGATAAAATTATATCCATGATGGTTGGTCGTTCTCTGAGCCAGCGTTTCCCTGACCGCTTGAACAAACCGGGTGAGGTTATTCTTGAGGTGCAGGGCCTGACGTCTTTGCGTCAGCCTTCTATTCGCGATATCTCTTTTGATTTGCACAAGGGTGAAATTCTCGGTATCGCCGGCCTGGTGGGCGCCAAGCGTACCGATATCGTTGAAACGCTATTTGGTATCCGTGAAAAACTTTCCGGCACCATCAAGCTGCACGGTAAAAAAATCAACAACCATAGCGCGAATGAGGCGATTAACCACGGCTTTGCCTTGGTGACAGAAGAGCGTCGTTCAACCGGTATTTATGCTTATCTAGATATCGGCTTTAACTCGCTTATCTCAAATATTCGCAGCTATAAAAATAAAATCGGCCTGCTTGATAATAACCGTATGAAGAGCGATACCCAGTGGGTAATTGACTCTATGCGTGTTAAAACGCCGGGGCACAGAACCAGCATTGGTTCGCTTTCCGGCGGTAACCAGCAAAAGGTAATTATCGGTCGGTGGTTATTGACTCAGCCTGAAATATTGATGTTGGATGAACCAACACGCGGTATTGACGTTGGGGCAAAGTTTGAAATCTATCAGTTAATGGCCGAACTGGCGAAGAAAGAGAAAGGTATTATTATCATCTCTTCTGAAATGCCAGAGTTATTGGGTATTACTGACAGGATACTGGTTATGAGCAATGGACAGGTTGCGGGTATTGTTGAAACAAAAAATACTTCGCAGAATGAAATTTTACGCCTTGCATCCTTGCACCTCTAATTTCTAAGGGTTCTTATTATGAATGCATTAAATAAGAAAAGCATGCTCACTTATCTTAAAGAGGGCGGGATTTATGTTGTACTGTTTGTGTTACTGGCAATTATTATTTTCCAGGATCCTACGTTCCTAAGTTTGATTAACTTGGGCAATATTCTTACGCAGTCTTCTGTGCGCGTCATTATCGCCCTTGGCGTGGCGGGACTCATTGTTACCCAAGGTACTGATTTGTCAGCTGGGCGTCAGGTTGGTTTAGCAGCCGTGGTCGCAGCAACGATGCTACAGGGTATGGATAACGTCAATAAGGTGTTTCCGCACCTTGAAGTAGTCCCTATTCCGCTGGTTATTTTGGCAGTTTGTCTGGTGGGTGCAATCATTGGTTTGGTGAACGGTATTATTATCGCCTATCTCAATGTGACGCCATTTATTACCACCTTGGGCACCATGATTATTGTTTACGGTATTAACTCACTGTATTACGACTACGTGGGCTCGTCGCCGATTGCCGGATTTGACTCTCATTTCTCGCATTTCGCGCAGGGCTTTATTAGCTTCGGTGGCCTGAAGCTGTCCTATATAACCTTCTACGCAATTATCGCCATTGGTTTTGTTTGGGTTCTGTGGAACAAAACGCGCTTTGGTAAAAACATTTTTGCCATCGGGGGCAATCCTGAAGCAGCACGTGTGTCAGGTGTTAACGTACCGTTGAACCTGATTATGATTTACGCCCTGTCTGGCGTTTTCTATGCCTTTGGCGGAATGCTCGAGGCGGGACGTATCGGCAGTGCGACAAACAACCTTGGATTTATGTATGAGCTTGACGCGATTGCGGCCTGCGTAGTCGGCGGCGTATCGTTTGCCGGCGGCGTTGGCTCGGTAGCGGGCGTTGTGACCGGTGTACTCATCTTTACCGTTATCAACTATGGCCTGACGTACATTGGTGTAAACCCGTACTGGCAGTACATTATCAAGGGCGGGATTATTATCTTCGCCGTGGCGCTCGACTCATTGAAATACGCCAAGAAAAAGTAACAGTAGCTTTCCCTAGAACGAAAGGTAAAACAGAAGCCTTTAACAGCAGAGCACAGGATTTGTGCTCTGCTTTTTTTCGCAGTCTATTTGACCATTTTTGGCGGAGTCACGTCTTTTATCGGGTTGTCTGGCTTGGCGCTGTCGTCAAGTTTTTCAAGCACATCAGGCTTGGGTATTGCCTCGGCGGTTTGTGCTTTTTTGGCAGCGGCTTTCTTTTCAGCTTTTAACGTATGCTGAAGGGCGACGACCTGTTCTGGCGTGACGGCGGGATAGCTCTGCGCATCGTCAGAAACGCGATGTACCGCAGGAATAGGGATCAGCGGGCCCAGGAAGCGAGGCTGGCGATTGAGAATATATAAGTCATTGAGTGCGCCGAGGCGAGCAAATATTTCACGCACGCGTACGGTGAGCATATCTTTTGGCGATGGAACCGCAAAACACTGTGCTTGAATGCCCATGTGAAGCGCAATAAACAGTGCACGCTCGCAGTGAAAGCGCTGAGTGATAATCAGAAAATCGTTGGTATCGAAAACTTTTCGCGTGCGTACAATCGAGTCCAGCGTGCGGAAACCGGCATAGTCGAGCACGATATCGCTAGAGGGGATGCCGGCGGCCATTAGATCGCGGCGCATGGTCATCGGTTCGTTGTAGCTTTGCAGCGCGTTATCACCGCTAAGCAGCAGATACTTCACCTTACCGCTGTTGTAGGCGTTTATCGCCCCTTGAATGCGGTAGAGATAATACTGATTGATAACGCCGGTGCGATAATACTTGGCGGTGCCCAGCACCACGCCAACCTGCCGATGCGGCAACTCCTGCACCTCATCGTAGATGTAATCTTGCGTTTTCCAGCTAATCCAGCGGTCAAGCCCAATAGCGATACCCAGCATTAATACAAAAATGCTGATAAAGCTCACTATTAGCCGCTTAATCATGATATTGCCTTTGAGTCGAAATAAAAATGCAGGAGGTTCAAGGCTACTTTACCTGCCGGACTGACGCAATAAGCGCAAGCTTAATCAGCGGCGCTTGCTCTCTTTTTAAGCGGATCCTGAGAGTTTGTTACTATAGTCCGGTGGGCTACAGCGGCAAACTCTCAGAATGTGTTTCTTAATTTTCCGGGCTTAACGAGCTGCTTAGAAAGAAGTGCGCTTATAGCTACGGTACTGCGGTGCCCAGAAGTTGTGCTCAATCGCCTTCGACAGGGCATCTTCGGTGGTGACCTGCGCAACGCCTTCAATCTGTGCCGCTTTACCGACTTCCATCGCGATGCACTTAGACACGCCTTGAATGTCGTTAACATCCGGCAGCAGTGAGCCATTGCCGTCGGTTGCCAGCGGAGAGCAGTCGGCGAGTGCACGGCTGGCTGCCATCAGCATGCCGTCGGTCACCTGTTTGGCGCCTGAGGCGATGACCGCCAAGCCAATTCCCGGGAAGATGTAGGAGTTGTTGCACTGGGCAATTGGGTACACCTTATCTTTATAGCTAACCGGAGCAAACGGGCTGCCGGTTGCCACCAGCGCAGCACCGTCGGTCCAGCTGATAATATCGGCTGGATGGGCCTCAACGCGTGACGTTGGGTTAGTTAATGGCATAACGATCGGACGTTCACAGTGCTTGTGCATCTCACGAATGATTTCTTCGGTAAACAGGCCTGGCTGGCCCGATACGCCGATAAGCACGGTAGGTTTAGCGTGACGCACGACTTCAAGCAGAGAAATGTTATCGCTGTCGACGTCCCAACTCTGCAAGGCCTCGCTTTTTTGCACCAGTTGGTTTTGGAAATCGAGCAAATTGGTCAGCTTGTCGGTCAACAGGCCAAATCGGTCAACCATAAAGATGTGCGCGCGCGCTTCTTCTTCACTCAGGCCTTCAGATTTCATCTGCGCAATAATTTGTTCGGCAATGCCGCAGCCCGCAGAACCTGCACCGAGGAAGGTGACAGTCTGATCACGCAGGCGGCTGCCCGCAGCGCGGCTAGCGGCAATCAGGCTGCCGACGGTAACTGAGGCGGTACCCTGAATATCGTCATTAAAGCAGCACAACTCTTCACGGTAGCGATTGAGCAGCGGCATGGCATTTTTCTGCGCAAAGTCTTCAAATTGCAACAGCACGTTAGGGAAACGCACTTTTACTGCTTCAATAAACTGGTCGACAAAGGCGTAATACTCATCGCCGGTAATACGCGGATGACGCCAACCCATGTACAGCGGGTCATTGAGCAACTGCGGATTGTTGGTACCTGCGTCCAGCACCACGGGAAGGGTATAAGCCGGGCTGATTCCACCACAGGCGGTGTACAGCGACAGCTTGCCGATAGGAATGCCCATCCCGCCGATGCCTTGGTCGCCGAGGCCAAGAATGCGTTCGCCGTCAGTAACGACAATCACTTTAACATGCTGCTTGGTGGCGTTCTGCAGCATGTCGTCAATGTGTTCACGATTTGGATAAGAGATGAACAGGCCGCGAGCGCGACGGTAAATCTCGGAGAAATGCTCGCAGGCTTCACCCACGGTTGGGGTGTAGATAACCGGCATCATTTCACTCAAATGCTCGTCGATAAGACGATAAAACAGGGTTTCGTTGGTGTCCTGAATATTGCGCAGATAAATATGTTTATCGATGTCGGTTTTGAAGTCTTGGAACTGACGGTAGGCGCGAGCGGCCTGTTCTTCAATGCTTTCAACCGTTTCTGGCAACAGGCCGTGCAGGTTGAAGTTGGCGCGTTCTTCCTGGCTAAAGGCGCTGCCTTTGTTTAACAACGGGAATTCAAGCAGGATCGGGCCTGCGTGCGGAATATAAAGCGGACGTTTACTTTCGTATTCAAGTTCCATTGATTTACTCTTTAGGTCTCGGAAAAGGCAGGAAAGGCAAATGAATATAGCGCGTTTGTCACATCGATTTTTAATGACTTGTGTGACCCAAAGACTTTAGCAGAGGTGAAAGGCGCAACTCAATTTTTTCACGATGAATGGGGGTCTATGTTGATTAAATGTTGATGAAGAGAATAAAAGAGAGGGCCATTCGACGATGGCCCTTTTTTATAATGCGACGTGTCGTGCGGCTTAGAGCTGGATATGCACTAACGAGTGGCAATCCAGTGCGGCAAGGGTGGCGCGAGTAGCATCAAACTGGCTGACCAGTGGATGGGGACGTTCAATCAGCACGGCACGGCGGATTTTAAGGCAGTCTTCACCCGCAAGATTTAACACCACTAAAGCAGCCTGCAACGGAGGCAAACTCGGGTTAAAGGCAGCATTTTCCGCATAGCGACCGGTGAACACTTTTCCGCTGGCGCTTTCGAGGGCAATGCCGCTGTGAGACTGGCTGTAGGGGGCGTGACTTTGGTTGCAGGCATCCAGAGCCTGTAGCGCCAACGCGTCTTGACTCTCAATGTGATAGCCGTGATCGACTTTGTCCATCAACAGAGTTTCGATTTCGAGGTCGCGCGGACCAAAGGAGTAAGGGAGGTAGTCACCTAGGCTGGCGACGGCTCTCTCTGGTAGGTGGATCGCCAGCTCGGTGCCGCTGTTGAGCTCGTTCATAAACTGTCGGCAGTGGCCGCAGGGCGTGTAATTGACGGTAATCGATGCCAGCCTCGGCTCACCACGCATCCAGGCGTGCGTGACGGCAGACTGCTCGGCGTGCACCGTTTGCTGCATTGATGCGCCGCTAAACTCCATGTTTGCGCCAAAATAAAGGTTACCACTGACGCCGCGCGCAACGGCGCCAACGTGAAAGTGTGAAATTGGCGTTAAAGAACAGGCGGCGGCTAAAGGCAGAAGGGCAAAGGCCAGTGCGGCATCGTCCAGACGGGTTGTAGACTTGAGTTGGCCAACCTGTTCTGCCGTGAACATGGCGGGGAAGTCATCATGGCTGAGTATCGGCTCTAGGGCAGATTGCAGTGAAGCGGGCAGGCCGGCGAAAGCGTCGATGAAACGGGTATGCATGGAGACATCCTTGGTAACATTTTGGCAGACCATTCTAAGGGGGTTTTACGCAATTTAGTGTGATGTTTATCACTTAATTTATGAAATCAATGCAATAAGCGTTGGGGAACTGTGATTAGGCCGGATGGTTGTTCGACTTAGCTGAGTAGAGTGCACGATAAATGTATGCTTGATAAGCTACTAATAGTAAGTTACCTTTAGTAAGTTAATTATAAATGAGGTACGCTTTTATGCATGCACTTATCACTTATACTCATCCTGACTCAAAATCTCACACTCATGCTGTTGCTGCAGAGGTAGCAAAAGGTATTGAGTCAGCCGGTCATGCCCATACCTACGAATACGCCGACCTGGCAGCGGAGGGGTTTGATCCACGTTTCAACGCCACTGACTTTAATCAGTTTAAAGGTCTGTCAACATTGCCCGATGACGTCATGGCCGAACAGGCTCGTCTCGATCGGGCCGATGCCCTTGTGCTTGTCTATCCAATATACTGGTGGTCCTTCCCGGCTCAGTTGAAGGGCTGGATAGATCGCGTTTTTACTCAAGGGTGGGCCTATGACGACGCTGATGGCAAATTGGTGAAGCACCTTGGAAATCTACCTGTCCATCTCATTGCGCTTGGCGGGGCCGACCAGCGTACCTATGTTCGTCACGGTTATTTTGGCAGCATGAAGACGCAGATCGACCATGGTATTTTTGGTTATTGCGGCGCGCCGGTAATAACCAGCGAACTGCTGCTGCCTTCCGACGCTGATTATCCCTATTCACATTACCGCGCGGCAAACCGAGTGGGTCAGCAGCTTTTTGCCGAGAAGGCAATGGCATGATCTCTCACACCCATGATGCTCCAAAACGTCGTTTATCACGTGAGGCGAGGCGCAGTCAGTTGCTGGAAACCGCGTGGCGGATTGTTCGGCTCGAAGGCAGTGATGCACTTACGCTTGCGCGGGTTGGCGAAGAAGCGGGTGTCAGCAAACCTGTCGTTTATGACCATTTCACTACGCGTCACGGATTATTGGCGGCTTTGTATGAAGATTTTGATATTCGGCAAAACGCGATTATTACTGTGGCTATGGATGCAGCTGAAAACAGTGTTAATGCCAAAGCCGCGGTTATTGCTGCCTGCTATGTCGACTGCGTCATGACACAGGGGCGTGAAATACCCGACGTTTTGTCTGCTCTGGGCGGTTCACCAGAGTTGGCTGAAGTGAAAAGAAATTATCAAATTGATTTTATTGAAAAAATTCAGAAATGGTTTGCCTCTTTTGTGAATGAAAAGGGCATATTTTTACCGAGTTTATGGGCGATGCTTGGCGCTGCTGATTCAATTTCAAATGCGGTTGTTTCAGGTGACATCACTCGTGAGCAGGGGGTATTGGAACTCAAAGCGATAATTGCGGGGATAGTTGCACGCAATCAGTAAATCAAAGCAGTCACCTCGCGGCTCACCGGTCGCGTAGCTAGGTGCATCAATGATAGAAGGCGGCATTTCTGCCGCCTTCTATCATCAATAACTCACTTAATAGGGTTTTCTATCACCGTGGGTGCCTAGTTCCGACGTTCAAACGCCAGTGCGCGTCGCTCGATCAGGCGCATCATTAGTGTTAGCAGGCCGTTGACACACAGATAAACCACCCCAGCAGCGCCAAATACCATCACGTCGTAAGTACGACCATACATCAACTGGCTGTGTCCCATAACATCCATCAGGGTGATGGTGTACGCCAGTGAAGTGCTTTTAAATACCAGCACCACTTCGTTGGAATAAGACGACAGCGCACGTTTAAACGCAAAGGGCAGCAGGATCCGCAGAGATTGTTTTTTCGACATGCCCAGTGATTCACATGATTCCCACTGGCCCCGAGGAATAGCTCTGACCGCGCCGGTAAACAGTTGGGTGGTGTACGCGGCACTGTTCAGTGCGAGGGCAAACATTGCACACAACCACGGCTGTGAAAGCATTTCCCACAGCCAAGGGATCTCGCGAATCGAAGGGAATTGCCCCGGACCGTAGTAAAGTAGAAAGATTTGTACCAGCAGTGGCGTACCGGTAAACAGCGTGATGTAGCCGCGAACCACTGCGTTGAGCACGGGTACTTTCAGCGTCAGTATCACGGTAAATAACACCGACAGCAGCAGTGCAACAATCAGCGCACCCACGGTTAGCGTCAGACTGGTGTGCAGGCCTTTTAAAACTTCAGGCAAATATTCCCACATCAGGAAGCGCTCCGTTCAAAGCGGGTGGTGCGGAGTTCGATGCGTTTTATGACGAACTGGCTAAACAGGGTGACGACCAGATAAATGCCTGCCGCAGTCATATACCAAGTGAATGGCTCCTGAGTGCGGGTGGCAATGCTCTTGGTTTGCAGCATCAGGTCGTTAACGCTGATAAGTGACACCAGCGCGGTGTCTTTTAACAATACCAGCCATTGGTTGCCCAAGCCCGGAAGGGCATGACGCCACATCTGCGGCATAATCAGTCGGAAGAAAATCGCGACTTTTCGCATGCCCAGTGCCTGACCCGACTCCCATTGACCGTGGGGTACGGCCTTGAGTGCACCGCGCAGCGTCTGCGAGGCGTAGGCCGAATACAGCAGTGACAGTGCTATTACGCCACAGACAAACGGGCTGATTTCGAAATTATCAATCGGCAACTTAACCGGGATCTGGAAAAAACCGAGGTTAATACTAAATCCGTCGGACAGGGTTAATAGCAGTTGCGACGAACCGAAATAGATAAACAGCACCACCAGAATTTCAGGCAGTCCGCGCAAAATCGTCACCCAGGCTGTTCCCAGCCAGCTGAGCGGTTTCCAGGGAGAAGACTCCCATACCGCAAACAGCATCGCCAAAAACAGGCCGAGTATCAGAGCACAGATGGCAAGGCCGACGGTCATGCCGGCGGCGCTTAGCAGAGGTTGAAGTTCAATCATCGATAGTCAGATTACTGCTGGAACCATTTGGTATACAGCGTTTTGTAAGTTCCATCCTGCCTGACTTTCGCCAGCGCATCGTTCATTTTACCCAACAGCTCGGTATTATTCTGACGAACGGCGATGCCCAGACCGGAGCCGAAGTAGCTTTGATCGGTAATTTTATCGCCGACAGTGCCCAAGCTTGGATTTTGTTTTAGAAACTCCTGAACCACGGCGGTATCGCCGAATACGGCGTCAAGGCGGCCGTTTTTCAGATCCAACACCGCATTTTGATAGCTGTCGTAAGGAACAGCAGTGATTTCAGCGTGCTTGTCCATCAGGTATTTCTGGTGGGTGGTGCCGTTCTGAATGCCGACGCGCTTACCTTTGAGTGACGCGAGATCGGTGAATTTACCTTTCTGCGCAAAGAAGATAGCGGAGTTATCGTAGTAAGCATTGGTGAAGGAAACCTGCTTCAAACGCTCGGCAGTAATGTCCATGCCTGAGATAACGGCGTCAATGCGACGGAATTTAAGGCTTGGGATCAGGCTGTCGAAAGACTGGTTGGTGAAGGTACAGGTTGCCTGCATCTCTTTACACATTGCGTTGGCCAAGTCGATATCGAAGCCCTGGATTTTGTTGTCTGCACCTACAAATTCAAACGGTGCATAACCTGCTTCGGTTGCGAAACGAATGGTTTCTGCCGCGCTGGCGGACAAGCTGACACCGGCCAAAATAGCCGCAACTAAAAACTTTTTCATTTGAAACTCCATGATAGAGATTAAAGGCCAATCAATGTGATAAATAGCTGGCAAACTCACGGGTTTGCGGCTGCGCGAAACAGTTGGCATCACCTTGCTCAACGATGCGGCCATTTTCCATGTAGACCACGCGGGTCGCCGTTTTACGTGCCACTTCAACTTCGTGGGTGACGATAACCTGGGTAATCCCAGTATCGGCAAGCTCACGAATAATGCTGACGATTTGAGCGGTGATTTCCGGGTCAAGCGCCGCAGTGGGTTCGTCAAACAGCAGAACCTGAGGCTCCATCATCAGCGCACGAGCAATGGCCACGCGCTGTTGCTGTCCACCGGAAAGATGCAGCGGAAAACGTTTGGCAAAGTCAGTCAGACGCAGGCGGGTCAGCAATTTTTCAGCGCGCGCCATGGCGGCCTCTTTGCTTAAACCCAACACGCGGCAGGGTGCCTCGAGCAGGTTGTCGAGTACAGTACGATGCGGCCAAAGGTTGTACTGTTGGAATACCATGCCGACGTTTTGACGCAGCTCGCGGACAGCCTTTTCATCCGGCTTCTTTTGGAAGTCGAATTGATTACCAGCGATGTGCAAAGTGCCAGAACGCGGCATTTCCAACAGGTTCAACACCCGCAGAAGCGAACTTTTACCTGCACCGCTCGGTCCGAGCAGCACCAGTGTTTCACCCGCCTGACAGTCAAGCTGGATGTCAAAGAGTGCCTGATGGGCACCGTAGAAGCAGTTAATACTGTTTAGTTGAATACTCATGCGCAAATACTGAATAGCCATTAATGCCGCAGAGGGTAACCCCTGTAGCATAGTTATGCAACAATGACGGGTTAAAATTTATTTGTGTGCGGCCTGATCCCTAAACTTAGCATAAGATAGCGTTAATGAGGTGTTGCAGGTCTACACGTTTTCGCTCATTTTTCGCGATTTTTTTCTAACACCTGACGCAAACTGCCGCTGGAGGCAAAGTCGAGGTTCGCCATGTAGCGCACGTCGTCTATCGCCCAGCAGTGGCCCTGTCGCGTCATTAATACTTCATCTTTCCACGTGGCCTGCTGGCCTTTATTGCTGTCGTTAACCATGCTCACCCGCAGCGGAATGTTCCGCGCATCGGTATTCGGAATAGTGGATGCACTCGCGACCTTTACCGAGGTGGGGCCTTGGAACAGGCTTGAGAAAACGTCGCCGGTAGTTTGACCCGATTTCTCATTTGGCGTGGCAGCCACGTCAATTTTAGGTTCATGCTGTGCGTTAAGCAGCGCCTGATACAAATCGTTGCTCAGATAGGGGCGATATTCCGACAACTGGCTGGTGGTAGGGAATCCGCTCTGGTGTTTGCTGATGCGGTAATCGTAGAACTGCTGCGCAACGGCATCGGGACCTCCATCGATGCAGGGGGCGTTTCTGCTACCAATATCCTGATAGGCGGGCGTTACCTGGGTACAGCCGCCGAGAGCCAGTAACAGCGGTAAAATGGGGGTTATCAGTCTCTTTTTCATTGTAATCCTTGACGTATGCATAAAGGTTTTCCAGCAAACATTCCATTTACAGTCATCATAAGTATAAATCCGATTTCTAATGTTGCATGACCGGTTACACTTCTAAAGATGAAATACGTGCTCACTCAGGGAAGGGCAATAACATGATTTTTCTACAACGTTGTCAGGCTACGTTGATTCTGGCAGGGCTATTGATGCTGGTGGGTTGCCAAACATCACTACCTAAGGCGGGTCAGCATAATTATGTGCTTGAAACGACTCGGCAGGCGCAGGGGGCCGATCAGCGCATACGTTTTTTGGTGATTCACTATACCGCCGAAGATTTCCACAGCGCCCTGAATACACTGACTGATGAGCACGTGAGTGCCCATTATCTGATTCCGGCGCGGCCTCCGCACGTTAACGGTCAGCCTGTTGCCTGGCAGTTGGTTCCCGAATCCATGAGGGCCTGGCATGCAGGTGCCAGCGGATGGCGGGGCAGAACCAATCTTAACGACACGTCCATCGGGATAGAACTGGAAAATAAAGGCTATTCACAACGGCTGTTGGCGCAGCGATTTTATCCTTTTCCGCCCGAGCAAATCGCGTTGCTGACGTCGCTCAGTAAAGACATTGTAAAACGCTATCAGTTAGCACCGCAGAACGTTGTCGCGCACAGCGATATTGCCCCTCAGCGCAAGGAAGATCCGGGGCCGCTGTTTCCCTGGCAGGCGTTGGCAGAGAACGGCGTAGGTGCCTGGCCGCAGGCGTGGCGAGTGAAAGCTTTTTTACACGGGCGTGACCCGCATC
Organism: Rouxiella silvae; assembly: GCF_002093625.1. GTDB lineage: Bacteria > Pseudomonadota > Gammaproteobacteria > Enterobacterales > Enterobacteriaceae > Rouxiella > Rouxiella silvae. The sequence goes on along the minus strand of NZ_MRWD01000001.1, from coordinate 138,722 downwards.
AGCCGGTCGAAAGTGCTTTATTGCTCAGTAAGTTGGCGCGATACGGATATCCGGTGAGTGCGGATATGACGCCACGTCAGCAGCGTCGCGTGATCAGGGCATTTCAAATGCACTTCAGGCAGAGTGATTATCAGGGAAATGCAGATGCCGAGAGCGAAGCCATCGTCGATGCGTTATTACAACAGTATCCGTCGTCAGCTGATTAGTTAGGATGGCCGACAATGCCTTGCTGCTGTTGCAGTTTTCCATGGTCTTTTAGCCAAACGGCGGTGCGACGGATGCCTTCGTCGAGTGAGACGATGGGACGGTAGCCCAGCTCTGTTTCGGCACGCTGCGTATCAAGGGTGACGTCAAAATTAAGCTTGGCTACGCTGTAGTGAGTCAGCATCGGCTCGCGGTGCTGCTTGCGGCCCAATTTTTCCATGCCGCGCGCCATCATATCCAGCAGCGGATAAGGCACGGATCGGATGCGATACTTAACGTCCAGACCGTCCATCAGCTGTGCAATCAGCGATTTCAGCGGGCGTGGCTGCATATTCGTGATGTTATAGGCTCTGCCAGACTCGTGACTCTGACTCTCAGTTGCCAGCCACATGGCATGGGCAACGTTTTCAACGAAGGTCATATCAACCAGTGCATCACCACCCCGCGGCAGCATTAGCGTGCCGTACTTAATCATCTGCAATAGTCTTGGCAACAGCACGTTGTCGTGTGGTCCAAAAATCCCCTGCGGGCGTAAAATAGTAAAATGCGTTTGCGGATTAGAGAGGGCAAGAGTTGTGATGACCTGCTCGGCGGCGGCTTTGCTGCGGGCAAACTGGTTGGCAAAGCGCGCAGGACGAAACTCTTCTTTAATATTACGATGATGGTGGAAGTCGAAATAAATCGCCGGAGAAGATAGGTGGATAAAGTTCTCTACGCCGTAGGCGGCGGCCCATTCGCCGAGGCGACGCGTGGCGCGTACGTTGGCGAGTTGAAAATCCTGCTCACTGCCCCAGGGTGCACTTAGCCCAGAGCAGTGCCAAAGGGTATCAACGTCGGCCAGCAGCACTTTCGCCTGGGCGGAAACCAGATTGGTCAGATCGGCATGAATAAATTCCGCCCCCAGTTTTTCCAGCAGAGGGCCCATTGCCGCATTGCGACCCGTCGCCCTGACTTTTATGCCTTTTTTACACAGATATTCCACTGCGTTGCGGCCTGGACCACTGGTTGCGCCGGTAACCAATACCTTCATATGCATCCGAATTCCGTAAAAATTGTCGTTGCCGAAGCCCCTAACGTAAGCTTGGGCAAATAGGCGGCCATTCTTTCTTGAAATTAAATGCTATGCAATGGGAAACGGGAGAACTTGTGACACTCTCAGTGCGTTTGCCTGCAAAATAACCGGCTGCTTTTTTAGTGACCCCGCCGATCTTTTTGTCGCGCCAAACTGGCAATCCGTTTTGCCATGCCGCGAAAGACAAAAAGGTGTGCAGGCATCATACTGAACCAGTACAAAAGGCCGCGAGCACCGGCGGGATGCCACCATGCAGTAATGTCCAGACTGCGCCTTTCGCCGTGGTCCTTGAGTGTAAACGTGAGCCGACCCAACCCGGGAGCCTTCATGCCAAACAGGAGTGACAGAGTTTTACCGGGAACGATATTAATAACTTTCCAGCTATCGACTTTATCTCCCACTGCCAACAGCGGCTTAGCCGGACGTCCGGTGGGTGTTTTATGACCCAATAGCCTGTCTATTCTGCCTCGAAGACGCCAAAGCGCGGGAGCATAAAAGAATCCCTCTTCTCCGCCCAGTTGATTAATCACCAGCCACAAAGCCTTGATGGAGGCCGAGGTTTCGAGCCTAAATCCTGCCTGCTTGGGGTAAAAGGCATAGTCCTCACGCCAGCGCAGATGAGCATCGGCATCGTTGGCCCATTCTGGAGAGTTCAGTACCTGCTCCGCTTCCTGCGCCAGCGTCTGATTAATGGCGTCGTCAATCGACGTCAGCCGTTGAGGCAGCAGTTCCTGAAGCGTCTTGCCATTGGCGGGCAAATCCTGTTTTAGTCCTTGAATCAGCGCTTTGACTAACTGGGAAGGAACAGACGTAAGCAGGCTGAGAAACAGAACGGAGATAAGCTGTGTAGGTAAGGGGATCGGAAACAGCCAACGACGTCGGCCACTGAGCGCAATAAAACGCTCCATCAGCTGACGGTAACTCAGGTATTCCGGGCCAGTGGCATCAAAGATCAAATGACGAGGAGAGGGACAGCCAATCAATCCGCCGAGATAATGCAACAGATCCGGCAGCGCGATCGGAGCCGAGTGTTTTCTCACCCATGATGGGGGAGTGAGCACCTTGAGATTATATACCATGTCGCGCATTACCTCGAAGGCCGCAGAACCAGGGCCAATCACCATGCCTGCGCGCACTTCAATGACCGGTATATTTCCCATGCGAAAAAGATCGCCAGTAAGCTTTCTCGCCTGTAAATGCGTGGAGGTAGGATTTTCCGGCTGCATCGCCCCCAGATAAATAATCTGCTTTATTGATGAATCTTTTAGGGCCAACAGTACATTTTGAGCTGCCTGACGCTCCTTCTCGAACAGATCATCGTCCTCGCTTACCGCGTGGACCAGATAAAACAGCACCTCGGCGCCGTCAAAGGCGTCGCGCAAACTGGCGTTATGATAGACATCGGCAAAACAGCAGCGAACACCGGGCCATTTTTGTGCAACCAGCCAGTCTCTGCGCCTTGCGGCGGCGGTAACCTGATAGCCCTGCCGGTTAAGGTAGTCCGTTAAATGTCGACCAATGTAGCCGCTGGCGCCGAGAACGACGACTCGCGTCTCTGCGTTAAGTGTAGGCATCTTCCATTTTGCTCGTTCAAAGTGACAAGAATTTGCCCGCAGACGGAGAGCAATGTCCGCGCTCTCTTACAAGACTGCGGACAGTGAATTAACCCGGATTACGCAAAAATTGTTGCCACAGGCTGACAACTTTTTCTAAATCCTGACGGCTTAAATTGATGTGCGTAATGAGGCGGGTCAGCGGGCCTGAGCCTATCAGCACACCGTGTTGGCGCATCCATGGGCCAAGTTTTGATGCCAGCTCAGAGGATTGACGAACGTACAGTATATTGGTTTGCGCACCCGGTTCGACGATATCGAGGCCAATGTCCCGCAGCTGTTGTTCAAGCCAAGCGGCGTTGTCGTGATCTTCTTTGAGGCGTTGAACGTTGTTTTCTAACGCATAAATTCCCGCTGCTGCGAGAATACCTGACTGGCGCATGCCGCCACCGGTCATTTTTCTCCAGCGGTTGGCGTGCTGAATAAACGCTTTGCTACCACACAGCAGTGAACCCACGGGCGCTCCCAGACCTTTCGAGAGGCAAATAGTCAGGGTATCGCAATAGCGGGTGATGTCGCTTAAAGGAATCTCGAGCGCAACGGCGGCATTGAGAATGCGGGCCCCGTCTATGTGCAGTGAGAGATTTTTTTCACGCGTAAATTCAAAGGCCTGCTTCAAATACGCAATGGGCAATACTTTTCCGCTGTGCGTGTTTTCGAGACTCAACAATCGGGTGCGGGCAAAGTGAATATCATCAGGCTTAATGGCGGCGGCGACTTTTTCAAGCGGGATAGAGCCGTCGTCTGCCATGTCCAGCGGTTGGGGCTGAATGCTGCCTAATACTGCTGCCCCTCCGGCCTCATACATATAGTTATGGGCTTTTTGGCCGACGATGTACTCATCACCGCGCTGGCAGTGAGAGAGCAGGGCAACCAGATTAGCCTGGGTACCGGTCGGGAAAAACAGGGCGGCTTCTTTGCCTGTAAGCTCGCAGGCCATTGCCTGTAATGCGTTAACTGTGGGGTCATCGCCGTATACATCATCACCTACTTCGGCCTGATACATGGCTTGACGCATAGCCTCACTCGGGCGCGTAACGGTGTCACTGCGTAAATCGATCAACGTTGCTTCCTCTCACTATTGGCCTGAAACAGGTTACCGTAATGTATTGCCGTTTCCCGCAGGGCGAAATTCGCACCCACGGGAAAGGGTTTACCACTATATACCCATAATCTGGCAAAATGCAGAGCGCTTTCCTTAACGCAGCCAGTTGGTTTTAGCTAATTCAACGACTTCGTCACCGCGACCGTTGATAATGGCGCGCAGCATGTACAGGCTAAAGCCTTTGGCCTGCTCAGCTTTAATCTGCGGCGGCATGGCAAGCTCTTCCTTGGCGGTTATCACGTCTATCAGCACCGGTCCGTCGTGAGCGAAGGCCTCCTGCAGCGCGGCGTCAACGTCGGAGGCTTTCTCCACCCGAATACCTTTGATTCCGGTGGCTTCGGCAATTGCCGCAAAGTCGGGGTTTTTCAGCTCGGTGCCATCGGTTAAATACCCTCCGGCTTTCATTTCCATCGCGACAAATCCCAGCACGCTGTTGTTGAAGATGACCAATTTAATGGGCAGTTTATGTTGCGCAATCGACAAAAAATCGCCCATTAACATGGCAAAGCCGCCGTCACCGCACATTGCCACAACCTGTCGGCCTCGGTCGATAGCCTGTGCGCCAATAGCCTGCGGCATGGCGTTGGCCATCGATCCGTGGTTAAACGAACCGAGCAGTCGACGTTTACCATTCATTTCCAGGTAACGACAGGCCCAGACGGTTGGCGTACCGACGTCGCAGGTGAAAATAGCATCCTCATCGGCGAATTTACTGATTTGTTTAGCCAGATACTGCGGATGAATAGCCTGTTTGTCGTTTAACGTTGCCAGATCATCCAGACCTTTGCGCGCCTCGCGATAGTGTTTAAGGGCCTTATCAAGGAAGCTGGCGTCGGTTTTCGCTATCAGGCCTGGCAACAGTGCGCCAAGTGTCGCTTTGACATCGCCGACCAGCGCCATATCTACGTGGCAGTGCGAGCCGATGCTGCCTGGATTAATGTCAATTTGAATGATTTTTGCATCGGTTGGGTAAAACGCGCGATACGGGAACTGCGTACCCAGCAGGATCAATGTGTCGGCATTCATCATGGCGTGATAGCCCGACGAGAAGCCAATCAGGCCGGTCATTCCGACATCGTAAGGATTATCCCACTCAATGTGTTCTTTTCCACGCAGCGCATGAACCACCGGCGCTTTCAGCGTTTCGGCCAGTTTTACCACTTCCTGATGAGCACCGGCGCAGCCGCTGCCGCACATCAGCGTAATGTTGGACGAGTCGTTCAACAGTTTGGCGAGTTTTTCAATTTCAGAAAGTGCAGGTTGTACTACAGGCAGCAGCGGCTGATACCAGGTTGTGACAGCATTTTCCGGTGCCGGTTTTAGCGCAACATCACCGGGCAGAACGATAACTGACACGCCCTTGTTGAGAATGGCTTTACGCATCGCAATGGCCAGCACCTGTGGAAGCTGTTCAGGATTGCTTATCATCTCGCAGTAATGACTACACTCGCGGAACAACTCGGTGGGGTGTGTTTCCTGAAAATATCCACTACCAATTTCGCTGGAAGGGATATGCGCGGCGATGGCGACGACCGGCACGCGGTTGCGATGGCAGTCAAACAGGCCGTTGATTAGGTGCAGGTTACCGGGTCCGCAAGAGCCGGCGCACACCGCTAACTTACCGGTGATTTGCGCTTCAGCACCGGCGGCGAAGGCGGCAACCTCTTCATGACGGGTGCCGATCCACTCGATGGTGCCCATGCGATTAAGGCTGTCACTGAGGCCGTTCAGCGAATCGCCAGTTACACCCCAAATTCTTTTTATGCCTGCTTCTTCGAATGTTTTTGCGATAAATGCCGCGACGGTTTGTTTCATGAATCCCTCCGGTGTTTTTGATTTTTTTCTCTCGCAGGAAAGTCTCCTGCAATTAAAGAAATTTAAAACTTCAGGGGATAAGCATAGACGATAAGATTTTTTCGGCGGCTCAGGAGGAGAAAACAGCCATCAGTACCGGTGCGAGCAAACTCAGTAAAAAGCCGTGAACCACCGCCGCGGGCACCATATCCAGCCCGCCGCTACGTTGTAATACCGGTAATGTAAAGTCCATCGACGTTGCGCCACAAAGCCCTAGCGCCGACGAACGGTTGCTGCGTACTAAGGTAGGAATAAGCATAATGGCGCAAAGTTCGCGCGCGAGGTCGTTGAAAAACGCGGCACTGCCGATAACCGGACCAAATGAGTCGGTCAACACGATACCTGAAAGCGAATACCACCCGTAACCTGATGCCATTGCCAGGCCGGTTTTCAATGGCAATCCTAAACATAAGGCAGCCATCATTCCGCCGCCGAGTGAGGCTATGGCACCCACTGACGCCACCAGCATGCCGCGTCGGTTGAGAACTATCTGCCGCAGTGTCAGGCTGCTGTTACCCAACTGCGCACCTACCAGCAGCAGCAGAAAAATCAGCGCCGCCTCACTGGCCTGACTGGCATAGGTCAGCCAGTGCCACTGGGTCAAGCCAAGAAGAAAACCGGCGACCACCACAAAACAGAGGCGCAGTGAGTCGAGCGCCATGTGCAGTCTTGAGGGTAGCACTTCCTGATGGTGTTTAGTCTTCCACGGCTTGCGGCGTTCCAGCAACCAGAGTGCCAACAGATTCACCGCTAAAATGCAGACGAAAAAAAACGCAGTGTATTTGAAAATCATCAATAAATTAGCGCTGAGATTATCCAAAAATGCCAAACTGACGCCCATAATGAACAGAATGACGTACACCATCCAGCTCAGCAGATTGTTCACTAAGTGTAATAAAGTGGGGCGTTTGACCGGAATAAAATAGCCCACGATCAGTGGCAGAAGAATAATCAGTAAACCTGAATACATATAAAACGGGATCCTTTCGAATGGCTTGAGCATTGACGAGAGTATAGGGCGTGGCACAAGCTAACCAAAAGCGCAGATAGAGTAAAGTTTCTCATGCGTTGAGCCGCGCCGTTTATCTCTATCGCTTGACCAATATGGCTATTTGTAGCCATGCTCAAGAGAGGAAACAGGCCAGAAAACGCTGCACGGGAGGTGCCAATGTATCTTGAGCATATTGATATTGTCGGTTTCCGGGGGATCAACCGCCTCTCCTTGACCTTGACTCAACCAGACCGTCGTGGCGTATCGTTGAACGACTTTCATGACGATCGCACGCAGAGTAATCTGGGAACCATCAACACCAATACAGTATTACTGGGTGAAAATGCCTGGGGTAAATCCAGTCTGCTCGATGCGCTGACGCTGCTGCTGTCGCCAGAGCCTGAGCTTTACTGTTTTCAGGAGCAAGATTTTCATTTTCCTGCTGGTGAGCAGCAGGCCAAACAGCGCTATCTGCACGTGGTATTCACCTTCTGTGAAAATCAGCCCGGCAATCATATGTCGCCACGTTTCAATCCGCTTTCACCTCTTTGGGTGCGCTGCGACGATCGCCTTAATCGTATTTATTACCGCCTTGAGGGGGAAATGGATGATGACGGCAGCGTTGCCACTTGGCGAACCTTTCTTGCGGCTAACGGCGAGCCGCTGGCACTAAAAACTATCGACCCGCTTGCTCAGGCACTGATTCGTCTACATCCGGTGCTGCGCCTTCGAGACGCGCGTTTTGTTCGTCGCATTCGTAAACAAGACCTCTCGCCGCAGCTGCAGCAGGGGGCAATGGCGAAACAGTTGGACGAGCTGACCCGCGCGCTCATTCATAACCCCCAAGCCTTAACCAATGCGGAACTTCGTCAGGGGCTAGCGGCAATGCAGCAACTGTTGGAACACTATTTTGGTATGAACAGTGCCCCTTCATCCGTCAATCCGTCGGGCGATGAAAGCAGTGACAGTGCTGGAAGAAACAAAAAATCCTGGCAGCAAAAGCGCCACGGCAGGGCAGAAAGCCGACAGGCGTGGCGATCGCTCAATAACATCAATCAAATGATTGCCGAACCCAACAGCCGCAGTATGCGGGTGATGATGCTGGCGATGTTCTCAACCCTGCTGCAAGCTAAGGGTGCCGTGGCGCTTAATCCCGATGCGCGCCCATTATTACTGATTGAAGATCCAGAAACACGTTTGCATCCGATCATGCTATCGGTCGCTTGGGGATTGCTTGAGCAGCTGCCTTTGCAGCGTATCACCACCACTAACTCCGGCGACTTGCTGGCGCTGGTTCCGGTTGAACAGATATGTCGCCTGGTCCGAGAGTCTGCAAAAGTGGCTGCTTACAGTATCGGGCCTCAGGGGATGAGCTCGGAAGACAGTCGGCGCATTGCATTTCATATTCGCTACAGTCGTCCTTCTTCGCTATTTGCCCGCTGTTGGTTGTTGGTCGAGGGTGAAACCGAAGTGTGGTTGCTGAATCAGTTGGCGCGGCAGTGTGGCTATAATTTTGAGTCGGAAGGGATCAAGGTTATCGAATTTGCCCAAAGCGGACTGAAGCCACTACTGCGCTTCGCCAGACAGATGGGTATTGAATGGCACGTGCTGGTGGACGGCGACGAAGCCGGCAGAAAATATGCCGCTACTGTATCGAGTCTCGTTGAGAACCATGAAGATATACTGCGTGACAGACTGACCGCTTTGCCCGCGATGGACATTGAAAACTATCTTTATCGCAACGGTTTTGAGGATGTCTATCGGCGCGCGGCGGGCACGCCAGAACATGCGCCGATATCTGCCAGGCATATCATCGAGAAGGCCGTGCACCGCAGCTCAAAGCCAGACTTGGCCATTGAAGTTGCAATGTCGGCTTCGACGCGAGGCGTGGGAGCTGTGCCAATTGTTCTCAAGCAGATGTTTTCACGCGTAGCTTGGCTTGCGCGCGGCCGTGCAGATTAACAGCCACATATAAGCCAAAGTGCTGATAATCCTCATCCTATCACTTTGGCTTTTATTACAGTGTTTTAGACGGCATTTTAGCAAAATGATGACGAATTTGCGTTTCCATTTCGTCGAGTAGCTCATAGCGACGGCGATATTCTGCCCGTTTTTTACTGGCAATATCGGCCAGCGATTTATGGGGCACCTGTGTCGGGAAATGAAAATAACCATTTTCGTGCCTGTGCGCGCCGAGCGTTTCCCAGAATGCGTCATAGTCGGCATAAAAATACTGCTTACGCTTGTTATAACGCGGGCTTTCATAAATGTGGGTTTTATTACCGACGGCAAAAACCTGTTTCATATTCATTTTCTCTGCCAAAAGCAGCACGGCCTCCATTAAAATTCTTTTTGGAAAAAGTCCGTGGCAGGCTTTGGTCGCCTGTTGAATATGCTGGTGATCGACATCCTGAGCCGGTCCCTGTATTGCCCCAATAAATAAAGTGGGCTGACTGTCGTAGTTTATAAATGAAAAAGTCACGTTGGCTAACGCTGTGCCTGTATCATTAACAAATGAAAGCGTGATCTCTCCTTCTTTATCGAGTCGTTGATAAGCATTCATGCTAATACAATACGTTGACTCGTCTTTTCCGTTAAACGAGGCAATTTTTAGCAGAGCTTTATTCAAGTGCGCCATTTGCATTGGAAGCGGCATACGTTCGCGAACAAAGCGATAGTGGTCGCACAGACCACTGACATGCTGCTCTCGGGTCATATTTACTGCCAAGTATGGTCTATGCACCTTACAGGGCAGCGTTGGCTGAGCTTGCAGTATTTCTTCTCTCAGTGGGTGATTGGCCAACTGATTCATGACTCGCAGCGTGGCGAGCGGATATAACAAGCTTCGCATTAAAAACTTAAAGCGATACGCGGGCTTATTCCACATTTTTCCCGGGATGAGCTTTCCGGTAATTAATGAGGACATCAGTGCAAGACCAGACATTGGCTCAGTCGTGTGAGCGGGGTAGCTGAGGATAGACATGTTCTTAGTGACCAATAAAAGATATTGATGCTATTTGAACAGCTAATTAATAAACCAGATTACAACAATTGAGGAGGAAAAATGGAGACCGCTACGGTTGTTTAGTAACGGTTTATCTTCGTGAGGACGAGGTTTATTTTTAACAATGCAGTCAATAAAATTTAATTTTTCTTAATCAGCACTTGAAGAGAGGGGAGTTCTCCCCCATAAATAAAATACCAGACAACGCGTGACTGGTATCTTATAAAGATTGTGGGTTATCTGCTGTTATCACTCGGCGTTGAGTGGGGTCGTCAGGCGACCACTTCAGACTCCACAGGTATGATAATGCTGGCATGGTTTCCTTTGGGGCCTTCGTGAACGTCAAAACTGACCTGTTGCCCCGCTTTTAGCGTTCGGTAGCCCTCCATTTTTATGGTGGAGTAATGGGCGAATATGTCTTCGCCGCCGCCCAAAGGACAGATAAAACCAAAGCCCTTAGCATTATTGAACCATTTAACAGTACCCGTCTCCATGCTCTCAAATCCCTCTCATGACTATGTATAGTTAAAGAGATAAAGCCTGTTTAAAGCGTATGTTTCGATGAAAAAGACGCTAAAAAAAGGAATAAGCAATAGCTCATCCGGCTTATAAATTTACACTCTAGTGTATTAGTCTTGGACGTCAAGGAATGGGTATTTGTCTGGAGCAGGCAGATAACTAAAATTTGAAGCAGGTAACGATATTGACATTTTTTAGGCAGATTTTGCTTCGATCTGGCAGAAATTGATCACGTTTTATGTCCTGCGGCAAGGATGTCTAAAAAATGGTAAAATAGCTGGAGTAATCTAGAGACCATGACGAGATGCAAACAGAGCCATCTTTCGTAATGTGTCGAATCTGGCTGTGTTCAATAGACATCAAGATGCAAAAGGTAACGGTAAGGCGATGGGTGACAATCAAGGTTGGCAAAATTTTGAACATTTGGCGGCGGATAAACAAAAGGATGAGCTAAAACCGCCATCTATGTATAAAGTTATATTAAACAACGACGATTACACTCCAATGGAATTTGTGATTGACGTACTGCAAAAGTTCTTTTCTTATGATATTGAACGTGCAACGCAACTGATGCTTACAGTGCACTACAAAGGCAAAGCCGTATGCGGTACTTACACCGCAGAAGTGGCCGAAACCAAAGTCGCACATGTGAATACCTACGCCAAGGAGAACGAGCATCCGTTGCTGTGTACGCTGGAAAAAGCCTGATTAAGGCAATCTATTTGGGAGGTGCCTATGCTCAATCAAGAACTTGAACTCAGTCTCAATATGGCTTTCGCAAGAGCCCGCGAGCACCGGCATGAGTTTATGACCGTCGAGCACCTGCTGCTGGCGTTGCTTAGCAACCCTGCGGCTCGTGAAGCGCTTGAAGCCTGTACGGTTGATTTGGTGGCCTTACGTCAGGAATTGGAAGCCTTCATCGAACAGACCACACCCACTTTACCCGCCAGTGAAGAAGAGCGTGATACCCAGCCTACGTTGAGTTTCCAACGTGTGCTGCAGCGCGCTGTTTTCCATGTGCAGTCTTCAGGCCGAAGTGAAGTTTCCGGCGCGAACGTGCTGGTAGCTATCTTTAGTGAACAGGAATCTCAGGCTGCCTATCTGCTGCGCAAGCACGATGTCAGCCGCCTTGACGTGGTGAATTTTATTTCCCACGGTACGCGTAAAGATGAAGCGAGCCAGGCTCCAAATAATGCGGAGAACCCGGTTAACGAAGAGCAGTCGGCAGGGGAAGATCGTATGGAGAACTTCACCACAAATCTTAACCAGTTAGCGCGTGTTGGTGGAATTGACCCGCTGATTGGCCGTGATAAAGAGTTGGAACGTGCTATTCAAGTGCTGTGCCGCCGCCGTAAAAATAACCCGTTATTAGTGGGTGAGTCCGGTGTAGGTAAAACGGCTATCGCCGAAGGCCTCGCCTGGCGTATTGAACAGGGCGATGTGCCGGAGATAATGGCCGACTGTACGCTCTATTCCTTAGACATTGGTTCGCTGCTCGCCGGTACCAAATATCGTGGCGATTTTGAAAAACGATTTAAATCGTTGTTGAAACAGCTGGAGCAGGACAAAAACAGCATTCTGTTTATCGATGAGATTCATACAATCATTGGTGCAGGTGCCGCGTCTGGTGGCCAAGTTGATGCCGCTAACCTCATCAAACCGCTGCTGTCCAGTGGCAAGATCCGCGTGATTGGTTCAACCACTTATCAGGAGTTCAGCAGTATCTTTGAAAAGGATCGTGCGCTTGCGCGTCGCTTCCAGAAAATTGATATTACCGAGCCAACGCCTGAAGAGACGGTGCAGATCATTAATGGTTTAAAAACCAAATACGAAGCGCATCACGATGTACGCTATACCGCCAAAGCGGTGCGGGCAGCGGTTGAACTGTCGGTGAAATACATCAACGATCGTCACCTGCCTGACAAGGCGATTGACGTAATCGATGAAGCCGGTGCACGCGCTCGACTGATGCCGGTGAGCAAACGCAAGAAAACCGTCAACGTTAGCGATATCGAAAGCGTGGTTGCCCGTATTGCCCGTATTCCAGAGAAAACCGTGTCAGCCACCGACCGTGATGTGCTGAAAAATCTCGGCGATCGCCTGAAAATGCTGGTGTTCGGACAAGATCCTGCCGTCGAAGTATTGACCGAAGCGATCAAAATGAGCCGCGCCGGTCTGAGTCAAGATCGTAAACCTGTGGGTTCGTTCTTGTTTGCAGGACCAACTGGCGTGGGTAAAACCGAGGTTACGGTTCAGTTGGCTAAAGCGCTGGATATCGAACTGCTGCGTTTCGATATGTCGGAATACATGGAGCGTCACACCGTAAGCCGTCTGATCGGTGCACCTCCAGGCTATGTTGGATTCGATCAGGGTGGTTTGCTGACGGATGCCGTTATCAAGCATCCTCACTCCGTGGTGCTGCTCGATGAAATCGAGAAAGCGCACCCGGACGTCTTCAACCTGCTGCTGCAGGTGATGGATAACGGCACGCTGACTGATAATAACGGCCGTAAAGCCGACTTCCGTAACGTGATACTGGTGATGACCACCAACGCCGGCGTGCGGGAAACTGAGCGTAAATCGATTGGTATCATCCATCAGGACAACAGCCCTGACGCCATGGAAGAAATCAAGAAAGTGTTTACGCCTGAGTTCCGTAACCGTCTCGACAATGTGATTTGGTTTAATCACCTGTCGCGTGAAGTGATCCAGCAGGTTGTCGATAAGTTTATCGTCGAACTGCAGGCACAGCTGGATGCAAAAGGCGTTTCGCTTGAAGTGAGTGAAGAAGCGCGCGACTGGCTGTCGGTGAAAGGCTATGACCGCGCAATGGGGGCTCGCCCAATGACGCGTACCGTTCAGGAAAATCTGAAGAAACCGTTGGCTAACGAGCTGTTGTTTGGCTCATTGGTTGATGGAGGCTCAGTCTCTGTCGCGCTTGATAAAGCCGCTGACAAACTGACCTACCACTTTATGAGTGCACAGAAACTGAAAGAAGAGGGCGCAGTGCACTAAGCATCTGCATTCTGAAATAAAATAAAAAAGGCGATGGAAACATCGCCTTTTTATTTGCGTATCAATATGAAATAAAATGATTTATTTCATTAATTTTGTATAAATCTTAATGCATGCTCAGAACAGAAAGATCCTGAGCACCCGCGCGAAGTGTAAAACCCTTCTCGGCCCAATGAAAATATTAGCTATATAAATCAATGGTTTATTTTTATTAAACGTCTCTTATACGTTTGTCCAATCTGCCACCCCCAAGCGAGGTTCTGCGAGACTACCTGCAAGATGTTAGCGTAATTGATGCAGCGATCGCCCTAAAATTATTCATACTCAGTGGTCTCGAATCCTGAATTCACTTCCCCTAAATACTGCTGATATGGCGCTGCGCTTATCTTAATTACTTGGCATGCGTGCCGAGATGTGGGTCGATACGGATTCTAAGTTGTGGTTTCTTAACGAAGAGGAAATTCAAAAACGCTTGAGCTTGCTTAAAGGGGATAATCGCAAGGCAATCTTGCTCTGTTTGGCAACGGGAGGGCGGTGGGGGGATACGCTACAACGGATATCTGGTCATGCAAATATTCAGCAAACAATGACTTATGCTCACTTCGCTCATGACTTATTAGAGGATGCAGTTACATTAAATCCGATTGCTGGCAGGTCCTTGTAGTGTCCTTGAACTGGCGCTATTGAGCGTCAGTAAAAGCGATGTAACCATGCTAACTTATTGTTTTTTGGTGCACTGCTTGCAGCGCTTAGCACTAAGTCACATGGAAACATCGCCTTTTTCACAGCCATTATCTGAACAATCGACAACGCCTGCTGTTCAGATACTGGATGGCGGATACCACAAAACGCCCTAGCCTGCATTTGTTGCCAAATGCGGGAAGAGCGAAATGGGTAACCTCAGGTATCGCGGGATAAATCAGCGATGAGTGAGCCTATCAGCGGCTACGGAAGACAATGCGGCCTTTGCTCAGGTCGTACGGGGTCAGCTCTACAGTGACTTTGTCGCCCGTCAGGATGCGGATGTAGTTCTTACGCATTTTACCGGAGATGTGTGCGGTTACCACGTGTCCGTTTTCTAATTCAACGCGGAACATAGTGTTTGGCAACGTATCCAATACGGTGCCCTGCATTTCAATGTTGTCTTCTTTGGCCATCGAGTCCTCTAGGTGTTACTACCATAGTTTTTAACCGGCAAGATAATGCCGAAAAACCCACATTATGTAAAGAAGTGTTGGCGTATACCGCACCCATTCCCTATTCCTTCAGGAGGGATGGTAAATCAACGTCATGTGGGGGTAAGTCTTGTGGCAACCAGCATTCTGGCGGCAACGTGCGTTGCGAAAGCCGGGATAACTGCTGCAAAAATTGGCGTCGGGGGATCTCTTTCGCACCCAGCGACGCAGTGTGAGGGTTGAGGACCTGACAGTCAATCAGTTCTCCCCCATTAGCGGTAAAATATTGGCAAAAAGTCATTATCGCGCATTTAGAAGCATTTAAACGGCGGCTGAACATTGACTCCCCGCAAAACAGGGCACCGACCGCTACGCCGTACATGCCGCCAACCAGTTGGTTACCCGACCACACTTCGATAGAGTGCGCATGACCCTGCTGATGCAGCTGCAAATATCCCTGTTTTACCTCCGGCCCTATCCAGGTACCTTCACTGCGCGCGTCGGCACAGGCAGAGATAACCTGCTCAAAGGCGCGATTGAGCGTATAGCGATAGTCTGACTGACGCATAAAGCGACGCAGGCTGCGGCTAAGGTGTTTTTCGGCCGGAACCAGCACCGCGCGAGGGTCAGGAGACCACCATAGGATGGCCTCACCGGGATCAAACCAAGGAAAAATACCGTTGAAGTAGGCCGAGAGCAGGCGGGGAGGGCTTAAATCGCCCCCTACCGCCAGCAGACCGTTAGGCTGAAGTAACGCCGTTTCCGGTCTGGGAAAGTTCACCGAGTTAGCTGATAGCTGCACCAGACGCATAGTATCCTCGTTACACAAAAGCCGTAGATGACGTTATCTGACCCGCATCCATTACGCAAACGCGGTCCATCTTTTCCAGACCGGTCAGGCGATGGGTAATCATGAGCAGCGTTTTATTTTTACAGTGCGTATCGAGCAGCGCAAGGATATGGCGTTCTGTTTCGGCGTCGAGGCCTTCCGTAGGTTCATCAAGGATCCACAGGGGCGCATCGTGGAGCAGGGCGCGCGCCAGGCCTAATCTGCGCTGTTCCCCGCCGGAGAGCTGACGTCCACCTTCCCCCAGCCAAGCATTAAGGCCCTGATTTTCCAGAAGGCTATCGAGCTCAACCTGGCGCAGCGCTGCCGCAAGCTGCTCATCGCTGCTGTCAGGGGCGGCGAGCAGCAGATTATCACGCAACGTGCTGTTGAATACGTGCACGCGCTGGCTCATAACGGTCACCATGCTGCGCAGGGTTGATTCTTGATATTCTGTTAACGAAACACCATTAAGCAGGATACAGCCCTGCTGAGGGTCCCAGGCGCGTGTCAGTAACTGAGCCAGTGTCGATTTTCCGCAGCCAGTTTTGCCCAATAGCGCAATGTGTTCACCGGCGTTTATCTCAAGATTGACGGCTTTCAGCACCGGAATTGGCTGCTGTGGATAGGTGAAACTCATCGCCTGAATAGAAACGTTAGCGAGAGAATGCTTAACGCCGCCGCTTGCCGGGAAGGTGACGGATGGCCGTTGGCTGATAATTTGAGTGACGCGGTTTGCAGAGGCCATGACTTGTCCAAAGTGCTGAAATGCGCCTGCGACCGGCCCCAGCGCTTCAAACGCTGCCAGCGGAGTAAAGACAAAAAGCGCCAGCAGTGCGCCCGGTGCGGGAAGAGAGCCGACACCTCCCGACGCAAGCCATAGCATCAGGCAGAGCGTTAAACCTGAGGCGGCAATCATCAGCGCCTGCGAAAGCCCTGAGAGCTTTGCCTGTTGTTGCTGACGGCCAAGCCAGCGTTTTTCGATATCATCAAGCCGTTGACGGCGCTGATGTTCAGCCCCAAAAATGACCAGTTCGGACTGCCCTTGCAACCATCCCCCGAGCTGTGTGCGGTATTCTCCCCGCAGTTGTGTCAGTTCACGGCCAATCGGCTGCCCAGCGCGGTAAAAAATAACGGGCAGCAGCAGCAGCAAAGCCAACATGATCCCGCCAAGTATTAGGGCAAGCCCTACGTCCAGAAAGCTGAGCCCGAGAGTGACCCCCATTATCACGGCCAGAGCGGCGATTAATGGAGAAATAACGCGCAGATAAAGATGGTCAAGGGTATCAACATCGGCAACCAGTCGGTTGAGTAATTCGACTTTTTGGAAACGTGCAAGGCCGCCAGGAGAAAGCGGTAGCAGCTTGCTGAAGGTAAATACGCGCAGGTGTGCCAGCACTCTGAAGGTGGCATCGTGACTGACAACCCGCTCGGCGTAGCGGCCAGCGGTGCGGAAAATAGCCGCTCCACGCACGCCCGCCGCGGGCAGCATGTAGTTAAACGTATACAAACCCGCAAGGCCTGCCAGCGACGAGGCAGCCAGAAACCAGCCAGAGAGTGTCAGCAAGCCAATGCTGGCCAACAGTGTGACAATCGCCAGCAAAATGCCCAGCCCCATGCGCACCCAGTGACGACGATAAAGTGCCAGATAAGGCAGCAGAGTTTTCATAGCGGCAGCTCCCGCGTGCGCTGGGCAAGCAGTCTGGCAAAGTGTCCAGCCTGTTCGCTCAGCTGTTGATAGGTGCCTTTTTCAACCAGCAATCCTTTGTCCATCACCCAGATTTCGTCGAACTGCGCCGTGTCCTCAAGCCGATGAGTGACCAGCAGGGTCGTTTGTTTTTTTGCCGCCTGATTAAGTGCGCGCATGACACTCGCCTCGCTTTCAGCGTCAAGGCTGGCGACGGGTTCATCAAGCAACATCAGCGAACAGGACGAGAGCAGGGCACGGGCTACGGCCACTCGCTGTGCCTGACCAACGGAAAGTCGCGCGGCGTCTTCGCCAATCAACGTATCAACGCCTTCAGGTAATAGGGGTAAAAATTCACTGACGTCGGCCTGCTCGATAACCTCGTTGAGACATTGAGCGTTGGCGTCTGGCTGGCCCAGCAGAATATTTTGTCGCAGCGTGAGTTCGGGTAAATGCGGATTTTGGCCCACCCAGCTAATTTGCTGACGCCATTGAGTGGGGACTATTTCGCGCAGTTCTTGACCACTAACGGCTAACTGGCCCTGATAGGGCATAAATCCGAGCAGCGCGTTAAGCAGCGAACTCTTCCCTGCGCCGCTTAGCCCAACGATCGCCACGCTGCCTCCTACGGGAACAGTAAAATTCAACGGACCGGCGAGGTGCGCGCCCTGAGGGGATAAAATATGCACATCTTTTGCCGTAAGTGAAACCGGCCCCGTGGCGTTCCAATGCGCGTTTCCTGCCATTGGGGGGGCTGCCTCGGCAGTCAGAAATTCCAGCAGGCTTTCAGCAGCGCCTACAGCCTGCGCCTTGGCGTGATAGAAAACGCCTAAATCACGCAGCGGCTGGAAAAATTCCGGCGCGAGGATAAGCACCAGGAAGCCGGCAAACAGCGTCACCGGCGTACCGTAATGGCCGAAATTGAGTTCACCGAGATAGGAGAAACCGAAGTAAACCGCCACCACTGCAATCGAAATAGAGGCAAAAAACTCCAGTACCGCAGATGAGAGAAAGGCGAGGCGCAGAACTTCCATGGTGCGTGCGCGGAAGTTTTCTGTAGAGCTTTTGATTTGATTTATCTCTGCTTCAGCACGGCAAAACAGTCGCAGCGTGTCGAGTCCGCGCAGGCTGTCGAGGAATTGTCCGCTGAGGCGAGCCAAGGCCTGAAAATTGCGACGGTTGGCGTCGGCGGCGCCCATGCCAACCAGTGCCATGAAAATCGGGATCAGTGGCGCAGTGGCGAGCAGAATAAGCCCTGCTGCCCAGTTGATGGGAAAAATACTGACCAAAATCAACAGCGGTACAATGCCCGCCAGCGAAATCTGTGGCAAATAACGAGCATAATAATCCTGCATGTCTTCAATTTGCTCGAGGATAAGCGTCGCCCAACTGCCCGCGGGTTTGCCCTGTATCCACGCCGGCCCCAGTACTTGCAGCCTGTCGAGCACCAGCCGACGAATTTCTTCGCGAATAATTCGGCCACAGATAAAACCTACTTGTTCACGCAGCCAGGTGACCACGGCACGCAGGATAAACGTCAGTGCCAAAAACAGAAAGCTTTGCCAGAGGGTCTCGCGTGGGGTGTGAACGACGATAAGACTGTGTAGCAGCCCGGCGAGCAGCCAGGCTTGTGCAAGAATGAGAAGACCCGATAGCAGGCCCAGAATCATGGAAAGACGAGTCCACCGCTTGGCTCTGGCACTTTGTTGTTTAAGCCAGCGGAGTAATTCTTGTTGCCGTGTTTTGTTCATCCCGGGGAATCCAAATGCAGTGCGTGCATGATTCAAAAAAAGCACCATTGGGGGCGCAATTGTCCATTGTTTTCCATGTCAGCCGGAAAGCCCGCACATTATATAGGGTCTTGCTGGCGCTGAACACACCCGACTTTTACAAAAAACGACCGGCTTTACAAACAAAAAAGGCGACCCTGAGGTCGCCTTGGGAATTCGCATCCCATTTTTACGCCAAACTTGCAGCGTTATTCAAAATGAGCCTGCGCCAGACCGTCAAGATAACGTTCTGCGTCCAGCGCGGCCATACAGCCGGTGCCCGCTGAAGTGATGGCTTGACGATAGATATGGTCCATTACGTCGCCGGCTGCGAATACGCCAGGAATACTGGTTTGCGTCGCGTTGCCTTGGATCCCTGACTGAACTTTGATGTAGCCATTCTCGAGTTCCAGCTGTCCGTCGAAAATTCCGGTGTTAGGACTGTGACCGATAGCGATAAACATACCGGCAACGTCCAGCTTTTTCAGCTCGTCGTTGTGAACGTCACGCAGGTTTGCACCGGTTACGCCCATTTCGTCGCCCAATACTTCATCCAGCGTCTGATTAGTGTGCAGCACAATATTGCCGTTAGTGGCTTTCTCGTTCAGACGATCAATCAGGATTTTTTCGGCGCGGAAGTTTTCGCGACGGTGAATCAAATGAACCTCGGACGCGATGTTGGCCAGGTAAAGCGCTTCTTCAACGGCAGTATTACCACCGCCAACTACCGCGACTTTCTGGTTGCGGTAAAAGAAACCGTCGCAGGTTGCACAGGCAGAAACGCCTCGGCCTTTAAAGGCTTCTTCCGAGGGTAAACCTAGGTAGCGTGCTGAGGCGCCGGTGGCAATAATTAACGCGTCACAGGTATATTCTTCGCTGTCACCAAACAGCCGGAAGGGGCGAGTTTGCAGATCGACGCGGTTAATATGGTCAAAAATGATTTCCGTATTAAATTTGGTCGCGTGTTCATGCATGCGGTCCATCAGGCCCGGTCCAGTTAAGCCTTCAGGGTCTCCCGGCCAGTTTTCCACTTCAGTGGTGGTAGTCAATTGACCGCCTTTTTCGATTCCGGTAATTAAAACCGGATTCAGGTTCGCGCGTGCAGCATAGACTGCCGCGGTGTAACCCGCAGGGCCAGAGCCTAAAATCAATAACTTACTATGTTTTACCGTACCCATATGGAATTCATCTCCGTGATGGCGAACTACTTGATGGGAGAGATTGTAGGGAAAACTGCGGCGTAAAAAAAGCATACTCAGATGTTGTTAACGATTTGTCTGATAGTTTTTACTCGCGATCGTAGGTAAAAATGATTTTTGAGTTTTTACTTTTGTTATTGTTCAATCGCAAAAGATAGCTAAAAAGGACGTTGACGGATTTCAATCCGGCATGTTCTTCTGATTTTGCTTCTTTTACTTTGACAATCCGCTGTGCATTTGCGAAAACATCTAGGGAAGAAGAAATTAAACGCCAGCTGGTGTCTCAAAATTATGCAATGTGGTGCCACTTCACCCGTAATGGGTATTGCATTGTTCGTTTTTAAGGCAGTCAGCGCGCATGAGTCAGGATTTATTTATCCTGATGAGTCATTTAGCGTTATTCCTTTTTCGGCGTCACTGAAAAAAATTCGTTTTCTTCTGACAGGGGCAAGACGTCTTAAGGTGAGTCGCAATAACCTATAAAAACAGGTCTTCGCTTAGGATAAACCCTCAACATTGAAGTTGGTTAGGGTATGGCAAGTGCAGGGAAGGACATCAGAGAGATAATAATAATGGTAGATAACAAGAAACGTCCGGGAAAAGATCTCGACCGTATTGACCGTAACATTCTTAATGAGCTGCAAAAGGATGGCCGGATCTCTAACGTCGAGCTTTCCAAACGCGTAGGTTTGTCACCTACGCCATGTCTGGAACGCGTTCGTCGTTTAGAACGTCAGAATTTCATTCATGGCTACACTGCGTTGCTTAATCCTCACTATCTGGATGCTTCGTTGTTGGTCTTCGTTGAGATTACCCTCAACCGTGGTGCACCGGATGTGTTTGAGCAATTCAATGCGGCAGTACAAAAACTAGAAGATATTCAGGAGTGTCACTTGGTTTCTGGGGACTTCGACTACTTGTTGAAAACCCGCGTACCGGATATGTCTGCTTACCGTAAACTGCTTGGCGAAACGCTTCTTCGTTTACCAGGCGTTAACGACACCCGTACCTATGTGGTAATGGAAGAAGTGAAACAGACTAACCGCCTGGTAATTAAAACCCGGTAAGTAAAAGGTACAGGTGCAAAACCTAATTAATTTAGCTACACTCCTGTGTATCCATACAGCTCTGGCGCCGAGGCGGTCTCTCGGCGCTATCGCTATTTCAGTTCACAGGAACCTGGAGAGCCTTTCTTGAGCCAGGAATATACAGAAGATAAAGACGTTACCTTGAAAAAACTCAGCAGTAGCCGCCGAATTCTGGAGGCTGTGCTGGTTGTGGTAGCGGTGTTTGCCATCTATCTCATGGCAGCGTTAATAAGTTTCAATCCGTCCGATCCGAGCTGGTCTCAAACCTCTTGGCACGGTCCTATCCATAATTTGGGGGGCGGTGTCGGAGCCTGGATGGCCGACACGCTATTCTTCATTTTTGGCGTGTTGGCGTATGCCATTCCACCTATCATGCTTTGCCTGTGCTGGGCCTCTTTCCGCCAGCGGGATAATCATGACTATATAGACTATTTTACGCTCTCTCTGCGTCTGATAGGCACCCTTGCACTGGTTCTGACCTCATGTGGTCTGGCTGCGCTCAATATTGACGATCTCTACTACTTTGCCTCAGGTGGCGTGATCGGCAGTTTACTGAGTACGGCTATGACGCCGTGGTTTAATAACGTGGGCGCCACGCTGGTATTGCTGTGCGTTTGGGCCGCTGGTCTTACGCTGTTTACCGGTTGGTCTTGGCTGACTATTGCCGAGAAAATAGGCGGCACGGTGCTCGGTGTTACCACCTTTATGACTAACCGTTCGCGTCGCGACGATGATTACAACTATGAGTATGACAGTCGTGATGAGCACGATGATACCTTGCTCAAAAATCATCACGACGACGAAGAAGAGGAAGCCCACTCACCGGCTTCTCCCGCGCAAGTTGCTACTGCGGCAACGGTGGCGGTTTCTGCTGCGGCACTGGCCGACGACGATGTTCTTTTCTCGGCACCGTCTGTTAATGAAACTGCAACACCACTGCCTCAGGCTGCTGCCGCGCTAAGTCCTGCTCCGGCCGTTGTGAGCGAGACTCCAGCGCCTGCCAGCCCTGCTTCTGTGGTTAATGCCGCAGTGCAAACGCCTGCTCAGCCGCAGTCCGCGCCACGGGTTCAGCCTGCGGTATCGGCTCAACAGCCAGAAACGCCGCCGTTGTACAGTTTTGAAATTCCTGAAGAAACACCGGTGCCAAGAACCGTTCAACCAAGTGCTTCACCTCAGTCTCGCCGATACGATGAGCCTCAACTTGGCAACTGGAATCAGGTTTCCGAGCCGCAGAATGAGCGTTCACCGTTTGATTTCAGCTCGACGCCTGAAGTAGGTAGCATTGCGGCAACGGCTGCATTGGCGACCGGCTTAGCACAGGCAGGAAAATCGGCAGCATCGGAAGCGGGCAACATGTTTATGCCGGCGTTTAGCGCAGTGAGTGACGATAATCCGCAAATCAAGAAAGGCTTTGGCCCAGAATTACCGCGTCCAAATCCTGTAAAACTGCCGACTCGCCGTGAGCTGGCTTCGTACGGGATTAAACTGCCGTCGCAGCGCATCGCTGAACAGCAGGAGCAAGAAGCCGCACGCCAACAGGCACAGGCCACGCAAATTCCGCAGCCGCAGACTTCTTCTGTTGAAGATGAAGAGGCCATGCAGGAAGCGGCGCTGAGGCAGGCGTGGGTCGATCAGCAGAATCAGCGCTATGGGCAAGAAGCTGAACCGAGCGAAGAAGACGAAGATGCACTGCTACAGGCTCAACTGCGTCAGCAGTTTGCAGCTCGCGAACAGTCGCGTTATCAGTCTGAACCCGAGCAGGTGGAGTCGCAGCCTTATCAGGAGACGCAAACACGTCAGCAAACGCCTCAGTATCAGGAAACGCCTCGTGTGAGTCCTGTTTCAAGCCAAAATATCAGTACGCACGACGCATTTAACTTCTCGCCGATGGCAGACTTGATTGACGATACGCCGGTGGAACCGCTGTTTACACTTCCACCGCATGCAGAAGAGTCAGTGCAACCTGATTCTTACCGTCAAAACGCGGCTTCAACACCCGCAGAGCAACCGCGGCCTGTAGAACCCGTAAAACCAGTGATGGACAGTCTTATCCATCCGGCATTGATGCGTAATGAGCAGCCTGTCAGTAGGCCAACCACGCCGTTGCCAAGCCTTGACTTGCTGACGTCGGCTCCGGCTACGGAAGAACCTGTCGATATGTTCGCTCTTGAGCAAACTGCGCAGTTAATCGAAGCGCGACTGAATGATTATCGCATCAAGGCCGAGGTTGTCGATAAGTTGCCTGGGCCGGTAATCACCCGTTTTGAGCTGGATTTGGCACCCGGTGTAAAAGCCGCGCGTATCTCGAATCTTTCTCGAGACCTTGCGCGCTCACTGTCTACCGTGGCGGTGCGTATTGTTGAAGTCATACCTGGCAAGCCTTACGTGGGCCTGGAACTGCCGAATAAAAAGCGGCAGACCGTTTACCTGCGTGAAGTGCTCGACTGTCCGCAGTTCAAAAACGATCCTTCTCCACTAACTGTGGTGCTGGGTAAGGATATTTCTGGTCAACCGGTGGTCGCAGACCTGGCAAAAATGCCGCACCTGCTGGTGGCGGGTACGACAGGGTCGGGTAAATCGGTGGGCGTTAACGCCATGATCCTGAGCATGCTGTATAAGGCAACGCCTGAAGACGTGCGCTTTATCATGATTGACCCGAAAATGCTCGAGCTGTCAGTGTATGAGGGCATTCCTCACTTGCTCACTGAGGTGGTTACCGACATGAAAGATGCGGCCAATGCGCTGCGCTGGTGTGTGGGTGAAATGGAACGTCGCTATAAGCTGATGTCTGCTCTGGGTGTGCGTAACCTTGCTGGTTACAACGAGAAGATTAAAGAAGCAGAAGCTATGGGCTGGCCAATCCCCGATCCGTTCTGGAAGCCTAGCGACAGCATGGGTCATGAGCCGAGAATGCTGGGTAAAGAGCCGTTTATCGTGGTGCTGGTAGACGAATTTGCCGACCTGATGATGACCGTTGGCAAAAAAGTAGAAGAGCTTATTGCTCGTCTCGCACAGAAAGCGCGAGCTGCGGGTATTCACCTTGTTCTGGCAACTCAACGGCCCTCGGTTGACGTTATCACCGGTTTAATCAAGGCTAACATCCCGACGCGTATTGCCTTTACCGTGTCGAGCAAAATCGACTCGAGGACTATTCTCGACCAGGGGGGCGCAGAATCGCTGTTGGGAATGGGTGACATGCTGTATATGGCCCCTAATTCCTCGATTCCTATCCGCGTGCACGGTGCATTTGTTCGCGACCAGGAGGTTCACGCCGTAGTTCAGGACTGGAAAGCGCGCGGTCGTCCACAGTACATCGACAGTATCGTTAAGGGCGGCGAAGAGGGTGAAGGTGCCGCAGGGCTTGAAGAGGGTGAGGAGCTTGATCCGCTATTCGATCAGGCCGTGGAGTTTGTGGTTGAAAAACGCCGCGCTTCAATCTCCGGCGTTCAGCGTCAGTTCCGTATCGGGTACAACCGTGCGGCACGTATCGTTGAGCAAATGGAGGCGCAGTCGATTGTTAGCACACCGGGCCACAACGGCAACCGTGAAGTTCTTGCTCCACCCCCTCATGAATAATCTGGGTGGGTAATAAAGGGCCGCAAATGCGGCCCTTGGCAATTTTGCTTCACCCGTAGTGAAATTTCTCACAGACAGTCAGGAATGCAAAGAATCGTAAAAGCTATAATTCTCAGACGATTGAGCTATCGCGGGGCAAGTTGCTTCGGCTAAAGTTTAGTTCCTGGGGTTGTTTTCTCAGGTATTCCCCCAATTGTTGGGAGATGTCGTCTGTTCGCAATGGATTTTGAGGTAGCAATAACAATGAAAAAATTACTCGCTGTAAGCTGTTTATTGACCGCATTTATTTCAGGATCTGTGTTGGCCGATGCCAGCAGCGATTTAAAGAACCGCCTTGGTAAACTGAATACTTTTCACGCCAGCTTTACTCAAACGGTGACCGGTGATGATGGTTCCAACATTCAGCAGGGTGAGGGGCAGCTTTGGGTTAAACGTCCGAATCTGTTTAACTGGCACATGACCACGCCGGATGAAAGCATTCTGGTTTCTGATGGTAAAACGCTGTGGTTCTACAATCCGTTTGTTGAACAAGTTACGGCAACTTGGCTGAAAAATGCCACCGGTAACACGCCGTTCATGCTGATTACGCGTAACGACAGCAGCGACTGGGCCAAATACAATGTCACTCAAAAAGGGGATGATTTTAACCTCACCCCTAAAGCGGCCACCGGTAATCTTAAGCAATTTGCTATTACTGTGACGCCTGCGGGCACGATTAAAAGCTTTACTGCCGTTGAGCAAGATGGTCAACGCAGTGCTTATGCGTTAAAAGGTGAGCAAAATGCCGCAGTGGATGATTCCAAATTTAAATTCACCCCACCTCAGGGTGTGACGGTAGACGATCAGCGTCAGTGAGGACTTAGTGAGTAATCTGTCACTCGATTTTTCCCATAATGAATTTCAGCCACTGGCCGCAAGAATGCGGCCGGTTACCTTGGCTGAATATATTGGCCAGCAGCACCTGCTGGCCCCTGGCAAGCCGTTGCCACGCGCTATTGAAGCGGGACAGCTGCACTCCATGATCCTGTGGGGACCGCCAGGTACGGGGAAAACGACGCTGGCTGAGCTGATTGGCCGTTATGCCAACGCTGACGTTGAACGTATTTCGGCGGTTACGTCCGGTATTAAAGAGATCCGTGAAGCGATTGAACGCGCTCGTCAGAATCGCAATGCCGGTCGACGGACTATCTTGTTTGTCGACGAGGTGCATCGGTTTAATAAAAGTCAGCAGGACGCATTTCTGCCGCATATTGAAGATGGCACCATTACCTTTATCGGCGCGACCACTGAAAACCCCTCATTTGAATTGAATTCGGCGCTACTTTCGCGTGCCCGCGTTTATTTACTGAAAGGGTTGACGGCGGATGACATCGAAAAGGTCATCGATCAGGCAATGAACAACGCCGACCGTGGCTATGCTGGGCAAAATATTCGTATTTCTCCGCAAACCCGCCGTATGCTAGCCGAATTGGTCAATGGCGATGCCCGCCGCGCCTTAAACAGCATTGAAATGATGGCCGATATGGCCGAGGTTGATGCACAGGGCGTCAGGGTACTCACCACAGAGCTGTTGAATGAAATCTCTGGTGAACGCAGTGCGCGCTTTGACAATAAAGGCGACCGCTATTACGACCTGATTTCAGCCCTGCACAAGTCAGTGCGTGGCTCTGCCCCTGATGCTGCGCTCTATTGGTATGCACGCATTATCACCGCCGGTGGCGATCCGCTTTATGTTGCAAGGCGTCTTCTGGCCATTGCCTCGGAAGATGTTGGCAATGCCGATCCGCGTGCGATGCAGATAGCCATCGCCGCTTGGGATTGTTTTACCCGCGTTGGGCCGGCCGAAGGCGAAAGAGCTATTGCACAAGCTATTGTTTATCTGGCCTGTGCACCCAAAAGTAACGCCGTTTATACGGCTTTCAAGGCCGCAATGCGCGATGCAAAAGAGCAGGCTGACTATGACGTTCCAGAGCATTTACGCAATGCGCCAACCAAGTTGATGAAAGAGATGGGGCTGGGTGCAGAATACCGCTACGCGCATGACGAACCCAACGCCTACGCCGCCGGTGAGAACTATTTCCCTCCTGAAATGGCCAAAACGCAGTACTATTATCCGACTGCACGCGGTATGGAAGGCAAAATCGGGGAAAAGATGGCGTGGTTAACTGAACAAGATCAAAATAGCCCGACAAAACGCTACCGATAAATTTGCTGTTGCGGTAAGGTTATCCCTGATAACTCTTTGACATGCTGCCGTTTCAGGCGGTATGCATCATCTAAATATTTTTAATTCAACACGAACAGGATTAGCATGCTCGATCCCAATCTGCTGCGTAATGAGCTAGACGCAGTTGCAGAAAAACTTGCTCGCAGAGGTTATAAACTCGATGTAGAAACATTGCGCGCTCATGAAGAACGTCGCAAAGTACTGCAAGTCGAAACGGAAAATCTTCAGGCTGAAAGGAATGCGCGATCGAAATCGATCGGTGCGGCCAAAGCTCGCGGTGAAGACATCGATGCCCTGCGTCAGGAAGTTAACGAACTGGGTGACAAGCTGAGCACGGCCAAGGCCGAACTGGAAGCTCTGCTCGAAGAGATGAATAAAGTGACTCAGGCGTTGCCAAACCTGCCTGATGACTGCGTTCCTGTTGGTAAAGATGACAGCGAAAACCTCGAAGTTAGTCGTTGGGGTACGCCGCGTCAGTTTGATTTTGAGGTTCGCGATCACGTCTCGCTGGGCGAAATGGCCGGTGGGCTTGATTTTGCCGCCGGTGTGAAACTGACCGGTGCACGCTTTGTGGTCATGCAGGGCCAAATTGCCCGCATGCATCGCGCACTGTCTCAGTTTATGATTGATCTGCACACTGAGCAGCACGGGTATATTGAAACGGCAGTGCCTTATCTGGTGAACCAAGATTCGCTGTTTGGTACCGGTCAGTTGCCAAAGTTTGGTGAAGACCTGTTCCACACCAAACCGTTGGGTGAAGAAGCGGGCACCAGCAACTATGCGCTGATCCCGACGGCAGAAGTTCCGCTGACTAACTTGGCGCGCGACGAAATTCTTGAAGAAGAGTCTCTGCCGCTGAAACTGACCGCCCACACGCCGTGCTTCCGCTCAGAAGCCGGATCCTATGGTCGTGACACCCGGGGTCTGATCCGTATGCACCAGTTTGATAAAGTCGAAATGGTGCAAATTGTTCGCCCTGAAGACTCCATGCAGGCGTTGGAAGAGCTGACCGGTCATGCAGAAAAAGTGTTGCAACTGCTGAATCTGCCTTATCGTAAAATGCTGCTGTGCACCGGTGATATGGGGGCCGGTTCTTGCAAAACTTATGATTTAGAAGTATGGCTACCTGCGCAGAATACCTACCGTGAAATTTCCTCTTGTTCAAACATGTGGGACTTCCAGGCTCGCCGTATGCAGGCCCGTACCCGCAGCAAAACTGAGAAGAAACCACGTCTAGTTCACACGCTGAACGGATCTGGATTAGCGGTTGGTCGTACACTGGTTGCAGTACTCGAAAACTACCAAATGGCAGACGGCCGCATTGAAGTTCCAGAAGTATTGCGCCCTTATATGCGTGGACTGAACGTCATCGGTTAATTAATCGTTTAAACGGTTAAATTACGTGAAAAATCTAAGGCCAATCGTTAATGCGATTGGTCTTTTTTATTGATTGAAAGCATACGTTTAACAACCTTTGTTTATCGGCGATATTTTTTAATCGTCCCATACACGATGCGTTAATTTTTATAAAACGATTCTCTAGATTGCAAAACAAAATACTTACTAATCAATGTGATATTTATTTTTGTTTTGAAGTGTGCAATCTCTACTCTTGGCTATTGATTAGTTATTTAAATCATGGAAATGCAGATTGTGCGCAAGGTCGATTTCACCAGATTGACTTTTTACTAACCAATGGCATTATGCGCGCAATTTCATTGTATTTCTGGTCGCCCAATCTCTATGTCTGCTTATTCTCGCCCGGTGCTGTTGCTGCTCTGTGGTCTTTTGTTGCTTACCGTTTCTATAGCGGTACTGAGTACGCTCGTCCCTCTTTGGCTGACGCACGAAGCCCTTCCTACCTGGAAAGTTGGCCTTGTTAGTTCTTCTTATTACGCCGGGAATTTATTGGGGACTCTGATCGCGGGTCGGTTAATCAAGCAACTAGGTTTTAACCTGAGTTATCAGCTTTCATGCATTGTTTTTGCTGTTGCGACAGCCGGTCTTGCACTTTCAATGAACTTCTTTGGCTGGATTAGCTGGCGTTTCATCGCCGGTATTGCTTGTGCACTGATCTGGGTGATTGTCGAAAGTGCTCTGCTGCGTAGTGGTACGGTGAAAAATCGTGGGCAACTACTTGCGGCCTATATGATTGTTTATTATATCGGAACCGTTGTTGGTCAGTTGCTGCTGGGAAAAGTGTCAACCGAGTTGTTTAGCGTCATTCCTTGGGTGACCGGTATTATCGTTATTGCCATGCTTCCACTGCTGTTTGCACACATCACTAACCAAGACAGTGAACAACCCCACACCAGCGTTTGGCCAATGTTAAAACGCCGCAGTGCCCGACTGGGCATTAACGGGTGTGTCATTTCAGGCATCGTGTTGGGGTCATTATACGGACTGATGCCGCTATTTTTGGCACATCGTGGCCTTAGCGACGCCGATGTTGGCTACTGGATGGCGCTGCTTGTCAGTTCAGGAATAATCGGCCAATGGCCGGTAGGGCGCCTGGCCGATCGCTATGGCCGATTGACTGTGCTGCGCGTGCAGGTTTTTGTAGTTATTCTCGGTAGTATTGCCATGCTGAGTGGCTATGCCATGGCGCCTGCACTGTTTGTGTTAGGCTGTGCCGGCTTTACGCTTTATCCAGTGGCAATGTCTTGGGCCTGTGAAAAAGTGAATCCGGATGAGTTGGTCGCCATGAATCAGGCACTGTTGATGAGTTATACCATCGGTAGTCTTGCCGGTCCTTCAATGACCGCCATACTGATGCAGAACTATTCCGACCGCGTGCTCTTTGTGATGATAGCCGCCGTGGCGCTGGTGTATTTAATTATGTTGCTGCGCAAGACAGAGAACACCCACAACCCCGTTGCTGCCGCTTAATACTGTTTTTCCTGAAGCCGCAGCGTGGCTAGCTGCGGCTTCAAAAAAGAAAAATATCAGTACATCACTTTGTGGCCGTAGCTCTCCAGTATCCCTTTGACCCTTTCCATGATTTCTTTGGTCGGAGGGCTTACACCGTCGAGGCCGTATTTCTCTCCCATTGCAGTCCATTTATGCTTACCGAGTTCATGGTAGGGCAGGAGTTCTATTTTTTCTATATTGCCCATATCCTTGGTGAACTCACCGAGCATGTGTGTCGATTGGTCATCATCTGACCAGCCGGGCACTACCACGTAGCGGATCCAGGTGCGTTGATTACGTTTGGCAAGATACTGAGCGAACTCAAGCGTACGGTGATTCGAAACACCCACCAGTTTTTGATGTATTTCATCGTTCATCTGCTTAAGGTCGAGCATCACCAGATCTGTTGCATCAATCAATTCATCAATCACTGGGTCGTAACGTCGTACAAAGCCGTTAGTATCCAGGCAAGTATTAATACCTTCTTTTTGACACGCCTGGAACCAGTCGCGAACGAACTCGGCCTGCAAAATTGCTTCACCGCCGGAAGCCGTAACGCCACCACCCGAAGCGTTCATAAAGTGGCGATAGCTCACCACCTCTTTCATTAAATCTTCGACGTTTATTTCTTTACCCCCATGCGTATCCCACGTATCGCGGTTGTGGCAATACATGCAACGCATCAGGCAGCCCTGAAAAAACACGATAAAACGGATACCTGGGCCATCTACGGTGCCACAGGATTCATAGGAGTGAATGCGACCTTGAACAGACATTGCGGATGTTCTCCAATGTGAAAAGGCCCCACACAAGTGGAGCCTTAATGAACAACTACAGGAAGCTCATCACTTTTACAGCGTTTTAGTGAAGGTACGAGTAATAACGTCCTGCTGCTGCTCTTTAGTCAGTGAGTTAAAACGCACTGCATAGCCTGATACACGAATTGTCAGTTGCGGGAATTTTTCTGGATCTTCCATCGCTTCAAGCAACATTTCGCGGTTCATCACGTTGACGTTAAGGTGCTGACCGCCTTCGATAGATGCTTCGTGATGGAAATAACCGTCCATCAGACCCGCTAGGTTGGCTTTACGGACGTCATCATCTTTACCCAGCGCGTTTGGCACGATAGAGAAGGTATAAGAGATCCCGTCTTTCGCGTAGGCAAACGGCAGTTTGGCAACGGAGGTCAGTGAGGCAACGGCACCTTTCTGGTCACGACCGTGCATAGGGTTAGCACCTGGTCCAAACGGTGCACCAGCACGACGGCCATCAGGCGTGTTACCGGTCTTCTTACCGTACACTACGTTTGAAGTGATGGTAAGTACTGATTGGGTAGCCACCGCGTCACGATAGGTTGGCAGTTTCTGAATTTTTTTCATGAAACGTTCTACCAGGTCGCAGGCGATGTCATCAACGCGTGAGTCGTTATTACCAAACTGTGGATATTCGCCTTCAATTTTGAAGTCTACAGCCAGGCCGTCTTCATCACGGATTGTGCTTACTTTGGCATATTTAATGGCTGACAGTGAGTCGGCGGCTACTGACAGTCCCGCGATACCACAGGCCATAGTGCGATAAACATCACGGTCGTGCAGTGCCATCAGAGCGGCTTCATAGCTGTATTTGTCGTGCATGAAGTGAATACAGTTCAGTGCGGTCACATACTGCTTGGCCAGCCAATCCATAAAGTGATCCATACGTTCCATCACTTTATCGTAGTCTAATACTTCATCCATCATTGGCGCTTCTTTAGGGCCAACCTGGATTTTCATTTTTTCATCAACGCCGCCGTTGATGGCGTACAGCATGGTTTTCGCCAAGTTGGCACGCGCGCCGAAGAACTGCATTTGTTTGCCGACAATCATTGGGCTTACACAGCAGGCAATGGCGTAATCATCGTTGTCAAAGTCCGGACGCATCAGGTCATCATTTTCATACTGAATTGATGATGTATCAATTGAAACTTTGGCCGCATACTTCTTGAAGTTCACCGGCAGTTTTTCTGACCACAGAATGGTCATGTTCGGCTCTGGAGAAGGGCCCATGGTGTAAAGAGTATTCAAGAAGCGGAAGCTGTTTTTGGTCACCAGCGTACGGCCATCAACGCCCATACCTGCCAATGATTCAGTTGCCCAAATTGGGTCGCCGGAAAACAGTTCATCGTATTCTGGAGTACGCAAGAAACGCACCATGCGCAGTTTCATTACCAGGTGGTCAATCAGTTCCTGAGCCTGTTCTTCAGACAGTTTACCCGCTTTGATATCGCGTTCGATAAACACGTCAAGGAAGGTAGATACGCGACCAAATGACATGGCGGCGCCGTTCTGAGATTTAACAGCGGCCAAATAGCCGAAGTAGGTCCACTGAACCGCTTCCTGAGCACTGCTTGCCGGACCTGAAATATCGAAGCCGTACTTGGCCGCCATTTCTTTGATTTGGCCTAGCGCGCGGTACTGTTCCGAAATTTCTTCGCGCAGCTGAATCGTCATTTGCAGGTCTTCACCGTTCTCCAGTTTTGACTGCAAAGACTGGAACTGGGCAAATTTGTCGGCCATCAGGAAATCAATGCCATAAAGCGCTACGCGGCGATAGTCACCGATAATGCGGCCACGGCCGTAGGCATCAGGTAAACCGGTCAATACGCCGGATTTACGGCAGTTAAGAATGTCTTTGGTGTAGACGTCGAAAACGCCCTGGTTGTGAGTTTTGCGGTAATCGGTAAAGACTTTTTTCAGCTGAGGGTCGAGTTCGCGGCCATACACTTTGCATGAGCCTTCAACCATTTTAATGCCGCCGAAAGGAATAATGGCACGTTTTAATGGTGCATCAGTCTGTAGGCCTACGATGGTCTCTAAAGATTTGTTGATATAACCCGCGTCGTGCGAGGTGATGGTTGAGGCGAGGTCGGTATCAAAATCAACAGGTGCTTTTGTTGCGTTTTCCTGTTTGATGCCTTCCATCACGCTGTCCCACAAGGTGGTCGTCGCTTTTGTTGCACCGGCCAGGAAGGACTCGTCACCCTCGTAAGGGGCGTAGTTTTTCTGAATAAAGTCACGAACGTTGACTTCAGTCTGCCAGTCACCAGCGCTAAAACCCTGCCATGCAGTGGTCAATTTTTCATTGAGCTTGGACATTTTGCACCTACCTTCTAATTTGATTTTTTTCAAAAAATTGCGTTATCGGGATAACTTGAATAACAGTTAAAGATTTTGCGAAAAGCATCGTTAATGACTAATGACGCTGCTCATCACGCAGATAAATGACCCAGTAAGTCAGGCCTACCAGTAAGCCACCGCCGATGATATTGCCGAGCGTCACCGGGATCAGGTTGTCGATAATAAAGTGGGAGACAGTTAGGTCGGCAAATTTGTCCGGTGCACTGCCTACCGCCTGCCAGAAGCTTTCTGGCGCGAAATTTTTAATAACTATACCGAGGGGGATCATGAACATATTGGCGATGCTGTGTTCGAAGCCGCTGGCGACAAACATGGCGACCGGGAGGATCATCGCGAACATTTTGTCCATCAGGCTGCGGCCGGAATAACTCATCCATACCGCCAGACAGACCATTAGATTGGCTAGAATGCCCAAGCAAACTGCCTCGATAAAAGTATGATGCATCTTATGATCGGCAGTTTGCAGGACGTTTAAGCCCCAAAGACCGTTGTCGGTCATGTGCATGCCTGCAAACCAGATAAGGGCCACAAAGAAAAGCGCACCGAACAGGTTGCCGATGTAAACGTTTAGCCAATTAAAGCCCAGTTGGGACCAGGTGATGCGACCGCTTGCCTTGGCAATGACGGTTAATACGGTTGACGTAAATAAATCTGCGCCACATACCACGACCAGCATCAGGCCCAGTGAGAAACAGATACCCCCCACTAGTTTTGCCAGGCCAAAAGGTATGCTGGCGGTACCTGTGGTCGAGGTGATATAGAAAACGAAGGCAATTGAGATAAAGACACCGGCGGTAATCGCCAGGAAAAAGGTTTTTATAGGTTGCTTGGTGGCTTTATACACCCCTGCATCTTCGGCAACTTTCGCCGTGGCAGCAGGTAATAACAAATTGAAGGGGTTGTCAGCGTTCACATTAACTCTCTCTTAAGGGTTATGTACTGCAAGACGAATATTAGCAACCTAGTGTAGTTGAGATATTGATTTGGATCATAACTGGGCGTGACTATCGCCGAGTTGAGGCAGATGAGAAGGGTGGGATAGGGCTAATTTACTGATTTTAATGGGTAAAAATGTTTTTAATTTTCACAAAAAAAGTTTAACTAAAAACGGTTAAATGAGATGGTTGCGTTGATTTATAAGCGAAAATGTCGAATTGAAATTTTGCAGCATACAATTTGCATCTCATTATTTTACAAGAAAAAAATCAATCCAACAGAAGATAGCCACAGTATCTTTCAGTTTGGCGATATTTAACGCTTGTTTCGTCGAAGAGTCAAACCAGATAGGCCGCTTTAATTTTGAAATGGAACAGCGGATGGAACATGAAACTTTGGTCGTAAAAAAACCGGCGGTTTCACGCCGGTTGATGTAATGATGCTACTTACGCTTTTGACCAGAAACGACGCTTGGCTACCTGAAGTTTCTCATAGGCAGCAAGCAGTCCCTGATGGGCTGGTAGCGCGTTAAGTTCAGGGTCAACGGCGAACAGACTGTGGAAGCGTTCCTCACCGCTGATGGCGGCAGAAGCACGTTCAACAGCTTCTTGGCCGTACATTTTAACGAAGGCGTTGTAATACTGAGAGGCTTCGCGCTCTGGCTCCAACGCTAATTGCAGCAGCGTTTGCAGGCAGCGGTAATAGTTATTGCGCTCATCGCTGTAGACTGATGCGTTGAACTCATGCGCCCATTCCGCCCAGGTCAGTGCCTGATCCATATCACCACCGGCGAGTGCCAGCATGGATTTCAACTCACCCACGCGCAGGGTGTACCAACCATTGTCTTTGCCGCTAGCAATGCCCAGTAACTCACGCACACGGGTAAAGTCATCCAGACCTTCATCATCCAGTTGAGTTATCATTTCAAGATATTCTTCCGGTGCGAAATCGCTGCCTGGAAGTGCAAGGATCTGATCACGCAAATGTGCGCCCATGCTGTTGTTGGCAAGCAATAGGTCTTCAGCAGGATAAATATCAGACATGCCCGGTACGATGATACGGCAAGCGTAAACGTCGAGGTGCTCATAGTCGGCGATGTAAACCTCAGCGTCTTCTTTATCAAAGATGGCCATCAGCGTGGCGAACTCTTGCTCAGTGCTGCCACTGAAACTCCAGTCAGCAAACTCGAAGTCTGCGTCCTGCTTAAACAGGTCCCAACAGATAAGGCCGCTGGAATCGATAAAGTGAGTTTCAAGGTTTGCGTGCTCGGCAACTTCTTCATCGTCAAAGGTTGGCGCGGTAAACACGTCCAGATCTTTAAGGCTGCGTCCCTGAAGCAGTTCAGTGACGGTACGCTCAAGTGCGACGCCAAAGTCAGGATGAGCGCCGAAAGAGGCGAAACAGGTACCGTTTGCTGGGTTGAACAACACCACGCAAATTACCGGATAGTTGCCGCCTAATGATGCGTCATAGGAAAGAATAGGGAAACCTTCTTCTTCCAGTTTGGCAATGGCTTCAACCACGCTAGGGTAACGAGCCAGCACGTCGGCAGGAATTTCAGGCAGGCTAATAGATTCGGCGATGATGCGGTTTTTAACGTAACGCTCAAACACTTCGGAAAGACCTTGAACGCGCGCTTCGTTGGCAGTGTTACCGGCCGACATGCCGTTAGACACGTACAGGTTACCAATGATGTTCATCGGAATATAAACGGTTTCAAGGTCTGACTGACGGGTAAACGGCAGGGCGCAGATACCGCGGCTGGCATTACCAGACTGCAAATCGATAAGTTCGCTGCCGGTCAGCTCTTTTTCTTCGTCGTAGAACGCATGGAGCCGTTCGTCGAGAATGCCTTTTGGCAGGCTATTGTCTGCAGGAATTGGAAACCACTTTTCATTCGGGTAGTGAACGAAGTCGCCTTCTGCGATCTCTTTGCCAAGATAGAAGTCAGCAAAGAAGTAGTTTGTCGACAGGCGTTCGAAGTATTCACCCAGCGCCGAAGCCAATGCCGCTTTTTTACTGGCTCCCTTGCCGTTGGTAAAGCACAGCGGGCAGTCGCGGTCGCGGATATGTACAGACCAGACGTGCGGGACCGGATTCAGCCACGAAGCCTCTTCGATATTAAAGCCGAGGTCGGTAAGTTTTTGCTGAAAACGGGAGATGGAGACTTCCAGCGCCGCGTCTTTGCCAGGGATAAAAGTTTGCGTCATTGAGTTCACTTTTGTGCGTTCTAAAAACGCGCAATGATACGGGTTTTTTGGTTTGAGCTCCACGTATTCATTGTGCTAAGAAAAAAGAATATAACAGCCGAAGATATGAAATTTATTACTGATTATTAATCTGGGGCGAATAACAATTGCAGCAGGGGGTGACCAGTGT
Source organism: Rouxiella silvae (assembly GCF_002093625.1). Taxonomy (GTDB): domain Bacteria; phylum Pseudomonadota; class Gammaproteobacteria; order Enterobacterales; family Enterobacteriaceae; genus Rouxiella; species Rouxiella silvae. Next base: position 102,397 of record NZ_MRWD01000001.1, on the reverse strand, counting down.
TAAAACCGATAAACTGGTTGTTGGTATACGCAATCGATTCAATGATGCTATCAATCAACGGCTCAATTGGCTTTCAAGTGGCTATCTAAGAGAAGTGGTGAGGGGAAATGACTCAGGTTTATAATTTTAGCTCAGGTCCGGCGATGATCCCGGCTGAAGTCTTACGTCGTGCTGAACAAGAACTCTGTAATTGGCACGGTCTCGGCACCTCGGTGATGGAAATCAGTCACCGCAGCAAGGAGTTCATCCAGGTAGCCGAAGAGTCCGAAAAGGATATTCGTGACCTGATGAATATCCCCTCGAACTATAAAGTTCTGTTCTGCCACGGCGGCGCGCGCGCGCAGTTTGCTGCGATCCCGATGAACCTACTGGGTGACAAAGCGTCTGCCGATTATATCGACGGCGGCTACTGGGCGCACAGCGCGGTTAAAGAAGCGCAAAAGTATTGCACGCCAAATGTGATTGACATCACAACGACTCTGGGTGACAAACGCGGCCTGCTGCCAATGAGCGAGTGGAAGCTCAGTAAAGATGCGGCTTACGTACACTACTGCCCGAACGAAACTATCGATGGTCTGGCCATTGATGAAATGCCTGATTTTGGCGATAAAGTGGTTATTGCCGACTATTCCTCAACCATTCTTTCGCGTCCTATCGACGTGAGCCGCTTTGGTGTTATCTATGCCGGCGCGCAGAAAAATATTGGTCCAGCCGGTCTGACGCTGGTTATTGTCCGCGAAGATCTGTTAGGTAAAGCACGCAAAGAGCTGCCGTCTATTTTGGATTACACCGTGTTGGCCGAGAACGACTCAATGTTCAACACCCCGCCAACGTTTGCTTGGTATTTGTCGGGTATGGTATTCAAATGGCTGAAAGAGCAGGGCGGCCTGAACGAAGTCGAAAAACGTAACAAAGCCAAGGCTGAGTTGCTTTACGGTACCATCGACCGCAGTGGTTTCTACCGTAATCAGGTTGCCGATGCTAACCGCTCACGCATGAACGTGCCTTTCCAGTTGGCTGATTCTGCGCTGGATGCTGTGTTCCTGAAAGAGTCCTTGGAAGCCGGTCTACATGCGCTAAAAGGCCACCGCGTAGTTGGCGGTATGCGTGCATCTATTTATAATGCTATGCCGTTGGAAGGCGTTCAGGCCTTGACCGCGTTTATGAATGACTTTGAAAAACGCCACGGTTAATCTGGCGTATAGACTCACTGTTTGATTTGCATTTTTATTATTAGAAATGTTCGTAATTAAACTAACCCCGGCCCTGTGTCCGGGGTTAGTTTTTAAAATACTTACCGATTTACGGAGACGCTGTGGAAGCCCTAACCCTACAACCTGTTGCACGAGTCAACGGCACAATTAATTTACCTGGATCAAAAAGTGTCTCAAACCGTGCACTTTTATTGGCCGCATTCGCCAAGGGTACCACCCATCTGACCAACCTACTCGACAGCGACGACGTTCGCCACATGCTTAATGCGTTGACTGCGTTGGGTGTGACGCACCGTCTGTCAGAAGACCGTACCTGCTGTGACATTGACGGTTTGGGCGGTGTTTTCCCGAAAGTCAACAATCTGGAACTGTTCCTTGGCAATGCCGGTACTGCCATGCGCCCGCTGGCTGCTGCGCTGTGCTTTGGTGAGCAAAATGTGGTGTTGACCGGTGAGCCACGTATGAAAGAGCGCCCGATCGGCCATCTGGTCGACGCCTTACGCATGGGCGGCGCGCAGATTGACTACCTCGAGCAAGAAAATTACCCGCCCCTGCGCCTGCACGGTGGCTTCAAAGGCGGTGAAATCAGCGTGGATGGCAGCGTATCGAGCCAGTTCCTCACCGCACTGCTGATGACTGCACCCTTGGCCGAAAGCGACACAGTTATCCGTATTAAAGGTGAGCTGGTTTCAAAACCGTATATCGATATCACCTTGAATCTGATGAAAACCTTCGGCGTGACCGTGGTTAATGAAGATTACCAACAGTTCCGCGTGCAGGCTAACCAGAGTTACACGTCCCCAGGCACTTACCTGGTTGAAGGTGATGCTTCTTCCGCATCTTACTTTCTGGCAGCGGCGGCCATCAAAGGTGGCACCGTTCGCGTGACAGGTATTGGCAAAAATAGCATGCAGGGTGATATTCGCTTTGCCGACGTGCTCGAAAAAATGGGCGCCACTGTGACTTGGTCCGATGACTATATTGAATGTACTCGCGGTGAACTGCACGGTATCGATATGGATATGAACCACATTCCCGATGCGGCGATGACCATTGCCGTTGCGGCGTTGTTCGCACAAGGCCCAACCACGTTGCGCAACATTTACAATTGGCGGGTAAAAGAAACCGACCGTTTGGCGGCAATGGCCACCGAGCTGCGTAAAGTCGGCGCAACAGTAGAAGAGGGCGAAGATTACATCAGCATCGTTCCACCAAGCTCACTGACTTTTGCTGAAATTGGCACCTATAACGATCACCGTATGGCGATGTGCTTCTCGCTGGTGGCGCTTTCTGACACGCCAGTGACGATTCTTGACCCGAAATGCACCGCGAAAACTGTCCCAGAGTATTTCGACCTACTGGCGTCACTCTGCACCTCGGCCTAAGCCTTTAGTCATCCCTTTCTCTAAAACGGACATTATCGTGTCCGTTTTTTTATTTTCGCGCAGTCATCCTCCCGTCGCTATGCTTAAATATTCTCTATTTTGCGTGTTTATTGAATCGCTTTGCCGTTTTCCCCAGCTTATTTTTCTTAACATGCTTAAGTGGGGTAACAGTTCGGCAAAAGGCAGCGTATAATGCTGCACCTGAATTAGCCCAGTTGGGTTAATGATGAGGGGTTTTCCCCACCGAAAGGAGAGAGAAATGACGGCTATGACCTCGTCTATAACCCCAGTGATAACCGTTGATGGGCCAAGTGGTGCCGGTAAAGGCACACTGTGTAAGGCTCTGGCTGAGGCGTTTGGATGGCACCTGCTTGATTCCGGTGCAATTTATCGCGTTCTGGCTCTGGCTGCGCTGCATCATCAGGTTGATATCGTTTCCGAAGAGGCGCTGGTGCCGCTTGCCGCACACCTCGACGTTCGCTTCGTGGCGAACAACGGACAGCTTAACGTTATTTTGGAAGGTGAGGATGTCAGTCATGAAATCCGCACTGAAACCGTAGGCAATACCGCTTCACAGGCAGCCGCTTTTCCGCGGGTTCGCGAAGCACTTCTTCGCCGCCAGCGTGCCTTTAAAGAAAAACCGGGTCTTATCGCCGATGGACGAGATATGGGCACCGTGGTCTTCCCTGAAGCACCGGTAAAGATTTTTCTTGATGCTAGCCCTGAAGAACGCGCAAACAGAAGAATGCTACAGTTGCAGGAAAAGGGCTTTAGTGTTAACTTTGAACGTCTTTTAGCCGAGATAAAAGAGCGGGATGACCGCGATCGTAATCGGGCTATAGCGCCTTTGGTTCCTGCGCAAGATGCGTTAATACTGGATTCAACCAGTATGTCCATTGATGCAGTTATCGAAAAAGCGTTGGCGTATGCCACTGAAATTTTAGGATTGCCGCTAAAACAAACACGGTGATTCGAGCAAATATCTGGTGCTGATCCATTCTTTTTTGTAAAGAAAAGGGAGTCAGTGCCAGTTTTGCTACCGTTTTTTTTAACCTCGCCGCCAGGACGGTAGCGGGGCATTTGAAACAACCCCATCCAGCATGAAGCCAGATGGACGTTAAACTTAAGAAACTAAAGATTATCAATATGACTGAATCTTTTGCTCAACTCTTTGAAGAATCCTTAAAAACAATCGAAACCCGTCCGGGTTCAATCGTTCGTGGTGTTGTTGTGTCTATCGACAAAGACGTCGTACTGGTTGACGCCGGTCTGAAGTCTGAGTCTGCTATTCCAGCAGAGCAGTTCAAAAACGCACAGGGCGAACTGGAAATCCAGGTTGGCGACGAAGTTGACGTTGCACTTGACGCTGTTGAAGATGGCTTCGGTGAAACTCTGCTGTCTCGTGAGAAAGCTAAGCGTCATGAAGCATGGCTGATGCTGGAAAAAGCTTACGAAGAAGCTGCAACTGTTACCGGTGTTATCAACGGTAAAGTTAAAGGCGGTTTCACCGTTGAGCTGAACGGTATTCGTGCGTTCCTGCCAGGTTCACTGGTTGACGTGCGTCCTGTTCGCGACACGCTGCATCTCGAAGGCAAAGATCTTGAGTTCAAAGTCATCAAGCTGGACCAGAAGCGCAACAACGTTGTTGTTTCTCGTCGTGCAGTAATTGAGTCTGAGAACAGCGCTGAGCGCGATCAACTGCTGGAAAACCTGCAGGAAGGCATGGAAGTTAAAGGTATCGTTAAGAACCTCACTGACTACGGCGCCTTCGTTGATCTGGGCGGTGTTGACGGCCTGCTGCACATCACAGATATGGCTTGGAAGCGCGTTAAGCACCCAAGCGAAATCGTGAATGTTGGCGACGAAATCACTGTTAAAGTTCTGAAATTCGACCGTGAGCGCACTCGTGTTTCCCTTGGCTTGAAACAGCTGGGCGAAGATCCATGGGTTGCTATCGCTAAACGTTACCCAGAAAGCACCAAGCTGACTGGTCGCGTAACCAACCTGACTGATTACGGCTGCTTCGTAGAAATCGAAGAAGGCGTTGAAGGTCTGGTTCACGTGTCTGAAATGGACTGGACCAACAAGAACATCCACCCATCCAAAGTTGTTAACGTGGGTGACGTAGTGGAAGTTATGGTTCTGGACATCGACGAAGAACGTCGTCGTATCTCCCTGGGTCTGAAGCAGTGTAAATCTAACCCATGGCAGCTGTTTGCAGAAACCCACAACAAGAACGACCGTGTTGAAGGCAAAATCAAGTCAATCACTGACTTCGGTATCTTCATCGGTCTGGACGGCGGCATCGACGGCCTGGTTCACCTGTCTGACATCTCCTGGAACGTTGCAGGCGAAGAAGCAGTACGTGAATACAAAAAAGGCGACGAAATCGCAGCTGTGGTTCTGCAAGTTGATGCAGAGCGTGAGCGCATCTCCCTTGGCGTTAAACAACTCGCAGAAGACCCGTTCAATAACTACCTGTCTGTAAACAAGAAAGGTACTATTGTTACTGGTAAAGTAACTGCAGTTGACGCTAAAGGTGCTACAGTTGAATTAGCAGGCGGCGTAGAAGGTTACCTGCGTGCTTCTGAAGCTTCTCGCGACCGTATTGAAGACGCAACTCTGGTTCTGAACGTTGGTGATGAAGTTGAAGCTAAATTCACTGGCGTAGACCGTAAGAACCGTGTTGTAAGCCTGTCCGTCCGTGCTAAGGACGAAGCAGACGAGAAAGATGCAATCGCCGTGGTTAACAACAAACCAGACGAAACCAACTTCTCTAACGCTATGGCTGAAGCGTTCAAAGCGGCAAAAGGCGAGTAATAACGGGACGCAGCTCCTTAATGGAGCTGCTTCTATAACGGTAGTTTAGCTGCAAAGCTTGGAGGTTATATGACCAAGTCTGAACTCATTGAAAGACTTGCTGGACAGCACTCTCATGTCCCGGCGAAAGCCGTTGAGGATGCCGTGAAAGAGATGCTTGAACATATGGCTGCAACCTTAGCTGATGGAGAACGCATCGAAATCCGCGGGTTTGGCAGTTTTTCTCTTCACTACCGTGCTCCGCGCGTTGGGCGTAACCCAAAGACTGGAGACAAGGTTGAGTTGGACGGCAAGTACGTTCCTCACTTTAAGCCAGGCAAAGAGTTGCGCGATCGCGCGAACATTTATGGTTAAGGATTTATCCTTTTCCTGAATGTCTGCCTAAAGCGAACAAAACGGTGTCTTAACGGACACCGTTTTTTTTTGCCTAAAATCAGCAGCCGAGCCTGATGAATATTTAAATTCTGGGTAACGTCTCGCAGCAAATGCCTTCCACAATTGCTTCAATCCCTCATCTCCCCAACAATCCACCTTCATCCATGCGGCAAGCACACTGCCTCAATTGACTGAAGGATAGAGTCATCAAGATTACATTCACTCAAATTTCGCTGGCATTAATCAGCGGTATTCTACCTTTAACGGTACTGGCGCAGTTGCCGGGTCTGTATTTCTGTATTGTCCTGTTTGTTGTCGCCTGCGTTGCGGGATATCTGCCATATTGCCTCTCAAAACTGCTTTGCATAGCTCTAATGGGATTTCTTTGGGCGACGGCAAACGGCCAGCAAATTTTACAGCAGACCAACAATTTTAGCGGTGGACGGCAGCAGGTGGTTGCACAAATAAACAGTGCCTTTTTGCAGCGCGAAGACAAACACAATGTGGTTATTGCGCTAAAAGAGGTCAATGGGCATCGCGTTTTTCCACCGCTTTCGGCTAAAGTGTCGAGTGACGGCTTTCCTGATGGATATTGTGCAGGGCAACGCTGGCGGCTTACACTGAGTCTCAGACCAGTGCATAGCCAATTGAATCTCGGTAATTTTGACGGGCAGCGCTGGGCGATTGCGAATAGACAAACGCTCAGCGGACGGATACGCAGTGCCGAACTTATATCGGGCGCATGCTCCGTACGTCAGAGGATTATCAGTAGGGTACAGCGGCAGACCCAAGACCTGAACAGCATGCCGGTTCTGATGGCGCTAGCATTTGGTGAGCGTTCGTTAATCCCCCAAAAGATGAACAATTTGTTTAAAATTACCGGTACTGCGCATCTGATGGCAATATCCGGCTTGCATATTGGTGTCGCGGCGCTTATTGGCTGGCTTTTAGCCCGAGGGCTGCAATTTCTGTTGCCGATGCGCTGGATTGACTACCGCTTCCCGCTCGTCGTTAGCTGGCTGGCCGTGCTTTATTACACCTGGCTTTCTGGGGTAAATCCACCCGCCATGAGAGCAGCTTTGGCCATCACGCTATGGTTGGGGCTGCGTTTATGGCGGATGCGTTGCCATCCCTGGCAGGTATGGGCCTGGGGCGTAGCATTGCTGATGATGCAAGATCCATTGGGTATTGTCTCAGACAGTTTTTGGCTTTCATGTTTTGCCGTGGCAGGACTTATCTTCTGGTTCCAATGGGCACCTTTGCCAAATCGATTTTCGCATCGCTGGTACTGGGGTTGGCTTCGCTATGCCCATCTTCAAACCGGAATGACCTTTTTACTGCTGCCGATGCAAATTGGCTTGTTTCACGGGTTAAGTACGGCTTCATTTTTTGCCAATCTGTGGGCAGTGCCAATTGTCTCGCTGTTGACGGTGCCCCTGGTGTTGATTGCACTGGTCCTAAGTCCCCTGCCGTATGAACTCTCGCTTCCTGTGGTTTCTTCGCTTTGGTCACTGGCCGATGCCAGTCTGGTATGGGTGCTATACGGGCTTGAACAGGCAGAGCATTATTGGTTGCCACTCGGCGAAGGTGCAATAGGGTTGAGCTTGATGGGTTGGCTGGGCGTTATCATCTGGAGAATGGGGTGGCTTTTTACCTATCCGGCGGGCGTGGTGGCACTTTTCGGTTTGATGATGCTGTGGAGGCAATCAACAGCCCGCGAAAACTGGCGAGTTGATATGCTTGACGTGGGACATGGATTGGCGGTGTTAATTGAAAAAAATGGTCGGGGTGTACTTTATGACACGGGAAATAGATGGGAGGGAGGATCGCAGGCTGAAATGCAGATCCTGCCTTATCTCCAGTGGCGCAATATACAAATAGATCAGATAATTATTAGCCACAGCCATATGGATCACCACGGCGGCACCGACCTCGTTAAAGCTGCCTTTCCAAAGGCCAGCCTAAGAACGTCATTTCGTGGTAATTTGCCGTGCATAAGCGGGCAGAGCTGGCAGTGGCAGGAATTGAAGTTTTCCGTACTGTGGCCGCTGGCCTTGCACGATTACGCGGGAAATGATGACAGTTGCGTTGTGCGTATTACGGACGGAAAATTCAGCGTTTTACTCACGGGTGACATTGAGCGCCAGTCGGAAACGCACTTAGTGAAGCAAAGTCGGAAAAGTTTACCGGTTAATTTGTTACAGGTTCCTCATCATGGCAGCAATACTTCCTCCATTGGCCCTTTTTTACGGGCAAGCGGGGCCGAGGTGGCGATTGCCTCGGCTTCACGGTTCAATGTTTGGCGTTTGCCAGCGCAAAAAATAAAAGACCGCTATCGAGAAAATGCGGTGGTTTGGCATGACACTGCGCGTTCCGGCCAACTCAGTGCGTTCTTTTTCAGCAATTATTGGGTAATTAAGGGCCTGCGGGAACAATTAATGCCCCGTTGGTATCATCAGTGGTTTGGCGTTGGGGGAGATAATGAGTAGAATGGGCCGCTGTTTATATCGCTGCTGGTTAATTGCATGATTAATGATAAAGATCTCTCCACCTGGCAGACATTCCGTCGCCTCTGGCCGATGATCACACCTTTTAAGGCTGGGCTTATCGCCGCAGCTATCGCGCTGGTGGTCAATGCCGCCGGTGATACGCTCATGCTATCGCTGCTCAAGCCCCTCTTGGATGATGGTTTTGGTAAAACTGACCGCTCAATCCTGATGTGGATGCCGCTGGTGGTTATTGGTCTGATGCTGGTTCGCGGCGTCAGCGGATATGTGTCCAGTTACTGCATCTCTTGGGTTTCAGGCAAAGTGGTTATGCAGATGCGGCGCCGCCTGTTTGGTCACATGATGAGAATGCCTGTGTCGTTCTTTGACCAGCAGTCCACCGGTACTCTGTTGTCGCGAATTACTTACGATTCAGAGCAGGTTGCGTCCTCGTCCTCAAGCGCGCTGGTTACCGTGGTGCGCGAAGGTGCGTCGATCATTGGCCTGTTTATCATGATGTTTTACTACAGCTGGCAGCTGTCGGTGATCTTGGTTGTTATCGCGCCTATCGTTTCTATTGTGATCCGCGTGGTGTCCAAGCGTTTTCGTAATATCAGTAAAAACATGCAGAACACCATGGGTCAGGTGACCACTAGCGCAGAACAAATGCTGAAAGGGCATAAAGAGGTGCTGATTTTTGGTGGTCAGGCGATTGAAACCGAACGTTTTGATAAAGTCAGCAATCATATGCGCCGTCAAGGTATGCGTTTGGTTTCTGCCTCGTCGATTTCTGACCCGATTATTCAGTTGATTGCCTCACTGGCGTTGGCATTTGTGCTCTACGCCGCCAGCTTCCCGTCAGTAATGGAAACGTTAACTGCCGGTACTATCACCGTGGTCTTCTCTTCAATGATTGCGCTGATGCGTCCGCTAAAATCATTGACCAACGTCAACGCTCAGTTCCAGCGCGGCATGGCGGCCTGTCAGACTCTTTTCTCTATCCTCGATATGGAACAAGAGAAAGATGAAGGCTCACGCACTATTGAACGTGCCAAAGGCGATATTGAATTTAAACATGTCACCTTTAGTTACGGTAGCAGCGAGAAACCGGCCCTGAAAGATATCTCTTTCGATATTCCGGCGGGTAAAACGGTGGCATTAGTGGGGCGCTCTGGTTCGGGTAAATCGACCATTGCCAATCTGATGACCCGTTTCTACGACATTCAGCAGGGCGAGATTTTACTCGACGGACACGACCTGCGTGAGTATACGCTGTCGTCGCTACGTGACCAGGTTGCGCTGGTGTCGCAAAACGTTCATCTGTTTAACGATACCATTGCCAACAACATCGCCTATGCGCGTACTGAAAAGTATAGCCGCGAGGACGTTATTAAGGCCGCGACCATGGCGCACGCGATGGACTTCATCAACAAGATGGAAAACGGCATTGATACCATTATTGGTGAAAACGGTGTGCTGCTTTCCGGTGGACAGCGCCAGCGTATTGCAATTGCTCGCGCATTGCTGCGTGACTCTCCGGTCTTGATTCTGGACGAAGCAACCTCGGCGCTGGATACCGAGTCTGAGCGGGCGATTCAGTCGGCACTCGATGAACTGCAGAAGAACCGTACTTCACTGGTCATTGCACACCGTCTTTCTACCATTGAGAAAGCCGATCAAATTTTGGTCATTGAGGATGGGAAAGTGGTAGAGCGTGGCGCTCACGATGAGCTGATCGCACTGCACGGGGCCTATGCTCAACTTCATCGGATGCAGTTTGGCCAATGATTGAGCGCATCTGGTCGGGGCAATCCGCACTTTATCTGCTGTTGCTGCCCTTCAGCTGGCTGTACGGAATAGTCTCGCTAGTGCTGCGTTATAGTTATAAAAAAGGGTGGAAGAAAAGCTGGCGAGCACCGGTTCCCGTCGTGGTGGTGGGCAATCTCACCGCCGGTGGCAATGGTAAAACACCGGTCGTTATCTGGCTTGTCGAGCAGTTGCAGCAGCGTGGACTGCGCGTTGGCGTGGTTTCCCGCGGCTATGGAGGCAAAGCGGAAAGCTACCCTTTGGTGTTGAATTCTGCCACTACCACGTCGCAGGCCGGTGACGAACCTGTGCTCATTTTTCAGCGCACAGGTGCGCCGGTGGCGGTTTCCCCCATTCGTTCAGAGGCAGTAAACGCGCTGTTGAAAGCCTCGGCGCTAGATATTATTGTGACCGACGATGGTTTACAGCATTATGCCCTGCAGCGTGATTTTGAAATTGTGGTGATCGACGGCGTGCGGCGTTTCGGTAACGGTCACTGGCTCCCCGCCGGGCCTATGCGAGAAAGGGCCTCAAGATTACAGAGTGTCGACGCAGTTATTGTGAACGGTAATGGTAAAGGGCAGGGCAATGAAATCGGCATGCTGCTTCAGGCGGGAGATGCGGTAAATTTGCTGACCGGTGAGAAATGCAAGGCTGAGTTGTTAACCCATGTTGTGGCAATGGCCGGCATTGGCCATCCTCCTCGCTTTTTCGCGACACTGAGCCAACTAGGGGTTAAAGCTGAAAAAGAAATTCCCTTTGCCGACCACCAAGCTTACCAGCTCGAACAGCTTGGTGCGCTGACCGATGAGAAACAAACGCTGCTTATGACCGAAAAAGATGCAGTAAAGTGCCGCAGCTTTGCCCAGTCTACCTGGTGGTATCTGCCGGTCGATGCGCATCTTTCGCAACCAGACTCTTTGAAATTGCTTGAGCGTATCAACGCATTGGTGCCATCAAAAGGCTGATTAGATAAGATAGGCCTGTTTAAAACTTGACCTTCATCACAATTTATGAGTTAATGCAGTACGGCCTGTGAATGCAGAGCTATTTATGAGTATGTACAGTATCGTTAGCCGCAAGTGCCGCTAACCTTAGCAGTGACAGTTCCTCCCAAACGTTATCTTTATTGTTTGACTCGCCAAAGTTTGACTTGCCAAAAAGTTTGATTCCGCTACAAAGACGAACCTTCGAAGTACCTTCCATAAGTAATTTTTCTGAAAAACGGCCCCGATGCCTTATGGCACAACGTGATGTGTTAGGTTACCTGAACGATTTATTGTAATTGTTGTCCAATTCAACAACATAAATCGCCTAGGGTGCTACACTCAAAGCTATCGCCTGCCAATAACGGCAGGATTTAATATGCTCATTAGAGGGTTTTTTATAAGAACAACTTTAGTATGGGCAAGCGCATCCGAACAATAATAAAAAAGCGTTGTCATGGATGCCCGAAAAAAGGAAATAAAATTATGATGTTAAAAATGGGTTTAGTTAAATGGTTTAATCAGGCTAAAGGCTATGGTTTCATTTCTCCACTCGACGGTTCTTCCGAAATTTATGTCAGCCGTACTTCCATTGCGAATACGCGTAACAAATCGTTGAATGCTGGTCAAAGTGTAGAGTTCACCATTTATAATAGTTCGACTCATGGCCCGGCGGCAGCGGACGTTATCGCCTACTAAGCCACAATCAGCGGCGGTACATTTTACCCCCTGATTAAAATGTGTTATCGATATCCGCCTACTAACTGTTTGACGGATATCGATATGCCAAATCCACGTATTACTCTCCAAGCAGCGCGCACGCTTCACCTCGCCGCGCAACAACTCCAATATCCGTTAAAAACCCTGGCAACTCCTGACTGTCTACTTTCAGCTATACGGCGTATGGCGTTGCTGCAAATCGATACTATTAGCGTCGTCGCCCGCAGTCCTTATCTGGTGCTTTTTATTCGTTTGGGTGAGTACCCCGCCGAGTGGCTTGAGTCCACGCTGTTTGAGCAAAAAATCTTTGAATACTGGGCCCATGAAGCCTGCTTCATTCCTATAGAAGACTATCGACTGCTGCGTCATCGTATGCTTGACCCAGATAAAATGGGATGGAAGTTCAATCAGGCGTGGTTCGACGAACATCAGACCGACATTCAGGCTTTGCTTAAACATATTTCAACCAACGGCCCAGTAAGATCGGCAGATTTCAAGGCAGAAAAGCGTGCAACCAGCGGCTGGTGGGACTGGAAACCGCATAAAAAGCATCTTGAAACACTGTTTACCCGCGGCGATCTGATGGTAGTTGAAAGGCGTAATTTTCATCGTGTATACGATCTTCGTGAAAATGTGCTGCCACAGTGGGACGATGCAACCCATACGCTGAGCAAAGAAGAGGCCGAGTTTGAAATGCTTTGCCGTTCAGCCCAGGCGTTGGGTATATTCAAAATCGAATGGTTAGCAGACTACTACCGTCTAAAACGCGTGAATGCTAAAAAACTTACTGCCAGGTTGTTGGAAGCTGGATTGATCACTGAGGTGGAGGTGATAGGGATCGAGACACCCATGTATGTCCATCAGTCATGCTTCAGTTTGCTCAATGAAACCGCGAGTGGAAAAATCATCTCTACCGTTACCACCTTGCTCTCGCCCTTTGATCCCGTGGTGTGGGATCGAAAAAGAGCGCTCGAGTTGTTTAATTTTGATTATCGCATAGAGTGTTATACCCCTGAGTCCAAGCGTAAATACGGTTACTTCACCTTACCTATTCTTAATCGTGGTGAAATCATTGGGCGAACCGATGCCAAAATGCACCGCAAAGAGAGCATTTTGGAGATCAAAAGTCTGCACCTCGAAAAGGGGGGGGCAGTAGGATCTCGTCGTGCTAAGGACGTCGCGGATGCAATAAGCCGTTTTGCTCGTTGGCAGGGAGCCAGTCAGGTAAAATTAGGTAATATTCCTGCTGAATTAGCACAGCTTTGGGGAGAGGGGTGGAGTTTAATCGAGTAGAAGCAGGTTTTTTGATAGCTTAAATAGAAAACGGCTGCATTCGGCAGCCGTTTACGTTTCGCCGTACAGCATTAATTGCTGAAGTTGGCGAACAAAGCGATGATTTTGTGGAAAACTTTCATTTTTTGTCTCTTTGAATGGTGAATTTATGTGATCTGTGTCACATAAAAATCATACGCCTGACCTCTGTATTTCGCAATATCCAGGCGTAAACTTCTTGAGCTACGACAGTTAACGGCAGGTGGGGGCTGTGCTATTCTCTGTCACCATAATGACTTGGCTGCTGTCCGTTTTTATAGACGCAGAATGAGTGCTCTATCTACGCCTCAAGGAGGAACTATGGACCATCGTTTGCTCGAAATCGTTGCTTGCCCTGTTTGCAATGGCAAATTGTACTTCAATAAAGAATCTCAAGAACTGGTGTGCAAAGCCGACGGTCTGGCCTATCCAGTTCGCGACGGCATTCCCGTGCTACTCGAAGTAGAAGCCCGTTCTCTCTCTGCTGACGAGATCCACCCATGAGTTTTATTGCCATTATTCCTGCTCGCTACGCTTCAAGCCGATTGCCCGGTAAACCGCTGGCCGATATTAATGGCAAGCCGATGATCGTACACGTGATGGAACGTGCTCGTGAATCCGGAGCCAAACGCGTCATCGTGGCGACCGATCATCCGGATGTGAAGACTGCCGTTGAAGCGGCCGGGGGTGAAGTTTGCATGACGCGTCCCGATCATCAGTCGGGTACTGAGCGTTTGGCTGAGGTTATCGAGCTTTGCGGCTTTGCCGACGATGAAATTATTGTTAACTTACAGGGTGATGAGCCGCTTATTCCACCGGTGATCGTGCGTCAGGTTGCAGAGAATTTGGCTCAGTGCGGTGCTGGAATGGCCACGTTGGCGGTGCCGATTGAAGACGCTGAAGAGGCCTTTAATCCCAACGCCGTAAAAGTGGTGATGGACGCACAGGGATTCGCGCTCTATTTCTCACGCGCTACCATCCCGTGGGACCGCGAGCGCTTTGCTCGTTCAAAAGAAACCGTCGGTGAAACCTTCCTGCGTCACATTGGTATTTATGCCTACCGCGCGGGTTTTGTGCGTCGTTACGTGACTTGGGAGCCTAGCGCACTTGAGAAAATTGAACTTCTCGAGCAGCTGCGTGTGTTGTGGTACGGCGAAAAAATTCACGTTGCCGTTGCCAAAGCCATTCCATCTGTTGGCGTTGATACGCCTGAAGATCTGGAACGTGTCCGCGCATTCTTTGCTTCTAAGTAAGCGCTGTCTGCCAAAAAAGGCCACTCTTCACTCAGTGGCCTTAATTTTTTATTCAGAAGCTGAATTTTCTTGCTGCACAGGCGCCGTTTTACCGGTGAAATACTGCCAAATTCGCCCCAGCGTTTCATACCAGGCGCGTTCTGAATGGGCTAAGTAGAGAGACTGCGGCACGGCTTGTTCCCAGATATTGAGCGGTGAGTCTATTGCCAACTGATTGGCGGGCGCCGGAACAGGGGCCAAACCTTGCTCTTGAAAAAATACCATCGCGCGCGGCAGATGATTGGCCGACGTTACCAGTGCAAAAGTCTGGTGACCAATGCGCTGCGCTACCTGCTCAGCTTCCTGATGTGTGTCTCGTGGCTGGTCGAGAGTGATAATATCTGTTGCCGGTACACCCAGGCTTTCAGCTACTTTTGCCGCCGTTGCTGCACTACTCACCGGGTTACCGGGGGCTGCTGCACCGGTAAAAATAAGTTTTGACCCCGGATTCATTAAATAAATTCTTATTCCTTCAGTGACTCTGGGTAAGCTGTTATTAATTAAATTCGAACTCGGTGCCCACTGCGGGTTGTAAGTATAACCTCCGCCCAGCACCACGACGTATTTAAGCTGAGTCCCGCCGTGATAGGTTGGATAGGTGTTTTCCAGCGGACGGAGCAGACTGTCGGCCACCGGTTGAAGGCTCAATAGCCCCAGCAGCAGCCAACCGACCAAAAATATCACTTTTCCCGTTTTTTGCCTTCGACTAAACCAGAGCAGAATCAGCGCTATCGCCATGATTATCAGTAAAAGCGGCAAGGGCATCAGCAGGCCGCCGACAAACTTTTTTAGGGTGAAAAACATCAGATAATCGTCTCTTTTGGGTGAAAAAACGGCATCCGGGCGAGATTCTCGGTCAGGATGATTTATTCTAGGCCAGCCTGTGCCAAAATAGCAGCATAACCGGTTCCTATACCTATTGGTAAAACAAAAAGTTGAGCAAAAAAAAACGTACAGTGGTGGAAGAGCCCTCGCCACAGGGTCGCAATTTCGATGATATGGCGGAGAAATTTTCTCGCAATATCTACGGCACGACCAAAGGACTTATTCGCCAGGCAGTACTTGGGCAAGATTTACGTGGGCTTTTAACCGAGCTTCCACAGCGTCCTTTGCGTATACTCGATGCGGGTGGTGGTGAAGGGCAAATGGCCTGTGAATTGGCCGCTTTAGGACATCAGGTATTGTTGTGCGATCTTTCCGGTGAGATGATCAAGCGGGCAAAGGCCGCTGCTGCCGAAAAAGGTGTGAGCGACAACATGCAATTCGTACAATGTCCCGCTCAAGACATCGCACAGTATTTGGAACAGCCGGTTGATCTGATATTGTTTCATGCTGTAATTGAATGGCTGGCCGAACCGCAAGAAGCACTTAAAGCATTAATCGACTGCCTGTTACCGGGCGGCGCACTTTCTTTGATGTTTTATAACGTCAACGGTTTAGTGATGCGCCATATGGTGCTGGGTAATTTTGGCCACGTCGACGCAGGGTTACCCAAAATAAAAAAAAGCTCGTTGCTGCCCGACCATCCACTGGAACCTAATCAGGTGTACCAGTGGTTGGAACAGTTGGATTTACGGATAACAGGTAAGACCGGTGTAAGGGTTTTCCATGATTATCTGCGGAACAGGCAACAGCATAAACAGGATTTTGACGAGCTTCTGGCGCTGGAACAGCGTTATTGCCGACAGGAGCCTTTTGTTAGTTTGGGGCGCTACATCCACGTGATGGCGCACAAACCCGATCGGAAGGACGAATTATGAGTGAGTTTTCCCAGACCGTCCCTGAACTGGTCGCCTGGGCACGTAAAAATGATTTCTCAATTTCATTGCCGACGGAGCGACTGGCCTTTCTTCTGGCGATTGCCACACTCAATGGTGAGCGTCTAGATGGAGAGATGAGCGAAGGCGAACTGATTGACGCGTTTCGCCACGTCAGTAAGGGGTTTGAGCAAACCAACGAAACCATCACCGTGCGTGCCAACAATGCCATCAATGATATGGTGCGCCAACGTTTGCTTAACCGTTTTGTCAGTGAACTGGCAGACGGCAACGCCATTTATCGTTTAACCCCACTAGGTATCGGAATTACCGATTACTACATTCGCCAGCGCGAGTTTTCGACGCTGCGTTTATCGATGCAGCTGTCTATCGTTGCCCAGGAGCTCAAGCGCGCGGCCGATGCTGCCGATGAAGGCGGTGACGAGTTCCACTGGCATCGCAATGTTTTCGCCCCGCTGAAATACTCCGTCGCCGAGATTTTCGACAGTATTGACATGACGCAGCGCATTATGGACGAACAGCAGCAGGGCGTGAAAGATGACATCGCGGCGTTGTTAAGCAAAGACTGGCGTGCGGCGATTTCCAGCTGTGAACTGCTGTTATCCGAAACTTCGGGTACGCTGCGCGAACTTCAGGATACGCTGGAAGCGGCGGGAGACCTGCTGCAGGCCCACCTGCTGCGTATTCAGGATGCCACCCTGACCGGCCCGCAAGAGCTGGGCTTTATCGATAAGTTGGTGTACGACCTGCAGAATAAACTCGACCGCATTACCAGTTGGGGACAGCAGGCTATCGACCTGTGGATTGGTTACGATCGCCACGTGCACAAATTTATTCGTACCGCCATCGACATGGATAAAAATCGCGTATTTGCGCAACGTTTACGCCTGTCGGTGCAAAACTATTTTGACAGTCCGTGGACGTTGACCTTTGCTAATGCCGATCGTTTACTCGATATGCGTGACGAAGAGCTGGCGCTGCGCAGTGATGAAGTGACCGGTGAACTGCCGGAAGACCTCGAGTTTGAAGAGTTTAGCGAAATCCGCGAACAGCTGGCGGCGCTGATTGAGAAAGCCCTGCTGGTGTATCAGCAGGATAAAGTACCGCTGAATCTAGGATTGGTGATGCGCGATTATCTCGAACAGTATCCACGCGTGCGACATTTTGATGTGGCGCGAATCATGGTCGACCAGGCAGTACGCCTCGGTGTGGCTGAAGCAGATTTTTCAGGGTTGCCGGCACAGTGGCAGGCAATCAATGATTACGGAGCCAAGGTGCAGGCCCATGTCATCGACAAATATTGAACAAATAATGCCAGCCAAGCTGGCACAGGCGTTGGCTAATTCCCTGTTTCCGGCTCTTGACAGTCAGCTTCGCTCTGGCCGTCATATCGGTATTGATGAATTAGATAATCACGCTTTCCTGATGGATTATCAGGATGAAATCGAACTTTTTTACAGCCGTTACAGCGTTGAGCTGATCCGCGCACCTGAGGGTTTCTTCTATCTTCGTCCGCGTTCAACCACGCTTATTCCACGCTCTGTATTATCAGAACTGGACATGATGGTCGGAAAAATTCTTTGTTATCTGTACCTTAGCCCAGAGCGTCTGGCGCATGAAGGCATTTTTACTCAGCAAGAGTTATATGATGAATTGCTGAGTTTGGCTGATGAAAGCAAGCTGCTGAAATACGTCAACCAGCGCTCTACCGGTTCAGATCTCGACAGACAAAAACTTCAGGAAAAAGTCAGAACTTCGCTTAACCGACTGCGCCGACTTGGCATGGTTTATTTTATGGGCGCTGACAGCACCAAGTTTAGAATTACCGAAGCCGTGTTCCGCTTTGGAGCAGACGTTCGCAGCGGTGACGACGCGCGGGAAGCGCAGCTGCGTATGATCCGCGATGGCGAAGCGATGCCAATTGAAAACAGCCTGTCGCTCAATGATGAAAACGACGAGAGCGAAGCGCAGGCAGACAATGGGCCAGAAGCTGTAGAGGATGAACAGGAATGATTGAACGCGGTAAATTTCGCTCACTGACGCTGGTCAACTGGAACGGTTTTTTTGCCAGAACCTTTGACCTCGATGCGCTGGTTACCACACTTTCCGGCGGCAACGGAGCCGGTAAGTCAACCACCATGGCCGCGTTCGTTACGGCACTGATCCCTGACTTGACCTTGCTGCACTTTCGTAACACCACCGAAGCCGGTGCCACCTCCGGCTCCCGTGATAAAGGTCTGCACGGTAAGCTGCGCGCAGGCGTGTGTTATTCGACGCTAGACGTCGTCAACTCGCGCCATCAGCGCGTAATTGTCGGCGTGCGCTTGCAGCAGGTTGCCGGTCGCGACCGTAAAGTCGACATCAAACCTTTTACCATTCAGGGGCTGCCAACCTCCGTTCAGCCGACTGAGATCCTCACTGAAACCGTCGGTGAACGTCAGGCTCGCGTGTTGTCTTTGCAGGAGCTGAAAGAGCGCGTCGAAGAGATGGAAGGGGTGCAGTTCAAGCAGTTCAACTCCATCACCGATTACCACTCGCTGATGTTTGACCTAGGCGTTATCCCGCGTCGTCTTCGTTCAGCCTCCGATCGCAGCAAGTTTTATCGCCTGATTGAGGCCTCGCTGTACGGCGGGATCTCGAGCGCCATTACTCGCTCGCTGCGCGACTATTTGTTGCCAGAAAACAGCGGTGTGCGCAAAGCCTTCCAGGATATGGAGGCGGCGCTGCGTGAAAACCGCATGACGCTCGAGGCCATTCGCGTTACGCAGTCAGATCGCGACCTGTTTAAGCACCTTATTTCGGAAGCCACCTCCTATGTTGCCGCGGACTATATGCGCCACGCTAACGAGCGCCGCATTCATCTTGACGGCGCGATGGTGCTGCGCAATGAACTGCTGACCAGCCGTAAACAACTGGCCAGCGAGCAGTATCGCCACGTTGAGATGGCGCGTGAGCTGTCGGAGCAGAGCGGTTCGCAGAGTGACCTAGAAACTGATTATCAGGCTGCCAGTGACCACCTGAATCTGGTGCAAACGGCCATGCGCCAGCAGGAAAAAATTGAGCGCTACCAGTCAGATTTGGAAGAGCTGACTTACCGCCTCGAAGAGCAAAATGAAGTGGTTGCCGAAGCCAGCGAACTGCACGCCGAACACGAAGCGCGCGCCGAAGCTGCCGAGCTTGAAGTCGACGAACTGAAAAGCCAGTTGGCGGATTACCAGCAAGCACTGGACGTGCAGCAAACGCGCGCCATTCAATATCAACAGGCGTTGCAGGCGATTGAACGCGCCCGCGAGCTTTGCCAGTTGCCAGACCTTGCGCTTGAAAATAGTGAAGACTGGCTCGAGACTTTCCACGCTCGTGAGCTGGAAGCTACCGACACACTGCTGATGCTTGAACAGAAAATGAGCGTGGCGCAGGCCGCGCACAGTCAGTTTGAAAACGCCTATCAGCTGGTAGTAAAAATCGCCGGTGAAGTGAGCCGCAGTGCCGCGTGGCAAACCGCCCGTGAACTGCTGCGTGACTGGTCTTCTCAGCAGCATCAGGCTGAGCGCGTTGAGCCGTTACGCATGCGTTTGACCGAGCTTGAAAACCGCCTGCGCGAGCAGCAAGACGCCGAACGCCAGCTGCAAGAATTCTGTAAGCGCACCGGTCAAGATGTTCAGCCGGAAGACCTCGACGAGCTGCAGCGCGAACTTGATGTACAAATTGAAGAGCTTTCAGTCACCGTTTCCCAGGCCGGTGAGCGCCGCATGGAAATGCGTCAGGAGCTTGAGCAGATACAGTCTCGCATCCGTGAGTTGACCGCCCGTGCACCCGTTTGGCTAGCAGCACAGGACGCGTTGAGCCAACTGAGTGAACAGAGCAAAGAGCCACTGGAAAACAGCCAGCAGGTCACCGAATTCATGCAGCAGCTGCTTGAAACGGAGCGTGACACTACGGTTGAGCGTGACCAGGTCGCGGCCCGCAAGCGTAAAATTGAAGGCCAAATTACCCGACTGAGCCAGCCGAGCGGTGCAGAAGATTCGCGGATGATTGCCCTCGCTGAACGGTTTGGTGGCGTTCTGCTGTCCGAAATTTATGACGATGTGACCCTCGACGATGCGCCTTACTTCTCTGCGCTGTATGGCCCGTCGCGTCATGCGATTGTCGTTCCTGACCTGTCTCGCATTCGCGACCAGCTCGACGGACTCGATGACTGCCCTGAAGACCTGTATCTGATCGAAGGGGATCCGCAGTCGTTCGATGACAGCGTTTTTGCTGTCGAAGAGATGCAAAAAGCGGTGCTGGTGAAAACGGGCGATCGTCAATGGCGCTATTCTCACTATCCAGAAGTGCCGCTGTTTGGGCGCGCTGCCCGTGAAAATCGTCTCGAAGTGCTGCACAAAGAGCGTGAAAACCTCTCTGAGCGCTATGCCAATCTGTCATTTGACGTTCAGAAAATTCAGCGTTCGCATCAGGCTTTCAGCCGCTTTATCGGCAGCCATCTTGCGGTTGCCTTTGATGCCGATCCGGAAGCGGATATCCGCGCCTTAAGCGGCCGTCGCGGCGAGCTTGAACGCGCATTGAATACCCATGAAGGCCAGAACCAGCAGCAACGTCAGCAGTACGACCAGGCAAAAGACGCCGCCGCCTTGCTCAACAAGCTACAGCCTCGCGTCGGTTTACTGTGTGATGAAACGCTCATTGACCGGGTTGAAGAACTGCGCGAAGAGCTTGACGAAGCGCAGGACGCGGCGCGTTTCATTCAATTGCACGGCGTTTCGCTGGCCAAACTTGAGCCACTGGTTTCAGTGCTGCAAAGTGACCCGGAACAGCATGAGCAATTAAAAGAAGACTACGCGCTGGCGCAGCACAGCCAGCGTCTTGCCAAGCAGCAGGCCTTTGCCCTGACGGAAGTCGTACAGCGTCGTGCGCACTTTGGTTATACCGACTCTGCCGGCATGCTGACCGAAAACTCTGATTTGAACGACAAGCTGCGCCATCGTCTCGAAAGCGCCGAAGGCGAGCGCAGTCGTGCTCGCGAGCAGGTTCGCCAGCATCAAACGCAGTATACGCAGTACAGCCAGGTCTTGGCCTCACTTAAAAGCTCGTTTGAAGCCAAACGTGACATGCTCAAAGAGCTGGGACAGGAGCTGCAGGACATCGGGGTTCAGGCCGATCCGAATGCCGAAGCCCGCGCCCGTGCACGTCGTGATGAACTGAATCAGTTGCTCAGCACCAACCGCGCACGCTGTAATCAGCTCGAAAAACAGATCACCTTCTGCGAAGCCGAAATGGACAACCTGCAGAAGAAACTGCGCAAGCTTGAGCGCGACTATCATCAGAGTCGTGAACAGGTGGTAACCGCGAAGGCGGGCTGGTGTGCCGTAATGCGTCTGGTAAAAGACAACGGCGTTGAGCGCCGCCTGCACCGTCGCGAGCTGGCCTACATGGACGGCGACGAGCTGCGTTCAATGTCGGATAAATCACTGGGTGCGCTGCGCTTGGCGGTTGCGGATAATGAGCATCTTCGTGACGTGCTGCGCATGTCAGAAGATCCAAAACGCCCCGAACGTAAAATTCAGTTCTACATTGCGGTTTATCAGCATCTGCGCGAGCGCATACGTCAGGATATTATTCGCACCGACGATCCGGTTGAAGCCATTGAACAGATGGAAATCGAGCTAGGCCGACTGACTGAAGAGCTGACTGCCCGTGAGCAACAGCTGGCGATTAGCTCAAAAAGCGTGGCGAATATTATTCGTAAAACCATTCAGCGTGAGCAAAATCGTATCCGCCAGCTGAACCAGGGATTACAGGCCGTCGCGTTCGGACAGGTGAAAAGCGTGCGCTTGAATGTCAACGTGCGTGAGGCTCATGCTGGTCTACTCGACGTGCTTTCAGAGCAGCAAGAGCAGCATCAAGACTTGTTCACCAGTAATCGCCTCACCTTCTCGGAGGCGTTGGCCAAGCTGTATCAGCGTCTGAATCCGCAGATTGATATGGGGCAGCGTACGCCGCAAACCATTGGCGAAGAGCTGTTGGACTATCGCAACTATCTCGAGATGGAAGTTGAGGTTAACCGTGGTTCCGACGGCTGGCTGCGCGCAGAGAGCGGGGCGCTGTCAACCGGTGAAGCTATTGGTACCGGGATGTCGATTCTGGTCATGGTCGTGCAGAGTTGGGAAGATGAGTCGAGCCGCCTGCGCGGAAAAGACATTTCACCTTGCCGCCTGCTGTTCCTTGATGAGGCCGCCCGTTTGGATGCTAAGTCGATCGCTACGCTGTTTGAGCTGTGCGACCGCCTACAGATGCAGCTGATTATCGCTGCGCCGGAGAATATCAGCCCGGAGAAAGGCACCACTTACAAGTTGGTGCGTAAAGTATTCCAAAATACCGAGCACGTTCACGTGGTCGGCCTGAGAGGCTTTGCTGCCGAGCTTCCGGCTATTGAAAAGACTGAGGTTGATATCGCTGCAGAAGGCTAGTCTTTGTATTAGCTGGGTTTACTTGCAACTTTTATTAACAAAGAAGGGCAGATAATTGATTGCCCAACGGAAAGCCCTGACTGAATAATAGCAGTCAGGGCTTTTTGTTATAGGCTGATTTTTCATCCACTCACAGGGCGAAAAATCAGAAACGCCGGTCTAATGCTTTAATTCGAGCCGCATGTAACATAAAGTCTTGTTATGACTTGGGCGGCAATTATCTTGCCGACCTGAGCAAAGTTAACATTCTGTCTATATACTTAATCTACGGGCAGTTTCTGGCAGTCATTTAGCGATGTCGCTTTTATAGTATTTAAGTGAGGCAGGGAATGATGCTTAAGCGTAATGAGTCTCTCAGGGTGCTGATGGCCAGCAGTTTGTTGGCGGCCAGTATCGCCCCATTAACCCAGAGCTATGCGGCGATGCCGACTATGCCGGTTAAAACCACCACGCTTTCTAGCGTACAGAGCCTGAACCACCTGCAGGCCGAGCTTCCCGTTGGCGTGAAGCCGCTTTACCTCTCTACTTTGTCTTCTCTTTACGCCGCGAATCACATGCAGCCGATGTGGCAAGACCGCGATGCGATTCATCAATTCCAGCAGCAGTTGGCCGAACTGGCTATTTCTGGGGTGCAGCCGCAATTTACCCAGTGGGTTAGATGGCTAACCGATCCCAGCATTAAAGGCATGGCGCGCGATGTGGTGCTGTCCGATGCGATGCTCGGTTATCTGCAATTTACCAGCGGTGTCGAAGTTAACGGCAGCAATTGGCTGTACAGCAATACGCCTTACAAAATGGCCACACCGCCGCTGACAGTGATCAATCAGTGGCAGCTTGCCGTGCGCCACGGTACCACGGCGCACTATGTCACGACGCTGGAGCCTCAGCATCCGCAGTATAAGAAAATGCATGCTGCGCTAAGAACTCTGTTGGCAGATTCACGGACGTGGCCGCAAATGACCAGCCTGGTCAGTCTACGCCCTGGGCAAATCAGTAATGACGTACCGGCGCTGCGCCAGATCCTCGAACGCAGTCAGACAATGATTGACGTAACGGATACCTCTACCCCGAAGCCGACGGCTGAAACGATTGCACAAAATACCACCAGCAATAATGTTGAAGATTTTTCGGTAGATGAAACGGCTGAAAAGACCCAAAAGCCGTCGCCTGCCGTGAGCCCTTCCGCTACGTCGGTACAAGACGTGTTGCCGACACCAACGCCAGATTCAACTCAGCCCGCCGGTACGCAGACTGCTGCGACAGCGGCCGTTGCGGTGTCGGATAATCAGTATTCGCCGGATTTGGTTGAAGCCGTTAAACGTTTTCAAAAATGGCAGGGAATAGAGGCTGATGGAATCATTGGCCCGGGCACGCGTCAGTGGTTAAATGCTTCACCGCGCCTCAGAGCAACGCTGCTGGCGTTGAACATACAGCGTTTGCGCATTCTGCCGGGTGACGTCACTAACGGAATTATGGTGAACATTCCCAACTATTCTTTGAAGTATTATCTCAACGGCAATGAAGTCCTCTCATCACGCGTTATCGTTGGTCGTCCAAGCCGCAAAACGCCGTTAATGAGCAGCGTGCTCAGTAACGTAGTGCTTAATCCACCCTGGAACGTGCCGACTACGCTGGTGCGCCAAGATATTGTACCCAAAGTGATACGTGACCCCGGTTATTTGCAAAAGCACGGTTTTACTCTGCTTTCGGGCTGGAGCAATGACGCGGAAGTGATTGATCCTTCAACCATCAACTGGAGCATGGTGTCTCCAGATCACTTCCCGTATCGTGTGCGTCAGCAGGCGGGATCGATGAGTGCGCTGGGCCGTTACAAGTTCAACATGCCGAGTTCGGATGCGATTTATCTTCACGATACGCCCAACCATAATCTGTTCCAACGAGACTCGCGTGCGTTGAGTTCGGGCTGCGTGAGGGTTAACAAAGCCTCCGAGTTGGCAAACATGCTGCTACAGGATACCGGCTGGAACGATGCGCGCATCTCTTCAACGGTTCAGGGCGGTAGCACGACGTTTGTACCAATCCGCCATCGTATACCAGTTAAATTGTTCTATTTAACCGCTTGGGTTGCTGAAGACGGTAAGCCGCAGTTTAGAACAGATATTTACAATTATGATTCAACAGTGAGATCTGGCGCACAAATATTGTCACAGGCCGAAAAACTGTTGTAATAAGTGCAGTAATTTTAACCTGATAAGTGTCTGAAAGACTGACTCATAAAGTGTCACCACCCCGGAGCAGGCCCGCATTATAGGGTATTCACCCGGTTGACTCACTTTATCAAGGCGGTTATGGTTGCGAGGGGTCAAATTATGGCCCCTTTTTCTCACCTTCTTTTAGATATAGCTATCAGGTAATTGACTTTAAATGGACCAAATAGACAAATATCGACGTAAATGGCTTGCACTTGGCGGTGCGGCTATGGGCGTTGCGCTGCTTCCTGGCAAGGCATTTGCAACGCTTTCAACACCAAGACCTCGGGTTTTGGTGATTAACAACCTCCACACTGGTGAAACCCTCAAAACCGAGTTTTTTGATGGTAAGAAGTACAACAGGGATGAGTTGGCGCGATTGAATCATTTGTTCCGCGATTATCGTGCTGGCGGCCAGGTGACCAAAATCGACCCGCAACTTTTCGACCACCTCTATCGTCTGCAGATCATGCTGGGAACCAATAAACCGGTTCAGCTGATTTCGGGCTACCGTACATTAGCGACCAACAACAGCATGCGCAAACCTGGCAGCGGCGTCGCAAAACACAGTTATCACACATTGGGTAAAGCCATGGATTTCCACATCCAGGGCGTTGATTTGGCGAATATCCGTAAAGCGGCGTTAAAAATGCGGATGGGTGGTGTAGGATATTATCCACGAAGTGACTTTGTGCACATCGATACGGGACCGAACCGAACCTGGTCCTGACGGTGTGCGAAAATCAGGAAAAAATCATACCTCTGGGACTTGCTTTGCGTTTAAGAGCCAGGGGTATGTGTGGAGCATACATGAAATATCACATCATTCCGGTAACGGCATTCAGCCAGAACTGCTCAGTTATTTATTGTCCTAAAACCAATCAGGCCGCCGTTGTCGATCCCGGTGGTGATGCCGAGAAGATCAAAGCTGAGGTTGCTGCTCTGGGCGTAAACATTACTCAGGTTTTGCTCACGCATGGACATCTCGACCACGTCGGTGCCGCAGCCGACGTTGCTGCACATTATCAGGTACCCATTATTGGTCCGCATAAGGAAGACGCCTTCCTGCTCGACGGTTTGCCGGAACAGGCGCGCAGGTTTGGTCTGGAACACTGCGCCGCTTTTACCCCAGACACATGGTTGGCGGAAGGCGATGTGGTCAAGGTTGGTGAAGAGAGTCTTTCAGTGCTTGAGTGCCCGGGACACACGCCTGGACATATCGTCTTCATTAACGATGCGGCAAGATTTGCGGTATCCGGTGATGTGATTTTTAAAGGCGGAGTAGGGCGCAGTGATTTCCCGCGTGGAAGCCATGAAGATTTGATCCATTCGATCAAGACCAAACTTTTGCCACTGGGTGACGATATTGTCTTCCTGCCGGGCCATGGCCCAATGTCCAATTTAGGCCACGAAAGAAAAACCAATCCCTTCCTGCAAGACGAACAACCTATCTGGTAAGCGTCTATGCATTAAAAAAGCCAGCGCGAAGTATTCCGGCTGGCTTTTTTATTACCCATAATTCAGAGAATTACAGTACCGCGACAATGGCTTCGCACAGCGGCGCCATGTTATCGAGCGTAATACCCGCCACGTTGATACGGCCTGAGTTTACCGCATAAACGCCAAACTCTGAGCGCAAACGTAACACCTGATCTTTATTCAGTCCGCTAAATGAGAACATGCCATTCTGTTGAATAATAAAGCTGAAATCCTGCTTGGCACCTTTTTCCTGCAACGTAGTCACGAACAGTTGACGCATACGGTGAATGCGCTGACGCATATCGCTCAGCTCCTGCTCCCACTGTGCGCGCAATTCTGGATTGCCCAGAATAGTGGCAACGACTGCCGCGCCGTGTGCCGGTGGATTGGAGTAGTTGGTACGGATAACCGACTTGACCTGACTGAATGCGCGGTCGGCGGTTTCGGCGTCAGCGGTAACCAAGGTAAAGGCACCTACGCGCTCGTTGTAAAGGCCAAAGTTTTTAGAGTACGAACTGGCAACCAGTAACTCTTTATGCAGTGAAGCGAAGATACGCAGGCCCTGTGCGTCTTCTTCCAGACCTTTAGCGAAGCCCTGATACGCGAAGTCAAACAGCGGTAACCAGCCCTTGGTGACGGAAAGTTCTGCCAGCTGTTGCCACTGCGCGATAGTCGGGTCGATGCCGGTCGGGTTATGACAGCAGCCGTGGAACAGCACGATGTCACCGGCCTTGGCATCGCTCAGGCTTTTGAGCATGCCGTCAAAGTCCAGCGCGTGTTTTTCTGCATCGTAATAATTGTATTCTGCTACTTCCAGGCCTGCGGATGAAAACACACCGACGTGGTTTGGCCAGCTTGGATTACTCACCCAAACGCGTTTTGCATCGGTTTCTGTTGCCACAAAATCGGCCGCGATACGCAGCGCGCCAGTACCCCCTGGGGTTTGCGCAGTACGTGCACGTTTCTCACTGATGATTGCGCTGTCTGCGCCAAACAGCAGCTCTTGCGTGCAGTGTGCGAAATCGGGCAAACCATCAATGCTCAGATAGGTTTTAGTGGTTTCATTTTCCAGCAAGAACTGCTCGGCCTTTTTAACACTGGCGAGCACCGGCGTCTTACCTGTTTCGTCCTTATAGACGCCAATACCCAGGTTGATTTTGTCCTGACGATCGTCAGCGCGGAAAAGATCGGTAAGACCAAGGATCGGATCGGCGGGTGCAGCAGTGATTTTTTCAAACATGTGGATACTTCCATGACCAGTAACTAGCAGAATGAGGCATTTAGGTTACCGCCAGATTTGACCTTTGCCAACCGTTTGCGGCAAAAAGAAAGCAGAGTTGTGAGCGAGCCTTCAGCATTAATTTTTCTGATGAAAGAAGAGAGAGAATCTGAGAGATCTTTGAGAATTAAAGGAGGATGAAGCCGAATTAAAATCGAGGGATAAAAAAAGGCAGAGCTAAAGCTCTGCCTGATTTTTAGACTTGCGTTGCACCCGAAGGCGCGAGGCTTAGGCTAAATTAGAACTGGTATACCAGACCCAGTGCAACAACGTCGTCTGTCGGCAGACCCAGTGGGTTGCTGTCGCTCAGGCGGTTGATTTTGTAGTCAACATAGGTAGACATGTTTTTGTTGAAGTAGTAAGTTGCGCCCACTTCATAGTATTTGTACAGGTCAGCATCGCCGATACCTTCGATGTCTTTGCCTTTAGACTGAACGTAGGCGATAGACGGACGCAGACCGAAGTCGAACTGGTACTGTGCGATCATTTCAGTGGTCACCGCTTTGTTAGCGAAACCATCGTTATCAGTAGTCAGATTCGAGTTGGTGATGCGAGTTGCGTCACGCGTTTCGGTGTAGAGAGCAGCGATGTAGATGTTATTAGCATCATACTTAATCGCGGTACCCCAGCTGCGTGCTTTGTTTTTGTCGTTGCCGTAAGTCAGCGCTTTCTGGCCGTCGGTACGGTTAGACTGCGCCATAGAGGCTACGATGCCCAGACCGATAGAAGAGGTGTAAGACGTTGACAGCGCATAACCGTCGCCGTTACCGCGCAGGATATCACCGTTGTCGCGGTCGTTTTTGCCCTGGTACTGAACGGCGAAGTCCCATCCGTCAACCAGGCCAAAGAAGTTGGTGTTACGGTAAGTTGCTACGCCGGTAGAACGACCAGACAGGTAACCGTCTGAGTAACCAGAGTCGCCGCCGTATTCTGGCATCATATCGGTCCAGCCGATAGTGTCATACATCAGGCCGTAGTTACGACCGTAGTCGAATGAACCGTATTCATTAAATTTCAGACCTGCGAAGCCCAGACGGGTTTTGTTGCCGCTTTGCGCGTCAGCACCTTCTGAGTTGTTAGCCTGAATGTTGTATTCCCACTGGCCGTAACCGGTGATGTTGTCATTGATCTTGGTTTCGCCTTTGAAGCCGAAACGAACGTAAGACTGGTCGCCATCGCTACCGTCGTCTTTAGAGAAGTAATGCAGACCGTCTACTTTTCCGTACAGATCCAGCTTGTTGCCGTCTTTATTATAGATTTCGGCTGCGTTTGCTGCGCCAGCAGCTAACAAGGCTGGGATTACCACTGCGAGAATGTTGCGCTTCATCATTTATTATTACCCTCATTGGTGTTATTTGGACACCTTGCCACTGCCTACAATAATTTACGGAACTATTGTTGATAGTTTGGTGTCTCCTGTGTCTGAACGCAGTGTTCCATTGAGGGTGCGCTTAATCTACATCGAAAATGCTACTAAACGCCTAAACTTGTTTCAGCGAGAAAGAATGTGTTACAAAATATTAAATTTACGGAACTTTGTGACAGGGATCTAGGTTTAAAAATAGCTAAGGCCAGCATCGCTGGCCTTAGATTTGTATCTAAAGATGTTAAATTAATAACTCTTAATTAATTAGAAGGTTGCATTGCGTGGAGTACGTGGGAATGGAATAACATCACGTACGTTTTGCACACCGGTGACATAAGCCACTAAACGCTCAAAGCCCAAACCGAAACCCGAGTGTGGAACAGTGCCGTAGCGACGGAGATCGCGATACCACCAGTAGTCTTCTTTATTCAAACCCATCTCTTCAAGACGTGCATCCAGCACATCCAGGCGCTCTTCACGCTGAGAACCGCCGATAATCTCGCCAATACCAGGTGCAAGAACGTCCATTGCGGCTACCGTTTTGCCATCGTCGTTCATGCGCATGTAGAAAGCCTTGATATCTTTAGGGTAGTTTTTCACTACCACTGGGGCTTTAAAATGCTGCTCAGCCAGGTAACGTTCGTGCTCAGAAGAGAGATCGACGCCCCACGACACTTCATTTTCGAACTTCTGACCTGACGCAATGAGGATATTAACCGCATCGGTATAGTCGACCTGTGCGAAATCGGACGTTACAAAACGCTCAAGGCGTGAAACAGCATCTTTGTCTACGCGCTCCTGGAAAAATGCCATATCGTCCGCTCGTTCGTCCAAAACGGCTTGGAAAACATACTTCAGCATGCGTTCAGCCAGTGCAGCGATATCGTCAAGGGTTGCAAAGGCAACTTCAGGTTCCACCATCCAGAATTCTGCCAGGTGGCGGCTGGTGTTGGAGTTCTCGGCGCGGAAAGTGGGGCCGAAAGTGTAAACTTTAGATAACGCACAGGCGTAGGTTTCGCCGTTAAGCTGGCCGGATACGGTCAGGAAGGCCTCTTTACCGAAGAAGTCTTCGCTGTAGTCGATCTCGCCTTTGTCAGTACGCGGCAGGTTTTGCATGT
The DNA here is from genome assembly GCF_002093625.1 of Rouxiella silvae. GTDB lineage: Bacteria > Pseudomonadota > Gammaproteobacteria > Enterobacterales > Enterobacteriaceae > Rouxiella > Rouxiella silvae. The sequence continues at coordinate 72,305 of NZ_MRWD01000001.1, read as the reverse complement.
CCAGTGTTGAAACACGGAACATCTCGCCGGCGCCTTCGGTATCGGAGGCGGTAATAAGTGGCGTTGAAACCCAGAAATAGCCGTTTTCATGATAAAAGCGGTGAATGGCCTGTGAAAGGGTGTTACGCACACGGGCTACGGCGCCAATCAGGTTGGTACGCGGACGCAGGTGGGCAACTTCGCGCAGGTATTCAATGCTGTGACGTTTTGCCGCCATCGGATACGTATCTGGATCATCCACCCAGCCAACCACTTTGATTGCCGTGGCCTGTAGTTCAAAACTCTGACCCTCGCCCGGAGAGGCGACTACAATGCCAGTGACTTCGACGGAACAACCGGTCGTCAGGCGCAACACTTCGTCCTGATAATTAGGCAAAGAATTATTAACGACGGCCTGTAACGGATTAAAGCAGGAGCCGTCATAAACGGCGACGAAGGAGATGCCAGCTTTTGAATCTCTCCGGGTACGCACCCAACCGCGTACGGTGACTTCACTGTCAACCGCAGCACGGCCTTGCAGTACGTCGACTACAGGCACAACGCTCATAGATTTCTCTCTTAAAATAGTTCTGATGATACCGATGGTTTTAAATTCGTATTAAAAACCTGCTTGGAAAGCCACACCTTTATAAAAAAGGGTTTTGCTATGTTACTTAGCCTTTTTCAGGACACAAGAAGAAATCGCCGCCGGAACGCAACATTTATGCTGTAGCGGCCCTATCTTTAAACGGTAGTAAAGTAATGAGGGGGGAAGTGGTGAAAAAATAGCTTATTTCGCTTCCTCTCTATTCCTCTATATAAAGAAGAAAAAATAAGAACAAGATGTAACGGCGCTAGCCTGAAAGAGATAAAGAAGAATTTAGCTCTGTGAGAAGAGATGTTTCTGAAGAGATGTTTCCCCTTTCCTCGGCTTTTTCAGCGGAGGAAAGGGGAATGGGGGAGTCGCGACGCAGAACTAAGACGCTTTCTTCACCAGGGGTAAATCAAAAGCTTTGCGCAGAGCCTTAACGAAGGCCTTGTCCTGACAAATTGTTTTGCCTGGGCTATCTGAAAGTTTGGCCACCGGCTTTCCGTTGCACTGCACCAGTTTGATGACAATATTCAGCGGTTTTACGCCGGGAATATTGCAGGTTAAACGGGTGCCGATACCAAACACCAATTTAACACGCTGGTGGAAGCGGCGATAAAGGTCAAGAGCCTTATCCAAGTCCAGATTGTCCGAGAAGACTAACGTTTTAGTCATCGGGTCGATGCCTAATTTCTGGTAATGAGCGACGGCTTTCTCGCCCCATTCAAACGGATCGCCCGAGTCATGGCGCAGACCCTGATAAGCATTGGCAAACTTCGAACCAAAGTCGCGCAGGAAAGCGTCCATGGTAATGCAGTCGGTCAGAGCAATCCCTAACTGGTCAGGATATTCATCCAGCCACGCTTGCAAGGCGGCGCGCTGACTGTTGGCCAGCACCGGACTCAGTTGCTGATGTGCCTGGAACCACTCATGTGCTTGGGTGCCAACGGGACTGAGCTGCAGCTTGTGCGCTAAATCGTAGTTGCTGGTGCCCACCAGATAAGGGAACTCTTCTTTTAAGGTGCTAACAATCGCCCGCTGAACGGCGCCAGAAAAGCGGCGGCGCGTGCCGAAGTCCATTAGTTTAAAGGCCGAGATATCAACGTCGGCAGAATCTTGCCTGAATTTTTGCAGATTTTTGCGCAGCTGTTCAACCGCCATTTCGGGCGTAACATCTGGGGAGCGATGCTTGTGAACCACCTCACTGATCACCGCCAGTAGTGGCACTTCCCACATGATAACCTCGCGCCACGGGCCTGAGATGCGAATATGCAAATGCCCGCTGCGGTTAGATACCTCAACGTGTTCAGGGTTGTAGCGGAATGAACGCAGCCACTGCAAATAGTCCTGACTGAAGAATGGCAGGCCGGAAAGATAGCTGAACTCTTCCTCGGTCAGCGCCAGTTTACTCATCAGTTGAACCTGGTCATATATCTCTTCGGCGTATTCGCCCAGCAGCTCGTCACCACGGCAACGGAACTCGGCAACGACGCGACTCGTAGCATAACGATGATAGACCGCCTGCTGCATGTGGAGCTTATAGGCATCGGTATCTAACAATGAAGTCAAAATCGGGGAGGCGAATGAAGTCATACGCGCAACATCCTCGTCAGCAACAGGCTATATTCTTAGTACTTGAAACCACAGCGGCATTATCTGCGTTCGTTCATCCAAATCACTGATCTGTTTCAGCGCATTGAAATTCACTCGCTTACTGCCTTGCCGTGGCCCCTTCTACTTCGAATATTAAATTTGTTTATAACCTGAGTAAAATCGGCAAAGTTCGGGAAGTATACCGCATTATCAAGCCAATGAACCCTCATCTCAGCACAATTCACCGCGCCAGGTCGAGGGCCATTTGTGCCTTGTTAAGGATATTAAACACCGCTTTCCGATAAGTCTTAACAAAAGAATAACCCGTTAAAAATTAATGTCTTTCATTTTAATTTCATTAAATACAGAGAGTTGATCACAGTTTTGAGGCTGTGATACGGCGCTCGGCTCCTGCGCAATGAATTGACGACCGGCGAAATAATTTAGTGGCGGTGTTAATGGGAATAGCACAAAAAAGTTAAAAAAAAGTGAATGATTGGCCTGATTATTTTTTATCTTTGCGAGACCACGCTGACCGCTTTGCCTAAAAGCTCGACGGTCGTCGCCAACATCCCGGCAACAATCTGGGAATTTTCGCCTTCTGTGATAAAGTTTATTCTAACCGCGTCACGCGTATCCCAATGAAAACGCCAAAAGGTTCTTTTATGACTGACCAGCTGCAAACGGAACAACAGACCGACGCATCAGAACATCCGCAGGTAAAATATCGTCACGACTACCGCGCCCCGGATTACACCATTACTGATATTGATTTGGATTTCGACCTCGATGCGCAGACCACCGTGGTCACCGCCGTCAGTCAAGTCAAACGCCTGGGTGCAGAAGGCGCTGAGCTGGTGTTAAACGGCGAAGACCTGACGCTGATTAGCCTGAAAATTAACGGTCAGGACTGGCCAAACTATCAGCTGCGTGAAGGCACGCTGGTGATTAAGGGTGTGCCAGAAGCCTTTGAGCTGAAAATTGTTAACGAAATCCATCCGGCCAAAAATACGGCTCTTGAGGGGTTGTACCTGTCGGGTGAGGCGCTGTGTACCCAGTGTGAAGCGGAAGGTTTCCGTCATATTACCTATTATCTGGATCGTCCAGACGTTCTGGCGCGATTTACCACTCGCATCGTAGCCGACAAAGCGCTTTATCCTTACTTGCTCTCCAATGGCAACCGCGTTGACGGTGGCGAATTGGAAGGCGGTCGCCACTGGATTAAATGGCAAGATCCGTTCCCAAAACCTTGCTACCTGTTTGCCGTTGTAGCCGGTGACTTTGACGTGCTGCGTGACAACTTTATTACTCGCTCTGGGCGTGATATCGCGCTGGAGATTTTCGTCGATCGCGGCAATCTTGACCGCGCCGACTGGGCGATGGAGTCACTGAAGCAGTCAATGAAGTGGGACGAAACGCGTTTCAATCTAGAATATGACCTTGATATCTTTATGATTGTTGCCGTTGATTTCTTTAACATGGGTGCAATGGAGAATAAAGGCCTCAACGTTTTCAACTCTAAATACGTGTTGGCCAAGGCGGAAACCGCCACCGATAAAGACTATCTCGGCATTGAAGCCGTAATAGGACACGAATATTTCCACAACTGGACCGGCAACCGCGTGACCTGTCGCGACTGGTTCCAACTGAGCTTGAAAGAAGGCCTTACCGTGTTCCGCGACCAGGAGTTCAGCTCCGACCTGGGTTCCCGCTCTGTGAATCGTATCGACAACGTTCGCGTGATGCGCGGCGCGCAGTTCGCCGAAGATGCCAGCCCGATGGCGCACCCGATCCGTCCCGAAAAAGTTATTGAAATGAATAACTTCTACACGCTGACAGTGTATGAGAAAGGGTCGGAAGTGATCCGTATGCTGCACACTTTGTTAGGCGAGCAACAGTTCCAGGCCGGTGTTGCGCTTTACTTCGAGCGTCATGACGGCAGTGCAGCAACCTGCGATGACTTCGTGCAGGCGATGGAAGACGCATCCAACGTCGATTTATCGCTGTTCCGCCGCTGGTACAGCCAGTCTGGTACGCCGATTTTGACCGTGCGTGATGACTATGACGTTGAGAAGCAGACCTATACCTTAACTGTGAGCCAGAAAACGCCAGCAACCCCGGATCAGACTGAAAAGCTGCCGCTGCACATCCCGCTGGATATCGAACTTTACGACTCGCAGGGTGGCGTTATCGAGCTTAAGCAGGGCGGTCAGAAGGTCAGTAATGTGTTGAACGTGACTGAAGCGGAGCAAACCTTTGTTTTTGAAGACGTTGCTTATCAGCCTATCCCTTCTTTATTACGCGAGTTTTCTGCGCCGGTTAAGCTGGACTACAAGTATGGCGATCATCAACTGACTTTCTTGATGAAACATGCCAGCAACGATTTTTCTCGCTGGGATTCGGCGCAGAGTCTACTGGCCATTTATATCAGGCTGAATGTGGCGCGTCATCAGCAGAAACAGCCACTGTCTTTGCCGCTGCACGTGGCCGATGCTTTCCGCGCCGTGCTGTTGGATGAAAATATCGATCCCGCACTGGCCGCGCAGATCCTGACTCTGCCATCAGAAAACGAAATCGCTGAATTGTTTAGTATTATTGATCCAGAAGCCATTAGCGCGGTGCATGAGTCTATTACCCGCTGCCTGGCCACTGAAATGACCGATGAGTTCCTGGCGGTTTATCATGCCAATACGCTGCCGACTTATCGCGTTGAGCATGCCGACATTGGTAAACGCGCACTGCGCAACGTGTGTCTGCGTTATTTGGCATTCGCCGATGCGGCACAGGCCGACAAGCTGGTCAGCACGCAGTTTGAACAGGCTGATAATATGACCGATTCTCTGGCGGCGATGTCAGCGGCAGTCGCGGCAAATCTGCGGTGCCGCGATGCTTTGCTGGCTGCCTACGACGATCGCTGGCACAAAGATGGCTTGGTGATGGACAAATGGTTCATCCTGCAGGCCACCAGCCCCGCCGCCGACGTGTTGGCGCAGGTTCGCAGTCTGTTGACGCACCGTTCGTTCACCATGGGTAACCCGAACCGCATTCGCTCGCTGATTGGCGCATTTGCTCAGGGTAATCCAGCGGCTTTCCACGCGACAGACGGCAGCGGTTATGCCTTCTTGGTCGAAATGCTGACTGATCTTAATACCCGTAACCCGCAGGTTGCAGCACGCATGATTGAGCCGCTGATCCGCCTCAAACGTTACGACGCAGGCCGTCAGGCATTGATGCGCCAGGCGTTGCAGCAGTTAAAAGGTCTGGAAAATCTTTCTGGTGACTTGTACGAGAAAATCACCAAGGCGCTGGATGCCTGATTGATTGGTTGAAGGGGTAAAAGCGAAAGGGCGACAGGAATGTTGCCCTTTTTTATGGATCATGAAAAGAGTTAACGCTGTGCCAGCTTGGCCTCGGTATTGGGCAACTGTGGGCGCAACACGCGGTCTAATACCTGTTCTTCCAGCTCCGCAAGCCGCACGGAACCTCGGCGGCGCGGACGCGGTAAATCAACCAGCAGATCCAGCCCGACCTCGCCTTGTTCGATAAGAATGACACGGTCGGCAACGGTAACGGCTTCGCTGACATCGTGTGTCACGAGCAGTACGGTAAAGCCGTGCTGTTGCCACAGGCGCTCAATCAGACTTTGCATTTCAATGCGGGTCAACGCGTCAAGTGCGCCCAACGGTTCGTCGAGCAGCAGCAGCCGAGGACGATGCACCAACGCGCGAGCCAAAGCAACGCGCTGCTTTTGGCCACCGGATAGCGCGGCGGGCCATTCGTTGGCGCGATCGGCCAGGCCGACTTCTTCAAGCGCCGACTGAGCCGCGGGTCGCCAATTCCCTTTTAGGCCAAGACCGACGTTATCGATAACCTTTTTCCACGGCAGCAGGCGGTCATCCTGAAACATCAGGCGGGTATCATCCTGAACGTTGCCCAGCGGAGCGCTGCCGCTGAGCAGTTCGCCGCGGGTGGTTTTTTCTAAACCTGCCAGCAGTCGCAGAAGCGTGCTTTTGCCGCAGCCGCTGCGCCCGACTACCGCGACAAACTGCCCAGGTGAGATGCGAAGATTAATATCTTTTAAGACGGCACGGTTACCGTAATTTTTGACAATGCCTGCCAGTGTGACCGGCGTGCCTTGAGGAATACGTGTGGGTTCACTCATGCTTCCTCTCCTTGTTTCTTCTGGTAGGCGGGATGCCAGCGCAGCCAAACGCTTTCTAGCGCTCGTGCCAGCATGTCGGCCAGTTTGCCAAGAATGGCGTAAAGCACAATCGCCACCACGACGACGTCTGTCTGCAAGAATTCGCGGGCATTCATCGCCAGATAACCGATGCCGGAGTTGGCAGAAATCGTTTCTGCTACGATAAGCGTCAGCCACATAAAGCCGAGGGCGAAGCGCACGCCAACCATAATTGACGGCAGTGCGCCGGGCAGCACGACCTGAATAAACAGCGGGAATCCGGAAAGTCCGTAGCTGCGCGACATTTCCAGCAGACCGCGGTCAATATTGCGAATGCCATGATAGGTGTTGAGATAAATCGGGAAAAGCGTACCCAGCGCCACCAGAAAAATCTTGGCGGACTCATCAATACCAAACCACAAAATGACCAATGGGATCAGCGCAAGATGCGGGATGTTACGCAGCATCTGCATCGAACTGTCCAGCAGGCGCTCGCCCCAGCGGGAAAGCCCAGTGATAAAGCCGAGCAGCAGTCCTATACTGCCGCCAATAACAAAGCCGGTTAACGCTCTAAAGGTGCTGATTTTCAGGTTTTGCCACAGATCGCCGGATTTTGCCAGCGTCCAAAATGCCTCTACCACGGCGCTCGGGGCGGGCAGAATGCGGTTTGAAAGCCAGCCAGCTTCCACCGCCAGCTGCCAAGCGGCGAGTAACACTACCGGCAACACCCACGGGCTAATTCTGTCTAACCAGCGCTCAGTTTTGGTGCTCATACTGTGGTCCTCAACTTTCTGATACGCGCTGAGGTGCGAAGTCGTGGGCGACCAGCTCGCCGTGCGCCTGAATGGCGCGCCGTGTCGGGGCGTTAACGTCGTCCTCAGTGGCTAAATCGAGATGAGGGAACAGCAGTTCCCCGACGCGATAGGCTTCTTCCAAATGCGGATAACCTGACAGCACAAAGGTATCAATACCCAGGTCAGCGTATTCCTGCATTCTTGCCGCCACGGTTGGACCGTCACCGACCAGTGCCGTACCCGCTCCGCCACGCACCAGGCCAACGCCCGCCCACAGGTTAGGGGCTATTTCCAGTTTGTCGCGATTACCGCCGTGCAACGCCGCCATGCGGTGCTGCCCAACCGAGTCGGTTTTGGCGAACTTGGCCTGTGCCTTGGCAATCGTTTCATCGTCGAGATTGGCTATCAAACGGTCGGCCGCTTTCCAGGCTTCCTCCGTGGTTTCGCGTACAATCACGTGCAGGCGAATACCGAATCTTACTGTACGGCCATGTTTAGCCGCTTGGGCACGCACCTGCTCAATTTTTTCTTTGACCTGCGCCAGCGGCTCACCCCAAGTTAGATAAAGTTCCACCTGTTCACCCGCGAGTTCCTGCGCCGCCTCGGACGAGCCGCCAAAATAGAGCGGTGGGCGAGGGGTTTGCACCGACGGATGCAGCAGGCTCGCGCCTTTCACACTGATGTGTTTGCCTTCGAAGGTCACGGTTTCACCTTCAAGCACTCTGCGCCAAATATGGGTAAATTCGGCTGCGGCCTCATAGCGTTCTTCATGGTTTAAGAACAACCCTTCGGCCGCTAACTCTTCCGGGTCACCGCCGGTGACCAAATTAAACAGGGCTCGCCCGTTGGACAGCCTGTCCAACGTGGCCGCCTGACGCGCCGCCAGCGTAGGCGAAATTATGCCTGGACGCAGTGCTACCAAAAACTTCAGTTTCTGGGTTGCCGGAATCAACGACGCTGCGACCAGCCAGGAATCTTCACATGAACGACCGGTCGGGATCAGCACGCCACCAAAGCCGAGGCGATCCACCGCCTGCGCAATCTGTGTCAAATAGCCATGATCGACAGCCCTGGCACCTTCATTGGTGCCGAGATAATGACCGTCACCGTGAGTAGGTAAAAACCAAAATACGTTCAGACTCATGTGATATTCCTTTTTCTTTCACCGCGGACGGTGAGCTAGCAATTCGGGTTAATTAACGTGTGTCAAAGCCGATCATTGCGCCAGTGCAGGGGCATGCCAGATGCGGTCCTTGATAACCACCGGCTTGGGTAGCAGGTGGTTTTGATAGAACAAATCTGCCGTCGCCTGCTGGAGTTTTTCGGTGTACGCATTGACTGGCGTAATCGGCTCATCGGGTAAATGCGAGAAATAGGTGGCGATAACTTTTTCCGGCAGGCCGGTAGATTTCGCCAGCAGTTGAATACTTTGCTGAGGCTCGGTTTTCACCAGCGCATTGGCTTGAGTTAACACTTTCAGCACGTCAGAAATAAACTGCGGGTTGGTCTCGGTAAATTTCTTGGGTGCTAAATAGAAAGAGCCAGTCTGATTGAGCGTGGTGCCGTCGATGAGCACGCGCACGCCTCCCTGATTAAAGGCGGCAGAATAGTAAGGGTCCCAAATCGCCCAAGCGTCGACGTCGTGCTGTTGGAAAGCCGCCAGCGCATCGGAGGGCGCGAGATTAATGGGTTTGATATCGGTAAATTTCAGATTGGCCTGTTGCAGAGCGCGCAGGACGAAATTATTCGAGCTGGAGCCTTTCTGAAAAGCAACAGTGTGACCTTTGAGGTCGGCAACCGTTTTTATCGGGCTGTTTTCAGGCACCAGAATCACTTCGGCCTTAGGCTGAGGAGGTTGATAGCCAACATAAAGCAGGTCTGCACCGGCTGCCTGGGCAAACAGCGGCGGCAGATCGCCAGTACCACCGAAATCAATGCTGCCCACGTTCAAGGCCTCAAGGATCTGTGGCCCTGCCGGAAATTCTACCCAAGTGATTTTGGTATGAGGAAAACGATTTTCTAACAGGTGATGATTTTTGGCCAATATGAGTCCGACCGAGCCTTTTTGAATGGCAACGCGAAACTGAGGCGGATCTTTTTCCTGCGCTTGAGCTGGCAAGATGCTACCAAGCCCAAAGGTCAGCGCCAATGCGGCAATAATACGTAAGCCAAAAATTTTCATAACGTCTTCCCGTTTATGCGTGAGCGTGTTGACGTTTTGCCCGTGCGATAGCCAGGGTGTGACGATGTCCCAACGCGGTAATAAAGGTTTCAAGCGAGTCATCCAGACGTGCTTGCAAACCTTCTTCCAGCTCCGCCGGGAAGTGTTGATATTGGCCAATCAATTTGTCGTCGGCAAACACGCCCTGTAACACTTCTTGCGCCTTCAAGGCGTTCAGAACCGGTTTCAACGCGTAGTCAATCGCCAACATGTGACCGGTTGAACCCGCGGTGGCGAGTGGCAGCACCACTTTATGTTCGAGCGCGCGCTCGGGAAGCAGGTCAAGTAACGTCTTTAGCGCACCCGAAAGGGAGGCTTTATAGACTGGCGTCGCGATCAGCAATCCATCTGCGGTATCCAATTGAGCAATAAGCTCTTTTAGCTGTGGACTGTTAAAATTGGCAAACAGCAGATCGTCGGCAGAAAAATCCTGAAGGCTGTAGGAGACAACCTCAACGCCGCGTGCGGTGAGCCACTGGTGGCTGAGTGCGAGCAAGGCTGAAGAACGTGACGGCTGACGTGGGCTACCTGCCAGTGATATGACTTTCATTACGACCCCTTATAACCAGTAGTTATATAACTAACAAATTTTTATAGATTTCGATTTAAATTAGCAGGCGATAGCTTATGACTGGAAATCTAAATTTTAGGATTTAATAGTTCAAAAATGGATAAGAAGGGGAAATCTGTCACTGCGTGGGCGTTTACTGTGACCAGCATGTTCTACAGAAGAAAATAAAAAGGATATCGTTTGCGTAGAATGCCCTTTTTTGACGGGAATCAATTCCAATTGGCGGTGGCTTAGCCGATAATATCGCCCCGACTGGCCACCAGCCATTAGCCACCGGGACCTCAGGAGAATCCATGTATTATCCCTTCGTTAAGAAAGCACTGTTTCAGCTCGATCCAGAGCGTGCGCATGAATTAACCTTTAGCCAACTTAGACGTCTTTCTGGTTCCCCTTTTGAGTTTTTAATCCGCCAATCTGTGCCAAGCAAGCCGGTAACCTGCATGGGGTTAACCTTCAAAAACCCGCTAGGCCTGGCCGCAGGGCTGGATAAGAACGGCGAATGTATCGACGCATTTGGCGCAATGGGATTCGGATTTGTTGAAGTAGGTACAGTGACGCCTCGCGCGCAGGACGGCAATCCCAAGCCAAGAATATTCCGCGTGGTGGAAGCAGAAGGCCTAATTAACCGCATGGGCTTTAATAATCATGGTGTCGATAATTTAGTCAATAACGTCAAGAAATCACACTTCAGCGGCGTGCTAGGCATTAATATAGGTAAGAATAAAGACACCCCGGTTGAGAACGGTAAAGACGATTATTTAATCTGCATGGAGAAGGTTTATGCTTATGCGGGCTATATCGCCATTAATATCTCCTCACCGAACACCCCAGGTCTGCGCTCTTTACAATATGGTGAAGCGCTCGACGATCTGCTCGGCTCAATCAAAAATAAGCAGCTTGAACTTCAGCAGCGTCATCAAAAATATGTGCCTGTCGCGGTGAAGATCGCGCCGGATCTTTCTCCTGAAGAGTTGATCCAAATAGCCGACTGTTTGGTTCGACATAATATGGACGGCGTTATCGCCACCAATACTACGCTTGAGCGTAAATTAGTCGACGGTCTTATTCACGGCAATGAGGCGGGTGGGCTGAGCGGTCGTCCGGTACAGATGCAGAGTACGCAGATCGTTCGCATGCTCTCACAGGAGCTTAACGGCAAGCTGCCAATTATTGGCGTCGGCGGCATAGATTCATTAACGGCTGCGCGTGAAAAAATGGATGCGGGCGCTTCATTAATTCAAATCTATTCCGGCTTTATCTACCATGGACCGCAATTGATTAAAAATATTCTAATGAATATATAGTTGTCGCTCACAATAAATTTGTAAACAAGGGCAGCCGGGGGTTTATTTATCCCTCCGGCTCGTTTATATTTTGTTCACTGAGTATTAAACGTACTTAAAATTCATTAATTCCCTTAACACGAGGCTAACCTGCGATTTGTCCTATATAGAGGTTACCGCTAAAAGTGTTACCGTTGAGTGATGGGTTTTGTGGCAGTTTGCTTAACAAGATTGAGCGATTGCCGTTAAAGCAGGCGAGGATAAATAGGATAACGAAATGAAAATCAAACCAGATGACAATTGGCGTTGGTATTTTGATGCTGAACATGACCGACTGATGTTGGACTTAGCCAATGGCATGATTTTCCGTTCACGTTTTCCCGCCAAAATGTTAACCCCTGATGCATTCGCTGAATCCACTTTTTGTGTTGACGATGCGGCGTTATATTTCGATTTTGAAGAGCAGTGCAAGAAAATTAAATTGGCCGCCGAACAGCGTGCCGAATTAGTGCTTAATGCGTTAGTGGCGTTCCGATTTTTAAAACCTCTTATGCCTAAAAGCTGGCATTTTACTCAGCAACATCATCCGTTCCAGCCTGATAATGGCCAGTTGGCCAGCGTTAATGTGATGGAGTCCGGGGAGCAGGCAACGCTGCTGGTGGTTGAATCTGGCGACAACGCCAGCCTGTGCCTGTTGGCGCAGGAGCGCCTGACGATTGCCGGTCGCGGCATGGTATTAGGCGACGCGATTAAAATCATGCACGACAGATTAATACCCACGCAGATTAAATTAGATGCCGTATATGACAGGGCGGTTTGATATTTCCGCCCTGAAGCCGAAGGCTTTTTCTCTGGTCTTTTTTATTACGCCATAACGTTATTAACGTTAACCACTATTCCAGTATCAAGTCTGACGCTGGCACACAGCTGCATGAAAGAATTTTACCCTGTTTCCCTATCGCCGTCGCTTTCAGTGCGTTAATTTCGCCTTCGACCAGAGTCAGTTTGCAACTTCCACAGATCCCTGCACGACAGGAATAGGGAATGCGCAGGCCTTGCTGTTCAAGCTGCTCCAACAAAATCTGCTGATTGTTGCCCTTAAAAGAAGTGCCCTTATAGGTAATAGCGACTTCCTGCGCGGCAGTGGCGGGCATTTCGACGTTTTCAACTACCGTGCCGGCCGAGTAGGGGCGTGCGGGCTTGGTGGCAAGAACCTCTACGCTGTCACCTGCGCGAATAATGCCGCTGTTGCGCGCAATCATGTTTTGACCGAAATCGACATCACCATCTTCGGCGGTGCGATAGCTCTGCAGCGTTTTTAACGGCTCACCGGTGGGATGTTTTCGGCCACGTTCAGTGCTGACAGTGGTTAACACGCAGCGGCTGCAGGGTTTGACCAAGTCAAAAATGACCTCCCCCACGCGGATCGTTTGCCAAGTATCCTCGGCGTAAGGCTCTGCGCCGGTTATTACCAGATTCGGACGGAACTGCTCCAGTTTTACGCTGGCCGGGCAGCGTTTTTTAAGGTCAAACAGCGAGGCTTCATTTAATAATAAATAGGGATAACCATCGGCAAAAGAGAGCGGGATCTCCGGCTGTTTTTTAACACGACGTGTAAGACTTGGACCCACCCAGCGCAGTTGAACGTCGCGTTTGAGGTAAACGCTGAGCCAGGTATTGATGTTTTCCGGCGCAATAAGCGAGGTAAAATGGTTACCCCAAACTTCTGTTGGCTGCGGTTGGCTGTCAAAGTCGCTGAATTTTAGCACCACGCTGTCGCTGCCGTCGGGGCTGGTTAAAATTAATCCATCCGGTAATAAAGCCGGCGTAAACTGAACCAGCTGCGGATACTGGCGAGCGGTAATAAAAGTTCCCTGCGGGTCGGTCAGCATAAAAAGGCGATCGAAGGCTAAACCGCTGGGGGTAACCTGGGCGTGCGAAAGTTGCAAACCGCGCATGGACTTGACTGGGTGTACGTATAATCTCGACAGGGTGACCACTAATGCCTCCGGGCTTCACCAGCGGTAGGCTCCGCAAAGGGATGCCAGATGCTTGGGTATGGGCTCTTTTTGTGTTGTAACAAGAGACTTTATGACAAGTCGTCAGGATTAGCTATAATGCGCCCCTGTTTTCTCATTACCCGGACGTTAAAACGGTCTCGGGTAATATACTGTTTTGTTCTGTAGGAAATAACTTCTAGGTGATTAAGTCAATATGAACTCTTTGTTTGCCAGCACGGCGCGTGGATTGGAAGAACTATTAAAAAGCGAACTTGAAACGCTGGGTGCACAGGGCTGCAAAGTGGTGCAGGGCGGGGTGCATTTCGAAGGCGACGATCGCCTGCTTTATAAAAGTCTGCTCTGGAGCCGACTCGCATCGCGTATCCTTCTTCCATTAAATGAATTTAAAGTTCATAGCGATCTCGACCTTTATCTGGGCGTGATGGCGATCGACTGGCCGTCCATTTTTAGCGTCGAAAAAACCTTTGCCGTGCACTTTAGCGGCCTGAATGACGAGATCCGCAACAGTCAGTACGGTGCATTAAAAGTTAAGGATGCGATCGTCGACAGCTTTACTCGCAAAATGGACGAGCGTCCAAATGTGGCAAAACAGCAGCCTGATATTCGCGTTAACGTATTTTTACAGCGTGATACCGCAAGCGTCGCCCTCGACCTGAGCGGTGAAGGCTTGCACCAGCGCGGCTACCGCGACCTGGCCGGCCAGGCACCGTTGAAAGAGAGTCTGGCGGCGGCCATCGTGATGCGCTCCGGCTGGCAGGCTGGTACGCCAATGGTCGATCCGATGTGTGGTTCAGGCACTTTGCTTATCGAAGCGGCGATGATCGCCGCCGATCGCGCACCTGGCCTGCATCGACCACATTGGGGCTTCACCGCCTGGTCTAAGTTTGATGAAGAGCTGTGGCGCGAGCTGACCACCGAAGCACAGGTGCGCACCCGTCGCGCAGTGCAGGAAACCACTTCGCGCTTCTTTGGTTCTGACATTGATCGCCGAGTGATTGAGATGGCGAAATCCAACGCCCGTCGCGCCGGTGTGTCTGAGCTGATTAGCTTTGAAGCCTCCGAAGTCGGCAAACTGAAAAACCCGCTGCCGGAAGGTCCGGTAGGGACCCTTATCAGTAACCCGCCTTACGGAGAGCGTCTTGAAAGTGAACCGGCGCTGATTGCGCTGCATAACCTCCTGGGGCGCATCGCCAAAACCCAGTTTGGCGGCTGGCAGCTCTCGTTGTTTAGCGCTTCGCCAGAGCTGTTAAGCTGCCTGCAACTGCGCGCCGATCGTCAGTTCAAGGCTAAAAATGGCCCGCTTGAATGTGTGCAGAAAAACTATCAGCTGGCGGAAAATCCTCTGGGAACCGCCGGTGCGCAGCTTGCCGAAGATTTCGCCAACCGCCTGCGTAAAAATGTTAAGAAATTGGAAAAGTGGGCGAAGCAGCAGGGCATTGAGTGCTACCGTCTGTACGACGCTGACTTGCCGGACTACAACGTGGCGGTTGACCGCTACGGCAGCAAAATTGTGGTGCAGGAATATGCGCCGCCTAAAACGATTGATGCACAAAAAGCGCGTCAGCGCCTGTTTGACGTCATCAACGCGACGCTGTCGGTTTTGGATATCTCCTCAAGCCAACTGGTGTTGAAAACGCGTGAACGTCAGAAAGGCACCAGCCAGTACGAAAAGCTGGCGCAGAAAGGTGAGTTCCTGATGGTTGAGGAGTTTAACGCCAAGTTTTGGGTTAACCTGACTGATTATCTCGACACCGGTCTGTTCCTTGACCACCGTATTGCCCGTAAAATGCTGGGCGAAATGAGCAGTGGGAAAGACTTCCTGAACCTGTTCGCCTACACCGGAACTGCGAGCGTACACGCCGGTCTGGGCGGCGCACGAAGCACCACAACGGTAGATATGTCGCGTACTTATCTTGAGTGGGCAGAGAAAAACCTGCGTGTAAACGGCTTGACAGGGCGTCAGCATCGCCTGATTCAGGCTGATTGCCTGTCGTGGCTGAGCAATGCCGATGAGCAGTTTGATGTGATCTTTATCGATCCGCCAACTTTCTCAAACTCGAAACGTATGGCCGAAAGTTTTGACGTACAACGCGATCATCTGGCGCTGATGAAAGATTTGAAACGTATTTTACGTCGCAACGGCACCATTATGTTCTCAAACAATAAACGCGGATTCCAAATGGACGCTGAAGGTCTGAGCAAGCTCGGTCTAAGCGCAAAAGAGATAACCAGCCAAACCCTGTCTCAGGATTTTGCCCGTAACCGCCAAATTCACAACTGCTGGCTGATCACTCACGCCGGCGAGGAAAAATAAAGTCTATGTCGTTAATCAGCATGTCGGGTGCTTGGCTGTCTTTCAGCGATGCACCAATTTTAGACAACACCGAATTACATATCGAACCTAACGAGCGCGTCTGTCTGGTTGGGCGTAACGGGGCGGGCAAGTCGACCCTGATGAAAATCCTCAACCGCGAAGTGCCGCTGGATGATGGACGTATCGTTTATGAGCAAGACCTGATTGTGGCGCGTTTGCAGCAGGATCCTCCACGTAACGTCGGCGGTACGGTATTCGATTTCGTTTCAGAAGGGGTGTTTGAGCAGGCTGAGCATCTGAAAGCCTATCACGCCATTTCACATCTGGTCGAAAGCGATCCGAGTGAGAAGAACCTGAATAAATTGGCACAGATTATGGAGGTCCTCGACCATCAGGGTCTGTGGCAGCTCGACAGCCGCATCAGTGAAGTGCTGTTGCAACTGGGGCTGGATGGGGACACCGAGCTGTCTGCACTTTCCGGTGGCTGGCTGCGCAAAGCGGCACTTGGCCGTGCGCTGGTCAGCGCGCCGAAGGTGCTGCTGCTTGATGAACCGACGAACCACCTCGACATCGAGAGTATTGCCTGGCTGGAAGAGTTCCTGAAGGAATTCCAGGGCAGCATTATCTTCATCTCGCACGACCGTTCGTTTATCCGCAATATGGCGACCCGCATTGTTGACCTCGATCGCGGCAAGTTGGTCTCCTATCCGGGCAACTACGAGTTGTACCTGACCAGCAAAGAAGAAGCGCTGCGCGTAGAAGACTTGCAGAACGCCGAGTTTGATAAAAAACTGGCGCAGGAAGAAGTGTGGATCCGCCAAGGTATCAAGGCTCGTCGTACACGTAACGAAGGCCGCGTACGTGCATTGAAAGCCTTGCGTAAAGAGCGTTCCGATCGCCGTGAAGTGATGGGCACCGCCAAAATGCAGGTGGTTGAAGCCGTTAGCTCCGGCAAGATTGTGTTTGAAATGGAAGACGTCAACTACAGCGTGGCCGGCAAGCAACTCGTGAGCAATTTCTCTGCCCAGGTGATGCGCGGTGACAAAATTGCTTTGGTTGGCCCGAACGGCTGTGGTAAAACCACGCTGCTCAAGCTTATGCTGAGCCAGTTAGAAGCCGACAGCGGTCGCGTCCACTGTGGCACCAAGCTGGAAGTCGCCTACTTTGACCAGCACCGCGCCGAGCTCGACCCGGAACGTACCGTGATGGACAACCTGGCCGAAGGCAAACAAGAAGTGATGGTCAACGGTCGTTCACGTCACGTGCTCGGCTATCTGCAGGACTTCTTGTTCCATCCTAAACGTGCCATGACGCCGGTGAAGGCGTTGTCAGGCGGTGAGCGTAACCGACTGCTGCTGGCAAAACTGTTCCTTCGTCCAAGTAACCTGTTGATTCTCGATGAACCGACCAACGACCTGGATGTTGAAACACTGGAACTGTTGGAAGAGCTGATCGACAGCTATCAGGGCACCGTCATGCTGGTCAGTCACGACCGTGAATTTGTCGATAACTCGGCGACCGAATGCTGGATTTATGAAGGCAATGGCGTGATTAACAGCTATGTTGGCGGTTATCACGATGCGCATCATCAGCGTAAATCTCAGCGTCTGCTGCGAAATTCTGCCCCGGCAGAGACTAAAGCGGCCGCACCGGCCAAAGCTGAACCTGCCAAACGTACTGCCGGCAAAATGAGCTACAATCAACAGCGTGAGCTTGAGCAGTTGCCTCTGAAAATCAGCGAGTTGGAAGTGCTGATTGAAGATCTTGGCAAGCAGATGAGCGACGCGAGCTTCTTTACTCGTCCGCATGATGAAACCCAGCAGGTATTGAACGCCCTTGCCAGCGCCGAGCTCGAACTTGAGCAGGCGTTTGAGCGTTGGGAAGCGCTTGAAGCTCAGAAGAACGGCTAAAGCTGCGTCTTGCTCTTACCGCTTTCCCAATGATGGGAAGGCGGTAAAGAGTTTCTGTTTTTCCCGTGTTTCGCCATTGAGGAGTTGAATGTGAGTTCACACTCTCATGACCCGCACATATTGTGTCCCCATTGCGATCTGTTGGTGACACTGCCTACGCTAAAATACGGCCAAAAGGCTAACTGTCCTCGTTGTAAATCTACGCTGACGATGCGATGGCAAGAACCGCGAAGACGCCCGGTTGGCTATGCACTTAGCGCACTCTTTATGCTGATTCTGGCTAACATGTTCTCGTTTGTGAACATGAACGTTAAAGGCCTGACCAGCGAAATCACCCTGATTCAGATCCCCAAAGTGCTGGTGGCGGACAACTATGCCAGCATGGCTTCTCTGTTTATGGTGGTGGTACAGCTTATTCCGGCGTTCTGTATGCTGGCGATTATTATGCTTTGTCTGCCGGTGCGTTTGCCCGGAAGATGGAACATTCGCATTGCCTGGATCCTGTTTCATCTAAAAGCCTGGTGTATGGTCGAGATATTTCTCGCCGGTGTGCTGGTCAGTTTTGTCAAACTGATTGCCTATGGGGAGGTTGGTATCGGCACCAGTTTTATCCCTTACGTTTTATTCTGTTTATTACAGGTGCGTGCATTTCAATGCACCGATCGGCTGTGGCTGTGGCAGCAGGTTTCACCGGCACCGGCTATTCATCAGCCGCTGAAGGTGGGGCAAAGTGGGCTCTCTCAGGGACTGCGGTCGTGTGAATGCTGCATGGCGATACTGCCGGTAAAACAGCAGGTCTGTTCGCGCTGTGGCAGTAAAGGGCACGCACGCAAAAAGCACAGTTTGCAGTGGACCATGGCGCTGCTGGTGACGTCGGTGATGCTTTATATACCGGCTAACTTATTGCCTATCATGATTACCCAGGCGCTGGGGACCAAGTTTACCTCGACGATTATGGCCGGTGTGGTCCTGCTTTGGGGGGAAGGCTCTTATCCAATAGCGATGGTGATTTTTATTGCCAGTATTATGGTGCCATCGTTGAAAATGCTGGCGATTGCCTGGCTTTGTTGGGATGCCAAGAGTTCTAAAAAGGTCGATCGTGAACGACTGCACGTGGTGTATGAAATGGTGGAGTTTGTCGGGCGCTGGTCGATGATCGACGTTTTTGTGATAGCAGTGCTCTCGGCACTGGTCAGAATGGGGCAGTTAATGAGTATTTATCCGGACATCGGCGCACTGCTGTTTGCGCTGGTGGTTATCCTCACCATGTTTGCTGCTAATACGTTTGATCCGCGCTTGATTTGGGATCGCTCAGGAACCTTTGAAAATAAGGAAAAATTCGATGACGGACAATAAACATAACCGAGATGAAAACACCTCGGGGGAAGCGGAGGTAGGCACGATCAAACGCTGGTCACCGGTGTGGATCATTCCGGTTCTGACGGCGTTGATCGGGGCTTGGATCCTGTTTTATCACTTCAGCCATCAGGGGCCGGAAGTGACGCTGATAACCTCTTCAGCCGAGGGTATTGATGCCGGAAAAACGGCTATCAAGAGTCGCAACGTTAACGTGGGTCAGGTAGAAACGGTGAGCCTCAGTGATGACCTGCAGCACGTTATCATTAAGGCGCGCCTCGATTCCGGCATGGAAAAAATGCTGAAAGACGATTCGGTGTTTTGGGTGGTCAAGCCACAGATTGGGCGTGAAGGAATTTCCGGGCTGGGCACGCTGCTGTCTGGTGCCTATATTCAGCTGCAACCGGGAGGGAAAGGTGAGGAAAAGGAGCAGTACCAATTACTTGACTCACCGCCGCTGGCCTCGCCGGACGCCCAAGGGATCCGCGTGGTACTCACCAGCGATCGTGCAGGCCAGTTGAACCCAGGTGACCCCGTGTTATTCCGTGGTTTCCAGGTAGGGAGCGTTGAAACCAGTCACTTTGATCCCCAATCGCGCCAAATTCGCTATCAACTGTTTGTACGCGCACCTTACGACGGTCTGGTGACCAGCAACGTACGTTTCTGGAAAGAGAGCGGTGTGAATTTCGACATGTCCTCGGCGGGGATCCGCGTTGAAATGGGCTCGTTGACCACCTTGTTTAGCGGCGGCGTGAGCTTTGATGTTCCGGACGGTTGGGATCAAGGCACCAAGGCTATCAATAGTGCCACCTATGCGCTCTTTAACGACCAGCGCAGCATTCAGGATTCGCTATACACCAATCATACCGATTACGTGCTGTTCTTCAGTGATTCGGTGCGTGGCCTACAGCCTGGTGCGTCGGTTGAGTTCCGCGGCATTCGTCTGGGTACCGTCGCGCAAGTTCCGTATCAGAAGATGGGGATGGGCGGACAAATCGACAATGATTACCGTATCCCAGTGCTGATCCGTATTGAACCTGAGCGCTTCAACAAACTGCTGGGTAAAGATTTTAATTTTGATGAGCGTCTGGAGTCTGGGCTGAAAAACGGCTTACGTGCGTCGCTGAAGTCTGCCAACCTATTGACCGGTTCGCTTTACGTTGATTTGGACTTCTATCCGAACGCGAAGCCGTGGACTGGGCCTAAGACCCTTGGCGGTCAGGCCCTGCTGCCTACGGTGAGCGGCGGACTGGCACAAATCCAGCAGAAATTGATGGCAACGTTGGACAAAATCAACGCATTGCCGTTGAATCCGATGATCAATGAAGCGACCAAAACGCTGGCCGAGAGTCAGAAAACCATGAAGTCGACGCAGCGTACCATTGACTCGCTCAATGCGTTGGTCTCCAGTAAAGAGATGAAAGGACTGCCACAGGACATGCAAAAAACGCTGTTGCAGCTTAACCGCAGTATGCAGGGCTTCCAACCTGGTTCACCGGCTTACAACAAAATGGTCGATGATATGCAGCGTCTGGATGAAACTCTGCGTGAACTGCAGCCGGTGCTCAAAACTCTGAACCATAAGAGTAACGCGCTGGTATTCGCCGCCCCTGGGCAAGATGATCCTCAGCCGAAGAAGGCCAAATAATGATGAAATGGATACCTGTCGTCTTAGCGTTATTTCTGGTTGCCTGTAGCAGCGACGGTAAAAAGACCTATTACCAGTTGCCTACGGTGAGTTCTACGGCGTCAGTTGCGTCCGCGAGTGCTGGCGGTGGATTAACACCGGCCGCCTCGCAGCCGAAACTGTGGATTTCGCAGGTTAACGTTGCCGATTTCCTCGGCACGTCGGGCCTGGTTTACCAAACCAGCGACGTGCAGTATGTGATGGCGGCAAACAATCTGTGGGCGAGCCCACTCGACCAACAGTTGCAGCAAACCCTGCAAACCTACCTGGGCCGTAATTTGCCAGGATGGGTGATATCGGGCCAGCAGGCCAATGACGGCAATCAGGAGCAACTTTCGGTTAACGTAACAGGCTTCCACGGCCGTTACGACGGAAGAGCCATAGTGAGCGGCACATGGACTCTCACGCGCAATGGTCAAGTGAGCCAGCACAACTTTGATCTCGAGTTGAAGCAAAACGCGGATGGTTATGATGCGCTGGTCAGAACGCTTTCTCAGGGGTGGGCGCAGGAAGCTAACAGCATTGCGTCACAAATAAGATAAATTCTTTTTATTAGTTTGATAAAAAATCCCGTTTCCTGTTGATGCAGGTGACGGGATTTTTTTTATGGCGATCAGTCGCCTGAGGATTTGCCCGCGCGATTAGCTTGCACGCAATCAATAAAGATAGCGCAATATTGTGACAATGGCGTGAAATTTGCGCATTGACCTGCGGCGGAATCAGGGCTATTTGTTAGGGGTGGTCGCAAACAGCGAGCCACTGTTTTCTTTCTACTTGACCTGAATAATGAGGGACACGAGGCATGAAGAGACAAAAACGAGATCGCCTGGAACGGGCACAATCACGTGGATACCAAGCTGGCATTGGAGGACGTTCGAAAGAAATTTGTCCTTACCAATCATTAGACCAACGGTCACACTGGCTTGGAGGCTGGCGAGAAGCCATGGAGGTCAGGGCAGTCAACGCATAGGCTGACTCTGATAGAAAAGGGATAACCTCCGCACATTACTCATTGCGGAGGTTTTTTTTACCCGAAAGACTCAAAAATCTGTTGGATAACAATATACTTTAGAAAGCGGCGGTGTCTTTAAAAAGGCCTACTTTTAGGTCGGTAGCGGTATAGATCACTTGACCGTCAACTAATACTTCACCGTCTGCCACGCCCATGATCAGTTTACGATTGATCACGCGTTTGAAGTTCAGGCGATAGGTCACTACTTTTGAGGTTGGCAGAACCTGTCCGGTGAATTTGACTTCACCCACGCCCAACGCGCGGCCTTTACCTTCACCGCCCAACCAGCCGAGATAGAACCCAACCAATTGCCACATTGCGTCAAGGCCCAAACAGCCTGGCATCACCGGGTCGCCGATGAAATGACAGCCGAAGAACCACAAATCTGGATTGATATCTAATTCGGCTTCGACGTAGCCTTTATTGTGGCTCCCGCCATCTTCGGACATTTTGACGATGCGATCCATCATCAGCATATTGCCGGACGGCAATGGGGGTCCACCTGCTCCGAAAAGTTCACTCCGGCCAGAGGCTTCGAGGTCTTCTTTCGTATAGGAATCGCGTTTTTCTACCATGTTCTCTGTAAGCCTTATTTTATTGAAGCACGCATCTTAGCGAACACCTGTAAGCTGAACAAGTCCGATCAGCTACGGGATAGCAAATTTAACCATCGAAGTGGCCACGGGAAGCGAGGACGCTCCGGTGCAATAACCAGGGCGATTCTCTCTTGAATGAGACTCAGTAGGTTAGGGCTTTCATCGTTTTCTTCGACAGTGGTATAAAGGAGGCCGGTAAGTATCGGCAACGCATCGGCAGCGCTGTCAACGGCCCACAGGTGGAATTGGCCTTCACGCACGGCGTCAATCACCTGCTGATGCAGACAAAGATTGCGCACGTTGGCAGTAGGAATAATCACACCTTGTTTACCGGTTAAGCCACGGCGTTGGCAAACTTCGAAAAATCCTTCGATTTTTTCATTTGCGCCGCCAATCGGCTGGACGTTGCCGAACTGATCGACCGATCCGGTCACCGCAATTTGCTGATTAATAGGCTGCATCGCGAGGGCACTGATTAGCGCACACAGTTCGGCCAGTGACGCACTGTCGCCGTCGACTTCACCGTAAGATTGCTCAAAAACAATCGAAGCAGAGAAAGGTAGAGGCTGATCCAGTTCTAATTCCGCAATCAAGAACGCCTGCATAATCATCATGCCTTTAGCGTGTAGATTACCGCCCAACTCTGCTTTGCGCTCAACATCGGTGAATTCGCCATCGCCAGTGTGAACTACGCAGCTAATGCGCGACGGTTCGCCAAATGCACGCGGATGTCCAGGATACTCCAGCACAGACAAACCGTTTATCTGGCCAATGACTTCGCCATCGGTCTCGATAAATATTTGTCCCAACTCAATTTCATCCTGCATACGTTCTTGCAGGTAGCTTTCTCGCCAGGCGCGGGTCGAAATCGCCGCATCAAAGGCTTTTGCCGTCAACTCAGGCTCATCGTTGTAAAGTTCAGCCTCGGTTAACTGCGCTGAGATCCACGACGGGCAAAGGGGCAGGCATCCTTGATCGGTGCTAAACCGAACCGCAGCTTTCAGAAATTCAGGCCAGGCGTCGACAGACAAGCGGGGTATTTCAAGCTCATCGGCCAGCGTATTGACATAAGCACACCATTTTTCCATGTCCTCCGCTTCGGACAGGGGTAAATCAGCTTCAAACTCGCCGTAAAAAGCAGATTCAAGCAGCTCTGGCTCCATCTCGTTAAGTTCACCGAGTGAAACGCGATCGCCGACAAGAATCAGCTTAACGTCGAGCGGCATTGCAGGAATGCTTACTGGCAGCGGACGCGACTCATCGGGGGAAACCCAATGGTAGCTTTCCTGCGTGAGCATCTGCTTAAGACGCAGCCACAGCAGCGGTTGAGCCAACAACGAACGCACTGACAAAATCAGCACACCACCATTAACCTGATGAATCAAGCCGGGTTGCAGCTCAATCTGGTCCTTATAGAGACGAACACAGCCAAAGAGCTGCTCGGGCTCAATCCACTCCTGATACACACACCTTGCCGAAGCACTGAACGGCGCATTGGGGTCCTCGGCAGGTTGTACCTGAATTTTTCTTCCATCAATCTGGTATTCACTGCCCAGCAGTTCTTCGGCTTCCGGTAATAGCTCAGTGACCACGTCGGCAATGCGCGAGAGATAGTCACGGCTTTCTTGAGCCTTAACCGTCATAAAGCGCATACGCGAATTGGGGTGGCAAAATAGAGATAGCCCATTCTCCAGACGCGGCTGGGTCACAGAAAAATCGACCGGGGCCAACTGAACCGCAGTAGCAAAGATTGTCTGGTATGGCGTAGAATCCGGCAGTAAGAGCTGCCAATCAAGTCGGTTATTGGTCAATGTGTTAGCTGTAGTCTTTTAAAGGGAAAGCGCGATTATACAAGAATAAGCCCTGCTGCATAGAACCAGAGTCGCGCTAAGCGCGTTCAGATGTGACATTATGCAGTTTATGGGTGAAAAATAACCACTTTGATTCCCGCGATGTAGTGACATATTTCGGGTTAAAAGTGACATAAAGCTGCTATGCTTACCTTCGTTACATGGTCACAGAAGAGCTTGCGATGAAATATCAGCAACTGGAAAACCTTGAGAGCGGTTGGAAATGGAAGTATCTGGTAAAAAAACACCGGGAAGGCGAAAGGATCACTCGCCACGTTGAGAACAGTGCGGCCGAGGATGCTGTGCAGCAGCTACTTAAGCTTGAAAACGAGCCGGTTAAAGTTCTTGAGTGGATAGATGCCCACATGAGCAAGGCTTTAGACAATCGTTTGAAGCAGACTATTCGCGCACGACGTAAACGCCACTTTAACTCTGAGCATCAGCACACCCGTAAAAAGTCTATTGACCTTGAGTTTTTGGTTTGGCAGCGACTGGCTGCGTTAGCTCAGCGCCGAGGGGTAACTCTGTCTGATACTATCGTCCAACTGCTGGAAGATGCCGAGCGTAAAGAGAAGTACGCGACACAAATGTCCTCGCTAAAACAGGATCTGCAGCAGATCCTCGACAATAAACAAAGCTAAGTCAGGCTTCGGCCTGATCCTTTCCGTTTTTACTGCGCGTTTCTGTTTTTAGCCCATAAAAAAAACCCCGCAATGCGGGGTTTTTTGAAGCGAGGTCTATCAAAAGATAGCGCTATTACTTATGCCTGTGGCTGAGTAACAACGTCTTTGATGCCTTTAACTTCGATTTCTACACGACGGTTTGGAGCAAAACCAGCGATCTGCGCTTTAGTAGCACGACCTGATTTGTAACCGAGGTTGCCGGTAATTTGGTCAGCTTCGCCTTTACCTTGTGCAGAGATCTTGTTAGAAGGGATACCTTTAGATACCAGGTAATCCACTACTGATTGAGCGCGTTGCTCAGACAGTTTCTGGTTAGATGCTTCTGAACCTACTGGGTCGGTATAACCCAGAACAACGACTGAACCGTCTTTCGGATCCAGTGAGCTCAGTTGGGTATACAGCTGATCCAGAGCCTGACGGCCTTCTGGTTTCAGAGTAGATTTACCGAAGGTGAACAGAACGTCAGATTTCAGAGTGAACTTGTGAGTCTGTACAACTGGAGCTGGAGCTGGTGCTGGAGCAACAACTGGAGCCACTGCATCATCTTGACCGAAGCGGTAAGAAACACCCACGGACAGAGTTGCGTTATCAGGACGTGCACCAACGGTAGCAGCATCACCAATGTTGTTAACCCACTGGTAGTCCAGACGGGTTGCCCAGTTTTTGGTTACAGCGTATTCGAAACCAACGGCTGCCAGTGGAGAAACACCGGTGTCGTTGTCGCTTACGCGGTTGCCGTTGCCAAAGTTACCTTTAGCGTCTGCACGCCAAACCATACCACCCAGACGAGTGTAGATGTCCAGATCGTCAGTCAGTGGGTAGCTCAGTTTAGCAGCCAGCTGAACGCCTTGTGCTTTAAATGCGCCGTTGTTTACGCTGCCTTTGTAAGCCATACGGCCAAGCCAGTCATATCCCAGTTCGAAGCCCAGGTATGGGTTCGCTTGGTAACCCAAGAACGCACCAGCACCCAGTTGGCTGTCGTGAGTTGGGCCGTTGCCAATGCCGTTGTAGGCGTTAGCGAAACCAGTATCATGATACTGGGACCAGCCCAATTTGCCACCGGTGTACCAGGTGTTATCTTTCGGTGCGGCTTGCGCTACTGTAGCGAAACCTGCCAGTGCCACTGCTAATGCGATAGCTGTCTTTTTCATTTTTGCGCCTCGTTATCATCCAAATAGGCAATTTAGCTTTAAGCCTTGAGCCCTTGGTTAAATTCCTTCGTCCAAGTTATTGCTTCACTTAGGTACTTGCCACTTTTCGTTGGCATTATAAGAGCAACCTTGGCGAACTAAAGTCTACAACGTGGCGAGAAACTTACAAGCTTGAAGTGATAACGCTCAGGAAAAAAACGGAAAAATGTACACATTTCTTAACATCATAGACAAAATGTTGACGAAACTATGTGTTTTTTAACCGCGGAAACACCCTATTTTACTGGTCTCGATGGCCTTTTCAGCACAAAAAACTAAAAAAGACGATATTTTTGTAAGATTACTCCTAATTTGAATTAATGGTATACAGAAGAGTGAATTTTTACTGCTGGGGGTTGTCCGCCTGTGGAAAATCGCTCCTCAAGAGGCTTCATAATGAAACCGTATGAGCCACCAATTTCTGCTGCGACCTGTAATCTTTTGCGATCCGAGTCACTTAATTCTGGTAACCAGCCCAACACAACGCTGTAATTTCCCGTCAATAAAGCGCGTTCCATAGCATCGACAGAGGCGATACCCTGCAACTGATTAACCTGAACGATTTTATCCACCGGCAAACCAGACTGGGCTAACCAGCGTCGGCTCAATTTCTGCGTAGGCGTTAGCCAAAGCAACCAGCGCGACTGCGCACCGAGATGATGCAACAAGGGTAAAAGTAGCTGAGTCAGCGCAGGTTGATTTTCACTATAGACGAACTCACTGAGTAAGCCACTGTTCGCCGATGAATTCTGGCAAGCCGGAGTTGGGCGGGATGTAATGTGAGGCTGACTAAATTGAGCATGATGACGATGATGAGTTCGCATAGTGTGTTCCACCAGTGAGTTACTGTATGGATGTACAGTACTGCTACTGTGGTGAGAGATCAACCTAAATTTTCCAAGATGTCTCGCAATTCTCAAAGTTAATCGCCAATAAAGAGCGTTTAGATTTGGCGGCATGTCCGGCTTTGCGTATTTTGCCCTAAGCGGTTCACGTAAATGTGTGAATTACTTAATCTGGCCTAAGAGATAAGGAAATCAGTATGTTAAATGAAACTAAAAAAAGGATAGTTCAAGCCATAGCGCTTTTTATGCCGCTGGGTTTTATCCACTCCCGTACGCAGTTTGGCGGCTTCAGTCTCTCGTCAGGCAATGCGATGTTTGCCCTGGTTTCGGAAGGTGAACTTTTTCTGCGTGCTACGTTGGAGAACGAAGGCATGATGAAACAGCTTGAGATGCCGCAATTTATCTATCGCAAGCGTGGCGTGGAAATATTGCTGCGATATTTTCAGGTTAACGAAGCACTTTGGCTTCAACCCGAACGGCTTATTGCACTGGCGGACGAATCAATCCGTGGCATGCAGAGTGAGAAAAAAGCCCACAGTAGCAATCCTAAAAGGTTAAAGGATTTGCCCAACATCAACTTATCGATGGAGCGACTGCTCTGGCAAGTCGGCGTGAAAAATTCAGCAGAACTGCGTGTACAGGGAGCAATCAGGACGTATGTAAAACTCAGTTCGGCCAAAAAGGGGACCGGATTGAACATGCTGTTTGCGCTGGAGGGGGCAATTTTGGGATACCACAAGTCGGTATTGCCTGATCAATCGCGTCATAAACTCGCCCATTGGTTTAGCATTTTTGAGCAGGAGGGAAGGGTTATTTAGCAATGAGAGGGGCCGACACGATTATTTTCGTGCCGGCTATGTTTACTGAGGTGTAGATTTACAAAAAAAGGACTATGCCGGTTTTTCTACCGAGGCAATTTTAGTGTTCAGATTCGTCAGCTCAGGCAGATGCTCCATTAATAGTCTGATTTGCTGGAGCACCAACTGCTCTTTACTGTCAGAGGCAGTGGTTTTAGCTGACATTTTATCTGACAATTGTTTGAGAAGTTGCTGTACATGTCCCGCATCATCTCGCTCATGGTGCAGCGCGGCGTCAACATAGCAGGTAGCGTCGTCAAGCAGGCTTAACGTTTCACTGTCTTGCAGTTTTTCACGATGGGCACCCAGCGCCGAAATATAGCTAAGCATCGTGTGGTTAAGGCACAGCAGACGAAACGCCGCATCTAACGTTTCACTGTCGTTGTCTTTTTCCGACGTCATATTTGATACCACTGACGCCAGTTCTGCGTCACAGTTATGCGCGTCTCTTCTGGCCAACCGGTATTCAAGACCGTTGTCCTTTCCTTGATGGTATTGAACCAAAATGGCATCGAGATAACGGCAGTTTGCGTTGAAGGTTTTACTGACCACCGTTGGCAACTGACGAAAACGCCAGTCGGGCCAGATAAAACTTACTGCAAACCAGGCAATAAAGCAGCCCAGCAGAGTATCGATAATGCGTGGAATAGCCACCTCAAAGCCTTGTCCCATCAAATTAAACAGCAGCAGCGCCAGTAGGGTGATGAACATAGTGGCCTGCGCGTACTGCACGCTGCGGAAGCTGAAAAAAAGCATTCCACAGATAACAATCAGGATCATCTGCCCTTCAAGCGAGGGGATGAAAAAGAGAATGGGGATACCCAGCGCAACGCCGGCGAGTGTACCCACTACGCGTAAGGCCAGTCGTCGCCGCGTGGCGCTATAGTTAGGTTGGCAGACAAACAGGCTGGTCAGCAAAATCCAGTAACCGTGGCTGAGGCCACTAAATTGAATGAACATGTAGCCAATTAACAGCACAATCGACATGCGAACCGCATGGCGAAACAGTGCCGATTTTGGCGTAAGATGCCTTGAAATTCGCAGCCACATATCTTGAAAGCCGCTAATTTTATCATCGGCAAAGGTTTTCTGACTTGCCGGTTCACTGTCCGAAAATGCCTGTTCTGACTCGATATTAGAAAGCTGCCCGTCAATAGCCCGCAGGTTTTTGATTAAATGCCTGAGAGCCTTTATTAATCCACTGCTCGGGTCGAGGCTGGACTGGCGATCAAGCGCCTCGCCGAGACGGACAAAGGCACGTTCGAACAAGGGGTTATGTTGGTATTTTTGCCTATACAGTATGCATTGAGAAAGCTGGTGGCAGGCACTGGACTGCATACTCATCAGCCTTTGCAGGCGGAATAAAATATCGGTGTGATGAAACACGGCACTGAGTTTTTCATACTGCACGTGTATCGAACTGGCGCGTTCGTGAATGTCCTGCGCTACGAAGTAATACTGTAGTGTGCGGCGCGTTCCTTTTTGACCTCGGTCGCCTTTCAACCTGCTTTGCAGAGCTGTCTTGGTTTCGTTCAGCGTGCTGACCAACTGGCCGTTAGCCATGGCCAGTGCGACCAGTTGCTGGCTGTTGCTGCCTTCCTGATCGGGGTCAAACATGGTGGATTTTGCATCTAAATACACGGCCAAACGCTGATAACAGCGGGAGATATGATCCTGCAGCGGGCGAATAGGTAAAACTACGTGGCCAATGAGCGTCAGGAAGTAATACCAAACGGTGCCTACCAGCAGCAGCACAGACTGTTCATACCACACCGGATAAACATTATTAATGCCCAGCATGGTATAGATGGCTATCAGCAGTGCGCCAAAGGCAATGGTGGCGTAGCGCTGACCTAACGCACCGAGCAAAATAAATCCACAGGTTGAGAGCGTCAGCCCAACGGCGAAAAGCCAGGGATAAGGGAAAAGCAGTACCACTGAAACCGACGCAACAAAAAATGAAACCAGCGTAATGACCAGGTTACGTAAGCGACCGGCAAGTCTGTCGTCCAAATCGCTCAAGCCCGCAGCGACCACCCCCAAGGTAAGCGGGATGGTCAGTTTAGGTTGGGAGAGCAGCCAGGGTGCGGCAACGGTTCCCGCGAGGGCGATAAATATTCGAATGCTGTACAGCAAATTACTGCTGTACGCATAGCGTCTCAAACCGGCTGCAATAGAAAGCACGGAAAACTCCAGCAAGAAAGTAAATTATAGGTTCAGCGGAAACGTCCGTTATTTCTTAAACGCGCAGCGCCTGCTTCTCTGGCCTGTTTGGCAAGCTCAACGGAAACGACACGTCTTCCTACCGGCCACAGTGCAATGGCGGCTATTTTAAAATTGGCGATGCCCACAGGAATACCAATGATGCTGATACATTGTGCAATGCCGATGGTAATGTGTGAAAGACACAGCCACCAGCCAAAGAAAATCAGCCAGAAAATATTCAGCAAGGTGCCGCCGCTCGAGAGCAACGCATTCTTTTTTTCAGGATATAATTCATCTACGTGTATCGCTTCATTCCCAAAGGGTAAAAAGGAAAGGCGAGTGATTTCCCAGCACGAACGGGTCAGAGGAAGGGTAAAAATCAGCACAATGCTGACCAGTGTGGCAAACAGCCAAGCTAGGGTAGTGAAGAAACCACCCAACACGAAATTAAGAATGTTCAATACAGTACGCATAAAAAGTCCCGTCTTTAATTTAAGCTTTCCAACGCCATTGCGTTACGTTTAATTCTACTCATATGTATTCTACTCCGTTTTTGGGACTGGAGCGCCACTGCCAATCACAGGTAAACTACTTTCGGGTATCGCTCATAAAATTAAAAAATCATGGCGCATTAACATGGAACTGAAATCGACATCATTTGGCAAGCATCTGGCACAGCACCCTTATAACCGGGTGCGGCTTCTGAACGCGGGGGTCGAAGTCAGCGGTGATAAACACCACTATCTTATTCCTTTTAATCAACTTATTCACATTCGCTGCAAGCGAGGCATCGTTTGGGGTGAGCTTGAGTTTGAGCTGCCGGAGCAAAAAGTTGTGCGCCTGCACGGTACCGAATGGCAGGAAACACAGCAGTTCTACCACTATTTAATGAAGGAGTGGCAGGCCTGGAGCTTAGAAATGAGTGAAGTCAGCGCTGGCGTTTTGCAGCAGCAGATTGAGAGCCTCACCCGCATCGAGCAGCAGGATGCCTGGTTTAAACGCTCTCGTTTAGCTGATGTGCAGAAGCAGATAAACAGGGCTTTTGAGGCAATCCCGGTGCCGGTTGAGCGACTTGGCGAGTTTGAAAACTGTCGTGATAATTATGAAATCTGCCTGCGTTGGCTGAAACAGGGCGCGCAGAGCGTTGATCGACGCAACCTTGACTGGACGGAACAGGTTATCGACCAGCATCGTGACTTCTTTGACAGCGTAGAGGCGACGCCGCTCAATAACAGCCAGTGTCGCGCGGTAGTTAACGGTGAAGATTCTGTTCTGGTGCTGGCGGGAGCCGGCAGCGGAAAAACGTCGGTGCTGGTGGCACGCGCCGGTTGGCTGTTGCTTCGCCAGGAAGCGTTACCTGAACAAATCCTGCTGCTGGCTTTTGGGCGTCAAGCTGCCGACGAAATGAACACCCGAATCAAAGAGCGACTGCACGCTGACGGTATAAAAGCCAAGACCTTCCACGCATTGGCCCTGCAGATAATTCAGGAAGGCAGCAAGAAAGTACCAAAAATCAGCAAGCTTGAGACAGACAGTAAGACGCGCCGCGCTCTATTAGTCAAAACCTGGCAACAGCAGTGCAGTGAGAAAAAGGCGCAGGCGAGCGGCTGGCGTCAGTGGCTTAACGATGAGCTTGAATGGGACGTACCGGAAGGTGACTATTGGAAAAACAAGGCGTTAGCCGAAAGATTGGGCAGTCGTCTCGAGCGCTGGATTGGGCTGATGCGCACTCATGGCGGCAGTCAGGCCGATATGATTGAACAAGCCTCTGAAGAGGTGCGCGATCTGTTTTCCAAACGCGTGCGTCTGATGGCGCCCTTATTGAAAGCGTGGAAAGCTAAGCTTAAAGAAGAAGACGCAGTTGATTTCTCAGGGCTTATTCACCAGGCCATCAATATTTTAGACAAGGGACGCTTTATCAGCCCGTGGAAGCACATTCTGGTTGACGAATTTCAGGATATTTCTCCCCAGCGTGCCATGTTACTTGCTGCTTTGCGTAAGCAGAACAGCCAAACCAATCTGTTTGCCGTAGGGGATGACTGGCAGGCAATTTACCGATTTAGCGGCGCCGAGCTTGGATTAACTACCGCTTTTGCCGCGAATTTTGGCGAAGGCGCGCAGTGTGCGTTAGACACTACTTATCGTTTTAACGACAGAATCGGCGAAATAGCCAACCGGTTTGTCTTGCAAAACCCCCATCAGTTGAAAAAGCCGCTTAATAGCCTGACTAAGGGCAATAAAAAAAGTGTAGTGATTTTACCTGACGATCAGCTTGAGAAGTTACTCGATAAATTAAGTGGTTTTGCCGAAGACGATGACCAAATACTGATTTTGGCCCGCTATCATCATTTGCGACCCGAGGTGCTTCAAAAGGCAGCAACGCGCTGGCCGAAATTGAACCTCGAATTTATGACTATTCACGCCAGTAAGGGACAGCAGGCGGAGTTTGTGATCATTGTGGGCCTGCATGAGGGGAACGACGGTTTCCCAGCAGCGGCGCGCGAGTCAGTGATGGAAGAGGTTTTACTGCCCGCGCCGGAGGATTTTGCCGATGCGGAAGAGCGTCGCCTGCTGTATGTGGCGATGACTCGTGCAAAACATCAGGTTTGGCTAATGCAGGACAAAAACCGTCCGTCGGTATTCGTGGAGCAGTTGGAGGCGTTAGGCGTTCCAACGCAGCGTAAGCCGTAATCTCACGATGCGTCGTCGAGTATTATCGGCGACGCATAACCGATGGGGTCTATTTCAGGCGATCTTGCAGATAACGCTGATAGTCAGGAATGCTTATCTCGACGTCTTCTTTAAACAGCGGCGACTGAATTAAAAAGTCGGCGGTTGAGCGGTTGTTGGCGACGGGAATATTCCAAACCGTTGCCAGTCGCAGCAGCGCCTTAACATCTGGGTCGTGCGGCACCGCGTTCAGGGGATCCCAGAAGAAAATCAGTACGTCTATTTTCCCTTCAGAGATTAATGCGCCCACCTGTTGATCGCCCCCCATGGGTCCACTAAGCATGCTTTTCACCGGCAAACCGGTATTTTTTTGCACCAGATTTCCGGTGGTGCCGGTTGCGTAAAGGATATGTTCGGCAAGCTGCGCCTTATTGGCATCGACCCAGCTCAAAAGACTGCTTTTACAGTGGTCGTGGGCAACTAACGCGATATGTTTTTGTTTTGTAATGATACGAGTCGTGTATTCCATCAGCCTGACCTTAAGAGGAAGTTTGGCTGATAGATTACTTAAACTCGGATTTTCAGGGAAGTACTTCGCGGGGAATTATGGCGAGATGCGCGTTATTCAATAAAATAATCAGGTTATTGTGCAGAAAACCAATGACCGGCATCGCTCGATGAACGTGGGTTATGTTGCAGCAGCGACCACAGCGAAAAAGCCTGTTGGCCCGTTGATCTTTCCATCTGTGAGAGCGTGGTGGGATCGACATTTTTGGCATTAAGCGTCATCGAGCTTTTTTCGGTCAAAGCAAATGCCGGAACAGAGGCCGTCTGACCCGACAGATTATACTGTGTCATTGCCGCTTCAAAATTTTGAACGCTTTTGATGTTTATTCCTGAAAGTCGGTCCTGACGATAATCCACCTTATTCCCTTTTTCATCTATCAGCGCGATATTCATATTCTTACTGAAATCTCGGCCTTCCTGTGCGCTGGTCAAGGCTGGAAGACTAATGCTCACCGAGTGTAAACTTTTTGCATTGAAGGCCACGATGATAGGCGGGGAATGATAGACGTTGGATGTTTCCACACTCGCCGGTAAATTTTTGGTTATTTGAAAAAGTATTTGATGCTGCCCGGCATCTAATTCCAAGCTGTCGGCACCCTTTAAAATAGGCCCCGAGACTTGCCTGCCGTCCACAACCAGGAGATCGACTTCTGGCGATAGCTTAAGGCTTAACGCATAAGCAGGCGCTATCAGGTTTGCCAAAATAATACCGGCAACCATTGAACCAAGATTCATCACTCTCTCCAAACTTCTATGACTCACAGCCTCATTATTCAATATTGCTTATAATGTGTCAAAGTTTTACAAAATGTATTTTTATTGCCGATAATAGAAACAACTTTCATCTCGGAATACGTG
Organism: Rouxiella silvae; assembly: GCF_002093625.1. GTDB lineage: Bacteria > Pseudomonadota > Gammaproteobacteria > Enterobacterales > Enterobacteriaceae > Rouxiella > Rouxiella silvae. The sequence continues at coordinate 38,474 of NZ_MRWD01000001.1, read as the reverse complement.
ATGAAAATCCCGCTAAAAAAGTCAGACTGAATTACACTTAAGTCACCATTACGCAAAGGAGAGAAAGCCGTGCAAGATAGCGAAATCACTCAAATACTAAAAAAAATCAAAACAATAGCCTTAGTGGGCGCCAGTGATAATCCGTTGCGTCCGAGCTATGGCGTAATGAAATATTTACTCGACCAAGGGTATGAGGTCACTCCGGTGAGTCCGAAGCTGGCGGGACAAACCTTATTAGGGCAAACCGTTGTCGCGACGTTGGCTGATATCAAACATCCGGTGGATATGGTCGACGTGTTTCGTAATCCAGAGGCTGCTTACGGTGTGGCACAGGAGGCCATTGCTATTGGCGCTAAAACGCTGTGGCTGCAATTGGGGGTTATCAATGAGCATGCTGCCGTGTTGGCGAAAGACGCGGGAATGCACGTTGTTATGGATCGCTGCCCAAAAATTGAGATCCCGCGTCTGGGATTGTCGCATTAATACACATGATTAAGCGTGAGAACTTGCTCGCATAAGGCATAAAAAAACCGGTCACTTAGGACCGGTTTTTGCTGATTACGCAGGCTTAATTTCTAAGGCGCGGGGCCAGTAACTGACTTCGAACCGACTCGGCCAAGTCGTCCAGCGAGCTTTGTTCCGGGTGGGCAATGCGCGCTTCATGATCGATTTGAATTTCTGCCAAGTAGGTGTGTATCGGCTGACCTTCATCGTCTTCCATCACCACGTGATACCAAGGTGCGGCGCGCATTTGGTCATCGGCTTCAATTTGGTCTGCTTCAGGCTTATCGAGTGAATACTCTGCATCCACATCGATAACGACGCCAAGATAACCTAACATCCGATGGCGTACCTGTTGGCCAATGCCGTACTTGCTTGCGGTCCCATATTTGCTGGCTATCATAGCAGTCTCCTCAAAATAGTATCTTTTAAGAGATATGGGGGCAAACTCGCTCTTTTCAAGGTTAAGCAGTGACCAGGCAGGCAAAACCTTTCAAATACAAGCCTTCAGGATAAGCCCCAGTCACCGGATGGTCGGCAGCTTGGCGGAACTGTTCTACGAACTGGATCTCGCGACCCGCATCCAGTGCGGCGTCTGCCAAAATTTTCTGGAACAGGTCGGTAGAAAGCAGGCCTGAACACGAGAAACTCAGCAGAATACCGCCAGGACGCATCAGTTGGAGGGCCAACATGTTGATATCTTTATAGCCACGGCAGGCGCTGGCTAACTGGCTCTTATTTTCAACGAATTTCGGCGGATCCATAACAATCAGGTCGAATTGCTCACCCTGCGTGCGGTATTTACGCAGCAATTGGAACACGTCATCACGCACGAAGTCCACTTTCGACAGATCGAGTTTGTTAAGCTCAACGTTCTTTTTAGCGATATCCAACGCGTCCTGCGAGGTATCTACGTTGGTCACTTTTTCACAGCCGCCCATCAGTGCAGATACAGCAAACGCACCGGTGTAGGAGAAGCAATTCAGCACTTTCCGGCCAGCGGCATAGTTGCGTGCTGCCAAGCGACTGTCGCGCTGATCGAGATAGAAACCGGTTTTGTGGCCGCCTTTGATATCGACCAGCAGGCTCATGCCGTGTTCCTGAATCGGCAGCAGGTCAGGTGGAGTTTCACCTAAAACTAGCCCCTGAGTCAGTTCAAGCCCCTCTTTTTTACGGACTGCGACGTCAGAGCGATCGTAAATTGCGCATTCCGGATAGCAGTGTTGTAGTGCACTCAGTAAAGCCGCACGCTGGTATTCAGCACCGGCAGAAAGCAGCTGCAACACTAAAAAGTTTTGGAAGCGATCAATCGTGATACCCGGCAAACCGTCGGATTCTCCGGCAATCAGACGATAACCATCCAAGCCGTCGCGCTTTGCCAGCCAGTCGCGCCAGATTTGTGCCTGCTGTAGACGGTGGATAAAGAAATCGATATCGATAGCTTCGTCTTGCTTAAAGCTCCAGACGCGCGCCCGGATTTGCGAGTCAGGAGAATAGGCCGCGGTAGCCAGCCATTTTCCCTGGTTGTCTACAATATCAATAGTATCGCCGGAAAGCGGCTTACCTTCGACGCGTAATACAGCTCCGGAAAATACCCACGGGTGGCGACGAAGAAGTGATTTTTCACGGCCTTTGGCCAGATACAAACGTGCAGTCATATAATTAGGTTCTGTCAGTCTGGAGACAAAAAAGAGCGACATTGTCCGAGCAAGAGAATGAGATTGCAATGAATCAAATCGCTATGAGGAGATAATTATGTCAAAAACCAGTATAGCCGCTTACGTCTATGGCCGAGTGCAAGGCGTGGGCTTTCGGTTTGCCACTCAGCAACAGGCCAACGGACTGGGATTAACAGGCTACGCGAAGAACCTCGACGACGGCGGCGTAGAGATTATCGCCTGTGGCGAACAGCATAACATCGATCTACTGCTCGACTGGCTCAGACAGGGCGGACCGAAATACGCCCGAGTTGACCGCGTGCTGACCGAGCCAAAAACCTTGACGGACTACGATGACTTTAGCATCCGTCACTGAGCAAGCTAAAACACCGCCAACGGCGGCTTGTAAGCTGTTTAAATACATTTAACCGGTTTAGGCAGTCCAGCTATTTTTGTGGCCTGCTTGGCGGGGCCTTCTGGAAAAAGGCGATAGAGATAACGGCTGTTGCCTTTTTCTTCACCATATTTTTTTGCCATCGCCTTAACCAGCATGCGGATCGCCGGAGAGGTATTAAATTCCAGATAAAAGTCACGCACAAATTTTACCACTTCCCAATGCGCGTCAGTCAGGGTGATACCCTCTTGCGCAGCCAGTATCGGAGCCAGCGCCTCGTGCCACTGCGCACTGTTTTTTAGGTAACCTTTGGCATCGGTTTCAATAACCTGGCCGTTAAACTCCAACATATAACCTCAAAAATCTTAAAAGCAGGGCGCAAGTTTAGCAAAAAAGGGCCTGCTGCCAAACAAAAAGCCCCGCTAAAAGCAGGGCTCAAATGGCATTCAACTTATTGCATCAGTTACTGCGTGATGACAGACCCAAAATGCTCAGCAGGCTGACGAATACGTTATACAGTGAAACGTAAAGGCTAACGGTGGCGCGAATATAGTTGGTTTCGCCGCCGTGAATAATGTTGCTGGTTTCCCACAAAATGGCGCCTGCGGAGAACAGGATAAACAGGCAGCTAATGGCCAGCGACAGCGCCGGGATCTGCAGGAACAGGTTGGCAATGACCGCGACAAGCAGCACCACAAAACCTGCCATCATCATGCCTGAAAGGAACGACATATCCTTACGCGTGGTGAGCACGTAGGCAGAACAGCAGAAGAACACCAGCGCCGTACCGCCCAATGCCAGCATGATGATGTCGCCCGCGCCCGCGGCCAGCAGTGAACTCAGCAACGGCCCAAGGGTGTACCCCATAAATCCGGTCAATGCGAAGGTGCAAAGGATACCGGCAGGGCGGTCGGCCATGCGGTAGGTCAGGAACATTAACCCATAAAAACCAACCAGGGTTATCAGCATTCCGGGTGACGGTAATCTAAGAACGGTGCTTGCCGTGGCGGTTACAGCAGAAACAGCCAGCGTCAGCGCCAGCATTAAATAAGTGTTACGCAGCACTCGATGCGTGCTTAGCAGCGAGCCCGCGCGTGAAGAAGAAGAGGCAACGATACGATCCATTTTTATAATCTCGCTTATCGACAAAAAGTGAAGTCGGTGAAAAAGCATTCAGTCTAGGATAATAGATAGTTGCTGAGGGTGATTAAAGGGGGTTTACCCTTCTTTACCACCTCAACCGCTTCTTTACCCAAAATGAATGAGAAGAACAGAGATAAGATGAATTTTTAGACTAAGACCTTAGAGGATTGGCAAAAAACGTCGATTAAAACACCACTTAAGCAACGAGCGGCTATTTTTGCCGCAAATGAATAAAATCAGGCTTTACAACTCGCAGGGCTATGTTTATAGTGCGTTCCGTTGCGGAGGGGTGGCCGAGCGGCTGAAGGCACCGGTCTTGAAAACCGGCGATGGGAAACCATTCGAGAGTTCGAATCTCTCCTCCTCCGCCATAAACAACACAAGAAAGCTGCTAAGCAATTAGCGGCTTTTTTTGTATCCAAAATTTGAGGTCCTGAGCCCGTAATGAAAAACCAGCCGGTTGGCTGGCTTTCAATAGATACTGAAGCACCTCAATTCACGCCTAACACCCAATCGGTGGGAATGAACGCTCATCATTGAGCGGCATCTTCCATTCTGCCGTCGAAACCTCAAGCGTGACCAACATTTCCTTTTACCCCTATTGATAGGTTCATCAGCGCGGATAAATTAGCGGCCCATTTCTTGCTATTTTTTCAGCATCTTTTGCCTGTAAAACCGGCAATATCAGCAAGGGGGGGGTTATTACTAAAAAAAATCGAATATATGCCGGTTTTTCAAGCAAATGAACAATGCTAGGCTTTACATCCTCATTCCCAATGTTTATAGTGCGTTCCGTTGCGGAGGGGTGGCCGAGCGGCTGAAGGCACCGGTCTTGAAAACCGGCGATGGGAAACCATTCGAGAGTTCGAATCTCTCCTCCTCCGCCATAAACAACAGAAGAAAAGCTGCTAAGCAATTAGCGGCTTTTTTTTCGTCTGCATTTTATCTCGATGCATTTCTGAACGTGTCAGCGGGTAGCGTTTCGCTTTATAAGCGGATTGAATTTATAAACGAGCTGAATGCTGCTGCCAGTTTGTCGACTACTTCTTGCTGTTATCAGATGCCTGACGCCATAACAGCATGCTGCCTTCGGAGTGACCGGTAACGGGGTCCGTCTCCGGCAGTGGAACTTTTGCTACGGCTTTGGTGCGGATTGCCAGTTTGGCGACGTCGTCGTGACACAAATCGGCAGTCACGTTTGGCGGATAAGCCCCGACCATCATAAAATTCTCGTCAGCCGAAACCTGCTTGTGGCCCACTCCAGCAGGCAGCAGTAATACATCTCCCACATTGACCTGAATAATATTGCCTTTCTCGCCGCCCAACTGCAGCTTGGCCGAGCCTGCGAATACGCCCAGCGCCTCAGGGGTATTACTGTGAAAATGCGTGAAGGGGTAAACGCCGTAGCGCCATTGGGGTGGCCAGCCGTTGGTGGTAAAGAGATGCTCGAGATAATCGGCATTGTCTACGGCTTCGGGGGCAATAACGTGATGATAAATCAGTACCGGTAAAGGACTATTGGGCACGCCGCCGTCCGGTTTAGTTATGTACAGAGTCTCCATAGCCACCTCTCTTGGCTCTGCAATACTCCAACGCGACAGCGCCATTAAAGGGACTAAACTGAGAAGAGTACAAAAGCGACGTCGATCCAGCTGCATTGGCACGGCTCCCTGTCTGCGAGGATAATTAAAAAAACTGCCATTTCTGATGAGTGAAATTTCATCAGTCAGCATGAATCTCAATAGCTTACCTTCATCAGGTATAGAACAAAATCCGGCGAATATCACGAAAAATTAGCAGGCACATTGAGGTTTTTTTAGCGTTAGAAGGCATAGATTTATCAGAAAAAACCGAAATATGGCCAAAATCAACAAATAAAAGTATTACAAATTTGATTAAGGACCATTTTCTTCTACCTTTAAAGGACATAAAGTACTTCTGGAGGAGAAGTCATGAATAAGAAAATGTTGATTATGGTTGCTACAGCGGTTTCAGTGCTTGCGGGTTGTCAGACTTATGACCGCGCGGCAAGCTATGTTAAAGAGCCTGTCGTGAGCGACGTTAAGGTCGGGATGACAAGAGCGCAGGTACGTGCGATTGCTGGTCCACCATCAACCGAAGCGACCCTAATCCACGCGAAGGGTACTTGTCAGACTTATGCCGTTGCTCCACGTGATGGCAAAGTACAGACCTACTTCGTGAGCTATAACGACACCGGTCATGTAATGAATAAAGGTTATCAGACCTGTTCTGACTACGATAAAGACCCACAGTCAGGTAGCTAATCGCTAAATTATCGCCTGTCTTGCAAAGAAAAACCTGCCACAAGGCAGGTTTTTTTATGTTTTTTATTCAGTGTGATAATCAGTCTTTAAGCCTGTTGGGTGACAATGCGTACCCCAACTTTGCTTACCCGCTTACCTTCCATTTCTGCAATGGTCCATGTCAGACCGTCCCACTCGATGTGGTCACCGATTACCGGCTCTCCGCCCAAAAGCTGAATGACAAAGTGGCCAAGCGAAAGCGTTTTATCGATTGCCTCATCCAGATTTAAGCCATAAAGCTGAGAAATTGCCTCCAATGGCGCATCGGCTTCCAAAATAAAATCGCCGAAGAATCGGTCATCTATGACCACTGCATTGGTATCGCTGAACAGTTTGCCTAGCTCCGGTAAATCTTTCTCTTGGCCGATTACGCAAAGAATATCACCCTCTTTAAGGCGTGTGCTGCCGGTCGGATGCAGCATCACGGTACCGCGGAACAGGGCGGTAATACGCGTTTCTTTCGGCATTTTAAGGTCACGCAACGCGGCTCCCACACACCATTTTTCCGAGCCCAGCTGATAAATAAAGTGCTCCCACTGGGTGTAAATGTCGATGTCGAGTCCGACGCGAGAAATAGGCGCGGGTGCTGGCGGAATAATGACCTTGGCTTTTTTAGCCGCGAAGCCGAGCGAGGTTCCCTGAAGTAGCAGTGAAACCAGCACGATAAAGAATGCAACGTTGAAATAAAGATGCGCTTGTGGGAGGCCGGCCATCATCGGAAACACCGCCAGAATGATCGGCACCGCGCCACGTAGGCCGACCCACGAGATAAAAAATCTTTCCCGCAGGGTGAAATTTTTGAACGGTAACAGGCCAACAAACACGGAGAGCGGGCGGGCAAAAAGAATCATCCACAGCGAGAGCGCCAGCGCGGAAATCGCAATCGGCAGCAGGTCGCTTGGCGTCAGTAAAAGCCCCAGCACCAAGAACATGGCTATCTGACTCAGCCAGGCCAGTCCGTCAAAGGTTTGCATTATGCCGTGTTTGTTACGTACAGGAAGGTTGCCCAGCATTAAGCCGCAAAGATACACCGCTAAAATTCCACTGCCGTCGAGCGCAACGGTGGCGGCATACACCAGCAGTCCGCCGCTGAAAGCCAGCAGCGGATAGAGTCCCGTAGGCAAGGTGACACGGTTTATTAGCTGCTGTAACAACCAGCCGCCGCCCAGTCCGAAGGCTATGCCGAGGCCAAACTGGCGTACAACGTCAACCAGGAACATCCAGCTCAGTCCGTGTTCACCCTTGGCTATCATGTCGATTAAGGTAATGGTCAGGAATACCGCCATCGGGTCATTGCTGCCTGATTCAATTTCAAGCGTCGCGCTCACACGCTCGTTGAGACCCTTGCCTCCGATGAGCGAAAATACGGCGGCGGCATCCGTCGAGCCGATAATGGCGCCAATAAGCAGGCCCTGCATGAGATTAATGTGAAAAAGCCAGGCCGCTGCCAGCCCGGTGAGGCCCGCGGTAATCAGCACGCCGACGGTGGCCAGAGAAAGGGCGGGCCATAATGCTACGCGAAATGAAGAGGCGCGGGTGCGCATTCCGCCATCAAGTAAAATCACCGCCAGCGCCAGGTTGCTCACCAGATAAGCCGCGGGATAGTTATCAAAGGCGATACCGCCGATGCCGTCAACGCCGGCCAGCATGCCAATAGCCAAAAAGATGACCAGAATGGGGATCCCGAGGCGGGAAGAAAGCGAGCTAAGCAGAATACTCGCTGCTACCAACAGTGCGCCAATAAAAAAAAGTGTGTTGATAGTACTCGCATCCAATTTGTCGTTCTCCTGTGAATATTGCGGCGATAATGCAGTAACTGTGCCAATTACTAGATGATTAATTTAACAGGAATTAGTGTCGGGCGCTGACTAAAATTTGGATTTTTATTGGGCGATTAGTGAGTCTTATAACCCACGAAGTGATATCAATTTTTACTCATTGACCCCAGCGTGTTGAGCCACGAATGCTGTACAAAAGCTATGCTTATAGTTTCCTAAACTGAAAAAGGATACCGGCATGGCACAGTTTACTGGCATACATCGCGAAATTTTGCAGGATGGCACCATAAAACACGTTTTAGTACGCGACGAGCAGGGTAACGAACAAGTTAAAGCGGCCAAGGATTATATTTCCGAGGGCATCAGTCCGCCGTTGGACGACCTGCCTGAAGTAGGCACCGATTCTGAGTTTCCGCAAGATGCGAAGGGCTAACCCTTGTGTTGTTTTGCACGAATCTTGGTGTGTGTATGCCATTGAAACTGAGGATAATAGTGGGGGATTAAAAGAAAAAAACCAGCGGTTAAATCGGACGGGTGGACCGAATAACCGCTGGCGATCATCAAAGTTGATGAGCTAAGGAGAAACTGAGGTCGTCAGTTATCTTTTAATGCAGTATCTGTGCCAATAACGCCAATTTTTCTATTTTTGAGCAGTGCGTTGAGCAAAATTGCGCCGAAGGTTGCCGTGCCGATACCGCCCATAGTGAAACCGCCAAAAGTCAGCGAAAAGTTGCCAGCCCCCAGTACAAGGGTCACCGCGACCATAATCAGGTTGCCGTTCTGGTTCAAATCCACATTGTTCTGTAGCCAAATACGCGCGCCTGCCACTGCAATCAGACCGAACACTACGATGGATGCACCGCCTAATACCGGACCTGGAATAGTGTGGATCAATGCACCAAATTTGGGAGAGAAGCCCAACAGAATAGCAAACACTGCTGCTGCCACGAAAATCAGCGTCGAATAGATTTTTGTTACCGCCATTACGCCGATATTTTCAGCGTAAGTCGTCACCCCCGTGCCGCCCGCCGAGGCCGAAAGCATGGTTGCTAAACCGTCACCCACAAATGCGCGACCAAGAAAAGGGTCGAGATTTTTACCGGTCATTCCCGCTACAGCTTTAATATGGCCCAGGTTTTCAGCGATTAAAATCACCGCGACCGGCGCAATCAATATCATCGCGTGGCTGTCAAACACCGGCGCGGTGAAGCTTGGCATACCCAGCCAGGCCGCAGTAGCGATGCCGCTGAAGTCGACTGGTTTGCCTAATCCCAGCACGTTAGTAATGATAAAATAGATAACGTAGGCCGCAATAAGTCCCAACAGCAGCATCAACCTCTGCATCAGTCCACGGGTAAAGACCGCTACGCCGCCGATACACAGCACGGTGACCACCGCCATCCAGCTGTTAAACATCGAAGATGACACGCTGCCTACCGCAATCGGTGCCAAATTGAGGCCAATCGCCATCACCACCGCACCTGTGACTACCGGAGGCATAAGTTTTTCTATCCAGCGGGTACCGATAGCCATGACCACAAAGCCAACCAGCGTATACAGCGCACCGCAGGCGATAATGCCGCCCAATGCGAGGGCTATATTCGGATTGGGGCCGTGACCGCTGTAGCCAGTAACCGCAATCACCAAACCCACAAATGAGGCGCTCGACCCCAAATAACTCGGTACACGACCGCCGACGATAATAAAGAACAACAGGGTGCCAATGCCGGACATCAAAATCGACATATTGGCATCAAAACCCATCAGCAAGGGCATTAACACTGTAGCGCCAAACATCGCCACCACGTGCTGTAATCCCATGATAAGCGTTGATCCTAAAGGTAAGCGCTCGTCTGGTGCTATCACTGCACCTTCCAGACTGCCCGTTCGTTTACGCCACTGAGGAAACCAAGTATTCGCCATCATCTTCTCCACGTCTTGTTGCTATCTATAAGATAAAAACAGGGGAATGGCCTGAATATCAGACCGGTGCTTGTTGACGTATCAGAGGGTGATAGCGTCGGTCAAAATAGACCAATCCATGGCTGTCATCGCTGCGTAAAATATCAATAACTTCACAAAATAAAACATCGTGCGTGCCGATGCGGGTTACCTGACTAATGCGGCAGTCGAACGAGGTCAGTGCGCCTTGTAACGCGGGAGAGCCGGTAGCCATCGCGACCCATTCTGCCGCCGCAAAGCGCGTTTCCATTGGCGTTTTGCCGCCAAAGAGGTTGGAGAGTGACTCGTGACAGTCCGAAAGCGTGTTAACACACAGCACCTGATTTTGCTGAAAAACCGGATAAACCGAAGCAGAACGGTTCAGGCAAACCAGCAGCGTTGGCGGCGAGTCTGTCACGCTGCACACTGCCGAGGCGGTAAAACCGGCCCGACCTGCGACACCGTCGGTAGTAATAATGTTCACCGCCGAGCCAAGGTGTGCCATGGCGTCGCGAAACGCCTGTTTTTCAACGCCGGCCAGCTCGGCCAACGGCAAGTCTTTCATCTGTTTTGACTCTTTTATGGGCGTAGGATTTTGATTTTGCATAGGTCAGGTTAACTCCGCTGTTCAGACACGATGGGTCAGATAATCTGACACACCCGCTCAAAGTCGAGACGCGGCGAGCGCGGATAAACCTTGCTGCTGTCGCCATAGCCGATATTTAGCAAGAAATTGGCTTTCCAACCGCTTGCCGCCAAGAAGGATGCGTTGACTTTACCTTGGTCAAAGCCTGACATCGGGCCGGTATCAAGTCCCAGCGAACGCAGGGCGAGGATCAGATAAGCTGCCTGTAAACTGGCATTACGAAATGCTGTTTCGTGCGCCAACTCTGGGCTTGAGGTGAACCATGAACGCGCATCGCCGTGCAGATACAGCTCGGGAAGAAGGTCATAAAATGCCGGATCGTAGGCCAAAATAGCGGTGACAGGCGCGCTCATGGTTTTTTGCAGATTGCCGCTCGATAGCGCTGGCGCCAGTTTTTCTTTCGCCTCTTTACTGCGGATAAACACCACGCGCAGCGGGCAACAGTTAGCCGAGGTTGGCCCCATGCGCGCCAAATCGTAGGCCTGCTTTAGCAGTTCGTCGCTGACCGGTGTGTCCTGCCAGCCGTTGTGAGTGCGCGCCTCGGTAAAGAGGGTGGCGAGTGCGCTATCGATTAATGCTTCGGCCATACATAATATCTCCGTTGATTAATGAGTGTCGTTGGCTGCCGGCGCCTGTGGGGCAAAGCGCAGCAGCCATTGTTCAAGAATAGGGTTAAAGGTTGTGCTGTCCGTCACACTCATGGCATGCCCGCCGTAAGCCATTTGTACGTGTTCGCCGTGTGGAAGATTTTCTGCCAGCGCGGTCGAGCAGTGCCACGGCACCAGCAGGTCATCTTTGCAACCAAAAGCCAGCGTAGGCGTATAAATGCTGCTCAGAATGTCGCTGAGATCCGAAGCCATCAGGGCCTGAAGTCGATTGATCAAGTTTTCCATGCCCTGGAAGTGGGCAACCTGATGCTGCTGCTCCTGCTGCAATAAATCAGAATGTGCCGACAGCCAGTCTGCGGGGTATAAAAACAGCGGCTGCGCCTGCACGTAGGCCTCAACGCCGCTGTTAAGCAGGAGATTTTGACGCACGTTAAAGCAGCGGCGAGTCTGACTGTCGAGCACTGTCCAGCCGTTGATGACCACCAGGCTTTCAAGCAGCGCTGGATAACGCTTGGCCAGATGCAGGCCAATAATACCGCCGAGCGCATGGCCAATCAGATGGCAGCGGTCAATCTCCAGCGAGTTGAGTAGGCCTGCCAACTCATCGGCCATGTCCTCCATGCGATAGCCTGAGGTAATCACGCCCTGACTGCCGCCGGTCCCGTATTGATCGTAGACCACTACGCGGAAATACTTTTCCAGCATCGCCATCTGCGGTTGCCAAAAACTGTGCACGCCACCAAGGCCTGACGAGAGCACGACGGTTTGCGCCGTCGGCGACGTATTACCCGATATTTTGCAGTACAAGGTGCTTTTACTCATGCTTATTCCACTCGATTCGTTGTACGCGTGGCTATTTTCCCACGTGCGCGATAGAGGCGATTTCGACTAAAGCCTCTGGTTTCACCAGGCCACACTGAATACAGAAACGCGCCGGTTTTTCACCCGGAAAATATTCAGCATAAACTTGGTTAATCGCAGCGTAGTTGCTCCAGTCAGTAATGAAAATCGAGTTAAAGGTGACGTCATCCATTGTGCCGCCCGCAGTTTCAATCACCTTTTTAATGGTTTCTAAAACGTGGCGGGTTTGCGCGGCGGCGTCTCCTGGAAACACCACGTTGTTCTCTTTATCAAACGGTAGCGTGCCAGAAACGTAAACGATGCCGTCGGCCATTGTGCCGGGAACGAAAGGCGCGATAGGGACGCCGGTGCCTTCGGGGATGATAATGCTTTTTGGCATGGTGCTTATCCTTGGTAAATAAAACAATCAGTTCGATAAAGGCGACGTTACTAGGTTGTCTGACTCAGTTTTTCGCTGCTTTTCGCTACGGTATTGCAGAAGTTATCGACGTTAGATACCCAGCCAAAGAAAGTTTCAATATTGTAAATTGCCGCTTTCTGCACAAATTCAGGACCGGCCTGATGGGTTGCGTCTTCAAGTACTACGCTGAAGTACTCGAGGAAGAAGCCATCGCGCAGGGTTGACTCCACGCAGACATTAGTGGCGATGCCGGTAAACACCAGGTGATGAATGCCATAGCTGCGCAACAGGCTATCAAGTTGGGTATTAAAGAAGCCGCTGTAGCGCGGTTTTGGCAGCACGATGTCACCAGGCTGTGGCTGCAGTTCGTCGACCAGGTCATAGTCCCAATCGCCTTTTGCCAACAGTTTTCCCATCAGCTCAGGGCGTTTGCGCATCGTCTTCAACGCATTGGATTTATGGAAATTAGGTGAGCCTTCACCGCCGGCCTCAACGTACTGATTGTCCCAACCATTCTGGAAGAAAATGACTTTTATACCCGCCGAACGCGCGGCAGCAATGGCGCGTTTGATGTTGGTGATGACCGGCCCAGTGTGTGACACGTCAAAGCCCGCGAGATCCAGGTAGCCGCCCGGAGAGGCGTAGGCGTTCTGCATATCAATCACAATCAGCGCGGTCTGCTGCGGAGAAAATGCCAGTGATTCGGGGCGAGCCGGTAAAATCACTTCACTGTCAACGGAGCCTGGATCACGACGCACGACGGAGTTTTCAACAATTTTCATTACGCGACCTCTTTTTCAGCGGATGTTTCATTGAACAGATATTGACGGGTTTTCATGAGTGGCTGAATAAACTGACCAAAGTTTTCAATGCCCTGAACGAAATCGTCGAAGGTCAGCAATACGCCCTCGGTGCCGGGAACGGTGTCAATTTCGTCGAGCATTTTTGCCACACTGGCGTAGGAACCGACCAAAGTACCCATGTTGATATTGACCGCCGACGTTGGGTCTGCCATCTGGCGCACGTTGGTGTCTGACCCGGATTTAGTGTCCTTGCTGCTTTGATCGGTAAGCCAGGCGAGGGCTTCACTGTCTGCTCCGGCCTTGTAATAATCCCATTTGGCGCGGGCGGCGGCGTCAGTTTCGTCGGCAATGACCATAAACAGCACGTAGGAGGCGACGTCGCGTTTTTCAGCTTCGGCAGCCGTTTTCATTCGCGCAGAGGTTGGGGCAAAGGCTGTGGGAGTATTTACGCCCTTGCCAAAGCAGAAGTTGTAATCGGCGTATTTGGCAGAGAAGCTCATGCCTGCATCACTTTGGCCAGCGCAGATCACTTTCATTTCGGCTTTAGGACGCGGGCTGACGCGGCAGTCGTCCATCTTGAAGAATTCGCCCTGCATATCGCAGTGACCGGTGCCCCACAGGTCGCGCAGTACGGTGACGTATTCGGTCAGGTAGTCATAGCGGCGGCTAAAATAGTCATCGCCCGGCCACATGCCCATTTGCTCGTATTCGGGCTTTTGCCAGCCGGTCACCACGTTTACGCCAAATCGGCCGTTGGAAATTGAATCAATGGTCGCAGCCATACGCGCCACTATCGCCGGTGGCATGACGAGCGTTGCGGCGGTGGCGTAGAGCTGAATCTTGGAGGTCACGGCAGCCAGTCCGGCCATCAGCGTGAACGACTCCATGTTGTGCTCCCAGAATTCCGTTTTACCGCCAAATCCGCGTAACTTAATCATTGAAAGCGCAAAATCAAAATTGTAGTGCTCGGCCTTCTGCACAATGGTTTTGTTCAGCTCAAAGGTCGGCTGATACTGTGGTGCGTTTTCAGAAATCAACCAACCATTGTTACCGATAGGAATGAAGACACCGATTTTCATAGCACACCTCATAATTGAATAAGACCTTTACCGACTTTGACACTCGCGTAAAACACGCAATGTCCTGGGTCAAAGCAGCGCCGCTTGAGTGCATCCTGCGGGTTCCAAATTGCGCTACGCTGTTTGACGCGTTACAGAATTGTTTGCAAACTCGATGCCAGTTTTTTAATTTTCTTATTTATCAATGTATTGAGTAATAAGTTGAAAGTTTTGTAGAGCAAATGGTCAAAAGTGGACCATTTGGTAAAAAATAACTGCACACAAAACGAACATGATTGAGCGAAAATGGTGCGCAAATGTTAATTCTTGCTCAAAGCATAGGGGCAATAGTCACAGGAGCAGTGGCTGGTCGTAGTCGGGATGGGACACATTTGTTATGCTTCACGAAAGCAATGCTTACAGGAAGAGGGTGAAGCCATTGGCAGCTGATGGAGCTACCGGCAGTAAAAAGCCGCCGACGAGGCGTTCGCGAGCCGTTGCGGCTAAGCGCAGTAACATTATGAGCGCCGCGCTGGAGTTTTTTTCTCTCTACGGTATGCACGGCACCAGTCTGGATCAGGTAGCCGAGCGGGCAGACGTATCTAAAACCAATCTGCTTTACTACTTTCCATCGAAAGAAGAACTCTACGTGGCGGTGCTGAAGGATTTACTGGATATTTGGCTGGAGCCGCTCAAGGCGCTGAATGCTGAACAGCAGCCGATGGAAGCCATTAAGCAGTACATCTATCTCAAGCTTTGTGTTTCACGCGACCATCCGCAGGCTTCGCGACTGTTCTGCCTGGAGATGTTGCAGGGGGCGCCATTGTTAAAACAGGTCTTAAGCACGCATCTTAAGCAACTGGTGGACGAAAAGTCTGACATTATTCGCGAGTGGGTGCAGGCAGGCCAAATTGCGCCGATTGAACCCCTGCATTTGTTGTTTATTCTTTGGGCGACCACGCAGCACTATGCTGATTTTGGCGTGCAGATTGAGGCCATCAGCGGCCAAACGTTGAATGATGACGCATTCTTCGAACAGGCGGTTGCCAACATTCAACACATTATCGCCCAAGGTATCAGGCCTGTGGGGTGAGCTGATTACAGCGCAAAAAAATGCCCATGCAGGTTAACCGCATGGGCATTTTTATTATGCAGATAGGGCTATTTTGTCTTCTGCTGAGTTCTGTTACGGATCCAGTAGCCGATACCCAAGACCACGAACCACAGCGGTGTGACCATTAGCGCCTGACGGGTATCATCCTGCAAGGTTAACAGCACCAGAACAAAGGCGAAGAACGCCATGCACACCCAGCACATCACAATACCCAATGGCATTTTGTATTCAGAGGTGGCGTGCAGCTGGGGCCGTTTACGCCGATAGACCAGGTACGAGCAGAGAATAATGGTCCACACGAACATGAACAAAATCGCCGACACGGTGGTGACTAACGTAAATACCGTCACCACGTTGGGGATCAGATAAATCAAAACGACGCCAGACAGTAGGCAAATACAGGAGAAAATCAGCCCGTTTGACGGTACCGCGCGCGAAGAGAGTTTGCCAAATGCTTTGGGTGCCATGCCGTCTTGGCCTAAACCAAACAGCATGCGGCTGGTGGAGAAGATCCCGCTGTTGGCGGACGAGGCGGCAGACGTCAGTACCACAAAGTTGATGATACTGGCCGCAGCCGGGAGGCCCGCAAGCACAAACAGCTCAACGAATGGACTTCTGTCGGCGGCCACGGTGTTCCACGGCGTGACGCACATAATGGCAATCAACGCAAAAACGTAGAACATGATGATGCGGATAGGAATGGCGTTAATCGCCCGCGGCAGGGACTTCTTCGGATCTTTGGTTTCCGCCGCCGTGGTGCCGACCAGCTCAATGCCGACGAAGGCAAAAATGGCTATCTGGAAACCGGCGAAGAAGCCGCTGATGCCTTTAGGGAAGAATCCACCGTTGTCCCACAGGTTGCTGAAGTCCGCCACCGAGCCCGCGGGTGTTTGGTAATGCATTAATACCATCACCAGGCCGGTGATAATGAGGCCAACGATGGCCACAATTTTGATCATCGCGAACCAAAACTCGGTTTCGCCGAACATTTTTACCGTCGCCAAATTCAAGCCAAAAAGAATCAGCACGAAAATCAGCGACGCGACCCACTGTGAAAGTCCGGGGAACCAGAACTGAGAATAAGAGGTGACGGCGACCACGTCAGCGATGCCGGTCACAATCCAGCAGAACCAATAAGTCCAGCCGGTGAAATAGCCAGCCCACGGGCCCAGAAGATCGGCGGCAAAATCACTAAAAGATTTATATTCGAGGTTTGACAGCAGCAGTTCGCCCATCGCACGCATGACGAAAAACAGCATAAAACCGATAATCATGTACACGAAGATGATCGACGGTCCGGCGAGGCTGATGGTTTTGCCTGACCCCATAAACAGGCCGGTGCCGATGGCACCCCCGATGGCGATCAGCTGGATATGACGGTTTGTGAGATTTCTGCGCAGGTGACCGGGGGAATCATTCCCAGATTGTGCGATGGTTTTAGTATCGTGTGGCATAGGTTATTTCTTCCTGTCATGTATGGAATAAGGGCTCTATCTGGCTCTTTTCTCAATTTTAATATTATGGGCGCTCTGCCGCGTGAGGATGAACTGCATTCGGGCAGACTGGCCTCATAATAATGTTAAATTCCAGCGAATTATAACGTCGTAGGTAAATAATCTAACAGCAAATGTACCTTTATTTTTACAGTTTGAGTCCAACGGTTGCATTAATCCTCCCTAATTAGCAGCATTTTGTCCGTTATGCACGGGTGTATGTCGTTTAGTGAGGCGCAGCTCAGAGAACATTGCGCCATAATTAAGTCAGGCAGCGGAATTTGGTCCGTGCCGACGAATGGAGAAAAACTATGTTAGCCGACCCGTCGCAGAAGTATGTTGCATTCCCCACCGTGGATTTACCCGATCGTCAGTGGCCGGGAAAAACGCTCACGAAGGTGCCGCAATGGTGTTCAAGCGATCTACGGGACGGTAACCAATCGCTTGCCGAGCCAATGGACAATCAGCGCAAACGTCTGTTTTTCGACCTGTTGCTGCGCTGTGGCTTCAAGCAGATTGAAGTGGCTTTCCCTTCGGCGTCGCAAACCGATTTCGATTTTGTTCGCGGCTTGATTAACGACAAAGCCATACCTGAAGACGTGCATATCCAGGTTTTGACCCAGTCACGCAGTGATTTGATCGAGCGCACCTTTGAGTCGCTGATCGACGTTCCACGCGCCATCGTGCATTTATATAACGCCACATCGCCGATTTTCCGCGACGTGGTATTTAACCAAGACAAAGCGGCCACGCTGGAACTGGCCGTGCGCGGTGCGAAACAGATCCGTCAGCTTTGTGAAAAATATCCGCAAACTAAATGGACCTTTGAGTATTCGCCGGAAACCTTTTGCTTTACCGAGCTGGAGTTTTCATTGGAGGTGTGTGAAGCCGTAGCGGCAGTGTGGGAGCCGTGCGCCGAGCGTCCTATGATTTTGAACCTGCCCGCAACGGTCGAAGTCAGCACGCCTAACGTTTACGCCGATCAGATTGAATGGTTCTGCCGCCATTTCAGCCGTCGTGACCAGGTTTCAATCAGCGTGCATCCGCACAATGACCGCGGAACCGGCGTGGCCTGCGCAGAATTGGCGATGATGGCCGGTGCCGACCGCGTTGAAGGCTGTCTGTTTGGTAACGGTGAGCGAACTGGCAACGTCGATTTAGTGACGCTGGCGTTGAATTTCTATACTCAGGGGATTTCACCGGGACTGGACTTCAGTGATTTGAAAGGCGTGGTTGAAACCGTGGAGCAGTGTAACCAGTTGCCGGTACATCCTCGCCATCCTTACGCCGGTGAGCTGGTATTCACTGCCTTTTCCGGCTCGCATCAGGATGCTATCAAAAAGGGCTTTGCTGCACAGAAGCAGCGCGAAGGTCAACATTGGCAGGTTCCTTACCTGCCGCTAGACCCCGCCGACGTTGGTTGCAGCTACGAAGCGGTTATCCGCGTCAACAGTCAGTCAGGAAAAAGCGGTGCCGCATGGCTGCTTGAGCAAAATCACGGCTTGAAAATGCCGCGTGGCCTGCAAATAGAGTTCAGCAAAGCGGTGCAGAAAGAGACCGACAGCAGCGGTAAAGAAATGAGCACCAGCGACGTGTGGCGTCTGTTCCGCCAGCGCTATGGTCTGGTTGATCAACCGGCCATGAAATTGCTGAGCTATGATATTCGCAGCGACGAAAATAATCTGCGCCACTTCAGCGCGAAGGTGAATTATCAAGGGCAGGAACTGGCACTTAACGGCAGTGGCAACGGGCTGCTTTCTTCCGCAGTTGACGCTCTGCATCGTAGCTTTGATCTGATGTTGGAAATTGGTGACTATGACGAACATACGTTGGGGCATCAGAGCCACAGTCGTGCTGTAGCCTATGTAAGCTGCCAGCGGCCACACGGGGAACGTGTTTATGGCGTCGGGATTGACAGTGACGTGTCCAGTGCATCTTTGCAGGCGCTATTCAACGCCAGTGCCCAATTGCTGGTGTAGATGACTCAGGTATAACATTTAGAGAACGGCTGAGGCGTCCGCCAAACGGGCCGCAGGATTGAAATATTCGCTGGGTGAAACACCCAGCGTTCTGCGAAACATGGCACTAAACGCGCTGGGACTGTCATAACCCAGCTCCAGCGCAACATCAATAACCGACTGTCCCATCGCCAGTGCGTTCATTGCTGCCAGAATTTTCGCCCGCCTTACCCAATCACTAAAACGTAGCCCGGTCTCTCGTTGAAAACGACGGGACAGCGTTCTGCCGCTGATCGCCATATTGGCGGCTATTTCTTCCAGTTCCCAGGCAGCAGAAAAATCCGCACGGATCCGCTGGCAAAGCGTAAGCAGCTGTGGGTCACTGGGTTCGGGAAGGTGTAGCGGTAAAATAGGCAGTAAGCGTAGCTCATCCAGAATAAGCTCAATGATTCGCTCGTCGCGTCCGCCTACGGCATAGTTGGCCGGTACGCTAAAGGAGGCGAGGATCAGTTCGCGCAGCAGCGGAGAAATCTGAACCACCTGACACTGGGCGGGCAGGTCGGCGCGCGCCAAAGAGTCAACAAACAGGGTTCTTGCCTGAACGCCGCCGATAAAGCGTAGACTGTGGGTCACGTTAGCAGGAAGCCACACGCCGCGACCGGGTGGCACCATCCACACGCCGTGTTGGGTTGAAACCTGAACCACGCCCGAGAGAGCATGGATTAGCTGGGAGCAGCTGTGACTGTGCGGGGGCTCACAATCACCGTGTTGATAGTCAACAGCAATAGCGGCAAGCGATTGATTTCCAGCTAATATATTGTCATGCATGGCGAAGATAACATCCAAAAAACGGTTTTAAGAGATGATTCGTCTAGGCGTGAGGATTCTTTTTTGCCTTCTCGGCGGCCATTCTCGCCTCTTCCGCAAGTCGATTAAGCTCTTCTTCTGTCAACTGTTCAGCCACTTTGTGCAACTTTGCCAATCCATCACTGACGTGAACATCATCAGCTTTTGTTTTGTTTTCGCTGTTTTTTTCACTCATGGGATACACCTTGAAGCAGATTAACGGTTCTTTATTTTAGCAGATTTAATCTAAACCCACGTGGGCTAAAAAAAGAGAGCCATTTTGGGCTCTCTTGATCTTTCGGCTTCATCAAAACATGGACCCGAGATGGCGTCATACTTATCGTTATTGACGATATCCAAATTTGATTTGTTGCAGGGTGTTATTGAAAATCTCTGCCTGTTGAGGGTCTTCAATCTGAGCAATAAATTTTTCAAGATTCAGAACGACTTTACCTGCGTCTGCTTGACCAATTGCCTTAAGCATCAGTGTCAGAGTCGCTTTAAGACAGGCAACCTCTGTTGCCAGGGTTTCAACGCTGGCCTCGGTGTTAAAATTGCATGTGCTCATTATAATCTCCTTAAAAAAAACCAACCGCCTGTATGCGGTCGGATAGCGCGTTCAATAACTTCACAGCCTCTATAAAGGAAGGCTGCTGAAAATGTGGCGCTATACTAGCACATTCCTCTGTGACGCTGGGAGACGGCAGTTGTGCAACTCTTGCTATAAGGTCAAAGTTTTACGAAATTAGCACAGAAAAATAATCCTAAACCGTCAAGTATGCTAGACGAATGGTCACAGATAAGACTACTTCAGATATTTTTCAGTTTTTTCATATTTAAACTGAGGGTATTACGTCATGAGTTAAATAAATTCAGGATAAATCAGTAATATATCGAGTGATTCCGCTGATGTTATTTTGCGCATTAATAAACCTTATATGAGTAAAGTCAGATGGCTTCTTAATGATTGCTCTTTTTTTGAGCGCTTGGCGGGTTTGCAAATGATTTTTATAGGATTTAATCTTATAATTCATTTTGGGTTGTAACCTTTGATGGAAGTTAATTTTTACATTATTAAAAATCATTTTTTTCACGATCAAAGCTTGGTTAATTTCTACCTGATGCAGTAAAATAGGTCAGCTAATTTAATTCGCTTTATTTTATATGTCCGCAGTCAGTTTGTTGTTTTCATGTTTTCTCGGTAACGTGTTTGACCTGACGCGGTAGACTCTTTTTTGCTTATGTATTGTTCTGTCTCTTTTGCGAATTTGCGCCGTTGTTTACCTACTAAACCGCAGTCACTTAGCAAGCTAATGAAAAATACGACCGTGTGACGCCCTTAATTTTGGAGAATTCTCTTTGATTAGCGTTCTTCTTGTAGATGACCATGAACTGGTGCGCGCAGGGATTCGACGCATTCTTGAGGATATCAAAGGCATTAAAGTTGTTGATGAGGTTCAGTGCGGAGAAGACGCCGTTAAATGGTGCCGCAGCAACTCAGTCGATATTGTCTTGATGGATATGAGTATGCCGGGGATCGGCGGGTTGGAAGCCACGAAGAAAATTGTGCGTTTTTGCCCAGACGTCAAAATTATCATGCTGACCATTTATACCGAAAACCCTTTGCCAGCAAAAGTGATGCAGGCTGGCGCTTCCGGTTATCTCAGTAAAGGCGCTGCTCCTCAGGAAGTGGTTAACGCTATCCGCCTGGTTGATTCTGGTCAGCGCTATATAGCGTCTGATATTGCTCAACAAATGGCCCTGAGCCAACTCGAGCCACAGTCAGAAACGCCTTTTGACAGCCTCTCAGAACGCGAGCTGCAAATTATGCTGATGATCACCAAAGGGCAAAAGGTCAACGAGATTTCAGAACAACTTAATCTCAGTCCGAAAACGGTGAACAGCTATCGTTATAGAATGTTTAGTAAACTAAATATCAACGGTGATGTAGAATTGACTCATCTGGCAATACGCCATGGTCTTTTCAACTCGGAGACGTTGTCTGGCAGTGAGTAATGAGCATTTTGACCCCCAGGCCTTTTTAAAAACGGTCACCAGCCAACCCGGCGTCTACAGAATGTACGACGCAACCGGGACGGTAATTTATGTCGGGAAAGCCAAAGATCTTAAAAAAAGGCTTTCCAGTTATTTTCGTGTCCAGGTTTCGAGTCGCAAGACGGAGACGCTGGTCAAAAACATTCAACAAATAGACGTCACGGTTACGCATACCGAAACAGAAGCGCTGCTGCTTGAACATAACTACATCAAGCTTTATCAGCCGCGCTACAACGTTTTGCTGCGTGATGACAAATCTTATCCGCTGATTTTTCTCAGCGCCGACAATCATCCCCGACTCACTATCCACCGCGGCGCGAAGCATGCCAAAGGTGAGTATTTTGGTCCTTTTCCCAATTCCTATGCGGTAAGAGAAACGCTGGCACTGCTGCAAAAGCTGTTTCCTATCCGCCAGTGTGAAAACAGCGTTTACCGCAATCGCTCGCGTCCTTGCTTGCAGTATCAGATTGGCCGCTGCCTTGGCCCGTGCGTCAGTGGATTGGTCAGTGAAGAGGAATATAAGCAGCAGGTCGACTATGTTCGATTGTTCCTGGCGGGTAAAGACCAGCAGGTGGTGACTCAGCTGATTGAGCGAATGGAAGACGCCAGTAAAAATCTGCGTTTTGAAGATGCAGGGCGCTTTCGTGACCAGATTCAGGCCGTGGGTCGCGTGACCGAAAGGCAGTTTGTGACCGGCAACAGTGAAGATTTAGACGTCATTGGCGTTGCCTTTGAGTCAGGAATGGCCTGCCTGCATGTGCTGTTCATCCGTCAGGGGAAAGTGCTCGGAAGCCGCAGTTACTATCCTAAGGTGCCGGGCGGCACTGAAATGTCAGAGGTTGTTCAAACCTTCGTCGGTCAATTCTATTTGCAAGGAAGTCAGGCGAGAACTTTGCCGGGTGAAATTTTGCTCGACTTTAGCCTGCCTGAGAAAGACCTGCTCGCCGAATCGCTCAGCGAGATGGCCGGTCGTAAAGTTCAAATACAAAGTAAACCGCGCGGCGACCGTGCACGCTACCTCAAACTCGCTCGTACCAACGCCACTACGGCGTTGACTACGCGTTTGTCTGAGCGCTCAACGATTCATCAACGGCTGGCCGAACTGGCCAAGACGTTAAATCTTGCGGAAATAAATCGCATGGAGTGTTTCGACATCAGCCATACCATGGGGGAGCAAACCGTGGCCTCCTGTGTGGTGTTTGACGCAAATGGTCCGGTGCGTGCCGAGTATCGTCGCTATAATATAACGGGGATCACACCCGGTGACGATTACGCGGCGATGACGCAGGTGCTTAATCGGCGCTACGGTAAATCGATTGAGGAGGCCAAGATCCCTGACGTCATTTTTATCGACGGCGGAAAAGGGCAGTTGGGCATGGCCTTGGACGTGTTCAAGGAATTGGATGTATCATGGGATAAATCCAAACCGCTGTTGATTGGCATTGCCAAAGGCGCGGATCGTAAAGCCGGATTGGAAACGTTATTCTTCAAAGCGGAAGGTGAGGGAATTGCTTTGCCTTCTGATTCTCCAGCGCTGCATGTGATACAACATATTCGTGACGATTCGCACAATCACGCGATTACCGGACATCGGCAGAAGCGTGCCAAGGTAAGAAACACCAGTGCACTTGAAGAGATAGAAGGCGTGGGGCCGAAAAGGCGTCAGGTTTTGCTCAAATATATGGGAGGCATTCAACCTTTACTGAATGCCAGTGCAGAGGAAATTGCAAAAGTGCCGGGTATTTCACACGCATTGGCAGAAAAAATTCATAATGCGTTGAAACACTAGGTTCATTGTAGCAACATACTCATAATATCTACATCGGACAGATAGTTACCTACGCACATGCAATTTAATATACCGACGTGCCTTACCCTGTTTCGCGTTGTCATGATCCCGTTCTTCGTGCTGGCTTTTTATCTGCCGTACGTTTGGGCTCCTACAGCTTGCGCCTTGATTTTCGTTCTCGCCGCGATTACCGACTGGTTTGATGGCTATCTTGCTCGTCGCTGGAAGCAAACTACTCGCTTTGGTGCGTTCCTTGATCCCGTGGCCGACAAGGTGCTGGTCGCGATTGCGCTAGTGCTGGTGGCGGAATATTTCCACGCCTGGTGGATAACGCTGCCGGCGGCGACCATGATAGCGCGCGAAATTATTATTTCTGCGCTCAGAGAATGGATGGCGGAGATCGGAAAACGTAGCAGCGTGGCGGTTTCCTGGATAGGTAAAGTAAAAACGATGGCGCAGATGCTGTCGTTGGTGGCGCTATTATGGCGTCCAAACGATATCGCTGTCGGCGTCGGCGTTGTCGCGTTGTACATTGCTGCGGTGCTGACTTTCTGGTCAATGTTCCAATATCTGTTTGCTGCACGTAATGATCTGCTGGAACCTTGATCGAACTGATTTAAAAAACGGCAATCAGTCACGATGAGCTGATAATTTTATTGACTCATCGCGTCAGCCAAGTAGAATGCAACGCATCGGAAGGCAGTGAGCAGTTAGCCAGAAGATAAGCTAAAAAAATCAGTAAGTTCTGATTAAAGCGGGAATAGCTCAGTTGGTAGAGCACGACCTTGCCAAGGTCGGGGTCGCGAGTTCGAGTCTCGTTTCCCGCTCCAAATTCGTTAGGTAGAACATATTTCTGGCTAACAGTAAGAAAAGTAAAGAATTAAGGCGCGTTAACAAAGCGGTTATGTAGCGGATTGCAAATCCGCCTAGTCCGGTTCGACTCCGGAACGCGCCTCCAATTTTCCCGGAGCCCGGGTGGTGGAATCGGTAGACACAAGGGATTTAAAATCCCTCGGCGTTCGCGCTGTACGAGTTCAAGTCTCGTCCCGGGTACCATGGAAAATTAGCTGAATAATCAAAAGCAATAAAGTAGTAATGTCGTTATGCCACCTTCGGGTGGTTTTTTTGTTTTTGGGGTTTCATAATATTTCTCCTTACCCCTCTATCATTTTCATCTCAATTGAAATTGCACTATCTTGCAGCATCCTCTGTGAAAGCAAATTGAAACGATTACTGCGTTTACTGAGCGTCTTTAATGCGGCATATTTTAGGGTGGATTCTTGGCGATTTTATTGTCACATGCTGGGTAATTCACCGGATTTCTCAGAATTAACTCTATGTAACACGTTGAACTACATTATTAAATCAGGGGTGCCAGATTGAAATCGCTAATTAGAATGGGTGGATTTGCTTTATTGCTGGCTACGGGCATCGCGAATATATCCGTAGCTCAGGCCGAACAAACCATCGTTTTTGTCCGCCATGGTGAAAAACCGGTTAACAGCAGCGGGCAGTTAACCTGTAAGGGACTTAACCGGGCACTGGCTCTGCCTGGCGTTTTGCTGTCCCGTTATGGAAAACCGGCTGCTATCTTCGCCGCGGGGCCGAAGGAAGATAAGTCAGGAAGTTCTCTCAGACCATTGACCACCATCACCCCAACGGCTATCCAGCTTTCTATGCCGATTGATATTCAGTTCCATGCGGATGATATTGCTGGCGTTCAAAAGGCACTGTTGAGCAACACGTATAGCAATTCACTGGTATTTGTTTCTTGGGAACACAAAAATCTCGATAAATTAGTTAAAAATATTATGAAAGCTGAGGGGGCTGACCCCACCACCGTGCCTACCTGGCCCGGCAGTGATTTTGACAGTATTTTTGTTCTAAAAATCAATCAGGGCAGCGCAAGCAACAAAATCAGCTTCCAGCATGAGGCTGAGAACCTGACTAATTTGTCAGAGCAATGTCCCGGCACCCATTCATAATAGGCCCGTATTGACAGTTCCCGAGCAAAGGGGCCTGCCATTAAAAAAGGAGCAAAGGTGAACGCTGCCTTGGCTCCTTTTTATAGGTCATGCGCTAATTAAATTATATTTCGTACTGTACGCCGCGTACTACGCCGATAATCTCGCAGTTGCCATTGATAGGAATGTTGGCATAGCGCGGGTTGAGTGGAACGAGATACTTATTCGGCCCGTCAATAACCAACTTCTTCATTGTTGCCTCGCTGGTTCCAGCAATGCGGGCGACAACGATTTTTCCATGAGTGGCCTCTACGTGAGGATCGACAATGACGGTTGAGCCTTCCGGGATACTCGGTAGCCCCGAAGGATTGGTCATTGAATCACCACGCACCGTTAGAGCAAATGAGTCTGATGATACGCGTAGGCCGGTTTCCATCCAGTATTCTGCTCTCTCAAAAAGTTCACTTGATTCTGACTCCGTGAATACACCTGCCTGAACCCACGAAAGAATAGGGATCTTTCTAACGCTGGTCACTAGGGGTTGTAGTCCTGCAAAATCAGTACCATAAAGTACATAAGCTTCTGTGGTATTGAAATATTTTGCAAGCTTCAATAACGATTCAGCTTTAGGAACGTTGAGATCTTTTTCCCAATATCCCACAGTGACATCCGAAACGCCGCAGTACTCACCCAGTGCTTTCTGCGTTGTCTTGGTTATTCTGCGAAGCCTTTTAAGTCGCGCGCCAACCGATTCCATAATCCACTCTCAATAAAATTAACTAAGTTATCTTAGTTTTATTTGATCAAATTTAACCTTGGATATATTATCTAAGTTAACTTAGCTTGTGAAGCACGTTTGCAAATGAAACTTAGAGAAGCCAGCGCAGGGTTTAGCGCCCTCAATCTGGAAAAGTTCCCGCAGCTGCAAGGCGGCAAAGCATGATTACGCGACCTGTAGAGGACATCTTATGAGAGATATACCACAAGTTTTAGAGCGCTGGGGCGGTTGGGCGGCGGCGGATAACAGTCAACTGGACTGGCAGAGAACGGCGAACGGCTTCAAAAGTCTGTTACCTAACACCTCAAAGTCGCGTCTTTCATGCTGCGATGAAGACGGTTTACTGATTGATGGATGTATCACGCGTTTAAAAACCCTAAGGCCTGAGGAGTATCAGCTGCTGGTTCTGCATTACGTTATGAATCAGCCGAAGCGCGCCATTGCCCGGGTCATGAAAAGGGATGAAAAGCTGGTGCGTATTATGCTGCAAATGGCTGAGGGTTTTGTTGAGGGGTGCCTGGCGATGATCGACGTACCGCTGGATATGGACCCGACTGTAGAAATTTATCGTGAACCGAAAAAAGTGCTCACGCGGTCCGCGAAAAGCCCGCTACTGTATTAATACTGGTTACTGAGTCACGTAGCCAACGTCAGTAAAGACCTCGCCCAGGCGGGGTCTTTACATTTAAAGGGTCACTTCGGTGGCCCTTTTTTTTCGACCCATGTACCTACAAAATAAAGAAGGACACATCCATGTATACCTTGACTCTTTCACTATCAACCAATAATCAAATTGTCGGAAAAATTGCAGATGTCGTTGAGGCTAAAGTTGTCGATGAAGCCGGGTCAGCCGTAGCAGGGCAGGTGGTCAAATTTAGCGCCGACAATAACGCCTATTTTCTTGGAAATGCCGTTACGACAGGAAGCAATGGCACCAACACTATTTCAGTATTCAGCCATACCGTGGGCAACTCGACGGTAACCGCAAAGCTTGTCGATGGCACCTCGGCCACTGTTGTTGTGACCTTTATCGCCGATCCCGGTCTGCCGCCGGTCACCACACCGGTGGGGGCATTAACGTTGATTCTTAACGTCTCGACCAATAATCAAATTGTCGGCAAAATTGCCGACGTGGTAGAGGCAAAGGTTGTCGATTCTACCGGCGTCGCCATCGCTAAACAGTCCGTGAGTTTCAGTGTAGATAACGGTGCCTACTTCCTAGACGGCAACAAGGTCATTACCGGCAGTAACGGCACGGCCAATATTCTCATATACAGCAATACGGTCGGTGATTCTGCGGTGAGTGCCACGCTGACAGACGGAACGTCGGCTAACACAGTGATTTCCTTTGTGGCTGACACCGGAACTCCCCCCGTCGTCAACCCGACCGGAAAAATGACGCTAACGCTCGATGCCTCTGTTAATCATCAGATTGTAAGCAGTACGCCGGACGTCGTTGAGGCGAAGGTGATTGATGAAACGGGCGCGGCTATCGCCGAACAGGTGGTAAGTTTTAGCGTAGATAATGGCGCCTATTTCATTGATTCAAATAAGATGAAAACTCAAAGTAACGGCACGACCAGTATCGCGATATTCAGTGATACAGCAGGTGATGCTACGGTTAATGCTACTCTGACAGACGGAACGGCAGCCAAGCTGGTGATAGGTTTTGTTGCCTCGGGAGGAGACTCTGGAACGGAACTGGCCGCCTTCAAAGCCGATGTCTCAACCTTTATTACTTATGTGCAACAAGCCTTTACGTCATTAGAGCAAAATGTGGGTTCCGCATTATTACAGCTTTCAACCTCGGTCACGGCTGAAGATGTACCCTCGGCGTGGACCCAGTTCGAAACCAACGCGAAGAGTTTTGAAACTTATTTCCAGCAAGGCATGGTGGCGCTGGGTCAAAACGTCGATGCAGCCTTTTTACAGCTCAAACAGAAGTATCAGTAACGCGTCGTCATTAACGGGAAAAAATAAATGGCGTGCGGAGTAAAAAACGCTCACGCGGTCCGCAAAAAGCCGTTTACTCTATCAATACTGGTTACTTAGTCACGTAGCCAACTCCTGTAAAAACCTCGCCTCGGCGGGGTTTTTTCGTTTAAGGGTCACTTCGGTGGCCCTTTTTTATTGCCTGGCATTTCTGCCAAACCTTAAATCAATTTAGGAAAAGTTATGTACTCAATTAGCTTCACTGCACTTAGCAGTAATCAACTCGTGGGCCCAAACGGTACTGCCAATAGGGTTGCCGCCAAGGTCGTTGACTCGAATGGCGTTGCGACAGCCGGATTAAAGCTGACCTGGAGCGCGGACAATGGCGCCAATCTTGACCTCACTGTCAATCCGGCAACCACTGACGCCAACGGCCAGGCGGTGGCCTATGTATTCAGTAATACCGTGGGTAATGCCAATCTGACCGCAACACTGGCAGACGGCACTTCAGCTTCTACGGTGATCAACTTTGTCGCCAAGCCCGAGACCCCGCCGGTCACTACGCCGGTCGGCCCGTTTAGCATCAGTCTGTTATCCCGAACCAGTAATCAACTGGCCGGGCCTAACGGGTCGGCCAATACTGTCGCGGCAACGGTGCTCGATTCTACCGGCGCGGCGGCGGCGGGACAGACGCTGACCTGGAGCGCGGACAATGGTGCCAATCTTGACATCACTGTCAATCCGGCAACCACTGACGCCAACGGCCAGGCGGTGGCCTATGTATTCAGTAATAACGTGGGTAATGCCAATCTGACCGCAACACTGGCAGACGGCACTTCAGCTTCTACGGTGATCAACTTTGTCGCCAAGCCCGAGACCCCGCCGGTCACTACGCCGGTCGGCCCGTTTAGCATCAGTCTGTTATCCCGAACCAGTAATCAACTGGCCGGGCCTAACGGGTCGGCCAATACTGTCGCGGCAACGGTGCTCGATTCTACCGGCGCGGCGGCGGCGGGACAGACGCTGACCTGGAGCGCGGACAATGGCGCCAATCTTGACCTCACTGTCAATCCGGCAACCACTGACGCCAACGGCCAGGCGGTGGCCTATGTATTCAGTAATACCGTGGGTAATGCCAATCTGACCGCGACACTGGCAGACGGCACCTTTGCCTCGGAGATCATTACTTTTGTCTCTAAAACGGCACTGCCTGGAACGGGCGATGATTCTCTCACCGCGTTCAAGACCGACGTGGCTACGTTTATTGCCTATGTCCAGCAGCAGCTCGATTCTGTTGGCCAAAACGTGGAGGCCGCCTTGTCACAGCTTGGCGCCTCAGTGACCCAAAGCAGTGTGACCGATGCCCTGTCTGCGTTTGAAACTAATGATGAAACGTTCAACGGGTACGTCGAGCAAAATGTTTCAACACTGAATCAAAACCTCAGTGCCGCATTTTTACAGCTTAAAACGAAGTATCAGTAAGATATTCAAGAGCCTGCGACCCGCAGGCTCAATTATTTCATGCAGTTCAAACCTTAATAACAGAGGTGAGGCGAAATGATTCAACACTTGTTCAACTGGCTGAAAAGCCTCTATTACATCCCCGTCACCGCGAGTAAAACCGCAACGCATCTGGAGAATTCTATGAATAACGAAACCCTAAGTTTCATACCCCAGCCTGGCGAGTCCATTGCCTCGCTGGCCAGCGCAGCCGCAGTTCTGCCCGTTGCAACGCCGGTCGCAATCTCAAACGAGGCGACACCTTCTCCTTTGGCAGACTTCAAAACCAGGGTTGAGGCGTTTGTTGCCTTTGTTGAAAAAGGGATTGAGGTGCTCGGGCAAGACGCCGAAGCCGAACTGGTGGCGCTTAAAGAAAAGTATCTTTAGGCCTTTGCAAATACCTCTAAAAAATACTCATGCGGTCCTCAATAAATCCTTAGCGCCGAATACTCAACCTTCCCTGACTTCTTGTCGCAACGTATTCCGGCGCTAATCCCTATGGCAACAGTGCACAGCCAACGGCAGTTGGAGGTGGAGACTATGAAAATGAACCCACAAAGTGACGGATTCTGGACGCATTTCTGGGCCACGATCACCGCACTATTTAGTGCGGCGGGTCTGACCACTGAGCAATGGATTTATGTGTTTTGCGCCATTTTTGGCGCACTGCTGTCGTTTAACTCTTATCGCAATAACAAGCTTGCTTTAAAGGAGAGGCAAAGCGAGGACGAAAAGAGAACCGAGATACTTCGGTCCTATCTGGCCGGCAGAAAAAATAATGCCGATATCGAGCCAGCAGGCGTTGCCAATGAGGTCAACGAAGTCATCAACAAGGTAGAAACATAATGGCTATGTCACCGGAACTGAAAAGCAAAATGGTTAAATTAGGCGGAGCAACCGCGCTAACCATCGCCATATCGCTGCTGGGCGGACCTGACGGTGTTGAAGGGCAGAGAAGCACGCCCTATCGCGACGTTGGCGGGGTATGGACAGTGTGCAGCGGCATCACCGGTCCCGACGTATTACCGGGAAAATATTACTCCGACAAAGCGTGCGATGCTTTGCTTATCAAGCATTTGGCACCGGTTAAAACGGCCGTTGATAACGCCGTAACCGTCCCTTTGGACCGCTACACCCGTGCCGCACTGTACTCCTTTGCCTACAACGTAGGCGTCAGCGCGTTCAAACGATCGTCCTTACTAAGGCACATTAATGCCGGTAATACCAGGCAGGCCTGCGATGACCTTCGGCGGTGGGTTTACGTCAATAAAAAACGCAATCGTGGCCTGATAAATCGGCGCGAGATTGACCGGCAGGTCTGCCTGATGGGGCAATCATGATCAATAAAATCGCGCTGATGACCACTCTGCTGGTGATGGCCTGCATCGGCCTGCTGATGTTTCTGGCTTTTCATTACTACGGTCAAACTGTTTCTCAGGCTGCGTCATTGTCCACACTGACCCAACAGAAAAAGGAGGCCGAGTTTATCGTCCAGTCTCAGGGGCTGAGCGTGGGTATTTTTAATCAGATTGCAGGGGCAACGCTAAATGACCAACAGACTAACCAAACCGCAAGTCAGAGGAGACAAACTATCATTAAACGAGTTCTTCAAACGGCGCCGTGCAATTTGGTGCCTGTTGCTGCTGCCGCTAATGACAGCTTGCTCAACCACTACAACGCAGTACGTCAAAGTTCCCGTAACACCGATACCCTCAGGTCTGCTCGCGCAGTGCCAGCCGTCTCCACCGCCCAGTGACCCCCTCACTTATGGCGCATCGGTGCTATGGAATGAGCTTTTACTCACCAATTTAGAAAACTGTAACACCCAGCTAGACGGCATCCGCCAAATAGAAGTCGCAAGACAGCACTGATCCACAACACACAAACCCTAACTTAATCAATCTCTAAGGATATTATCATGGCTAATGTATTAACGTTAACTCGCGTCACTAACGGCGCACAGGCAGACGGCAGCTCGAACAACTCATTCCAGGTACTGGTCAACGATTCTGTGACCGGCGCTGGCGTGGCGAACGTTACGGTAACACTTTCGGTAACCACCGGCGCCACTCTGACTGCCAGCACGGTCACTACCGGTAGTGCCGGCAGCGTGTTTGGCTATGTCACCAGCACTACGGCGGCCTCTTACGTGGTCACTGCGGCGTTAACGGGTGCAACCTCAAAAACCATTTCGGTTATCTTTACCTCTGCTGCTGAAACTGCGGCAGCGCAAAGGGCGCTCGAGACCATGCAGTCAGCACTCTCGGGCACAACCGGTTCGGGTTATGTCGGTTATGACCAAACTCTGACCTATGCCAGTGGCACCATTGGGGCATCATTAAGTCAGGCGGCCACTAATCTGACGACCAATAACAATAAGCTAGCGGCACTGGCGACCTCTACCGGCTCGGGTTCTGTGGGTTACGACTCAACCGTGACCTATGCCAGCGGCACGGTTGGGGCAGCCTTCAATTCTGCGGCCACTAATCTGACGACCAATAACAATAAACTGGCAGCACTGGCGACCTCTACTGGCGCGGGCTCTGTAGGCTATGACTCAACGGTGAGCTATGCAAGCGGCACGGTCGGAGCAGCCTTCAATTCGGCGGCAACCAATTTGACCTCAAACAATAACCAACTGGCGGCACTCGCCACGTCTTCTGGTGCAGGCTCGGTGGGTTATGATTCGACGGTCAGCTATGCTAACGGCACCGTCGGCTCGGCCTTCAATTCAGCAGCAACCAATTTAACGTCTAATAACAACCAACTGGCGGCACTCGGCACCTCGTCCGGTGCCGGTTCCGTTGGTTATAGCTCTACGGTGAGCTATGCCGGTGGCACTGTAGGCTCGGCTTTCAATTCGGCGGCAACCAATCTGACCTCTATTAACAATCAACTGTCTGCACTTGCCACCTCGTCGGGGGCCGGTTCCGTGGGGTATGACCAAACGATTGATTACGCCAACGGCACCTTGGGTTCAGCCTTCAACTATTCGGGCACCACTCTGGCCTCACAGACCAATAAGCTGGCACGCTATCTAGATATCGAAGACTTCGCCGATACCAACTCTGCGGCCGGTGACTGGACGACGGCTATTCAGGCGGCCATTGACGCGGCAGTGAGTCGTGGAATTCTTGAGGTGCGCGGCACCGGCAGCTATTCGATTTCTGGCACAGTCAAAATTCGTAATATTTTTGGCAACGGTTTGAATATTTCTATTCACTCCCTGAGCGTCAGCAGCAGCTTCCCGAGCAATACCTCATTCTGGGACGCAACGCCGATGATTTCCATTGGCGACCTGATCGGTAACGCCACCGGATTGAATCTGTTTATCAACGTACTTGACGGGGGTAGCAAAGCCGACGGTGTCGTCCCAACCGGCTATGGTTTCGCGTTGTCGCATATTCATATCGGCTCAGCGACCAACTGTATCGCGGTGGTTCGCACCGGCGCGCATCAGTGGCCAAATTCCTCGAACCAACTGACAGGTGATTACTGGTCGAGCAACTTTGTCGGCGTATTCTTGAAAAATGGGACCACTGGGACCAACCCAATCGTCGAAGGCTGGAAAGTTTCGGTCAAGTTTATTGCGGCGAACTACTGGGGCGGGATCTGGCTCTTCGACTGCGGTCAGTACGCACAGTTGAGCGGCGATTGGGATTATAACGGTCGCTACGTCGGGGTGGTCGAACTTGATTCTACCACCGGCCTGTCGTCGATTGCCGGTCAGACCGGACTGAAGCTCACCAATGGCACTACGCCGCTCGAGTTTCTGTTCTACTACACCTACCAAGGAAGCACCTACGCCGTGGTAGCTGCCAGCAGCAATATTTCAGTTTATGACGGCAGTGGCGTCTTTCCGTGGACCGTGGGGCAAACCATTAGTTGCACCACAGTCACCGGCGTGAGTCTGACTTATACTGCCGTCACGCTCTGCGGGGATAATGCTAGCAAGACCAACTTCTTCGATATCTTCCATGACTTTGAAAGGACGGCGTTTGGCAGAGTTCAAGTGACGGCGGGATATCTTTCAGGAATTATTGGCGGCCTGCTGCATACTTCCAATTTGCAATACCAAAACTCCTACGAGGATCCGACCGACTGCTTCCACGGACTGAGCGTGACCAACTCCGGCACCACGTTGGCGTTTATCAACACGCCGGTTGAGTCCTCAGCCTACTCGTATGTGACGGCGGACTACGTTAATTTCCAGAAAAAGCTCTATATGCAAGATCGCCTGTATGAGGGAACACCGGTGGCCATCAAGCTGGGGCCGTCCAGCACCACGTCTACCACGATTACGACTCTCAAAGACTCGGCGCAGGACAAGCACCTGGATGAAGGCAGTATTTATGATATTACCCTGAAAACCAACTATGCGGGGAACTGCGGTTCCTACCGCATATTTGTTCTTTCAAGTGGGGGCACCTATTCACACAACGTTATCTCGAGTTATAGCACCTCGGCCATTACGGTCGATTTTGTTGATAACACGACAGGGGTAGACATGAACTTCCGCCAGCAGGCCCAGTCGCAGATGGAGGTGGTGATCAACATTGTGAGAATTTAAACTGAAGCGGTAATGATGGGCCTGTCGTGCGGTTATTTATGCCGTACGTCAGGCCCTTTTAGTGCATGAATTGTGATTATTTTGTTACAAACTTAAAAAATTTAAAAAGCAGTACTCTTATCTCAATCGGTATAAAATACTGTTTTAGAATATTGTGAGCTGTTGATTAAAATATGAAATGGTTAACAAAAAATGCGATTTTGTTCGCAGTGAAGACTTGTGTAGCGGCATTTTTAGCCCTATACATTGCGCTTGAACTTAACCTCGATAAACCGGCCTGGGCAATGGTCTCGGTTTACGTCATCTCGCAGCTTTATTCCGCTTCAACTCTGTCAAAGGCGCTGTTCCGTTTTCTTGGCACCGTGTTGGGCGGGATATTTATTTTTCTTATCTATCCCATCACTGTCACTTTTCCGTTGTTGTTTAGCCTCAGTGTTTCACTGTGGGTAGCCTGCTGCCTCTATCTTTCGCTACATGACCGAACCCCGAAAAGTTACATCTTTATGCTGGCCGGATACAGCGCAGCTATCATGGGCTTTGCCGACGTAACCGTTCCGCTCGACATCACTTATACCGTGATATCGCGCGTTGAGGAGATAACCGTCGCCATCGTTTGCAGCAGTCTGATCCACATGTTGGTTTTCCCAGTGCGGATGCGCAATTTGCTGGAAAGCAGCGTAAGTCACTGGTACGACAGTGCCAAGAAGCTTTGCAATGAATTGCTTACTGCCGAAACAAAAGAAGGTTCACCGGAAAGAGAACATATTTTGGTGCAGATGGCGAATTATCCCCTCAGCGTCGAAGCTTTGATAACCCACCTGGTGTACGAAGGGGATTCCGCTCGAAAACTGATCCGCTTGGTTAGTGCTCAGTATCAGCACCTTTCTTATTTGATCCCCACTCTGACGGCAATTGAAAAGCGTTTGAGTTTATTGGCAGAGCAGGGCATTACCTTTCCTGACTTTGTGGCCGAGTCGTTTAGCCATTTTCTGCAGTGGTTGAACAGCCCTGAGCAGAGCGGCAATGCGCAGGCGATTCAGGACGACATCAGCGGATCGCAAGAAAGGATTAAAATGCTGTACGCCCGTGGAGAAATGAGTGCCGAAGAAGGGCTGCTGCTGATTGGCCTGATGGAGCGTTTGCAAAATTTTATTCGCCTCTCCGAGTCTTATTTGGGGGCCAAAGAGCGCGTTACATCGATTGCGCCCGAGAAAAAACGTGGCAAAACTAAATTAATTCGCAAGCACTCTGATAAAGGGTTAATCCTGCTTTCATGTTTTACCGCGTTTACCGCCACCATGATAGGGTGCCTGTTCTGGATAGGCACCGGCTGGAAAGATGGCTCAACGGCACCCATGATGGCGGCGGTGGTATGCTCATTTTTTGCCTCGTTAGACAGCCCGATTGCCTCCATGAAGGTGTTTCTGAAAGGCGTGCTGTTGGCGATCGTAATCAGCATCATGTACGTCGGTATTTTTATTCCCTTAACGATCACCTTTGAGTCTTTGGTGATTGTTCTCGCGCCAGGACTGATAGCATTGGGCTTAGTCATTGCCAATCCTTCAACCAACTTTATCGGACTGATTATCGCCACCCAGATCCCTGGGTTTATTGGCATGACTCACGACCTTAAGCCGGATCTGCTGTCGATTATTAATGCAGCGATATCAACGGTAGTGGGCATTGTTATCGCCGTAGTGCTCACGGCAATCATTCGCAACAAGCGACCTGCCTGGATGGCTAGGCGCGTATTGCGTCGTGGCATTAAAGAGCTGCTGCAGTTTACTTCTGAAATAAAAATGAATGCCTCGTCGCTACTGTCGCGCCAGCAGTATGTGGCAAGCATGATTGATAAAATAAATATCATTCTGCCGCGTAACAAAGTGGACCCTAGGCCGGGCGTGGCACTGGGTGGCAATTTGATCACTGAAGTCTGGTTAGGGGTCAACTGCTATGATTTTTATGCGCGCCACCAGGAATTGCTTAAAGAAAATATGCTCGACAGCGACGCGTTAATGGCTGAGATAACTGGATATTTTAAAATGCGATTGAAAAATATCTACCTCGCTCCCCCGGCGTCATTGCTTAACGAACTGGACAATCTGTTATTAAAAACGGAGGGGCTGTGTCGCACCGATATGCAGCTCTTCAGCCCGCTTTTTTATCTGTTTAACATCCGTATGGCGCTGTTCCCGAGCCAGCGCTGGCCAGTTGTCTAAAGCTAGCAGCATTCCTAATACATCAAGTCACCTCGCGGTGACTTTTTTGTTTTATTTGTACATAATTGCGAACATCTTTGTTACAAACAAAACAAGATAACAAGTTTCGTGGGGGTATAAAATAATCCTTTAAAATCTACGTGATTTGTTTAATTAGAAAATGAAGTGGCTAACAAAAAATGCTTTTTTGTTCTCGGTAAAGACCTGTATTGCCGCATTTTTGGCTTTATATATCGCTTTAAAACTCAATTTGGATAAACCCGCCTGGTCGCTGACGTCCGTTTTCATTATCTCCCAGCTCTACTCCGCCTCAACGCTGTCAAAGTCGGTGTTTCGACTGCTCGGCACGCTGCTCGGCGGCGCTTTCATCTTTTTTATCTACCCAATTACCGTACTTTATCCGCTACTTTTTAGTGTAAGCGTCTCTTTGTGGATAGCATTTTGCCTCTATCTGTCGCTGCATGATCGTACCCCGAAAAGTTATGTATTTATGCTGGCGGGTTACAGCGCTGCCATCATGGGCTTTGCTGACGTGGATTCCCCTCTGGACATCACCTATACCGTCATTTCTCGCATTGAAGAGATAGCGGTGGCGATCGTATGCAGCACGTTGGTGCACATGATTATTTTTCCCGTACGCATGAGCACATTGTTGGAAAACAGCGTCAATAACTGGTTTGAAAGCGCTAAGAAACTTTGCGGGGACATGGTAAGTCGCGTTTCTAAAGAAAAATCGCTGGAGCATGAACATATTCTAATCCAGATGGCGAACTATCCTTCCAACGTTGAAGCGCTGATCACCCACTGCGTCTATGAAGGGGATTCTGCCCGCACGCTAATTCGCATGGTTTCGGTCCAGTATCAGCATCTTTCCTATTTAATTCCGACGCTTACCGCGATTGAAAAACGTCTGATTTTGCTCAGCGAACATGGCATTAGCTTTCCAGATTTTATTGCCGAAACCTTCACCCACTTCCTACAGTGGCTGAATAATCCCGCACAGTTTGGCGATACCGGCGTATTAATCGAGGAGATGATCGCGTCGCAGGAAAGAATTAAGGCGCTGTACGTAGAGGGCGAAATGAGTGCTGAAGAAGGGCTGCTACTCACTGGACTGGTAGAGCGACTGCAAAACTTCATTCGTATCGCGCAGGCCTATCTGGCGGTTAAAGAAAAGGTTAACGCGCTGGGTGATGAACGGAATCCGGCGAAGTTTACGCTGTTTAAAAAACATGCGGATAAAGGACTGATTTTCCTCTCTTCGCTGACCATTTTTATTGTCACCATGCTGTGCTGCCTGTTCTGGATAGGCAGCGGGTGGAAACATGGTGGCACCGCCCCGGTAATGGCCGCCATCGCCTGTTCATTTTTTGCCGCTCACGACAGCCCGATAGCGTCACTGCAGGTGTTTCTCAAGGCGGTGATTATCGCCATTGCCGCCAGCCTGATTTATACCGTGATCCTTATTCCACTGGCGACCAGCTTCGAGGCACTGATCATTTGTCTTGCACCAGGACTGATAGCGTTGGGGATCATTATTGCTAATCCAGCGACCAACATTTTTGGATTGATTATCGCGACGCAAATCCCAAGTTTTATGGGCATGAGCCACGACTTTAGGCCCGATCCGCTGTCGATTCTTAACTCGGCGATCTCAACGGTGGTCGGCATTGTGATCGCTGTGCTAGTCACTGCGATCATTCGCAATAAGCGCCCCTCGTGGACGGCTAAGCGTGCGCTGCGCAAGGGAATTAAAGACCTATTGCAGTTCACGCAGACGATTAAAATGAATAAGTCTTCACTGCTTGGCCGCCAGCAATACGTCTCTGGCATGCTCGACAAAGTGAATGTTATTTTACCGCGAATTAAAATTGATCCGATCCCCAATGTGGCGCTGGGCGGCAACTTGATTACCGAAATTTGGCTGGGAGTTAGCGTGTTTGATTTCTATTCCAGGCACGAGGAGCTGCTGAAAAGTAACAGTATTGATACCGATGCGCTGCTTTTTGAAATTAATAATTTTATAAAAATGCGACTAAAAAATATTTATTTAGCACCGCCCGAGTCACTTTTGGGGGAGCTAAACGTGTTGCTGATACAGCTTGAAAGAGTTTGCCGTGCGGACATGCATTTATTTATGC
>NZ_MRWD01000019.1 GCF_002093625.1 Rouxiella silvae | reverse complement strand
GGTTCAAGACAGGGTGAGTCCTCTGCCCAATCGGGAGGGGTTCAAGACAGGGTGAGTCCTCTGCCCAATCGGGAGGGGTTCAAGACAGGGTGAGTCCTCTGCCCAATCGGGAGGGGTTCAAGACAGGGTGAGTCCTCTGCCCAATGGGAAGGGGTTCAAGACAGGGTGAGTCCTCTGCCCAATGGGGAGGGGTTCAAGACAGGGTGAGTCCTCTGCCCAATCGGGAGTAAATCAAAACAGGGTTTAATTTTTACGTAAACTGATTTGGAACAGTTCAGCGTTACAGCAAGGTTTTTAGCCCCTTCCCCCGCTCTTTTCAGCGGGGGAAGGCGGGGATGGGGGAGCACACGACTAATTAGTAACGATATTAATTCATCCTATTAGGAACCGGCAGCTTGATCCGCACGACGTTCGCGAACCATGCCACGCCGTCCGGGATGATGCTGTCATTGAAGTCATAGGCGGGATGATGCAGCGGTGCTAGCGGTTTAGCACTGCCGTCACCCTGACCAAGCCACAGGTAAGCCCCCGGTTTTTGCTGCAACATAAATGAGAAATCTTCCGAGGTCAGCGCTGGTTTTGGGGCCACGCTGAATTCAAGACCAGCACGCTTTGCCGCCTGTAGCGCGACGTCAGCCTCGGCTGGGGTATTCACCGTTGCGGGGTAGTAACGGTGATATTTCACCTCGGCTTCTAGCCCGTGTGCGGCGGGAACGTGTTCTGACATTCGACGCAGGCTGGCTTCGATAATGTCCTGCGCACGCAGGTCGAAACTGCGCACCGTACCCACTATCCGCGCCTCAGCTGGGATCATGTTGTGTGAGAAACCACCCTGTATCTGCGTCACGGTCAACAGTGCCGGATCGGTAGGGTCAATGCAGCGCGAAACAATGGTATTAAGCTGCACCACCAGCTCACTGGTAGCCAGCATGGTGTCAGGTGAAAGATGGGGCTGAGCGGCATGTCCTCCGCCGCCATAAACGCGGATATCAAACCTGTCGGCCGCTGCCATTATTGGACCCACACGGGTTTGTGCCACGCCCCGCGCAAGTTCCGGCCAGTTGTGTACGGCAAAAACCGTGTCGCACGGGAAGCGGGTAAACAGGCTGTCTTCGATCATCGCCTTCGCCCCCGCCTGCCCCTCTTCCGCGGGTTGGAAGATAAAGTTTACCGTGCCGTCAAAGTCGGCGGTTTTCGACAGCAGCCAAGCCGCGCCGAGAAGCATAGTGGTGTGTCCATCGTGGCCGCAGGCGTGCATAACGCCGTGGTGCTTACTCACGTATTCCGGCGATCCCTGCTCGATAATCGGCAGGGCGTCCATGTCGGCGCGCAGTCCGACACTTTTATTGCTGCTGCCCTTGCGCAGTACGCCTACCACGCCGGTTTTACCGACGCCCTCGTGCACCTCCAGACCCAGTTGACGCAAAAAATCCGCCACTATGTTTGCCGTGCGATGCTCGTTAAAACCCAATTCAGGATGCGCATGAAGGTCGTGGCGCAGCGTAATAAGGTGTGTCAGCACTTCGTTAATCAATAACTTATCGCCATCGACGACAATATTGCTCATATCAATATCCCTTGGTTTTATCAATCTCACCCTGCATCGGCAGCCCTTGCTCAAAACGCTGTACATTATCCAACAGTGCGCCGACTGCCGTTTCAGGCTGTGTCTGGCTGGCAATGTGTGGCGTAATCCATACGCCAGGGTGTGACCACAGTGCGTCATCTGCCGGCAGCGGCTCGGGGTCGGTAACATCCAGCACGGCGGCACGTAATTGACCGCTGTCGAGAGCCGCGAGCAGATCCTCGGCCACCAGTTGCTGACCGCGTCCGGTTTGAATAAGTGCGGCACCCGCGGGGAGCTGGGCAAACAAAGCAGCATTAAGCATGCCACGGGTTTGCGGCGTAAGCGGCAGCAGGCAAATGAGAATATCACAGCGCGATAAAAACGCTGGCAGTTGCTCCACACCCGCCCACCCCGTTACGCCCTGCGGCGTATTACCAGAGCGGCTCCAACCGTGGCATTCAAAGCCGAAATTTATCAGCGCCTTAAGTGTAGCTTGTCCTAACTCACCCAGCCCCATCACGCCAACGCGCCTTTTACTGGCACTCGCCACGGGATGCCTGCGCCACTCGCCGCGCGTCTGCTGTTGAAGATAAAGCGGCATATCGCGATGCAGCGCCAGCGTGGCAAAGGTGACGTATTCGACCATGCCCTGCGTGAGTCCAGGTTCAATCATACGCACCACCGGCAGAGTTGGCGGAAGCTGTTTTAAATCAAACTGGTCGACACCCGCCCCGACTGAAAACAGCACTTTGAGCTGCGGCAGGCGCTGAGCAATTTTTTCAGGTGGTTCCCAGGCCACCAGATAATCCACCTCGGCGAAAACAGCCGGATCGCCCTGACTAAAATCGAGATCTGTCCAATGAATAAAACGAATTTGCGGCGCGAGGTCGGCCAGAATGTGTTGCCAATATTTACCACGCTGCGGTTCAGATTTATAGAGAAGAGTTTTCACGCTGATCCTTAGCCCATCGCCTGAGTTATCAAGGAGAAGTTGCGCCAGCCCGCAGCGCAAATGCACGGCTCGCCGTCTTTATACATGGTGGTGGGCTTATCAACACACGGCAACCCAAGACCGGTAAGCCACTCGGATAACCCCAATGCCCCCTCAACGTCAAGGCGCACAAATTTTCCCGAACTCTCACTAAGCAGCTGAGCAATCAGCAGCTTGGCCTCCTCAAGACTCGCAGCAATAACTGGCCCGATAACATCGCCACGGCCAAATTTGCGCAGCATACTGAATCCCACTGGCTGCCCGTTGCGGGTCAGCATCAGGCCTTTTTCGATACGCGCCGGGCTGGAGGGGTCGAGCAGCGCCTGATACAACGCCGACCGCTGCATACCGCTCGACAGAGTATCAAGTTCGGTCAGTGTCGCCACGTCTTCGAGTTTAAGAGGCTGCAACTGGCAATCTTCGCCTAGCGCAGGCGCAGGTATGACGTGCAGCTCGGGGCTCTGATGCTGACAAATGCCACCGGTAGTCACAAAGCCCAGTTTCTCATACAACGGTTTGCCCTCCGGCGTGGCGTGCAGGCGAACCTTGGTGCCTTCAAGCTTGGCCAACAGCGTGGTAAGCAGCTTTTTACCGACTCCGCGGCCCTGACACTCAGGGCTGACAATCACCAGACCTAGCGTCGAGTAATCGCTTCCCCACTTCCAGTAAAGCGCGCTGCCAACGACCAGCCCGGCGGACTCCGCCACCCACCCCTTGCCACACTCAAAAGCCAGCATCCAATCCGGCAGGCGGTGGGACCAGCCCACGGCCTGAGAGAGTCCGTGGCAGGCAGGCAAGTCTTCTGCGGTCATTTCACGCAGCACGATATCAGTCATAGTTTGAGGCTCCGCATTGGCTGTTTGTTTAGTCATTTACATCATACCCGGCTTTTTAATGGCGCTGCCGTCGCTGAAACGGTCATAGCGGAAAGGCGTAGGATCAACCACCGGCGCGCTGCCGGTGACCAGGTCGGACATCAAACTGCCCGCCCCCGGTCCAATACCGAAACCGTGCGCACTGTACCCAGCTGAAATAAACAGGCCTGGCAGTTTATCGACCGACGAGATAACCGGCACCGCGTCGGGCGTGCTGTCAATCATGCCGCCCCACCACTGCACCACTTTTACTGCGCTTAACGCGGGATACTCACGTTTCATCGCCGCAATGCCCTCCTGCACCATGGCGTAGTCTGGTTCAGGGTCGAGGATGCGCACTTTTTCAAACGGTGATCGGGCATCAAATTGCCATTTACCCAGCGCCTCGGGTCCGCTAAAAAATGCGCTTGGACTTAAATGTACCTTAAGATTTTTGCGACGTGCCTGAAAGGTTGAATAGAATTTTTTTGCGTAGCGCAAACCCTGCGGCCCGACCGCCACTCGGCCACGGCCAGACACAGAGAGCGTGTAGCTGCCGTCGAGCTGCGGGCGACAGGCAAAGCCTTCGGTGTAGAGTGGCATCTTTATCACTTGTTCGATTGGCGCGGTGCGCATCGCGGTGCCGATAACATTGCCCAGCGGCAGGTCGATGCCGTGCCGACGACAGAACATTGAGCTCCACGCCCCCCCGGCGCAGACGACCGAACTGGCGCGGATCAGTCCGCGCTCGGTCCACACGCCGCTGACCCGACCGGCGCTGACGTCTAGCCCGCGCACGGCACAGTGCTGAAACACCAGTGCACCGCGCTTTTGGGCGGCAATGGCCAATCCCGGGGCGGCCAGCGAAGGCTCCGCGTGGCCGTCGGTTGGCGAGTACACGCCGCCGAGCCATGCGGAAACACTCCCTGCGGTCAGTGACTTGGCGCGCGCGGCGGTGAGAATTTCGCTGTGCATGCCGTAGTTTTTAGCCATCTGCCCCCATTTTTCCCAGGCGTCGATCTCTTCCTGCTTTTTGGTCGCATAAATTAGACCCGTGTTACGAAAGCCCAGCTCCTCGCCGGTTTCTTCTTTGAGCTGTTTCCAGCGCTGCAATGCGTGGATAGACAGCGGCAGTTCGCGCTCATCACGGTTTTGCTGGCGGCACCAGCCCCAGTTACGGCTCGACTGTTCGGCGCCAATTAACCCTTTCTCAAGCAATACGACCGAGACGCCTTTGCGTGCCAGTTCGTATGCGGTTGCGGCACCGGCTATTCCACCGCCAATCACCACCACGTCGACCGCCTCAGGAAATAGATGACTGTCTTGTACAAACCTAATCGGTGCTGGCATCGACAACTTATCCTTTTTAACCACGATTAATGGGCACGGGCTACTCGTGAAGCCCGTTTTATCCCGTTGTTATTCTTTATGAAAATTCTTAAAAACCAATGATCAGTCAACTTTTGGCAGGTCGGCCACATCAGCATCCTGCTCTTCCAACCAGCCCTGTCGAAGCTCCGGCACGGCGCGTTTA
Source organism: Rouxiella silvae (assembly GCF_002093625.1). Classification (GTDB taxonomy): domain Bacteria; phylum Pseudomonadota; class Gammaproteobacteria; order Enterobacterales; family Enterobacteriaceae; genus Rouxiella; species Rouxiella silvae. The sequence goes on along the minus strand of NZ_MRWD01000019.1, from coordinate 76,209 downwards.
AGCCTTTCGTAGTAAAGATGACTCGACGGTTTTTCATAGTCTGCTCGGCTAACCTGAGTCACCATTTTTCCGTCGTTAACGACAATAATATCGTCACAAACCGAACGTACCGCATGCAGGTCGTGGCTGATAAACAGGAAAGAGACGTTGAGCTCGCGGCGCAGTTCGGAAATTAAATCCAGTACCGCCGCGGCGACCACAGAGTCCAGCGCCGAGGTGACTTCATCACACAGAATCAAATCCGGCTCGGCGGCCAGTGCACGAGCAAGATTAACGCGCTGCTTCTGCCCACCTGACAGCCCAGCAGGTTTACGGTGTAAAATGCTGTGCGGCAATCGCACCAAATCGAGTAACTGTTTCAGTCGTGCATCGAGTGCTTTGCCACGCAGGCCGTGGAAAAATACCAGTGGGCGTTGCAAAATGGTGGCGATGGTCTGGCTTGGGTTCAGCGCGGTGTCGGCCATTTGAAATACAAACTGCACCCGGCGCAGCTCGTCCGCGCTGCGTGCCGACATGTCACCCGCCAAGTAGCTTTCATTAAACAAAATGTAACCCTCGCTAGGTGTAATCATGCCCGCAATCGCTCGCGCAAGGGTCGTTTTACCCGAACCAGACTCACCAATAATTCCGATCGCCTGTCCTGGATAAAGCTTGAAATTAATGTCCTTCAGGATGCTGATTTTCGGCTTGCCGTCGGCGTCTAGCGGACCGTATCCAGCGGCCAAGTCGCGCACCTCAAGCAGGCACTTCAGCGGTGCCTCTTCCGGTTGCCACGGACTGTTGCGCGGTTTGTGCTGCGCCGCGTCCAGCAAACTGCGGGTGTAGGCTGACTGCGGGCGATGAAGTAAATCTTCCGTAGTGCCGTATTCGGCTATTTGCCCCTTCAGCAGCACCAAAATTTTGTCGGCCATCTGTGCCACCACCGCCAGGTCATGGCTGACATAAATCGCGGTAGTGCCGCGCTGCTTCACGACTCGGCGAAAGGTTTTCAACACTTCGAGCTGGGTGGTCACATCAAGCGCGGTAGTCGGCTCGTCGAGAATCACCACCTCGGGGTCACCAATCAGCGCCATTGCCGCCATTACGCGCTGCAATTGGCCGCCCGACACCTGATGCGGATAGCGTTTACCGATGCTTTCCGGCGCGGGTAGCGCCAGTTCGCGAAACAGTGCCACCGCCTTTTTTTCGGCATCTGCGCGCTTCATGGTGCCGTGAATCAACACCGGTTCGACCACCTGATCCATCAATGTCATTGACGGATTAAACGACGCGGCGGCACTTTGCGCGATGTAAGAAACGGTGGAGCCGCGAAACTGACTGAGCTGACGCGCAGATAGACGATTAACGTCGGTGCCCGCCAGCTGAATGCTGCCACCGCTGATGCGACAGCCGTGGCGAGCATAGCCCATCAACGCCAGCGCAATGGTGGTTTTGCCGGAGCCGGATTCGCCAATCAGCGCCAGCACCTCGCCTTTTTTCACCTCGAAGTTGATCCCCGAAACCAGCGTAATCAGTTCATCGGCATCGTTTTTGGCTTGTACTTCTAGATTGCACACGCTGACAACGGTCGGCGCACTGAACGGCGTTTTTTGAGTCATGGCGTTGACGTCCGCTAAAGTAAGGGATGCTGTCTTCATGCTGCCTCCTCTTCCAGTTCAAGTCTGATAGCCCGGCGCGACTGGAGGCTGTCGATAAACAAGTTCACGCCAATCGTCAGGCTAGCAATCGCCACCGCAGGCACTAACACTGCGGGCGAGCCGTCGAACAACGCCTGCAAATTCTCATGCACCAGCGTGCCCCAGTCGGCATAAGGAGGCTGAACGCCAAGCCCCAGAAAACTCAGGCCGCTGAGCAGCAGCACGATGTAAACAAAACGCAGGCCAAAGTCGGTAAGCATCGGATGCAGCATATTGGGCAGCACGTCGGTCAAAGCAATATAGAGTTTGCTTTCACCGCGCAGCTTTGCCGCCTGCACATAGTCCATGGAGCGCAGGTTGGAGGCCATCGCGTAGGCAATGCGGTATGCGCCTGGCCAGTAGGTAATCACCGCCGTGAGAATAAGCATGGGCAGCGACGAGCCAAACACCGCCACCATCAGCAGCGCCATAATTTTTCCGGGCATGATTAGCAGTGCATCGTTGATGCGGCTCAGCAGCTCTTCAAGCCAGCGGCCCGACATGGCGGCCAGCAGTGCTAACAGCGTGCCGCAAACGCTGGCGAGGATAGCGGCGGAGAGCGCCAGCCCAATCGAATAGCGCGCGCCGTAAAGCACGCGGGTCAGCATGTCGCGTCCGAGGTAGTCAGTTCCCAGCAAAAACGCGCGGCTAAAGCCTTCATTGACGCCGCCGCCGGCAATATCTTCAACGCTATAAGGCGCAAGCCAGCCGCCAAACAGCGCCATGCTTAGCCAAAACAGAGTCATGATCAGACCTGCGCGGCCAGTATTGGATAATGAGCGCCAGAAGTTCAGCGCGGTTTTTAACACCCGAACAGTTTTACGCATCACTGAGTCTCCCGTAAAAAAGGCTTATTGTTTCAGCTTTGGATTAAAAGCAAGGGTGGCAATGTCGGCCAGCAGCAGCAGCACCAGATAGCAGCTGCTAAATAACATCACGCACAGTTGCACAATGGGCAGGTCGCGATTGCTTACCGCATCAACCATTTGGCTGGCGAGTCCGGGATAGCTGAAAATAGTTTCGATAATAATCACCCCACCAAACAAGTAAGAGAGGCTCAGGGAGATGGCGTTGGCGATAGGCCCCACGGCGTTAGGCAGCGCGTGTCGCAGCACCGCCCGCAGCGGTCGAACCCCTTTCAGTAGGGTCATTTCTAGATAGGAACTGTCGAGCTGGTTGATGATGGCTGAGCGGGTCATGCGCGCCATTTGCGCCACCAACACGCAGCAGAGCGTAAATACCGGCAGCGCATAGGCGCGCAGGTAGCCAAGAAAATCCTGATTGGTCGCACCCAGTGACATCGCCGGAAACCAGTGCAGGCGAACGGCGAACACCATTACGGCGACGGTCGCAACCAGAAACTCCGGTACCGCCACCACCGACATGGTGCCCACCACTAACATACGGTCAATCAGCGAACCCCGTTTCATTGCCGCCGTAATGCCAATAATCACCGCCAGCGGCACGGAAACCAGCGTGGTAATACCTGCCAGCTCGAAAGTGGCGGGAATACGCTGGGCGACCAGCTTGGTTACCGGCATGTTATTGGCGAAGGAGGTGCCGAAATCGCCGTGCAGCATGCCGCCGATCCACTCAACGTAGCGCTGCCAAATGGGCAGATTCAGGCCCAGCTGGTCACGTAACGCGGCCACCGTTTCCGGCGTGGCGGCTTGGCCTAACAGTTGTTGAGCCGCATCGCCCGGCAGCAAGCTGGTGATGATGAACACCAGCGCCGAGACAATAAACAGCGTCAACAGGCCTGAACCAATACGACGAAGAATAAGCAACAGGATAAGCTGATTCATTGATACCTCCGGATTACGACGCCAACCACACAAACTCGCTGAAGCGATAGCCCATCATCATGCCGGACGGATAAGACTCGACGCCCTTAACCTTATTGCTGTAACCGTCCAATGCGCTGATAAAAAGCGGAATAATGGTGCCGCAGTGGTTGTAAACCAGCTCCTGCATGTCGCCATACATCTGCTTGCGCTTGGCCTGGTCGCGCTCGCCTCGCGCTGCCGTCACTAACTGATCGAACTGCTCATTTTTCCAGCCGGACTCGTTCCACGGCGCGTCGGACTTGTAGAACTGACTAAACAGCATGTCGAGTGTCGGGCGTGGGTTAACGGAGCCATAAGAGATCGGGTGCTTCATCCAATGCTGCGACCAGTAACCGTCATAAGGAACGCGACGAACTTTTAGATTCATGCCGACTTGAGAGCCGAGCTGCTGCAGGAACTGCGCGCCTTCAACCGCACCTTCAATGTTATCGGTGGTCACAATCTCCAGACTCGGCTTCACCAGCCCGGACTTCTTAAGATAAAACTTGGCTTTGTCGAGGTCATTAGGACGCTGCGGCAAGTCTTTATTGAAAAACGGATGCCAAGGTGGAACCGGGTGGTCATTGGCGACAGTACCGAACCCCTGCAGCGCCGTTTTCAACAGGGTTTCTCGGGGTTGCAGATACTTCATCGCCAGTACAAAGTCGGGATTACCGGTGATTGCCGCGTCCTGACGCAGGATCAGGTCGCTGTACATGCCTGACTTACTCTCCAGCACCGAGCATGACGTTGAGCCATTGATGCGTTTCACGTCGCGCGAGCTGATGGTTGAAACAAAGTGCAGTTCACCCGAGAGCAACGCATTGACGCGCGCCGCCTGGTCGGTGACGCCCAGCAGTTCCACTTCATCGAGGTGAGGCAGGCCAGGCTTCCAGAAGTTTTTGTTGCGCTCGCCCAGCGTACGGGTGCCCGGTGAGAACTCTTTGCAGGTGTAAGGACCGGTACCCACGGCTTTGCTAAAGTCTTTGGTACCGTCCTGTAGAATAAGAAACGCCGGTGTGCCAAGGATTGACGGCAGGTCAAAGTTGGGCTGTTCGAGCGTAATCTCAACCTCCATTAGGCCGACGGCTTTAATGCTGGCAAACTGCTTGGCCAGTGCGATGGCGGTGGAGGCAATGGCCGGGTCTTTGTGGCGCGACAGTGAAAATACCACGTCCTGAGCGGTAAGCGATTTACCGTCGTGGAAGGTAACGCCCTGACGCAGCTTAACACTCCACGTGACACCGTCACTGCTGCTGATTGACTCCGCCAGCCCCATTTGTGGGATAAGTTTGGTGTCGAGTTCGGTCAGGCCGCTGTAAAACATGTATTGGCGCATATAGTCGCCGCTGTTGTTGGCCTTGGCCGGATCCAGCGTGTCGGCGGCAGAAGAGTTAGCAGCAGCGGCGCGCAGCTTGCCCCCTTTTACCGGTGCGGCCTCAGCGGCCCATGCGCTATTAGGCAAACTAATAATGCCGGTACTTAACGCCGCGCCAGCAGACAACGCCTTCATTATGCCGCGACGTGAAATATTGATATCTGACAAGCTTGAAGCAGACTTCGGTGTAGCTGGACCTGATTCTTTACGAAATTTACTCATTGAAATCTCCCCGAATGCGGTATTTACCGAAAAAAGCCGTTGATAGTAGTGGATATTTTTTGCCACCGACTTAGGAAACTTTGTCTTTGGCTTTGTAGTACAGGCCCGCCACTGGCAAGAACCAGGGTTTGCCAAAATATCCCGGCATCGCCGCCCAGTTGCTGCGCTGCCAGGGGTTACTTACCGGTTTGCCGGTGAGAAGCGCCGCCATCACCTTGCCCATGTACACCGACATTTGTGTGCCGTGGCCGCTATAACCCATTGAATAAAAAAGCCCATCCTGCTCACCTGCACGCGGTAATCTGTCGGCGGTCATGTCGACCAGTCCGCCCCAGCAATAGTCGATATCGACCTCGGCAAGCGTTGGGAATAGCTCGCGCAGTCCCTGACGCAGGACGGCGCCGCTGCGCGCATCGGAGGTGGGGTTACTGATGGCAAATCGCGCACGACCACCAAAAATCAATCGGTTATCGGCCGTGGTTCGGAAGTAGTTGCCAATATTTAAAGAGGTGACGTAGGTACGATTATTGATGAAAGCCTGCTTCAGCTGGGCATCACTGAGTGGCGCGGTAGCAATAATAAAGCTGCCGACCGGCACGATGCGGCGCTGAAACCACGAGAATGGCCCTTTGTCTGAGGTGCCCGTCGCTAACAACACGCGGTTAGCATCAATCACGCCGCGTGAAGTAGTGACGGTGTAACGATGCCCGTCAATCTGCTGAAGTGCCGTGACGGGAGTATGGGCATGGATCACCGCGCCTTTAGCGATTGCCGCCTGCGCCAGCCCAATGCCGAATTTGCCCATGTGCATCTGTCCGCCGCCCTTTTGCAGCAGGCCGCCGTGAAACGCATCGGACCCCACTTCGTCACGAATGTGGCTGGCATCAATTAGCTCAACGTTGCTGTCTACCGTGCGCTTTAACAGCTCATAGGTTTTCACCAGTGACGGGAAATGTTTAGCCTTACTGGCAAGCTTGAGTTTGCCGGTGCGGATTAAGTCACAGTCAATGCTCTCTTGCTTAACAATTGACTGCACATACTCCACCGCGTCGGTGTAAGCATGGTAATAAATGGACGCCTGCTCAAGGCCGACGCTTTCAACCAAAGAGGCAAAGTTTTGCGCTACGCCGGTGTTACAGTGACCGCCGTTGCGCCCGGAAGCCTGGCTCAGTACTTCACCGGCTTCAAGCACCACCACGTCGACACCGGCCAGCGCCAAATTATAAGCCGCTGACAGGCCGGTAAAACCACCACCGATCACCACGACGTCGGCCTTGGATGGAAGCTCACCGACAGCAGCCCCGTTAAATACTGGCGCCGTCGCTTGCCAAAATGATTCAAGTTTCATGCCTGTGCCCCGCTTAATTTACGTACCCTTACCGCATTACCGTGCGACGCGTTTTTTATAAACCCACAACACCCGGCAGGCCGCCAATGTCTTTGATTTCGGTGTAGCCATAGGCAGGATTAGCAGGATCGTGGCCGCGGTTGACCCAAACCTTGTTTTTGATACCCATATCGTGGCAGGTCATCAGGTCATAACGCAGGCTAGAAGAGACGTGCAGAATGTCTTCAGGACCGCAGCCAAGCTCGTCAAGCATGTATTCAAAGCCACGCATTCTCGGCTTGTAGGACTGTGCCTGCTCGGCGGTAAACACACGGTGAATCGGTGCACCAAGACGCGGAACGTGATGGGTTATCAAATCGTTCATGGTGTTTGAAAGCAGCACTAACGGGAATTCTTTGGCCACCGCGGCTAGACCCGCAGGCACGTCGGGATGCGGACCCCAAGTTGCGCAGGCTTCCATAATTCCGGCTCCGTCGCTGTCTTTATATTCGACGCCCCACTTCTTACAGGTTCTGGCCATCGCCTGGCAAACTACGGCGCTGTAAGGTTTCCACTCACCCAGCACCTCATCCATGCGATAGCGGGCGAAGTCAGTAGTGAAGGCCAGCATCTGGTCGGCGATGACGCGGTCGGCAAAAATAGCGCTGGCTGCACCCGCCATGTCGAAGTTAATCAGCGTGCCGTAGCAGTCGAAAGTAATAAACTTAGGTTTGAATACCGCCATGATAATCCCCTTCTTCGAGAGTGAATTCGTGATAAGAAAAGTAATAGAAAGTCTTAAAAATCAATCAGAACACTTTTGTAGCGCAGGCAGGCTTCATACGCCTGACGGCCCAAGTCTTTGCCAATACCAGAGCCGTTAAAGCCGCCGGTCGGGATAATGAAATCGCCCGAGCGGCCATAGCGGTTAATCCACACTGTGCCCGCCGCAAGGCGACGCATGGCGCGCAGAGCACGCTCAATATTCAGGGTATGCACGCCCGCCGCGAGCCCGTAAATGGCATGGTCGGCCAGGGCTAATCCCTGCTCTTCGGTTTCAAAGGTTTGAATGGTCAGCACCGGCCCGAATATCTCTTCCTGTACGGCAACAGACTGAGCGCCCACCCCCGCCAGCAAAGTGGGTTTAAAAAAGTAGCCCTGCTCGGTATTGGCGAAGAACTCGCCACCGGCCAGCAGCTGTGCACCTTCTTTAACGGCGGCCTGCACGATAGATTCAATTTTTTTGGCCTGACGCACGTCGATAATTGGCGCATAACGGCAGGCACCGCTCCAGGTATTGCCAGGCGCTACGCTTTCGCAAAGCGCCACCAGTTTGGTAATCAGCGCATCGGCAATGCCGGACTGCACCACCAAACGCGTACCGGCGACGCAGGCCTGACCGCCATTAGCAGTAAAACCGCGAAAAATACGTGTCGCGACCACGTCAATGTCGCCGGCGTCGTCAAACACCAGTTGCGGGCTTTTACCGCCCAACTCCAAGGTGACCGGTTTCATGCCGTTTAACGCCGCCTGACTCATAATTTGCGCGCCGGTCACCGTTGAGCCTGTAAACGACACTTTGCGCACCAGCGGATGATTGACCAGCGCGCTGCCGCAGCTCACGCCTCTTCCCTGCACAATATTCAGCACACCGGCGGGTAAACCGGCCTCAATCGCCAGTTCGGCCAGTTTGATGGTGGAAAAAGGCGTTAACTCTGAAGGCTTGAGCACCACCGCATTACCTGCCGCCAGCGCTGGACCGAGTTTCCACGAAGCCATCGACAGCGGAAAGTTCCACGGTGTGATGGCGCCAATGACGCCATAAGGTTCCGGCACCAGCATGCCAAGACTGCTGCTGCGGGTAGGCAGCACGTCGCCGCTGTATTTGTCGCAACATTCGGCATAGAAGCGAATCGCCTCAGCGGTGAAAGGAATTTCGTGATTGATGACGTCATAAATGGGGCGCGTTGAGCTAACGGCCTCAAGCTGGCCCAGCGCTACCCGATGTTCTTCAATCAGGCAGGCCCAGCGACGCAGCACTTTCGCTCTCTCACGAGGCGCACACGTTCCCCAACCGCTTTCAAGCCACGACTGATGGGCGTTCGTGACGGCTAAATCCACCAGCGCCGCGTCGCCGTCTGGAATTTCGCCCAGAAATTGTCCGTCGGAGGGACGATTAACCCGTAGACGTTCACCGTTGCCAGGATGGATTTTGCCGCCAATCAAATGTCCGGCGGGCAACGGCACGTTTTGAGGATTAAAACTCGGCATAGTTAACACTTCCTTTTTTATTTCACGGTGAATAAAAATTAACGTTCACTACGGTGGCAACGGATTAATAACTGCATATATTCATCAATTAGGGCTGCAAGATTATTACCTAATTCACGGGTAGAAAATTTATTACCTTAGATACCTAGCACAAAGCATGCCATATTATTAAAAACGGAATATGCGGAATACTGAGTTCAAAAAACGTTTTATGCCGTGGCAAAGCCTTAAACTTCTTAAATCCGTTTTTTGATAATCGACTTGACGAACGGTCCCGGCATCGCTGCACCAGAATGATCTTTTCACCTAATTTTCTGCACCAACGAAAACATCACACTTCCCAGGCCAATTGTTAACCTGCTATTATTTATGAATAATTTATGAACGCACTGAGAAAGCACACTTTTCGTCCTTGTGAATCATTGATACGGCAGGATATTTTTCAGTCATAAAAAAAGCGGCTACCCATTTCGGGTTAGCCGCTTCCCACAGTAATTACTGGGGCAACTGGGGAGAATATTAATCAAGGCCACCAATATGGAATGATTTCATTTCAAGATATTCTTCAATACCGGCTTTAGCCCCTTCACGACCTATTCCGGAAAGTTTTATTCCACCAAATGGCGCTATTTCCAATGACACTGAACCGGTATTTAATCCAACCATACCAAATTCAAGTTTTTCAGCCACTCGCCATGAACGTCGTAAGTTTTCCGTAAAGAAATAAGCCGCTAAACCAAATGGCGTAGCATTCGCTAAATCGATGGCCTGCTGTTCATCGTCAAAACAGAACAGCGGTGCTACTGGGCCAAATGTCTCTTCGTTGGCAATCAGCATGCTGGCGGTCACGTCGGCCAGGACCGTGGGCTGTACAAAGTTGCCATTAGCAGCGGCGATCCCGCCAGTGAGTACCCGCGCGCCCTGACTGAGGGCGTCGTCGATGTGGCGATTAACTTTCTCGACCGCCGCCTGATTAATCAAGGGTCCCATCTGTGTTCCTGCGGCAAAACCGTCACCGACTTTGAGTTTTTTTGTCTCTTCTACCAGCCGGGCCGCGAACTGGTCATAGATGCCGCGCTGCACCAAAATTCGGTTGGCGCAGACGCAGGTTTGACCGCCGTTGCGGAACTTGCTGACCAGCACACCGGCGATGGCAAGCTCGATATCGGCATCGTCAAACACGATAAACGGGGCGTTTCCTCCCAACTCAAAGCTCAGACGCTTAACCGAATCGGCGCACTGGCGCATTAGCAATTGCCCCACGCGGGTCGATCCGGTGAACGACAGCTTACGCACCAATGGATTGCGGGTCAGTTCGCCACCAATCCCCTGCGGCAAGCCGGTCACCACCTGCAGCACACCGGCAGGAATTCCGGCACGCGATGCCAGTTCAGCCAGCGCCAGTGCACTGAGCGGGGTTAAGTCGGAAGGTTTAACAATCACCGGACACCCAGCAGCAATGGCAGGGGCGCATTTGCGGGTAATCATTGCAATCGGAAAGTTCCACGGCGTGATGGCAGCGGCAATACCTACCGGCTGTTTAAGCACCAAAATTCGGCGGTCGCGGGTCGGTGCGGGAAGGGTTTCACCATAAATACGGCGCGCCTCTTCGGCAAACCATTTAACGAAACTGGCTCCATAACGGACTTCGCCACGCGCCTCCTCCAGGGACTTGCCCTGCTCGGCGGTCATCAACATCGCCAGGTCTTCGGTGTTGTCTAAAATCAATTGATGCCACTTTTCAAGCATCGCGGCACGTTCTGCTGCACTGGTCGCGGCAAACGGCAGGCGAACAGTTTCTGCCGCCTGAATTGCATCACGGGTATCCTGCTCGTTCATGGCTGGCACCCGTGCAATCACCTCGGCGGTAGAAGGATTAATGACTTCAATCGTTTCTTGACTGCGCGCATCAACCCAGCAACCGTTGATAAATGCCTGCTGGCGGTAAAGTGACGAGTCCTGTAAGGGCAATGGCGACATGTGTTCTCCAATCGGCGCGGGCTGTCGGTAAAAGGCGTGAGATTTACTCTACAGCCTGCGGCGAATTTTTTGTGGGGAATGGGCCATTGGCGACGGCAGAATCTGCGGTATCTGCACAAGATATGAAATTAAGCACTTAGCGGGTTTGGCGATGGATTCTGGGTCAGGCTCACGCCACAATGCTGGGAATATTCCGCCAGCATCTCGTCCACTACGCCCCCGACAATCGCAATGCCCTCGGCAATATGTTCTACCTGGATTGATGAAAAGCCGATGCGCATAAAGTGGGTCGGGCGTCGGTATTGTCCGTCACGAGTGTTGAGGAAATAGCTTTCACCCGACTGGATATAAACGTCGCGCGCATAGGCTCGCTGCGAAAGTTCGTGAGTATTAATACATTCGGGAAAACGCAGCCACACCGAGCTGCCGCCCTCCGAACTGGCGACCTTGGCCAAGGGAATAAACGTCGTGAGCGCCTGTTGCAGAGTGTGCCACCGCCCTTCGTACTCCTCATGAAAGCGCTTTAAAAGCGACTCGTAATAGCCACCTTTAAGAAACAGCGCCACGGTACGCTGATTGTTGGCCGCCGGATGCCTAATGCTCATCCTCCGCAGTGCGCGAGCTTGGCGGATGAACGGCATCGGCCCGACCAGAAAACCGACCCGCAGTCCAGGTGACAGCAGTTTCGACAGGCTGGTGACGTACACCACGCGGCCTTCGCTATCGATTGATTTCAGCGCGCTTGAAGGCACGCGGCCAAAGCGTGATTCGGTGTCGTAATCATCTTCAATAATGATGAAATCGTGCTCTGCTGCCATTTTCAGCAGTTGGCTGCGCCGAACATGTGACAACGTCACGGTGGTTGGGGACTGATGACTCGGGGTCACGTACAGCACATCGCAACCTATTAACGCCTCGCTGATGATCAATCCATTTTCATCTACCGGTAAAGGTCTCAGCACTGCGCCGTGAAAAATCATCAGGTTACGTACGTCTGGATAAGAAGGGTCTTCAATCCCCACGACCATACCGGGGCGAATCAAACATTGAATGGCCAAAAACAACGCATGCTGAGCGCCCACGGTCACCAGCACCTCCTGAGTCGAGGCGCTGAACCCGCGACGCGGCAACACCCGACGGCGAAAGGCGTCGAGCAGCACCGGATCGTCTTCATCAACATAATCCACGGTCCAGTCATACATGTCATGCAATGACAGCGAATCACGGCTGCACTTGCGCCAGCTGGAAATGGGGAAAATCCAGCGATCGTGCTGCCCATACATAAAGGTGTATTTTTTACTGCGCCAGTCTTGAGGATGCGTAATGTGCTCCAACGCAGCCGGATTGATCATCAACTTGCTGTCCCAGTCCACCGATGCCGCCGTTGGAACAGAAGGCCGACTCTGCGGCAGCCGCGAAACGGCGTCCTGCGCGACATAAAAGCCGCGCCGCTGTTCGGAAATTAGCACGCCTTCGGCCGCAAGCTCCTCATACACCAGCGTGACAGTATTACGCGATATCTTTAACTGTTCGGCCATTGCGCGGGTTGAAGGCAGCGTTTGCCCCTGTTCAAAATCCCCTTTTGCAATCGCCTCAGAGATTTTTTCGCGCAGCTTTGATTGCAAAGACCCGTGCGACCTGCGGTCAAGCGTGCTGGGAACCGATAAGTTGAGCATTCGAGTCTTTCCTCACAGTCTGTTTTATCAATGATAATGAGATGATTTTACAAGCGTTAACCTGCGGGCTGTGGCGTGCGTATGGCCGGGAACTTATGCAATAATCCATGCAAGATGTCAGTCATCTGTTCGCTCATCGCCTCTTCACTCTCTGGCGCGGGCACGGCGGCGACGGCGGCAAACACCTGATGCTTAAGGAAATGTCGCCAGACGACTGGCATTGATGCCAAAAATTCGGTGAGCAACGCATAGCGGGCGCGGGTCCATACTGTTTCAAACGCGCGGCGGGCGTGGCCATAATCAAAGTGTCCACTGCCCTGATTGGGCATGCTGCTGCGGGTGATTTCCGTTTCAAAAGCGTCAATTGCGCCGTCGTGTATAACCACGCCATAGTCACGGCGCGCCCCTTCCAGACTGACAAAACCGCACTGCACATCACGCAGAACACTCTGCGGTGAGCGTTCTCGTGCCGGACCGTAACCGCCCGCACCGGGGCCAATTAAACGCACGACATCGCCCGGATTACACTTGATGACGTCGATATTCCCGTGCTCGATTTTATGCTCAGTGTCGGGATTCGTCTGGAAGCTGGAGTTTTTTCCGGCACTGCCACCGACTGCACCGGCCGAGGCAAACACCGAACGGTTACGGTTGCGTGCGGTCACCACGGTATTGGGCGCGGAGACTTCAAATTCCATCACCGTTGCCATGCCGCCACGATAGCGCCCCGCGCCGCCGCTGTCAGGGAACAGCCCATAGCGGCGGACCAAAATAGGCACTTCTGCTTCATTGATTTCTACTGGGGTATTTTTAAGAAATGCCGAAAGTCCGCCCGAACCGTCAGGCCCGTCGTGACGCGGCGTACCGCCCGCCCCGCCACCAACCGGCCCCATTGATGCCACCACAGTGCGACTCTGAGCATCGACAGTTTTAATGTTAACAATCGAGTTGCCGCCGGGTGAGTTGGCGGGCAGCCTTTCGGGCACCGCCAGCGAAAACGCGCCGAGCGTGGCAATCTGCGACACAGCACAGGTTAACGAGCGCATGCCCACGGCGGCGGGCGCTTCGCAGTTCATGACTGTGCCGCTGGGCAAAATTGCTCGCGTTGGCCGCAGCGTTCCGGCATTAAGCAGCAGCCGGCTGTCGAGCGTAGACAGCACGTAGGTCACCCCGACCAGGGCCAGCGGATGCCTTTCACGTCCACCGGTCGGCATATTTAATGAGGACGTGAGCTGCGGATCGCTGCCAGTGTAGTCCAGCTCAAGGGTGTCACCTGTAACGCGCAGCGTAACTGCAATACGGCAGGGATAACCGCCGTCAGTATCTTCGTCAGCATAGTCGGCATAGAAATACTCTCCGTCTGGAATGGTGGCAATAATGTTGCGCGCCTGCTGACAGGCGTAGTCCAAAATACCTTCTACGCCGTGCAGAAAATCGTCAATGCCGAAGCGCGCAATAATCTCTAGAACCTTGCGTTCACCGATATTGACCGAGGCGATTTGTGCATTGAAGTCGCCCCAGTTCTGATCCGGTGCACGAACATTAAGACGCATAATCCGTGCCACATCTTCATTGAGTCTGCCTCCTGAAATAATTTTTAGCGGTGGGATGCGTAATCCCTCTTGCACGATTTCAGTTAACGAACGCGACAGAGAAGCCGGTACCGCGCCGCCAACGTCGGTATTGTGGATATGTCCCACCACAAAGCAGGCAATCTGGCCCTGAAAAAAAACCGGTTTCCAGATATGAATATCGGGTGAATGGGTCGCCACATTACCGGCATAGGAATCATTGGTGATACAAATATCCCCTTCCTGATAGTCTTCGATCAGCGCTAAAACGGGCGCATAATCGATGCCGCTGTACCAGGGTGCACCAAAACTGCGCGGCGAAGCGAAGGCCAACCCTTCTCGCGTCACTATCTGACAGGAGAAATCTTCGGTTTCTTTCACAAACGTTGAGTGGGCGGTGCGCATCAGCGTAAAGGCCATCGCGTCGGCCGCCGCCGCACAGTAATTGGCCAGAATTTGTAAATTGCGTCCATCAATAGCCATGCTGCAACTCCTCAACGCGTTGGGTTATCGGGGTAATGATCAAGTTACCAAAGGTGTCGACGTCAACCTGCATACCGGTTGGTACACAGGTGGTGCAGTCGTCCTGCGCCACAATGGCCGGGCCTGCAAAACATTGACCGGCAAGCAGCTGTTCGCGTCGCACCACCCGCACTTCACGCTGTGCGCCATCCACCCAGGCACTGACCGTGGACTGCGGGACGATGGCCTCGTTGCTGTAAGCCAGTTTTTTAAGGGCAGGACGTGCGGTGGGGGAACTGATCACCAGCCGTAGATTGATGATTTGTATTGCAGCAGCGGCGTCGCTGTGGCCGAAAATTTTCAGATGCTGCTGGTTAAAGGCCGCACTTATCCAAGCCAGCCGCTCTGCGGAGGGTTCACTCAGTTCCAGCCAGTCGTTTTGCAGCGGCACTTCAATTTCAAACGACTGGCCGCGATAGCGCATATCCGCTGAAAACAGCAGGCTGTAGGGTAAGTCTGCTCCGTGCTCGCGCCGCAGCCACCCCTCGGCTTCCTTCCTGAGCTGAGCCGCGGCGGTGAGCGTTTCACTCAGCGCGCTGGCGTTCAGGTCTCGATACAGGGTGCGGATAAAATCGTTTTTCAGGTCGGCGATTAGACCGCCAAGCGCCGAGAGCACGCCCGGCGTCGGCGGTATCACCACGCCTTTCATATTAAGTTCGCGTGCCAAATAGCATCCCATCATCGGTCCCGCTCCCCCAAAGGCCAAAAAATAGAACTCGCGAGGATCGATCCCGAAGCGCGAAACCAGACCACTGGTATCGCTATACATACTTGAAACCGCTAACTGAATAATGGTTTCTGCCGCTTCTTCAATCGTTATTCCCAGCGGTTTTGCCAGCAATGCTATCGCGCGGCGAGCAGCCTCACTGTCTACGCTAACGGCGCTGTAGCCTAACGCCCCGTGGCCGAGCAAACCGCAGGCGGCAAAGGCGTCGGTAACTGTGGCCTGCTTGCCGCCGCGTCCATAACACACCGGGCCTGGCAGCGAACCTGCGCTGTCGGGACCGACTTGCAGCACGCCGAGGCGGTCTATCCACGCTAACGATCCTCCCCCTTGTCCGACTGAGGTCACGGAAACAGAGGGGATAAATATTTGAAATTCACCGATGGTTTCGCCACTGCCGTACTCCGGTCTGCCGTCAATGATGACCGCGACGTCGGCGCTGGTGCCGCCGATATCCAGGCTTAGCAGCTTGTTGTAGCCACACTGATCGGCAATATACCCGGCGCCAATAACGCCAGATGCCGTGCCGGAGAGGATCATCTGCACGCATTCGGCTTTAGCTTGTTCAACGCTCATCACGCCGCCGTTGGACTTGGTTATCCTCGGCGGTACCGGCACGCCCATTTCGCTCAGTGCGCGTTCAAAAGCGCCAAGATAGTTGATAACTTTTGGCTGCACGTAGGCGTTGATAGTGGCGGTGATGGTGCGTTCATATTCGCGAATAATGGGCCAGATTTCACCGGAGCAGGAAGTGAGCAACTCTGGGGCCAGTTCGGTTACCATCTCACGCACTCGCGCTTCGTTGTCGCCATTGCGGTAGGCATGTAAAAATGACACTACGACGCCTTCGCAGCCCAGCGCTTTGGCCTGTTGCACGGCGGCAATGACCGACGCAGGGTCGACCTGCTGCAAAATACGCCCCTGACTGTCGGTGCGCTCTTTGATTGGAAACACTCGGTCACGGCTGATAAGCGGCTCGGGGCGACGAGAGAACAGGTCGTGAATATGCGGTATCTTCAACCGTGCCAGCTCGAGCACATCCTCAAACGCCTCGGTAGTGAACAAGGCGAGCTTTACGCCTTTTCGCTGAATGACGGCATTCACCCCCACCGTTGTGCCGTGGGTGAAGTAGTGCACCTCGGCAGGCTCGATGCCAAACTCATCACGTAGCTGACGTAGACCCGTGTTAATTTCACTGCCGGGACTGTCGGGGCGTGATAATACTTTTAGCGTGTGAACACTGTTATCTCGCTCATCGAGCACGGCAAAATCGGTAAACGACCCGCCGATATCTACGCCAATTCGGTAAGTCATGGTGTGTTTCCTTTTGCGATGTATGGCTTGACGGTGATACAGGTTTCAGCGCATCTCGACGAGGCAGGTCCGGCGGGATTGCTGGGAGTGATTTCCATGATGTTCTGCGGGTGAGTGACCAGATTCCAACCGGCGCGATGATAAACGGGCTGTGCGTCATAAGTGGTGAGCATCCATTTTGCAACGCCGGATAAGTCTGGATGACTGCGCACCACTTCGGACAGCCAGGTGCCAACGCCTTGCCCGCGAAAATGCGTGTCGATGAAGATATCCATCACGTAGGCCAGGCGGGAAAAATCAGTGACGATGCGGGCGAAGCCAATCTGCTGTCCCTGATAATAGACGCCCAGCGCTATCGAGTGAGCAATGGATCGCAGCAGGGTCTCCCGCGACTGGCCTTTTGCCCAAGAAGACTGGACTGAAAGAAAATAATGAACTTTATCAATATCTAACCTGCAACGATCGGTGCTGATGACATACCCGTCGCGGACCCATTCAACAATTTTATCTTCTATGCCCCAATCCATGCCGTTGCCCTGTCTGATTACTGTGTAGAATTTCTCCATACAGTTAAACCACAGATGGTTAGGCGGTGTTAGCGCCAGCCAGCATCATTCGATGGATCCAGTGAGTGAGGGTCTGTGACCAGAATGTCAGGCAGGCGTCGTTTGCCCCCCCACCCTAACCCTCCCCCACGCTGTGGGTGAGGGGACTTAAAACGGAGGGACTTGAAGCCGTGAATAGGCGGGAAATAAGGTCAAGCCCCTTCCCCCGCGTTTTTTCAGCGGGGGAAGGTTGGGATGGGGGAACAGCAACACATGACTTCACCAAAGACAAATCCCCGCGCAGCCTCTCGTCGGCGACTGGCGGTGAAGTATGGCGAAAAGTCGTTAATCCAATTTTACTAATTTGGTCATCAGCAGTCGGAACAGTCGCAGTCTGAGGCGCATAAAGCGCTGTTCAACTTTTAAGCCTACCTGTCCATGATGGCCAAAACGCAGCGTTTTATCACCGCGCGGCTTCCAGACCGGCCAGTGAATATCGCCTTCGATGTGAGTGCTTTGCCCAACAGCATGACGGGCAAAATTGAGCCAATACTCGCTCACTACCTCGGCAAAGGCTTTGTCCTGCGGGGTGTATCCGCCCTCTATAACCTGCGAGCTTTCAATAAGGTGCATATTGTTCATTACATAGGGAATTTCGCTACCGTGCCAAGTGCCGTTAGGGCAAAGCGTGCGGGCATTCTCGGAAACATAGTCGAAATAGTATCGCCACCCCGGCGCCCCCGCCTTATGCTGGGCCAGCATCGCGACATAACCCATGGTGGTAAACGCCATATCGCGGCTGATTTGACGGCCCAATTCACCGTCGTCTTTGACGCCGGAATAAAGCCATTTTATTAATCTCAGGCCCAGCGGATGCTGTTTTCTCACCCGCTTAACCACACTGGCCACGTCAATATCAAAGTAGCTCAGCACGCTGGCCTCATCGCTATTGCTGCCGATAATCAGCGGTAACGGGCGCTGTTTTCCGGTTCTGAAAATGTCCATCATCGGTGTGGGCAGTACGCTGTCACCGGCAATCGGTACCGGTGCAATGCTTAAATTTTTATCCAGCGACCAAAAGCTGTCCGCGGGCAACTCACGTAGCTGCTCTGCCGTGGCGTGCGCCAGCCCAAAATGCTGAGCCAAGGACTCACCTCGGCCCAATGCCTGCCGCCGCGACGTATCAGGTAACGTGTAGGCACTCTGCGCGATCCCCTTTTGGAACAGACCCTCCGCCAAAGGTGAGGCAAACAGCGAAAGCACGCTGCGGGCGCCAGAAGATTCACCAAAAATTGTCACGTTATCAGGGTCTCCACCGAAGGCAGCAATGTTGTCCTGCACCCATTTCAGGGCCGCAATCTGATCAAGCAAGGCGAAATTATTCACCACTTCGCCCGCCGGATATTCAGCGTCCAGCGCAGGATGGGCAAAGAATCCTAGGTGTCCTAGCCGGTAGTTGAGAGTCACCAATACCACACCGCGTGACGCAAGTGGAGCGCCAATATAAGGAGAAAGGCCGCCGGAGCCAATGGTATAACCACCGCCGTGGATCCACACCATGACCGGCTTCTTCTGCTCACTGCTCGGTAATGTCGTCCACACGTTGAGATAAAGGCAGTCTTCACTGAATACGCCAGGATCGCCCCCGCCGACTGCCGTACAGTATTCTCGGCTTTGCCAGCTTGATTGCCCAAAGAGGCGAGCATCTTTTACACCCTGCCATTTTTCCGCTGGCTGCGGTGCCCGCCAGCGAAGTTCGCCAACCGGCGGTGCGGCAAAGGGTATGCCTTTGAAGGTTGCAATACCGTCTTCCCATTCTCCCGCGACGATCCCAGCGTCAGTACTGACTAAAGGAGGCACATTGTTGGAGAGAAACTGCTGGTTGGGCATGCTGAGTCCTTATCTAATCGACCAATTTATTTGGGATACTGGGTGCCATCATCCCCTATTGTTTGAGAATGTTTGACCGTTGACCAGACTACTTGATGTTTCACCGCGTCAATTGATTCTAGCTGCTACGCTTGAAGATACTGCTTTTTGTGGCAATTAGGGGTATTGCGAGCGGCCTTGTTTTAAAAATTTCATGAGGACCACAACCAGCAAGTTAATTTACATATTTTTTCAAAAGCAAATAACCCGCATAAAAACAAATTAAACCACTGTTTTTTATACTAATAATATTTTAACAAATAAATTATAAACTCAGTTACACCCACTTTTTAATGCAGTTTACTGACATAAATGACAGACACACATAAAATAGCGTATGAGTTGTATTTTTACTATCATTTGAATGTTTTATGGGCTATAGTGTAACACGAAATTACTGTTATTTATTAAAGAGGTATCGTTCTCTCTTTCGGATCGGCGCAATGTTTCTCGTCAAGGCTATTTTCACCTTATGTCTTAACGACCAGCATCATATAGAAGGAAAATTCCCACCATGGTGTCAGCACAGGACCAACACAAGCAAAAATCCCGTCATAAAGAGTATTCCCTGGTTTTCCCTATTATCGCCCTGGTAGTTCTTATGCTTTGGGGCAACAGCAGCAACTTTGGTTACGTGGTCGGCATTAATGCAATAGCCTTGGTTGGTATTCTTGCCAGCGCTTTCAGCGTGGTACGACACGCCGACGTATTGGCACATCGCCTCGGTGAACCTTACGGCTCCCTCATTTTAAGCCTCTCGGTGGTTATCCTGGAGGTCAGTCTCATCTCTGCACTGATGGCAACCGGCGATGCTGCCCCCGCCCTGATGCGCGACACGCTATTTTCAATCATTATGATTGTGACCTCCGGACTGGTTGGTTTCGCGCTGCTGCTCGGTGGCCGCAAGTTCGCGACGCAGTACGTTAATCTTGGCGGCATAAAACAGTATTTAATGGCGATATTCCCGCTGGCCATTATTGTGCTGGTGCTGCCTGCGGCCCTGCCGGGTGGCAACTTTACGACTCTTCAAGCACTGTTTGTCGCGGCAATTTCTGCGGCCATGTACGGCGTTTTCCTGCTGATTCAAACAAAAACACACCAAAGTCTGTTTGTTTATGAACACGAAGATGAAGACGAAGATACTCCACACGGTAAACCGTCTTCACATAAAAGCCTGACCCATGCTCTGTGGTTAGTCGTGCATCTGGTGCTGGTTATCGCCGTCACCAAATTTAATGCTAATCCATTGGAAATGCTGCTGACCGAGCTGAATGCCCCGGCGCAGTTCACCGGCTTCCTGGTGGCGCTGCTTATTCTTTCGCCTGAAGGTTTGGGTGCGTTAAAAGCGGTATTGAAAAATCAGGTACAGCGCGCGATGAACCTGTTTTTTGGTTCGGTATTGGCCACTATCTCGCTGACCGTACCTGCGGTGACCATTATCGCCACCCTGACCGGACAGCAGCTGATGTTTAGCCTTGAACCCGCAAATATCGTCGTGATGCTGTCGGTGCTAATTCTGTGCCAGATCTCCTTCTCGACCGGGCGTACCAACGTGCTCAACGGTACCGCTCACCTGGCGCTGTTCTGCGCTTATATGATGATTATCATGCTCTAAAATTTAGACGCTTTAATTGAACAGCTAATCGTCAAGACTGTTAATAATAATAAAGGCCGCCAAAATTGGCGGCCTTTTCTTTTTTACGCTGCTGCTACAGGATTAACGTAAACTGGGTTTATTCTTAGGAATAGGCATTCAGCGCATGTTGGCACAAGTCTGAACGCACACAGTCCTCTTTGGTAAAGCGAATGATGCCGACCATCTCGTCTTCCTGGAAGCGAGTAAGCGCATCAGAAAGCCCTGACGCCACGCCGCGTGGTAAATCGCACTGCGTGATATCCCCGTTAACAATAACGGTCACGTTTTCACCGAGACGCGTTAAGAACATTTTCATTTGACTGGCAGTGACGTTCTGGGCTTCGTCCAGAATAACCACTGCATTTTCGAAAGTGCGTCCGCGCATATAGGCGAATGGCGCAATTTCAACTTTCCCTATTTCCGGTCGCAGACAGTACTGCATAAAAGAGGAACCCAGACGACGAACTAGAATGTCGTAAACCGGCCTGAAATAAGGAGCAAACTTCTCAGAAATATCACCGGGCAAGAAACCGAGGTCTTCATCGGCCTGCAACACCGGACGAGTCACTATAATCCTATCTATCTCTTTATGAATTAACGCCTCTGCCGCTTTCGCAGCGCTGATAAACGTTTTGCCACAACCTGCTTCGCCTGTGGCAAAAATCAACTGCTTATTCTCTATGGCTAATAAGTAATGACCTTGAGCTTCCGTACGCGCTTCGATAGCGGAGGTATCGCGAGAATCGCGAGCCATGCCGATAGATTCCAAACCGCCCATTTGTACTAATGAGGTCACTGACTCTTCCTCGCGTTGGCGGTGACTGCGTGAATCACGTCTAATAACACGTTTAGCTTCACGACGAGCTTGGATCACTGCTTTTTGTCTTCCCATAGTGGCACCTTACAGTTTGTTTCACTTAACGCTATAGGCCTAAGGCCCGCACAGTTATGTTTCACACACAGATTAGGTTTTGGTCTCCTTTTAGACCAAGTTGAGCCAATGAATAACGTGAAGAGGAAATAAAATGCAGTCGGTTAATAACTAACCGGCTTCTCCATTTCTTTTCACGTGGAGGCATTGTCATAAATGACAAACCACTGACCATGACAGTCAATAAGCCAGTAAAAAATCCAATGGAGGAGTTGGGTTCATTCAGTGAGAGAGTAAGGTCAGTTAAAGAACGTGGTTGCTGAGAAGTCTTAGAAAAAGAGAATAAATTAAAACGAACTTGGGTTGATAAAAGAGAGTCGATGTTCTGGCCCTCGTCTGCTGATAAGTCAGGACAACGAGTGGTTGGTGATAAAGCGTTATTTTTACAGCCTAGCCCAAACATGGACTTTACCATTCGCTATCCCCGCAGTTGCTGCTAGTTAATTTCAGTATAACGATATCTCAAAACTTCGCTAGCGGTGTTGCTTGAATGTAAAAAAAATATTTGAAGGAGTCAATAGGATCCCAGATCCTTTTTTAGATCTGACTATCCGGCTTTTTTCCGGATAGTTTTCAGAACCGTATCAATCTGTAGCGTGGGGAATAAAAAAAGTACTGTCGAGGATCTTTTTAAGCGATCAAATTCTCTTTACGCTCTTGCATTAAATAACCATGAATTCCCTTCGCCAGCGCCTTGGCCATTTTAAGCTGAAAACTCGGCTGTTGCAGCAGCTGCTCTTCCTGATGGTTGGTGATAAATGAGGTTTCTACAAGCACAGAAGGTATCCGTGGTGACTTGAGCACCACAAATCCTGCCTGCTCGATATGGTTGTTGTGCATATGATGGACAGTAGAAATATTGGCGGCCATATGTTTGCCAAAATCCAGGCTGCGATTGATGGTTTCTGTCTGATCGAGGTCGAACAAGGTCTGCTTGAGATAGGCATCATTTGTTTTAACATCATTGTCATATATCACATCAACGCTGTTTTCACTCTGCGAGAGATAGCGGGCCATCGCGCTGCCTGCCCCGTGCTCAGAAAGGGCAAATACCGATGCGCCAGACACCTGATCGTTGGTGAACCCGTCGGCGTGAATAGACACAAACAAATCAGCTTCGTGCTGATGTGCCAGGCTTACGCGGTGATACAGCGGAATAAACACGTCATCTTCCCGCGTCAACACCGCATGTATTTTAAACTCTCTTTGCAACTGCTGCTGAAGGTGTTTGGCGATATCCAATACGACGTGCTTTTCATAGGTCCCTTTGCCGCCAATCGCGCCGGGATCTTTACCGCCGTGGCCGGGGTCAATCATCACCAACAGCGGACGCGCGGCTATTTTTCTCGCGCTTTGCGCAGGCGCTTCCGTCGTTTCTTCTTCCACCACCGCCGGGGCCGCAGCAATCGCCCCTTTCATCACGCTGACGCTTACCCACTTTACACCATTGCTGGTTTGATGATTAATTTTCGCCGGCTGATTGAGCTGGAAAACAATACGCGCCGTTTCGGGATTAAAATGAGCAATTTTCGCATGCACAATCCACGGAAACTTTTGCCTTACCACCACCAGTGAGTGCATTAACGACGATGAAAAGGCTGTCATTGACACATCAATCACTACTCTGTTCGGATTGTCTAGCCTGAATACCCGTGCATGAGGATCGCCTGCCGGAAGAGAAATATGTAAACTGTCGCTGGTTGATTTGAGATCCAACAAAGCTATTTTTTGTGCGGCAAATATCTTTGGCGATACCAGACTCATGCCCATTCCAAAGATAAGCAGTTTTCTTCGGGCTTGATTAATGGTCATAAATTACTCACTCTCCAGGGAGCACGTTAGAAACAAAATTGGCGTGCTTGATTCTGGAGTAGCAACATTATGGAAACCAGTAACAATCTACTAATAATCCGTTAAATTAATCTCTGTTTATTTCTATTTCATTGAATATTTATCAAAGTACGTGAAATGTATTATATTTTTTCACTTTGAATTATTTATTCACAACCACATTCGCAAAAACGTTTATAAGGAATATCAGCGAAGTGATTAGACCCGCAGGTCGTTCCCCACTGCCTGTAAGTGTTTTTCGTACAGCGGTTTAAGTAGCAGGTTTATAAACAATTGCTCGGTTTGGTTAAACTCCACGTTAAAAGCGTGCCTCTTCACCCTGCTGGATGTGTCAGATGTGTCGGAAGGCGGTAATGTCTGCGCCCGCTCGTAGGCGAGCTGAAATAAACCACAAAATATATCTGGATTATAGTAAGCCATACTGAGTTTGATATCAGGTTGTGAATAGAGATAATCAACCAGCGGCCTCAGCGATCTCTTCTTTAATGAATTATCTCTCAAATAGGTTGAGTCGGCGGTATTTTTATCCCAGAAAAGATTGTAGTAATTTCTCAATGCGCGCTTGTGCGTGTAATTATTCGAATGAGCATAAAAATGGCGATAAAACGCATAGGCAAAGCGGGAGTTTTTAGCGAGATAATCAATAAAGAATTCTTTATCAATCATAAGTTGTTTCGCCAACCTTGCCGCACCGGCAAAGCTGAAGTTCTTGGAGATACTGCCCGGCTTTAAATATATCTCCTCTTGAAAGACATAGTTTTTGTCATCGAAGACTAAATGCCCTAGTTCATGGGCAAGCGCAAACTCCAGAAAATGGCTATTAGATAAATAGTCGAACAGATAGATGCTTTTATCCTCATCGCTGTTGTAAACGAAGCTGTAGGCACCGTCACCATAAATCAGCTTTTCGACCGGCGTTTTGAAACATCCAGAGACTAACTTACCCTCGGACATTCGGTCGGCAACCACGACGATGTCATCCATTTTAAAAGACGCTATTCGGTCTAAGTATTTTTTAATTTTATAATTAAATTCATGAACTTGCCCCGTCGAAAAGTCCGCATTAAAGAAGGTGGATAGCAGTTGGGTTAGATAGTCAGGCGTGGCCAATGCTTCTGAAATTGTCGTCGCCATTTTGTTCAAATTCGTCAAAGCGCTGATAATCCCCCGGTGCAAAAAGGGGTATTTACGCGCTATTTTTTCAGGCGTTGCTGCTTTAATCACATAGTTACCTTCGGCTTTTCCCGCATAACGTATCCGGTTCAACCATCGATTTAACCAATGATTGGCTTTTAAGTTTCGTGAGATATAGGTCTCATAATAAGCCTTACTGCTTTCTTTAAACTCCTCTTTTAGTCGTTTTTGTTCGCTGACCTTCTCTTTCAACGCTTGATATTCAGTAATGAGCTGACTCACCCTAGCCATAAAATCGTCTCTCACTGCCAACTGCTCGGCGCTAAGATTATTTTTACTTTTAAGAGAGAAAGCATACTCAAATAGTTTATTTGAGAAAGCCCCTATCTCATGAACATTAACCACATCGACCTTCCAGTCACCAATATTGATAATAAATCTGCGCAACATTTCAGGAACAGTTTCCCAGATATCGGTGAATTTCTGACTAATTTCTTTAGCCATTGTGGCGCAGGCTATTTTATTTAACACCACGGGTTCAGCCAGATTTTTTAACTGCCGAGTTAATGCCTCAAGGGCAGTGGCTCGCGCTGGGCAGTTTACGTGCGGTACCGTTAAATACCCACAGTGCTCGGGAGAAAAAAGCTCGGCAATTAATCCCTGTGCTAGAGGATCGTTGCGTTTCTGGCGGCTATTGTGCAACGTGACCGTTTGACAAAAAACACCGCGATGCTGACTGTCCCACAAGAGCCATCGCCCCTCGCCGTCGGGATGCCGATAATGAATTTTCCCCTCAGCGTCCTGCCAGCCGACCACGATACGCTGCGTGCTTTGCTGCTCTATCCATATTGATTCAATACGCCAACCGGCGGGAACATTCTCCAGTTCACCCAGTAAACTGGTATACACATCCTCAGTTCCTGTAAGATGGCTTGACCGCGGGGTCGAACTAAAATGAATAGTATTATCGTTGCGATAGCGTAATTTACCGTCATGCTGCGCAACCTCAATCCACTGATCCTCAGGCATGCCATTGGGTGAGATTATATAAATATTCTTATTCCCGAGACGTTTTTGGGCCGGGTAATATCGCGGACCCTCGGCGCTATCTTCTCTGAGCGCAATAAGCGGCGCGCTTATTTCCGCAGCCTGAAGGTGTGAATATTGCGCTAAATTATCCATGGTCTCCCGCTGGTAAATTGCCCTGCGTAGCATGGATATATCTCGGCGATTTAACGTTGTACGCAGCGTCGCGCTGTCTTGCAGACTCGGTGCTCTTTCAATTAGGGCAAGCAGTGAGGGGGTATGATTGGGCATCAGTAATTTATTGTGCTCATCGAGACGGTAAACGCGCTTCTGCCCTTCAGCAGTATTGAAAATAAAGTACAGGTTGTCGTGCAGCGGGTCGCGCCAAGCGAGGTACGGCTGGAAACTTTGCGGAACTTCATCTAAAGCCAGCGTGGCATAGGCGGCCGGTGGCGCGAGCAGAGGCACTAACTTTAGGTTGGCCGTAAGTCGATGGCGAACCTGATTACTAGACAATAACCCAGAGGTCATCTGCTCTTCAACTTCACTTATCAAGCTATCCAGCTTTGTCAGTATTATTTCATGCGTACTGGTTGCAATATTGTCCTCAAGACACTTTTTCAACACATTTTTGATCACGTTGCCCACCGTTTTCAGCCCCTCTTCCTCTTCACTCCCTGCTGGGAAAAAGGCATAAAGGCAAAAAGCACCGTCGAGAATAAACGTTCCAATATGTGCATTAATTAAGTCCACCACGGCGTCTTTACAGCTCCCCAGCGGGGTAAGATAAATCAATTCGTTCAATAGGCGGGCAAACCAGCTTGTATGATGTGCTTCGGGTTTAGCCTCGCTCGCAGGCGAATCAGCGTTCGAAGGCAATATGGGAGAAACAACGGCAACAAACTGTCGTTGTGTAATTTCACGCGCTAGGCTGCTGGCAGTCTGGGTCCAATTCTTTATACCGATATTAGAATAAAGCTTCCCTTGACTCTCCAGATTGAACCGATAGCGCGAAGGCTCTGTAAGCAAAGCGCCTGATAAACGTACAAGGAATTCGTTTTTCCCCTGATGATTCAAAAAGTTTTCGCGCTCAATAAGGGTTACCGGCATGATGCCGGTGAGATTAAATGCCAACCCTTGGGTGGTGTCGCTTTGAATCGGCATGAGGGAAATGAAGTAGTCGGTTTTATGCTGCGCGACAGTAGGCTGATCATTACTGCTGCCGCAGGAGAGAAAAAAACCAACATAGGGGGACTTCACTTGCGTGCCGCTGCCCTGTGAATCAACCATGCGCACAAATTGCAGGTCTACACCGTCAATATTTTGCAAATAACGGAGCAGAATATTTCTATCTTTCAGCGCAATTGTTTCGAGCGCCAACGCATAAAGTCCCCGTTTCACGGCGAGAAAGTTTTGATAGGCTTTAACACGCAACGAGTCATCATTCCTCAGGGTTTTTAATTCGGCCGCCAGCCTGCGTTTAGCTTCCAAAAATTGAATAACCAATACCCCTTCCCGCTTAAGGCTGTCCGCAGATTGTTTAATCCCCCGAGTAAAATAGGCGTCTGGCATGGTGAACAGCGCCTCCGTCTCTGCAAACTCATCCAACAGCGCCTCAGGGGAATTATTGAGCAACAAGTCTTGCCCCAGCTCGGCAAGTTCCTTTCGGCTGGCGGTTGCGATTGTTTCTCGGTCGTTTAAACGCCTAACACCCAGACTCATCATCAGGCCTTCACGCGACAGACAGGCTACGTCGCGCAGGTCTACCCTGCTTCTGAGTGCCATGAAGGGATACTCGAACTCCATCAACCGCTTGTGCCAGTGCATCATTCTGACAAGCCTGTGCCTTGTCAGATATACCGGCAACACGTCCTGTTCTCCCTGAATTAAACTTATGACCTGTGATTTAAACAGCTCCTGAACTTCGTTTAAAAGGTCATCAAGCCTGCTAAACGTTACCCGCCCTGCGCCATTGATAAGCCTCCTTATCTGCTGATAGCTGTGGGCCAGTAGCTGCCCGGGAACCGGCATTTGTCTGTCAAGCTGGCTAAGTAACAGCTTTGCCAGCATAAATTCGGCAATGGGAGAGGCCATCAGTGCAGCTCTCAGTTCTTCGTTTTTATCAAAAGGAGAATCAGCCAGCAGAAGAGTAATAAAAATGTTTTCCTCTTCTGGTGAGACGTACAATTTTCTGTCACTGGCTTGCCGTATCACTAACCGTTCTAAAGTAGTGATCACGTTAAGCAACCCAGGGTTATGCCCAGACGCCATGCTGGCACGAGCCCACCCCGTACTCTGGTTGTCGTGAACGTATTGCTGGATGATTTTGTGCAACCTTTCAACAGGTAGACGATGCATCCAGTCATCAACCTGTTCAAATAAGTCCCCCATATTTTTAGCCGAGGCGGGTGCGGGTGAATCGTTTAAACCGTTCAGGCAGTCTGGGGGCGAGTCGTCAGGGGCAAACAGTGGGCCAATCGAGCCATCATCAGCCAAGATGTTTAACATTTGCAGTTCTTCTCTCTGCGCAACGCCGTTGGCTGAGCGGACTACCGTAACGGTCCTGAGCCTTTCGAGTAACGCATGGCGCTGTGCCTGGCTTAATTCAAATTGCCTTTCGCGGTAGACCACCGATAAAGCCCCATCATTGATGACGCTTCGCCGACTTCTTGCAGCGGGTGCTGCCACAAACTGTGCCCCTGATGATGCCCACTGTACTGCACGTACGGCTATTTCTGCCGATTCGGCAACCGGAAACAACAAAGGATCGTTGAAGCCCAGTGAAGGCAGGGCCAGAGAAGCCGTGGCCGTGGGATGAGAATTAACATTCATCGCGGCACCGCCGGTGCTTATCGCGTAAAGTGCACGATTTTTGCTCTCTTCAATATGTACATACACGTTTGCTCCGGCTAAATCTGCCACCGCCCCACGGGTGACATTGTGCGACGGCGGCGCATGACAACGATTTAACAGGGTGTCGTGACAACGGCCGATGAACACGGCCGTTGAATCCGGGCGGATGCGATAAGAGGACGTAGGGCTAATCGGACCATACGCAGGTCGTGTGTCCGGTAACCCCAGTGAGGGTAATTCTCCAAGACTGAGTGGGTTTGGCGTATCGAAAAAATCGTCGTTCGAATTCTCCCCCGCCAGAGCCGAAGCCTGTATCCCATCGCTTTGCCAGGTCAGCGTTTGCGCAGGGATATTGTGCGAGAATGTCGTGTCCATTGAGAATTCGCAGGCACCGGCTAAATAGCTTGCCAGCTCTCGGGTATAAATCGCGGAGGGAGGGGTCTGCAACGAGTGGCCACACCATTTCGCCATCAGAGGATAAATCATTAAAAAGGTCGAGGCAGGTCCTAACAGTTGAGTTGAAGACAGCGCATATCCCTCGTTTCTCAAATAGTGGTTAAGACTGGCGAGCAGCGGTTGGTGCAATGAAGGGTACTCAGCTAGCCCAACGTCGGCCGCCGTGCTCTGGATCTGTTCAATCAGTGAAATTGCTAGCGCAAAGGCTCCGTCGCTGAGTTTCCAGATAAATGCTTTGGGTGATTGGGTCAGTGAAAATGAAACCGGTACTGGGAGGCTATTGACTGCGCCATCGATGAAACCTATGAGGGTGCGAACAAATGTGCTGCTTTCATCCGGACTCTCAATCCCTCTCCCGGTTAACTCTGCTTTATTTAATATCGCTCGTTTAATCAGCGGCATCGATGCTCCCGTCGTTAAAATTTAGCGGGCTTTATAGCAGACTTAACGAGCTGAAAACTCCAACAATTCGCTTAACAACTCACTGAGTTAGATAACCATATCGTGCAAAACGGCTTAACCACTGGCAGACTCAACGCTATGTTTCAGTTCAGTGACACTCAGGCAGGAAATTAGCGTGCAGATCGAACCGTTACCCCCGCTCAATACTTTAGTTGCGTTTGAATGCGTTGCTCGCTATTGCAGTTTTTCTCGCGCCGCCGACGAGCTGAATCTGACTCAAAGCGCCATCAGTCGCCAAATTCTTCAGTTAGAAGAGACACTTGGCTGTAAGCTGTTTACCCGCACTCAGCGTCAGGTCACGCTTACGCCGCGCGGGGAAGCTTATGCAGCAGACATTCGCAAATCGCTGAGAGACATTTCCCACTCTACCGCCGAGGTTATGGGCTGGAGCGGCATGCCGCAGGTTACGTTAGCCTGTACCAGCGCAATGGGTTCCCTGTGGCTCTCTTCTCGACTTTCGGCACTGCGCCAATCGCTGCCGGATTTGCAGATCCGCCTAAAAATCTCTGACAGTTTTTCGTCTTTAAAAACATCAGAATTTGATCTGGCCATCTTCTATTTGCGTGAGCCGCCGGAGGGGTTTATCGCCGAGCCGCTGTTTGACGAAATTTGCTATCCCATGTGCTCACCGGCCTATGCCAAAACGTTGCCGCACAATATCAGCGCCGAAGAGATGCTTAATCATCGCTTGTTGATTCAGGATGACCCTCAGCGCGAGTGGACAGGTTGGCGCGACTGGTTCAGCTCTCAGGGTGTTAATCACTTTGCGCCACGGTTAACCTGGCGGGCCAACAGTTATCCCTTTCTGGTGCAGTCTGCTGTTCAGGGAGACGGAATATTGCTCGGTTGGGAAGGATTAGTGCAGGACTCTATTAATTCTGGTCAGTTGGTAGCCGCGCATCAGGGCAAACTGGCCGCGGCGGGAAAATGTTATTTGATGATCCCGCAAGACCGTTACGTCCGTCCGGTTATCCGCAAGGTGAGCGAATGGTTAAAACAACACGCTGAATAAAGAAATAGGCACACTGCCCGTTGGCACTCCGCGCTGTTTATTTTTTGTGCAATCCATTCATTGGAGGGAAATAAAGTATAAAACAACGTTAATTTGCAATTGTACTGTGCGTTTGTCCTCTGCAATAAATATTAAATCCTCTCATTCATGCGCCTGTTTATAATAAAAAAGGCGTTTCTTATAATCGATTACTCATTAATATTTATCGTTGGCAGCTTGGTTTTATTAAGAAAGCGGCGTTTTCTTGCCGATTTCATACCAATCAAGGTGAAAAGCAGCCACATTGACTGTGAAATGCAGGACGCCAAATTAAAATCATGGCTCAAAGAATACAGCCCAAACACACCACCGATAATATTAAGATAGGCATAAATATCAGCATCAACCGCTAGTTTCCGCATTTGAACCAGCGCATAAGCCAACAGATAGCAAAACACGCCAATTAAGCCGACTACCGTGTGCAATTCCATGCCCTACTCCGTTTTTTTGTCATTCAGTGCAGGGAAATTAAATCTTTTTTGGCTGTCTTGCTGCGCAAATTTCGCATACTCTCATGATAAATTCTCATACTTGTTTCGCAATACGTTTTGATATAACTCATTCAGGCAAATAACAAAATCTACGATGCCTTCACAACAGACACAACAGACACAACAGACCGGGAGATATTAATGATTGATGATAACGATAAGCACCTGTCCCAATTAATACACAACGCCAAACTGAGCCGTCGCGGCTTTATTACCAGCGCTGCCGCTGTGGGATTAACCACCGCCTATGGTCTGTCGCCATTAAACGCCTTTGCCGCCGAACCCAAGAAGGGTGGCGTATTAAAACTCGGCATGTCCGGCGGCAATACCAGCGATACGCTGGACCCGACCTTATTCAGCGACTGGGTGCCGTTAAATCAGGCCTATATGCTGATGAACGGCCTGATCGAAATTGACGAAAATAACAAAGCCACACCCGAGCTTTTCTCCGCTTGGGAAGCTAAACCCGGTGCAACCCAGTGGTTATTTACGGTGAGAGACGGCGTCACCTTCCACAACGGTAAAAAACTCACTGCTGAAGATATTATTTACTCGATTAATCTGCATCGCGGTGATAAGTCGCGCAGCGCCATTAAAACGCAGCTAGCGCCGGTAACTGATATCAGTAAACAGGGGGATAACAAAATTCTGGTCACCCTGTCTAGCGGTAATGCCGACCTGCCTTATCTGCTCGCCGACTACCATCTGGTGGTGGTGCCTGAAGGCTTTACCGACTGGTCACATCCTATCGGCACGGGTGGGTTTATCTTCGATCAGTACGAACCTGGCGTGCGCTCCTATTTCAAACGCAATCCAAACTACTGGAAGCCGGATCGTGCCTTCGTAGACGCCGTCGAAGTACTGGTCATCAATGACCCCACAGCGCGCACCAATGCGCTGATTTCCGGCCAGGTACACGCGATTAACCGCGTTGACTTTAAGACGGTCGACTTCCTCAAGCGCAGCCCGATGCTCAACATTGTGCGCTCATCCGGCGGTCAGCACTTCACTTTCTTGATGGATTGCAGCGTCGCGCCTTTCACCGACAATAATATTCGTATGGCAATCAAAGAAGGCATCGACAGGCAGAAAATTCTCGACACTGTGCTGCGCGGCTATGGCTCACTGGGCAATGACCATCCAATCCCGAAAACCGACCGCTTCTTTAACCATCAGCTGGAGCAGCGTACTTATGACCCTGATAAGTCGGCGTTCTATCTGAAAAAAGCCGGACTCAGCGAGCTTAAACTTGAACTCTCATCTTCCGATGCGGCGTTTGCCGGCGCCCTGGACGCGGCGGCGCTGTACCAGCAGGAAGCGCAGAAAGGCGGCGTTCAAATCAGCATCAAACGCCAGCCAGCGGACAGCTACTGGGACGACGTGTGGATGAAAGCCCCCTTCAGCATGGGCTACTGGGGCGGCCGTCCAACTGCCGACCAAATGTTTTCGACCGCCTATCAGTCGACTGCAAAATGGAACGATACCCACTGGAAAAACGACAAGTTCGACGCCCTGCTGCTGCAGGCCCGCTCGCTGCTTGATGATGGTAAACGTGCCGAAATTTATGGCGAACTGCAAAGCATCGTACGCGACGACGGCGGCGCAATGATCCCCCTGTTTGGTGACTATCTCGACGCAGCCAACAAGAAAGTCGGCGGAATCAAACCTCATCCAATGTTCAACTTTATGGGTGGCCGTTTAGCCGAGCGCGTCTGGCTGGAGGGATGATGATTCAGCGTATTTTTTATCGTGTTTTATTAGGTATAGGTACGCTGTGGCTAGTTTCGGTGCTGATTTTTATCGGCACTGAAATGCTGCCAGGCGACGTGGCTACCGCTATTTTGGGCCAAAGCGCTACACCGGAAACCGTGGCGGCACTGCGTTTACAGCTAGGGCTGGATCAGGCGCCTATTCTGCGTTATCTGCACTGGTTGTTCTCGGTGTTGCACGGTGATTTGGGTAATTCGCTGGCTAACGGCAGGCCAATTAGCCTGGAACTGCTGCCGCGTCTTGGTAATACGCTGTTCCTGGCCGGTTATGCTGCGCTGGTGGCTATTCCGCTGGCGGTGGGTCTGGGCATTGCTTCGGCAATCTGGCGCGGTTCAGTGTTCGACCGCCTGGCCAATACGCTGACGCTACTGAGCATCTCGGTGCCAGAGTTCTTCGTGGGCTATGTGCTGGTGATCCTGTTCGCGATTCGCCTGACTTGGTTCCCGAGTCTGGCGATGGTTGACCCTACCACCACCTTCACCGGCCGGCTTTATGTCTGCACCTTGCCAATGCTGACCCTGACGCTGGTGGTGCTGGCCCACATGCTGCGCATGACCCGCGCCTCGGTGACGGCCGTGATGGCGAGCCCGTATATCGAAAGCGCGGTGCTGAAAGGTATTTCGCGCTGGCGAATTGTGGTACAGCACGCGCTGCCCAACGCGCTGGCACCGATCATCAACGTGGTGGCGTTCAATCTGGCTTATCTGGTGGTGGGCGTCATTTTGGTCGAAGTGGTGTTTGTTTATCCGGGCATTGGTCAGTATATGGTCGATGCGGTAACCAAGCGCGACCTGCCCGTGGTACAGGCCTGTGGTCTGTTGTTTGGTGGAACCTACATTTTGCTGAACACCACCGCTGACCTGTTGGCCATCTGGTGCAATCCGCGCCTGCGCCACGCCAGATAACGTTAAATGGAACCTGTACACAATGAATAAGAAACGTTCTTTTAGCGCCATCCCCCTCTCGGCCTGGATAGGCATTATTATTATTGCCGTGAACCTGATTGGCGCGATATTTGCCCCGTGGTTGGCACCGCACACTGAAACCGAACAGGTAGGTGATATCTGGCTATTGCCCTCTGCTGCCACGCCGTTCGGCACCGACAGTCTGGGCCGCGATATGTTGTCACGCATTCTGTTTGGCGCCCGTACCACGATTGCAATCGCACTGGCCATCACTTTCACCTCTTTTATCATCGGTATTGTCAGCGGTTTCGCGGCAGCAATTTATGGCAAGTGGATTGACGTGGTGCTGTCGCGCATCGTCGACACGGTAATGTCGATTCCAGTGCTAATTTTTGCCCTGATGGTGCTTTCAGTAATGGGCACCTCGATTCCTGTGCTAGTACTGACCATTGCCCTGCTCGACGCCACGCGGGTGTTTCGCCTTGCCCGCCTAGTGGCGCAGGCTATCGTCTGTCAGGAATATGTTGAAGCGGCCCGGCTGCGCGGTGAAGGGCTGCGGTGGGTGCTGACCAAAGAAATTCTCCCTAACGCTATTCCGCCGCTGCTGGCCGAATTTGGGATGCGTTTCTGCTTCACCTTCCTGTTTATCGCCGGATTGAGCTTTTTGGGACTTGGCATTCAGCCACCTTACGCCGACTGGGGCAGCATGGTGCGTGACAATGCACAGGCGATTAACTTTGGTCAATTTGCGCCGCTGTATCCGGCGGCGGCCATTGCACTGCTGACCATCGGCGTCAATCTGGTGGTTGACTGGCTACTGGCCCGCAATAGCCTGCCACATGGAGATCAGGCATGACCACAAATACCCTTGAAATACGCGGCCTGTGCGTCGACACGCTCGACGGCTCACCGTTGGTTAAATCAGTTTCACTTCAGTTGGCACCGGGCGAGGTTCTGGGGCTGATTGGTGAGTCTGGAGCCGGTAAATCGACCATTGGATTAGCCGCACTGG
Organism: Rouxiella silvae; assembly: GCF_002093625.1. GTDB lineage: Bacteria > Pseudomonadota > Gammaproteobacteria > Enterobacterales > Enterobacteriaceae > Rouxiella > Rouxiella silvae. The sequence continues at coordinate 41,670 of NZ_MRWD01000019.1, read as the reverse complement.
GCTATGCACGTCAGGGATGCCGTATCAGTGCCGGTGAAGTGCTGGTCAACGGTACTGATCTGCTTACACTCTCTTCGGACCAGAAACGCCAGTGGCGCGGACGTCGCGTGGCTTACGTGGCGCAAAGCGCAGCGGCTGCCTTTAACCCGGCGTTGACCATTGAGCGTCAGGTGTGTGAAGGCCCCATTCGCCACGGACTGATGAACAAACAGCAGAGCCGCGAATGGGCAGTCACTCTGTTTCGCGCCCTCGACCTGCCGGATCCTGAAAACATCGGTCTACGCTATCCGCATCAGCTTTCCGGCGGACAGTTACAGCGCGCAATGGCGGCGATGGCAATGTCGTGCAAACCTGATCTATTGGTGATGGACGAACCCACCACGGCGTTGGACGTCACTACGCAGATTGAAGTGCTGGTAATGCTGCGCAAACTGGTACGCGAGTTCAATACCGCTGCACTGTACATTACCCATGATCTTGCGGTCGTTGCGCAGTTGGCTGACCGAATTCTAGTACTGCGCCACGGCAGTGAAGTCGAGACCGGCAGCACAGAGTCCATTCTTAATGCCCCGCAGCAGGAATACACTCAGCGACTGGTCGCGGAGCGTGTGCACGGCATGACCGAAGACGCCGCACCGAGCGGCATTGGAGCCGAAGCACCGCTGCTGACCATTGATCAACTTAGCACCGGCTACAATGGCAAAATGGTGGTCGAAAACGTGAGCCTCTCGCTACCACGCGGAAAAACGCTGGCCGTTATCGGCGAATCGGGCAGTGGTAAGAGCACGCTGGCTCGGGCGCTGGTTGGCCTGCTGGCCGACACTCGCGGCACCGTCACTTTCGATGGTGTGACACTGTCACATAACTATGCCCAGCGTGATAAAGAAACCCTGCGCCGCATCCAAATGATCTACCAGCTTCCAGACGTGGCCCTTAATCCGCGTCAGACCATTCTGGAGATTATCGGCAGACCGGTCGCCTTCTATTTTGGACTTAACACGCGCCAAGTCAGAGCACGCGTTGAAGAGCTACTCAGGTTGACCGAACTGCCGCTCAAGCTAATCGACCGTTTGCCGGGAGAACTTTCCGGCGGGCAGAAACAGCGCGTGTGCATTGCCCGTGCGCTGGCGGCCAACCCAGATTTAATTATCTGCGATGAAGCCACCTCGGCGCTGGATCCCTTGGTCGCAGAGGAAGTGCTCAACCTGCTGCGCAGGCTACAGTCACAGCTCGGCCTCTCCTACCTCTTTATTACTCACGACCTGGGTACGGTAAAACGTATCGCCCATCAGGTGGCGGTCATGTACCGCGGTAATATCGTTGCCAGCGGGGATACTCAGGAAGTATTCAGTCCGCCAATGCATGAATACACCGAAAAACTGCTGACGTCCGTGCCAGAGTTGCGCACGGGCTGGCTCGACGAAGTCCTTAATTTACGTCAGGCAACCCGTAACGACGTGGCCTGAGACATGGAAAAACAGCATATCGGAGCAGTATGAAACAGATAATCACCGAATTTGCGCACAGCGTGACCCAAATAGAACACCTATGGTTGCCTCTGAGCGACGGCACGCGCCTCGCCGTGCGACTCTGGTTACCGGACAGCGCCTCAGAGCAGCCGGTGCCGGCCATTCTTGAATACATTCCCTATCGCAAACGCGACGGAACCCGCACACGCGACGAACCCATGCACGGCTATTTCGCCGGTAACGGTTATGCCGTGGTGCGCGTTGACATGCGCGGCAGCGGCGAATCAGACGGCCTGCTGGCCGACGAATATTTGCTGCAAGAGCAAAATGATGCGCTTGAAGTGATTGAGTGGATAACGTCCCAAGCGTGGTGCAGCGGCAACGTCGGCATGATGGGCAAATCCTGGGGCGGATTCAACTCGCTTCAAGTGGCCGCACGACGCCCCGCCGCGTTAAAAGCCATCATCACCGTGTGCTCCACCGACGATCGCTATAACGACGACATTCACTACAAAGGCGGCTGCCTGCTCAACGATAACCTGTGGTGGGGCGGCATTATGCTGGCCTACCAAAGTCGCCCTGCCGATCCGGCATTGGTCGGCGACGGTTGGTACAACGAGTGGCTGCATCGGCTTGAAAACATGCCGTTTTTCCCGGCATTGTGGATGGAGCACCCGCTGCGCGACCGCTACTGGCAGCACGGCTCGGTGTGTGAAGACTGGTCGGCGATTCAGTGCCCGGTGATGGCCATTGGCGGCTGGGCCGATTCCTACAGCAATGCGGTTTTCCGCCTGATGGACAACCTGCAGGTGCCGCGTAAGGCAATTATTGGCCCATGGGCGCATATTTATCCACAGGACGGCACGCCTGAACCGGCTATCGGCTTCCTGCAAGAGGCACTGCGCTGGTGGGACCATTGGCTGAAAGACGAACCTAACGACGTGCTCGACGGCCCGATGATTCAGGCCTGGCAGCAGGACAGCCAGCCGCCTTCGGCCCTGCGCCCTACCAGCAAAGGCCAGTGGCTGGGCTTTGACGCAGGCACCGCCAGCAACGTGAAGGGTCAGAGCTGGTGGCTTACACGAGGACAGCTTAACCCGCAGCTCGATGCACAGCCCTCAAGGCTGGCACTGTGCTCTGCGCAAAGCCACGGCCTGATGGCCGGTGAGTGGATGGGCGCAGGCGTACCCGGTGAAAACCCGCCGGACCAGCGCGTTGACGACGGTCAGGCCGAGATATTCGACAGCGCCCCACTGCGCGAACCGCTGTCTATTTTCGGCTTTACCGAATTCAGCATTGAGCTGTCCAGCGATAAACCGGCGGCGATGCTTTATGTGCGTCTCTCGGACGTCGCACCTGACGGTGCGGTTAACCGCGTGACCCACGGCTGGATGAACCTTAGTCATTTGCAGGGTCAACATAAATCGGTGCCGCTGGTTGCCGGTGAAAAAGTGCGCGTCAACGTACAGCTCGACGGCATATGTCACCGCTTTGCCGCCGGTCACCGGATGCGGATATCATTGGCCACCACCTATTGGCCGATGGTGTGGCCAATGGCCGAAACAGCAACCCTGACGCTAGACCTGCAAAGCGCGCAGCTGACGCTGCCGGTTTGTGCTAATCCGCTGGAGATTGACGGGCCTAATCCGCATCCGCAAAGTGCACCACCGACCGCGCAATCAGTACTTTCCGCCGGTCGCGTTGACCGCACGCTAAGCTATGACTTCTTGCAGGACAGTTGGACCTCGGTCACCAACGGCGTCGGCGGCGTGTTTGGTGAAGGGATTTATCGCTTCGATGACATCGACACCACCGTCGATCACAACCTGCGCCGTGAGCTGACCATTAACAATGCCGACCCGCTATCCGGGCGCTATCTGCTGACGCAAACCATGAAAATGGGCCGTGAAGGCTGGTGGATTGAGGCGGAAATCACCCTCGAAATGCGCAGCGACCTGACACACTTTATCGTCAGCGGTGACATGGTGGTGAGCCTGAACGGTGAGGAAGAGTTCACCAAGTACTGGCACCAAAGAATAGCGCGCTGATCACGCGGTCTTGAAATAATAAAAGCCCGCCGTACAGTAGACTCGGCGGGCTTTGTTATGGCGTACTATTTACCCTAAAAAGAGTCATGCAGATTAGGCTTCAAGCAGACTCTGCCCCAGATAGCGGCTTTCATCTTTAATGCCAGGCAGCGTAAAGAAGAATCCACCGCCAACCGGACGGATATACTCCTCCAACGGCTCGCCGTTTAACCTTTTCTGCACATTCAAAAAACCTTTTTCCAGGTCATGCTGATAGCAAATAAACAGCAGCCCCATCTCCAGTTGGCCCGAGTTCGTCACGCCCAGTGAATAGCTGTAACCTCGGCGCAACATCAGGTTGTCGTCCGTCTCTTTGGTACGCGGATTCGCCAGGCGAATGTGGGCATCTAACGGGATCACTTTCCCCTCGGGATCTTTACTGTAGTCCGGCACGTCGTGCTCATTTTCCATGCCGAGCGGCGCACCTGAAGCCTTGTGCCGGCCAAAAATAGTCTGCTGCTCCTGCAATGGCGTACGGTCCCAAAACTCAACGCGGAAGGGAATAATTCGCGCCGCCTGATAGCTGCCGCCGACCGCCCACGCGGGTTCCCCCTGGTCCGGCGTCACCCAGATAGCCTTGTTCATCAGCCCCGAATCTTGGGTGTCTGGATTCGCGGTGCCGTCCTTGAATCCCAGCAGATTAATCGGCGTCTCTTTGCCCTGACTGCGCGCGGCGTGCGACGAGATAAAACCGTCGCGACGCCAGCGCACACTGAGCAGGTCCGGAGTGTGTTTAATGATATCGCGCAGCGCGTGCAGCACGGTATCGGCATTGTTGGCACAAATTTGCAACAGCAAATCACCGTGGCACAGCTTGGCGTCGAGCGAGTCATTCGGGAAGCGCTGCATGCGCTGCAAACTTTTAGGCTTATGCGCGGCTAAACCGAAGCGTTCGTCAAACAACGAATCCCCCACTGAAAGCGTAAGAGTCATGTTGTCGGGGTAGATATCCGGCCCCATAATACCCGAGTCCATCGGTGGAAATTTAGGGTCAACGCTGGGCGCCTTACCCCCGGTGGTCAAAAACTGAAAGCGCGCCGTGAGCAGGCGAAAAAGGCGCTCGAGATCGGCCTTGTTAGCGGCCAGCACGTCAAAGGACACCAGTGACATCGATGCCTGCTGCGGCGTGAGGATACCGGCCTGATGTTCGCCGTGAAAAGGTTGCATGCTGTGGCGTTCATCAGGTGACACAGTACCTGGCTCATAGCCCTGTTTTGCACCCGGTGCCTGCGCAGCGTGGGTTGCTGTGCCGCCGAAGGCCATAGCACCGCCGAGCAATCCTGCGCCTTTGAGCAAGCGGCGGCGTGAAGAAGAAACATTCTGCGCCCTATTTTGGGCTTCGTTATTACTTTTAGAGTTGCTCATTGCTTTGCCTCTACTCACCCGGTGCAATGCACCGGGTGTGACTGATTATTCCAGTCCATTTATTGCCTTGCTGAACGCGGGGATTAATCGAGACCCAGCACGCCACGCAGTTTGGCCAAGTCCTCGGCCAAGGTAGTGATCGGGCCTTTCATTGCATTACGGTCGGCATCTGACAGTTTTTCATAGTTTTCATAGCCCTCTTTGGTGCGGTATTTATCCAGCAGGGTATCGACAGTTTTAAAATTGACGTCAATTTTATCCAGCAGCGGCTTGTCGGCTTTTACCAGCAGCGGGCGCAGCAGATTAACGATTTTTTGTGCACCGTCGAGGTTGGCGCGGAAGTCCCACAGGTCGGTGCGGCTGTAGCGGTCTTCTTCACCGCTGATTTTACTTGACGCCACTTCTTCAATCAGACCGGCCGCGCCGCCCACCACTTTGCTCGGCGGGAAAGTCAGGTCAGTGATACGCTTTTGCAGGTCCTGGGTGTCGGCATACAGTCGGTCAGCCAGCTCCGTAGTGCCTTTCGTGGTTTTATCGGCGAAGAGAATTTTCTCTAGGCGGTGGAAACCGGTAAATTTAGGATCATCGGCCTTTTTCTCGAAGTCATCTTCACGGGCATCGATGCTGCCGTCCAGGTCTGAGAACAGTTCGGCAATAGGTTCAATACGCTCATAGTAAACGCGCGTCGACGGATAAAGTTGCTGGGCCAATGTCAAATCACCCTGCTTGATGGCGTCGGTGAAGGCCTTGGTGTGGCTCACCAGCTCGGCAACCTGTTGCGTGACGTAGACTTTATATTCGGCAATAGGCCCTACCAGCGCCATGGCGTCCGGCTTGACCGAGGCAGCCTCACCCACGGCAGTCACTGTCAGCTTACCTTTCGGATTGCTCAACAGGCCGCAGGTCATGTCGTATTCGCCAGCTTCAAGGTTGGCAGTCATCTTCTGAGTAAAGCCAGGCGCGACGTTTTCACGTTCTTCTATCACCATCACGCCTTTAAGGATCTCCCATTCGAGTCCTTTTTTACTGGCGTTGTGAATAATAAACTGCGTTTTTCCGGCAGGAACGGTCAACTGCATCGGCTCACACTGTTTATCGGTCACTGTAATTTTCACCTGCGGAACCTCAGCGGCAAACAGGCTGGCGCTGAAAGAAAATGCAGGCAGAGACAAAAGCGCAATCTGCAACGCCTTACGGCGAAAGGCGGTACGTGAATCAGACATAAAAAACTCCCAGAGGTAGTGATGTTAACTGTGCGCTGTTAACTCAACGCTGTGTTTTTTGGCCAACCGCAGAGGCAGAACTCCCCTGCTGTTTACTCGGAAAGAAGAAGAACAGCAGTGCCGGGATCAGATACAGGAAATAGACCAGCACTTCGCTTACCGATGGCGCCTGCTGGTAGCCCAACAGGCCTTCGAGCAGCGTGCCGAACAGTGAATCCGTTGACAGCACGTTACTCAGGTCGAACGCCGTTGTTTGCAGCCCGTTCCACAGACCCGCCTCATGGAAGGCGCGAATGGCCCCTGCCGCCAGACCGGCCGCCACGAACAGAATGAACAGGCTGGTCCACTTAAAGAATTTGGCCAGCTGAAGTTTCACGCCGCCGTAGTAGATGGCAAAGCCGAGAATAATCGCCGCGACGAGCCCCAGCACTGCACCAATCGGTGCCTCGATGCCAACGTCCTGCTGAAAAGCGGCCAACAGGAAGAACACCGACTCAAGCCCCTCACGCGCTACGGCGAAAAACACCATCGCGACCAGCGCCCAGCCTTGCCCCCTGCCGGAGCTGAGTGCGTTGTCGATGGCCCCTTCAAGATGCACCTTGATTGACCGCGAGACTTTACGCATCCAGAACACCATGTAGGTCAGGATAAATACCGCCACCAGCGCCACCAGTCCTTCAAACAGCTCCTGCTCTTTTTGCGGGAACTCGCCGGTGGTTTCATTGATAACGATACCCAGTCCAAGACACAGGGCGGCGGCAATAATCACGCCAATCCAGACAATGCCGAGCCACTGCCCGCGCTGAGTCCTTTTTAGATAGCTGGCAATCAGGCTGACTATCAAGGCGGCTTCCAGCCCTTCGCGGAACATAATTAAAAAGGGAACAAACATAGCGGTGACTCCGAATACGGGTTTTAAAGCACAAAGTCGATATTTCAACCTGCGTACAACTGTAAAGAAGGGTAAAAATGAAAACGATTGTGATTATCATTCCATTGAAAATAAATACAAGCGGAGACTGTAGGATTTTCGAAAATAGTTATTAGGGATTGTGTGATTTCTTAAGGTTAAATTAAGGTTAGTGAGAAATTAAAAAACCCTCTTCCCCCGCCGCTGAGCCGAAGAAAAGGGTTTAATGCCGAACTATCAATAAATTATAATATTAATCAATTAAACGGTGCGGTACTCCGCTTCTGCGGCATTAAAACGTTTTTCAACCGCGGCGGACGGTTTACGCCCCATCAGACTAACGACTACGATGGCAATGCAGGCGAAAGCGAAGCCGGGGATAATTTCATACAGGTCCAGCCAGCCGTAGTTTTTCCATACCAGAACGGTCACTGCCCCGACTATCATCCCGGCCAGCGCGCCGTTGCGGGTCATACGCGACCACATCACGGAAATCAAGATAACCGGACCAAAGGCGGCGCCAAAACCAGCCCACGCATAGCTCACCAGACCCAGCACTTTATTTTCAGGGTTGGCCGCCAGCGCGATGGCTACCACGGCCACCACCAGCACCATTAAACGACCGACCCACACCAGCTCCTTCTGGCTGGCGCCTTTACGCAGGAATGCTTTGTATAAGTCTTCTGTTATCGCGCTTGAACACACCAGCAGCTGGCAGCTCAAGGTGCTCATCACCGCGGCGAGGATGGCAGAAAGCAACACACCCGCTATCCACGGATTGAACAGGATTTTCGCCAATTCGATAAATACGCGTTCACCATTTTGGGTCACGTTACCGGCATCGCCCGGATTATTGGCGAAATAGGCAATACCGAAGAAGCCCACCGCGATGGTCCCCGCCAGACACAAGATCATCCAGGTCATGCTGATGCGACGTGCATTTTTAATAGTATGGTGCGAGTCTGCGGCCATGAAGCGCGCCAAAATATGCGGTTGACCGAAATAGCCAAGCCCCCAGCCCAGCAGCGATAAAATCGCAACCAGATTCATGCCTTTAAACATGTCGGTGTATTCGGGGTTTTTAGCACTGATGACCAGCATTGAAGTATCGATACCGCCCACCGCCAGAATAACGATAACCGGCGTGAGGATCAGCGCGAAGATCATCAGCGTGGCCTGCACGGTGTCGGTCCAGCTAATGGCCAGGAATCCGCCGATAAAGGTATAGATAATGGTCGCCGCCGCACCGGCCCACAGCGCGGTTTCATAGGTCATACCGAAGGTGCTTTCAAACAGACGGGCACCGGCTACTACGCCAGATGCACAATAAATCGTGAAGAAAATCAAAATAACTACGGCAGAGATAATGCGCAGCAGTTTGCTGGAATCTTCGAAACGATGAGTAAAATAGTCCGGCAACGTTAAGGCGTTATTGTTGGCCTCGGTGTGCACACGCAGGCGTCCGGCGACCAGCTTCCAGTTAAGATAGGCTCCGAGAGTCAACCCGATGGCAATCCAGCTTTCTGAAATCCCCGAAACAAAAATCGCCCCTGGTAAACCCATGAGCAGCCAACCGCTCATATCGGAAGCACCGGCAGAGAGCGCGGTAACAAAGCTACCGAGGCTGCGACCGCCGAGGATGTAGTCGTCAAAGTTTTTGGTGCGTAAGTAGGCGATGAGCCCAATTAAAATCATACCAAATATATAGACACAAAATGTCACCAGCATTGGTGTGTTCATTGTCATGCAAGTTCTCCATGTATTTTCTTTAATTATCAGTTCCACCCCGAAACGCAGAATTACCCTGTCCGCATCTCTAAGAGATTGACGCGAAATGCGCAGTCACCCTCGTCCTTTCTAACGTGCTACAAAATTTTTCAGCCCGAGGATACTAGTGGAGCACGTTCTACAGGCCAAGACTTTTAACGCTCATTGAACAATGTGCCAACCTTAAAACTGCAAAGTTGTGACACGGAGTTGCATCTTTTTCACTTGCCCAACCTCAGCAAGTTGCACTTAGTACAACCCCACAAACAGGTTAAGCAACAATCATGCCGTTATTTTTTTGTTAATTTGATCACTAATTTCACCTTCGGCATAGTTCCTGCATTTATCCAGGTTGCACAAAGTTGCAACATCACAGATAGTAGCGAAAATAACAGGTATTACTGACAACGGAGTTATTGGGAATGGCAACGACGACTATGGGCGTGAAGCTTGATGAAGCCACGCGTGACAGAATAAAAATCGCCGCGCAGGGCATCGACCGCACGCCCCACTGGCTTATCAAACAAGCCATCTACTCGTATCTTGAACAGCTTGAATCGGGCGTTGGCCTGCCCGATATAACGGGCACCCACGCTGCCGATAACGAAGACGCCGCCGTGCCAGTGGTAATTGAGCACCAGCCATTCCTCGACTTCGCCGAGCAGGTTCATCCCCAGTCGGTGACCCGTTCTGCTATTACTGCCGCCTATCGCCGCCCTGAGCCGGAATCTGTTGCCATGCTACTCGAACAGGCGCGTTTGTCCCCGCCTGCCGACACCGCCGCACATAAACTGGCCTATGACCTCGCCAATGCGCTTCGGCACCAAAAAAGTGCAAACGGCCGCGCCGGTATGGTGCAAAGTCTGCTACAGGAGTTTTCGCTCTCTTCCCTCGAAGGCGTGGCACTGATGTGCCTAGCCGAAGCGCTGTTGCGTATTCCCGACAAGCCAACGCGCGATGCGCTGATCCGCGACAAAATCAGCAACGGCAACTGGCAGTCACACCTTGGCCGCAGCCCTTCTTTGTTCGTCAACGCCGCCACTTGGGGTCTGCTGTTTACCGGCCGACTGGTCGCGACCCATAACGAAGCCAAACTTTCAAACTCGCTGAGCCGCATTATTGGCAAAGGCGGCGAACCGCTGATCCGCAAAGGCGTGGACATGGCAATGCGCCTGATGGGCGAACAGTTTGTTACCGGCGAAACCATCGCGCAGGCACTGGCCAATGCCCGCAAGCACGAAGACAAAGGATTCCGCTACTCCTATGACATGCTCGGGGAAGCGGCGCTGACTGAAAAAGATGCCCAGGCTTACCTCGTGTCTTATCAACAGGCGATTCACGCCATAGGCAAAGCGTCTAACGGTCGCGGGATTTATGAAGGTCCGGGCATCTCAATTAAACTGTCAGCGCTGCATCCACGCTACAGCCGCGCGCAGTACGAGCGCGTGATGGAAGAGCTTTATCCCCGCCTGCTGTCTCTGACTTTACAGGCACGCCAGTATGACGTCGGCATTAATATTGATGCCGAAGAAGCCGACCGTCTGGAGATCTCCCTCGATTTGTTGGAAAAACTGTGCTTTGAGCCAGAGTTGGCAGGTTGGAACGGCATCGGATTTGTTATTCAGGCCTATCAAAAGCGCTGTCCGATGGTTATTGACTATTTGACCGAGCTGGCGCAGCGCAGCCGTCGTCGTTTGATGATCCGTCTGGTAAAAGGTGCCTATTGGGACAGCGAAATCAAACGCGCTCAGGTTGATGGCCTAGAAGACTATCCGGTCTATACCCGCAAGGTGTATACCGACGTCTCTTATCTGGCCTGCGCGCGCAAGTTACTGGCGGTGCCAAACCTGATTTATCCACAGTTTGCGACCCACAATGCGCACACGCTGGCAGCAATTTATCAGCTGGCGGGCAACAACTACTATCCGGGGCAGTATGAGTTCCAGTGCCTGCACGGTATGGGTGAGCCGCTTTATGAGCAGGTAGTGGGTAAAATTTCCGACGGTAAATTGAACCGCCCTTGCCGCATCTATGCGCCGGTCGGGACGCACGAAACACTGTTAGCCTATCTGGTACGCCGCCTGCTTGAAAACGGGGCCAATACGTCGTTCGTCAACCGCATTGCCGACGCTACTTTGCCGCTGGACGAACTGGTCGCCGATCCGGTTAAAGCCGTTGAACAACTGGCTGCCGAAGAGGGGCAGATCGGGTTGCCGCATCCGCGCATCGCTCTGCCGCGCAATTTATACGGCGCAAATCGCGTCAACTCTGCCGGTCTTGACATGTCAAACGAACACCGTTTGGCGTCACTTTCCAGCGCCCTATTGACCAGTGCGGCACATCCGCTGCGGGCTGAGCCTATTCTTGGCGCTGTGCTGGCCGACGGTGAGCCGGTGAGCGCAGGCTTTGAAAACGTGATTAACCCCGCCGAGCCGACGGATATTGTCGGTCAGGTGCGCGAAACCACCGAGGCAGAAATCAGCCTCGCCCTGGACTGCGCCACTCATGCGGGCGCTATCTGGTTTGCCACACCGCCGCAGGAGCGCGCCGCTATTTTGCACCGCGCCGGTGAGTTGATGGAGTCGCAGATGCAGAATCTGCTCGGCGTGTTGGTGCGTGAAGCCGGAAAGACCTTTAATAACGCCATTGCCGAAGTGCGTGAAGCGGTTGATTTCCTACACTATTATGCAGAGCAAATCGAAGAGGCATTCAGCAATGACAGCCATCGTCCACTGGGGCCGGTGGTGTGTATCAGTCCGTGGAACTTCCCACTGGCTATATTTACCGGACAAATTGCAGCCGCGCTGGCCGCAGGCAACAGCGTGCTGGCAAAACCTGCGGAGCAAACACCGCTGGTTGCCGCCAGTGCAGTGCGTATTATGATTGAAGCCGGTGTGCCTGCGGGCGTGCTGCAACTGCTGCCCGGACGGGGCGAAACAGTGGGTGCGCGGTTGGTGAATGACGAGCGCGTTCACGGCGTGCTGTTTACCGGTTCCACCGACGTGGCTGGAATTCTGCAGCGCAACATAGCAGGACGCCTCGACGCTCAGGGTCGCCCAACGCCGCTGATTGCCGAAACTGGGGGTTTAAATGCCATGATTGTTGACTCTTCTGCACTCACCGAACAGGTGGTGACCGACGTGGTTGCCTCGGCCTTCGACAGCGCCGGTCAGCGTTGTTCTGCCCTACGTGTGCTGTGTATTCAGGAAGACGTGGCAGAACATACCCTGCAAATGCTGCGTGGCGCGATGGCTGAGTGCCGCATGGGTAATCCTGAGCGCCTCTCAACTGACATTGGTCCAGTGATTGACGCCGAAGCCAAAGCTAACATCGAGAAGCACATCGAAGCCCTGCGTGCCAAAGGCCGTAAGGTGTATCAGGCGGCGCAAAATAATGCCGACGACAGCAAAGAGTGGTCGCGCGGCACCTTTATCAAGCCAACGCTGATTGAGCTAAACGGCTTTGACGAGATGAAGAAAGAGATTTTTGGACCGGTGCTGCACGTGGTGCGCTACACCCGTCAAAATCTTGATGCGCTGGTAGATCAGATTAATCATGCCGGTTATGGCCTGACGCTTGGCATTCATACGCGCATTGACGAGACCATTCAGCGTGTCACCTCGCGTGCCAAAGTCGGTAACCTCTACGTTAACCGTAATATGGTGGGTGCCGTGGTTGGCGTGCAACCGTTTGGGGGCGAAGGCCTGTCGGGCACGGGTCCTAAAGCCGGCGGTCCGCTGTATCTTTATCGCCTGCTGGCAAGCCGTCCTGAACAGGCCATTAACAGTCTGCTCAATCGGGAGACGAACCCCATGCCGCTTGATGCCAGCGTACGTTCTGCGCTGCTGGAACCGCATCAGGCTTTGAGTGAATGGGCAGCGAAAGACGCGCCTGCGATTACTGCTCTGTGCGGCGATTTTGCACAATGGAGCCAGGGTGGAACCCTGCGTACGCTGCCGGGGCCAACGGGAGAACGCAATACCTACGCCCTGCTGCCGCGCGAACGCGTACTGGCCTTGGCCGACAACACCCACGATGCGTTGATTCAGCTTGCGGCGGCAACCTCAACCGGCTGTCGCGTGCTGTGGCCTGAATCCAGCGTGCAGCGAGAGTTGTTCCAGCGTTTGCCTAAAGTCATTCAGGCGCGTATCGACTTCGCCGCCGACTGGGAGAACGCCAACCTTGAGTTTGACGCAGTGATTTATCACGGTGACGCAGACCAGCTGCGTGACCTGTGTCAGACCTTGGCGAAACGTTCCGGTGCGATTGTTTCGGTGCAAGGATTCGCACGTGGAGAAACCAACATTCTGCTTGAACGCCTGCTCGTCGAGCGTTCACTGAGTGTTAACACTGCGGCCGCGGGCGGCAATGCGAGTTTAATGACCATCGGTTGATGCGTTAGAAAAATAACGAAATACGTCGGGTTCTCTCTTTCGGGATAGAACCCTTTTTTTTGCTTATACGGCATCCGTTCTCCCACGCGGTCTCTTTTATAAAAAGGAACAGCGGATCAATCTCTCAGAAACCCTACCAATCTTTGGCTATTATTATTTTTGCCTTTAGCCCTCCCCCACAATCTATAAATTTCATTTATGTATAGCCAATTACCAAGGGCAAAGGCTATCAAATCCATAGAGTAATACAGGTATGACTTATCAATGGCCGTGTATATCGTAGATACGGAAATCAAATAAAGGGGTATTCCTGTGAGCAATTCAAATGAAACAGAAAAAGCTGCAAAACCTATCGTTGAAGCAGACCGAGAAGCACCAGCCGGTAAATGTCCTTTTCATCAAAACAACCCTAATGAAACTGCAGGCGGCGGGACAAATAATCGAGACTGGTGGCCCAATCAGTTAAGAGTTGACCTGCTGAACCAACATTCAAACCGCTCAAACCCGCTAGGCGAAGATTTTAACTATCGTGACGAGTTCGCAAAATTAGATTACTACGCCCTCAAAGGTGATTTGAAGGCGCTGCTAACTGAATCACAACCTTGGTGGCCCGCTGACTGGGGTAGCTACATTGGCCTTTTCATTCGTATGGCATGGCACAGCGCCGGCACCTATCGCTCAGTCGACGGGCGCGGCGGTTCGGGTCGCGGTCAGCAACGCTTTGCGCCATTGAACTCTTGGCCAGACAACGTCAGCCTCGATAAAGCGCGCCGTTTACTGTGGCCGGTGAAGCAAAAATATGGTCAAAAAATTTCCTGGGCCGACCTGTATATCCTTGCCGGTAACGTGGCTCTGGAAAACTCCGGCTTCCGCACCTTCGGTTTTGGCGCAGGACGCCAAGACGTTTGGGAGCCGGATCTCGACATCAACTGGGGTGACGAAACAGAGTGGCTTGAACATCGTCACCCAGAATCGCTGGCTCAGTCGCCATTAGGCGCAACCGAAATGGGGCTGATTTACGTTAACCCTGAAGGCCCAAACCACAGCGGTGACCCCGCCTCGGCAGCGCCGGCCATTCGTGCCACCTTCGGCAATATGGGCATGAACGATGAAGAGATCGTCGCGCTGATTGCCGGCGGCCATACGTTGGGCAAAACCCACGGCGCAGGCGAAGCTACCCACGTTGGCGACGATCCTGAAGCTGCACCCATTGAAGCGCAGGGCCTTGGCTGGGCCAGCACCTACGGCAGTGGCGTCGGTTCTGACTCCATTACCTCAGGTCTGGAAGTTATCTGGTCGCAGACGCCAACGCAGTGGAGCAACTACTTCTTCGAGAACCTCTTCAAATATGAGTGGGTTCAAACGCGCAGCCCTGCCGGAGCGATACAGTTTGAAGCGGTCGATGCGCCGGATATTATTCCCGATGCCTTCGACTCAGCCAAAAAACACAAGCCAACGATGCTGGTGACTGACCTTACGCTGCGTTTCGACCCTGAATTCGAAAAAATTTCGCGTCGTTTCCTCAACGATCCTCAGGCATTTAATGAATCCTTTGCCCGCGCCTGGTACAAATTAACGCATAGAGATATGGGGCCGAAGGCGCGTTACATCGGACCCGAAGTGCCAAAAGAAGATCTGATTTGGCAAGACCCTCTGCCACAGCCGGTTTATCATCCAACGGCCAGCGATATCGCGCTGATTAAAGAAAAAATTGCCGCTTCTGGCCTCTCCGTCAGTGAACTGACCTCGGTCGCTTGGGCCTCGGCCTCGACCTTCCGCGGTGGCGATAAACGCGGTGGCGCAAACGGTGCGCGTCTGGCGCTGTTGCCGCAAAGAGAATGGGAAGTTAACGCCACAGCCTCTCGCGTTTTGCCAACGCTGGAATCTATTCAGAAAGAGTTGCAGAAAGCCTCGTTGGCCGACGTTATTGTTCTTGCCGGTGTGGTGGGTGTGGAGCAGGCAGCTAAAGCGGTAAACGTTGACATTGAGGTGCCTTTCACGCCGGGTCGTGTAGATGCAAGTCAGAGTCAGACGGACGTTGAATCCTTTGACCTGCTCAAACCCAAAGCCGACGGGTTCCGCAACTATCGCGGCGTTCACGGCAAAACGCCAACCGAAAGCCTGCTGATTGACAAGGCGCAGCAGTTGACGCTTACCGTGCCGGAGTTGACCGTGTTGGTTGGCGGGCTGCGCGCACTCGGTGCAAATTACGACAGCACTCAGCGCGGCGTTTTCTCTGACAAAGTGGGTGAACTTAACACTGATTTCTTTGTGAACCTGCTGGATATGCGCAATCAATGGAAAGCGGTTGACGGCTCTCAAGAGCTGTTTGAAGGACGCGATCGTTTAAGCGGAGAAGTTAAATTCACCGCAACCCGCGCAGACCTCGTGTTTGGATCGAATGCCATTTTGCGTTCGGCGGCAGAGGTTTATGCCAGCGGCGATGCCAAAGAGAAATTTGTTAAAGACTTTGTGGCAGCATGGACTCGAGTGATGAATCTGGACAGATTCGACATTTAACGGTCTTTGGCGGGGAAAGGGGCACACTCTTTCCCCGTTCATTCATTGAGCGTTATGTGTCGTTCGCAGAGAAGAATTCAAATTCAAGACGTTACATTTTCTGGGCCGTGCCTGATAAAGGGGTAAACGATCGTGCTGAAAGAGAAATTAGCGACCCGCCAGCAGTCTGACATGTTGGGTAATGCCTCACGGGGTAGCCTCGCCCCCCTGAGAGTGATTTGTTCAAACACCAAAGAACATTCACAAGTCATCAGCCTTTACAAGCTGGGCCTTTCTTGTCAGGCCATTGCCACCATCACGGGTTTTCACGAAGAGCAGTTTCAGCATTTCTTCAAATCGTAAAATGCTTGCCCGGACAGAGATTCTTAAGACGCTCAATGAGCCAACGACTCGCCGGCCCCGGAGGCGATGAAGTTGAATAAACGCCAAACATCGGCAAATTAAGCCCTCCCGTCGGCACATCCTCAATCAATAATTTTACCAGTCGTCCTTCACGAATATCCCGCTGAACCACCCGCGATGGCATGCTGCCCCACCCTAATCCGTCCAGCAAAAAAGCATGTTTGGCAAACAGATCGCCGAGTCGCCAGGTAGAAGGTGAAATCACCCCAAATTCCTGACCCGCCGACAGTTCTGAGCGGTCGGTAAGCACCAGTTGCACGTGTTTCGAAAGCTCAGACTTCGGCACAGTGCCTGTCAACTGCGCCAGCGGATGTTCCGGTGAAGCGACCATCACCAACTGCACGTCGGTCAACCGCTCTGCGGTGAGTGAAGCAGGCACAGACGGTAACGGGCCCAAAATGCCGACACTGGCGTTACCGTTCAGAATTTGTTGATATCCTCCGCCCAACGCCTCAACAAACAGCCGCAGCGGTGTGCCGGGAAACTGTTCGCGAAACGCCTTGGCCGCCGACGTGATAGCTTCAAGCGGAAAGAATACGTCAACCACCACCGAGAGTTCCGCTTCCAGCCCAGAGGACATACCTCGTGCGCGCGCCTTCATAAAATCAATACCGGCAATAATGCCGCGGGCATCGGCCAGCAGTACTACACCTGCCGGTGTCAGCTTGGGATAGCGCCCCGAACGGTCAAACAGCAACACGCCCATCTGCCCCTCAAGCCCTTTAATCAGATCACTAATCACCGACTGCGCGCGATACATTTTACGCGCGGCGGCCGAGAAACTGCCTTCATCAACGGCAGCGACGAAGGTGCGGAGTTGATCGAGGGAAATACCGTCTAGCATGGTGCGACCTATACACGAGGAATGTTAACTATCGGCATGACCGATGGATTGCATCGAAATATAACGGCTACTCAGGTGGCAAGCAGAGTGAGATAGTAATGCTCGTGTTCAACACGTCAATTACATTTAAACAATCAGGGGTTCACTTTATGTCAATTCTTCACATCGATTCCAGCATTCTTGGTGATTATTCCGTAAGCCGCGCACTGTCAGCCGAGACCGTGGCACGCCAGCAGGCGCTGCACCCTGAGGCAAACGTTCAGTATCGTGATCTGGTGCGTGACCCGGCGTTGCATCTTTCAGACAAACACATTGCCGCCTTCCAGGGTGCTGAAGTGACTGAGGCGGCGTTGGGTGAAGACTTGGCGCTCGGCGGGGCTTACATCGATGACCTGTTCGCCGCAGACGTCATTGTTATCGGTGCGCCGATGTACAACTTTTCTATCCCTTCACAGCTGAAAGCCTGGATTGACCGCGTTTGTGTGGCGGGCCGCACCTTCCAGTACGGTGCCAACGGCCCAGAAGGCCTGCTGCCAAAAGGGAAAAAAGTCTTCGTGGTGTCTTCACGCGGCGGTTTTTATACCGGAGAAAGCCCGGCGGCGTTCCTCGAGCACCAAGAAACCTACCTCAAGGGCGTGCTCGGTTTTATCGGCCTGACCGATGTCACCTTTATTCGCGCTGAAGGCCTCAGCCGCGGTGATGAAGCAAAGACCACCGCCATTGCCAATGCGCAAGCGTTAATTGCTTCGCTTTCTTAACAAATTCGCTTTCTTAACAGATAAAGCAACACGCTACTGGCCCGTCGCGGTCGCAAAAAAGATAACACGAGGTCTGCATTCACCATGGAAATCGGCATTGACAGTTTTGTCGCACGTTTACCCAACCCCGCTACGGGCGAGGTGCTTTCCGCCAGTGAGCGGCTTGACAACCTGCTCGAAGAAGTTGAAACCGCAGACAGGGTCGGGCTAGACGTGTTCGGGATTGGTGAGCATCATCGCCCCGAGTTTCTGGATTCGGCCCCGGCTATCATTTTGGCGGCCGCGGCGGCGCGAACTAAAAATATTCGATTAACCAGCGCCGTGACGGTGCTCAGCGCCGCCGATCCGGTGCGGGTATTTCAGGAGTTCGCGACCCTGGATCTTCTCGCCAAAGGCCGCGTCGAAATCGTGGTTGGCCGCGGCTCGTTTGGTGAAGCTTACCCGTTGTTTGGCTTTAAGTTCGAGGATTACGACTCGCTGTTCATCGAAAAGCTGCAATTATTGCTGCAAATACGCGATAACACCCACGTCAATTGGTCGGGTCGACATCGGCCCGCGCTGAGCGGGCAAGGAATTTACCCCCGTCCCTATCAGGAACAACTTCCTGTGTGGCTCGGCGTAGGCGGCACACCGCAGTCTTTTGCACGTGCGGGAACGCTGGGTTTGCCGCTGATGGTGGCGATTATTGGCGGTGATTTTAGCCGTTTTCGTCCGCTGGTTGACCTCTACCGCGAAGCCGGACGCCAGGCAGGTCACTCACCCGAGAAGCTAAAGGTCGGCGTGCACGCGCTGGGTTTTGTGGGTAACACCACTGAGGAAGCCAAGGAGAGTTTCTATCCTGGCTGGCGATACATGTTTACCGAAATTGGGCGTGAACGTGGCCGATCACCGGCAACTCGCGCCCAGTTCGAGGCGATGTGTGGTCCGCACGGCGCATTTTTAATCGGCGATGCGCCCACGGTGGCGGCAAAAATGCTCGCGGCCAGCGAAGCACTCGGCGGCGTGGCACGTATTACGTTGCAGATGAGCTCCAGCTCGACCGAACACGCGGCAATGAAGCAGTCAATTGAGCTGCTCGGCGATGAGGTTGCCCCGATTATTCGCCGCTCAACTCAGTCCTGGAGCCTGTAATGCTGAGGATTATTCGCCGCTCAACTCAGTCTTGGAGCCTGTAATGCTGAGGATTATTCACCATCTTGTTGAGTAATAGGCCGCAATACGCGGCAAGGATTGCCCACCGCCACCACGTTTGCCGGAATATTTCGCGTCACCACGCTGCCCGCGCCAATCACGGTGTTATCGCCAATGGTCACACCGGGTAAAATAGTCACCGCCGCCCCAATCCACACATTGCTGCCGACAGTGACCGGCAGCGCAAATTCTAGCCCTTTATTGCGCCGTTCGGCGTCAATGGGGTGCCCTGCGGTATGAATGCCCACGCCGGGCGCAATAAACACGTTATCGCCAAAAGTGACCGTTGCACCGTCCAAAATCACCAGATTATGGTTGGCGTAAAAGTTTTTCCCCACGAAGATATTTTTGCCGTAGTCACAATAAAAGGGCGGCTCAATCACGATGCTTTCACTGCTCTGACCTAATAGGGATGCAAGCAGTGCGCTGCGGGCTTCGTCATCACCCGGTCGCGTATGGTTGTAGTCATAGCACACTGTTTTAGCAGTTTTTCTCATTTCAATCAGCACACTATCATAGTTAGCATCGTATAAAACGCCATCTTCCACACCGGTCACTTTATTCATAAATCGCCTTTGGTTGCTTATTCACGCGTTTTTGATCCACGACTGATGGCACGCAGGCTTATCCCCTGCCCATCACAGCGTGTTGTGCCTTTGCACGCCAATAAATCGTACATTCGTACAAATTGATGTCAAGCTTATATTCGTACGTTTGTACAATTTAGGGCAGCTGTGTTACCTTGCTTGCCGATTAAGGAGATTATTATGGCAACCGCCCCGCGTAAAACCTGGCAGCAAGACCCTCAGCGCAGAACCATCATTTTACGCGCCACGCTTGAGACTATTGCCCTGCACGGCGTTGACGGCACTACTTATCGCAAAATTGCGCAGTGTGCCGCTATTCCACTCGGCTCGGTGACCTATTATTTCCCCAGTATGCAGGCGCTATTACTTGAGGCCTTTAGCACACTGGCGCACGACGCATTTACCGCCTTTGCCGCTACGCTAAACCGCGCGCAGGATAAAATGCAGGCGCGTCAAGCGATTGTGGAAATCATTTTCGGTGAGGTAACCGCGGGCGATAAAACTAATCAGCTGAGCTATGAACTGTACAGCTATGCCTGTCGTACGCCGGTGATGAAGCAGGTGATGAAAAACTGGATGAACCAGAGCCGCGCCTCGCTCGAACGCCATTTTTCGCCGCTGGCGGCCGTCGCGCTTGATGCGCTGATTGAAGGCATGATTCTGCACCGCTCGGTTATCCCGGTGGCTCAGGAAGATGTGTATCGCATGGTGGTGCAGCTTAGCGAACTGTAAATTATAACCGGCGGTTGGATTATTTAACCGAGGAAGGCAGATACCCGAAACGCTTAGTAAACCGCTCGGTAAATCGAGCGCGAGAAAGATAACCGCAGGCCTCTGCCACCTGAATAATGCTCCAATGAGTACTTTGCAGCAGCATCAAACCGTGGTGCATTCTCACCTCAATCAGCAACTCGTCAAAACGCACCTGCTCCTCAGATAAACGTCGGCGCAGCGTGGCTTCACTCATCGCCAGTGCGCGCCCCACTTCCCGCGCTGTCCACGGATGCGCAGGGCTTTCACTGAGCATTAAACGTACTCGGCTTGCGGTACTAGGGGCCTGATACTGGTTAAATGCGAGGCCACGTTCGGCTAAAGCTGCAAGCAGGTCAAGCAGGCGAAAACGCAGGCGATCTTCACTGATATCCGCTGATAACACACTGTTGCAAACCCATTCCAAGGTCGTTTTAAGGTCAGTATCCAGCGGTGTTCGTTGCACGGTATTAAGGTTTTTCGGCTCAGCATGGGGTCGACCGCGCTGGAAATATTCCAGCAGTTCGCTGCTAAAGGTCAGATAATAAGAGCGGAAACACTGCTGTGGCCCTGTCGGCGTCTTGTGTAAATTAGCCCAGGTACCCGGCTTTACCAGTAGCAGAGAATCATCGTTATCGACGATAAGCTCATCCGTGGCGTTACTCAAACCGAGCGTCCCGGAGACAATAAGCAGCAGCGTAGCATCCTGAAAAAAGAAGTTGGGAATGTACTGGGTACGTCGCAGATAAGGCTGTGCAAAGCCGCACAACCCTCGCAGCATAATCGGTGCGCCAGACGGCAGCGGGCTGATCCCGCCACTGCTGTTATCGGGGGTTGTCGTCATTTCAGGTAGCGATAGCATCGTGTGATTCACTTTACCCCCAATATTGAACAAATTTACTTCACGTCAGGATTCAGCGAATACAGGCCGGTAATGCTTGCCTGTGCTAACACGTTGGCTTCCTTTAACGCCTGCACAACGTTTGGCCCGGTGAGACTGCCTTGAACATCTAGCTTAGGCGTATCCAGAGCATAAAGGGTAAACGTGTAATGGTGAACTATTGTATCGTTCCACGGCGGACAGGGGCCATCATAACCAAAATAATTACCGGTCATCTGCGCATCACCCGCGAACCAAAGGGTGTAATCATTGATTCCGTGACGCAGGCCGTTGCTCGCTTCAGGACCCGCTTTCCCCTGTGGCGTCACGCTATTAGAATGTGAACCCGCGGCAATCTCGCTTAAATTTGCAGGAATGTCCAGCAGCAGCCAGTGGTAGAAGGTGATGCGCGGCAGAGAGGCAGGCACCTCTTTTCCTTCCTGATTAACATCATCAGCCTTGCTGGGAACATCGGGGTCATGGCAAACCAGCACAAATGACTGCGTTCCGGCAGGCGCATCGTGCCAGGTCAAGTGCGGATTGGTATTAGAAGAAAGTGCGATATGGCTGGCCGCATTAGGGACAGCAAAGGCGAATTCACCTGGGATATGCTCACCGTCGCGAAAACTTTGACTCGTTAATTGCATTTAATTTCTCACTGTATTGGGTATTTGATATCAACATGTTACCCAAACGACAGCAGTGGCATAGTCACCCAGCCAATCAAAATCATCACCAAACCCGTCAAGATGAACTGATCGGGCATGAATTCGACTTTTTGCTGCATCATACAGCGGTTGAAAAACAGGTGGAGTTTCCCCCACCTGGCAACAGTGCCTGCTACTGCTGATCTTGCAGCGTGGTTATGGTTAAGGTGTTGTCTACACTCTCGACGAGTACCTGCACTTTGGCCCCCGCCTTCGCGCTGTCCAGCATCTCGGCGTTTTTGGCCTTGTAAGCCATGGTCATGGCGGGCATGTGGATGTTCGACAGTGCGCCGTGTTTCAAGGTGATCATGCCGGTATTTTTATCAACGCTCACAACAGTTGCGTCAGTTAATGCCTGCGTGGATGACGGTTTTTTCTCCGACATTGTCGTCATCGGCATGTTCATATTCATGCCAGCCATCGAATTTGGGTTATTCATGGTGTGGGTATCCGCAAATGCTGACAGGCTAAAACCGGCAGAGAATGCAGCAGAGAGTGCAGCAGAAAGTGCAGCGGCAAGCAGAGTCATTTTATTCATGTTCATGGTCATTCCTTATCGGAGGGTTGAGTGCCCAAAGCGGGCGTTAAGGGTTGAAGAGATTGGCGACGCAATGCTCGGCGCTGAACCAGCAGCCAGGCAACGGGGATAACTAACATAGACAGCAGCGGCGCGGTTATCATGCCGCCGACCATCGGTGCGGCGATGCGCTGCATCACCTCTGAACCGGTTCCGTGGCCCAGCATGATGGGCAACAGACCGGCCAATATCACCGCAACCGTCATGGCTTTTGGACGAACGCGCTGTACCGCACCTTCGCGGATTGCCGCCAGCAGCAGCGCATTACTTAGCGTTTCTCCGGCCTGTAGTCGTTTGTTCAGCGCCTCTTTCAGATACATCAGCATCACCACCCCAAATTCGGCCGAGACGCCCGCCAGCGAGATAAACCCAACGGCCGTGGCGACTGAAATAGCGTGCCCGAGGGCCCAAATCAGCCAGAACCCGCCAATCAGCGCAAAGGGAATGGTTAGCATCAGCAGCAAGGCTTCTGAAATTGAGTTGAAGGTCAGGAACAGCAGCACCAAGATAATTGCCAGCGTGGCGGGAATGACCGTTTTTAAGGTGGATTCAGCGCGTTGCAGATACTCGAACTGCCCCGACCAGGAGAGCGAATATCCCGCCGGTAGCGCCACCGCTTTCCCTACCGCCGCCTGCATATTGCGGACCGCGGTTTGCAGGTCTGTGTTGCGCAGGTCAACATAAACGTAGCCCGCCAGACGAGCATCCTCGCTGCGGATCATCGTGGGTCCGTCGGTAACACTCAGCCTGGCGACATCGCCCAGCTGAATTTGCGCCCCGCTGGCCAGCACCATCGGCAATTGACGCAGTTTCTCGACCGAATCTCGCACTTCGCGTGGATAACGCACATTGATCGGGAAACGCGTGCGCCCATTGATCACCTCACCGACGTTTTCACCGCCAATGGCGGAGGCAATCACGTCCTCGATGTCACCCACCGCGAGGCCGAAGCGCGCCGCCCTCACTCTGTCGATAGCGACGTCGATATATCGCCCGCCGTTCAGCCGCTCGGCAAACGCCGACGTCACGCCACTCACCGGACGTACGGCGGCGGCAACCTGATCGGCGATCGTGTCGATTTGCGCTAAACTCGGGCCAGAGATACGGATACCCACCGGCGTTTTGATGCCGGTTGAGAGCATATCCAGACGGTTGCGGATGGGCGGTACCCACACGTTTGACAGGCCGGGAACCTGCACAATCCGGTCCAACTCGGCCACCAGTTTTTGAGGCGTCATTCCCTGTCGCCACTGGGTACGCGGCTTGAACTGGATCATGGTTTCAAACATCTCCAGCGGCGCGGGATCGGTGGCGCTGTCTGCTCTCCCCGCTTTGCCAAACACCGTGTCAACTTCCGGCACCGTTTTAATAAGCCTGTCGGTAACCTGCAGCAGCTGAGCGGCTTTTTCCGCCGACAGCCCGGGCAGTGCGGTCGGCATATACAGCAAATCACCTTCATCCAACGGCGGCATAAACTCCCCGCCCAGTTGCGAGAGCGGCACGGCGGTCAGCCCGAGCAGGACTAGGGCAAGCAACAGCGTGGCCCACGGATGGTTCAACGCTTGCTCCAGCACCGGCCGGTAAATACGAATTAAAAACCGGTTAAGCGGATTAGCGTTTTCATGAGGAATACGTCCACGAATAAGCCAGCCCATCAATACCGGCACCAAGGTAATGGAAAGCAGCGCCGCCGCCGCCAGCGTGTAGGTTTTGGTGAGCGCCAGCGGGCTAAACAGCTTGCCCTCCTGCCCCTCGAGTGAAAACACCGGAATAAACGACAGCGTGATGATTAGCAGCGAGAAGAACAGCGCTGGCCCTACCTCGACCGCCGAGTCGGCAATCACCTCCCACCGCTGTTGGCCGGTAAGCACTTTGCCCTCATGCCTTTCAAGGTGTTTATGGGTGTTTTCGACCATCACAATGGCAGCATCAACCATGACACCGATGGCAATCGCGATGCCGCCGAGCGACATCAGGTTGGCATTAACGCCCTGATAATGCATGGCAATAAAAGCCGCCAACACGCCGACCGGCAGCGCAAGAATGGCCACCAGCGCACTGCGAAAATGAAAAAGAAACAGCGCACAAATAACCCCGACCGCAATAAACTCCTCAATCAGTTTGTCGGTCAGGTTATCGACCGCGCGATCGATAAGCTTTGAACGGTCATAAGTGGTCACCACCTCCACGCCGGGCGGCAGTGACTTTTTAAGCTCGGCCAGCTTGTCCTTCACGCCATTGATCGTCGCCAGCGCATTTTTGCCGGATCGCATAATAATTACCCCACCGGCCACTTCGCCCTGACCGTTAAGTTCGGCGATACCGCGACGAATTTCAGGGCCAATTTGAATACGCGCGACGTCGCCCAACAACACCGGCGTTCCGTTGGCGTCGCTGCGCACCACCACCTGACGAAAATCCTCCGGCGTGTGCAGATAGCCATTGGTTTTAACGATGTAGTCCGCTTCGCCCATTTCCAACACCGAGCCGCCAGTCTCCTGATTCGACTTGCCTAACGCTGTGGTGATGTCGCTTTGCGTGATACCAAAGGCGCGCATTTTATCGGGATCGAGCACCACCTGATATTGCCGCACCATCCCCCCCAGAGACGCCACTTCCGAGACATTGGGCACCGTTTTAAGCTCAAACTTAAGGAACCAGTCATTTAAGGCGCGCAGCTGACCTAAATCATGCTGACCGGTTTTGTCTACCAGCGCATATTCATAAACCCAGCCTACGCCGGTGGCATCTGGCCCAAGCGACAGCGTTGCACCTTTCGGCAGGCGGCTTTGTACCTGATTGAGATACTCAAGCACGCGGGAGCGCGCCCAATACTGGTCAGTTTTGTCGTCAAACAGCACATAAATGAAGGCATCGCCAAAGGATGACCAGGCGCGGATTGTTTTCGCACCGGGCACGCCAAGCAGCGTGGTGGTTAAAGGGTACGTGACCTGATCCTCCATAACCTGTGGGGCTTTACCCGGCCAAGAGGCTTTGATAATCACCTGGGTGTCGGATAAATCCGGCAGCGCATCGAGCGGCGTTTGCCTCAGGGAATAAATACCCCACGCCAGCAGAAAAAGTGTGCCGATGACCACCAGCAAACGGTTATTGATTGAGGCGCGAATAATACGTGCAATCATGGTTTCGCCCCGCCCGCAGTTGTCATGCGGGTTAGTTGCCACCCGTCTCCGTCGGCGATGAAGCTGAAATTCACCTTGTCACCTTGTTTGAATGCCTCAAACTCGGCCGAAGCAGGTTTTTTATACATCATGGTCATCGCGGGCCATTGCAGAGCCGGAACCGCCTCATGCGAAAGCGTGATGCTGTCGGGCGTGACCTGTTCGATGACACCGGTAGATTGATAGGTTTTAATGAGCGTAGTGTTATCCACGCTGGGGTGTTGGCGTACAGCACTGACCGAACCTTGCGTCGGGGAATTGTTTACCGCCGCTTCGGCACCGTCGATGCGGGGCATAACTGACTTTAGGCTCGCTTCGGAGTCGATCAAGAATTGCCCTGAGGCGACCACTTGTTCCCCGGCCTGTAGACCGCTCAAAATCTCGGTTTCTTCCCCCACTTCGCCCCCCAACGTGACGTTGGCCGGTTGCAGACGACCGTCGTGGTTTCTCACAATGACTACGGTGCGTTTGCCGGTCGAAATAATGGCGTCGGAAGGCACTAACAGGCCCAACTTGCCCGCAGTTTTCGTGAGCTGTACCCGCATTAGCATGCCCGGCACCCACTCATCGTTGGCATTGTCGATAATGAGCCGCGCCTGTAGCGTCCTGCTGCTGCCGTTAATTTGCGGCAAGATTTGCTGGATTTCGCCGTGCACGGTTCTGTTTGGCTGATTGGCGGGCGTGGCGACAACCTGCATGCCAACCTGCACCTGAGTTGCCAGTGCCTCCGGAATGTCAATCTCCAGCCACAGCTTGCCCAAACCGTTAATTTTGGCCAGCGTTTGTCCGGGTGCTACCATCGCGCCATCGCGCACGTTCAACTCACTGACAACGCCGTCATGCGGGGCCGAAATCAGCAGATTATTCTGCACCTTACCGGTTTTATCTAGCGCGGTGATAAGCTCGGCGGGAATCGACAGCGCCCGCATTTTAGCCTTGGAATCATTGAGTATTGCCGTGCCGAGGCCGCCGCGCTTCAACGCCAGATATTCCTCTTGCGCCGGTAGCCATTCGGGTACAAACAGCGAGGCAATCGGATCACCACGATGCACCCGCTGCTGCGGCGCATTGGCATAAAGTTGGGTGATATAGCCGGTCGCCCGCGTTTGAATCACCTCGGCTAAAGACTCGTCAAACTGCGTAGTGCCAATCACCTCCATCCGAGTTTGCACTTCTGTTTGGCGGACAGTGGCAAAACGAATGCCCAAGCTCTGCTGCATCGCGGGGTCAATCGCCAGTCCCGGACGTTGATTGTCCTGGGCATATACCGGCACCAACGGCATATCCATAAAGGGGGATTTACCGGGCTTATCAAAATGCTGCTGCGGCACCATCGGGTCATGCCAATACAGCACTTTCTGTCCGGCTGAGGGCAACGATGCTGTACCCGCCACCTGCGGCACTGATGGCTGCGCCGAGGCGACGTAGCGCCCGGCGAAATAGCCTCCCGCCACCAAAATCATCGCGCAGGCGACGCTCGAAAGCGTGAAAATCACCGATTTATTTTGCATCTGCTGGCACTCCTGAGGTGGCCATCAGAGCGGGCGGAAGAACTTGGTATTCGAGCTGCGCCCACGACAAAGCCACCTCCTGCTGTAGTGCAAGCAGAGAGAGGGTGGCCTCTATTTTTTCTCGCCGGGCGGCAAATACCTTGCTGAGTGCGCCATTACCCGCGCGATAATCGGCTTCGGCCAGCTGCACTTTTTGCGTTTCCAGTGGCAAAAGTCCGTGCTGTAACAGGGCAATACGCTGTTGACCTAGCGTTAACTGCGAGGAGAGATCGGCGATGTTGGCCTGAATTTGTCGCTGCTTATCGAGAAATAACTCACGGGCGCGCGTCCCTAATGCCGCATTTGCCTCAACGGCGCGGTCCTGCTTGTTGCTGCTGTAAACCGGCAGCGGAATACTCACTCCCACCGAGATCATATTCGTTTTCGGGGCACTGCGGTTTTGATAATCCACTTCCCAGGTCCAATTGGGTGAGCGGTCACTGTTGGCCACGGCGGTATTGGCATCGGCCAGCGAAATATCTGCCGAGGCGGCAATCAGTTCGGGCTGTCGAACAGTAAGCTGTTGCAGACTCAAGCTGGCGACGCTGCTTTGTAACGGCGGTAAGCTCCCCTGCACACCGTCGGCATCCACACCGGTCCAGCGTGAAAGCGCAATGAGTGCGGCCTGATAACGCTGCTGCGCCTGCAGGCGGATAATTTTTTGCTGCGTCAGTTGAGACTGCACCTCAACCACGTCATTGGACGTTGCATTGGCACCGCGATAAGAGGCGCGGGTGGCCGCTATCTCACTGTCCATTTGGCTAATCAACTGGTTATAACTTTCCAACGTGAGTCGTGCATAGTAGGCCGAAAGCCAGGCCGAGGCGGTTTGGATACGCAAAGTGGCAAGATTGCCGAGATAGGTGGAATGGGCGCTGTTGACCTTGCGCTCACCCGCAGCAGTGGCGAGGCTGCGCTTTTCTCCTGACACCCACTCCTGCTCAATACCCATGCGTTGCATGGTCATGTCATCATCGCTGACGCTTAAAGGATGACCTCCATCGGCAGGAAGATTATCGATACCGGCTTTTAATACCGGGTCGGGAAGTTGCCCGGCCATCACAGTTTCAGCCTGGCTGGCGCTGACCAGTGAACGATCGGCAATCAACGCCGATGAGTGATTCATGGCGGCCTGTAGTGCAGTGTTGAATGAAAGGTCGCTGGCCCAGGCAGAACCTGAAGCGAAGAAACTCATTACAACAATCGGCACTAAACGCGGCGATAAAGGGCGCGTTTTAAAATATAAAGACATGGTCGACTCCTGAGAGACGATGCATGTGGCTAAGGCGAGCGGAGAAAGGCGCGTCGAAATTGAGTCTTAGCCTGCCAAACGGCAACGGCTAATTTTCAGAAGGAACTGTCGCAGGCTCCATCGTTTTGACTCAAAACGGCCGCAATAATCCCGCTCTTTAGGCCACAGGCACACTCTGGCTAAAGACTGTTAACTGCGTAAGCACGCAAGTACGCAAGTACGGATTAATTCAGCGTTTAGTCAAACGACTCTGGGAGGGCGCCAGTTGTTGTCGGTAGAGCCGACCTGAGGCGAATCAGAATAAAGGGGGGTTAAATAAGAAAGTTCGGGGCTAGAATGTGTTTCAGGGGCAGAAACGGGATGGTATAGACCCCCAAAGTGGCACTGAGCGTCCATATTGCACGGCGCTTTTTGCACCGCGTTCTTGCTGCTCATGTCGTGCATAGCCATGTCGCCACACTCAGCACCGCTGGCACTCATGGACATAGCGTCATCCTGCATAGGACACTGACCGGTCAAACCACTGCTTGCCAGCCCAGAAACAGGCAGCATAAGTGATAACCATAACAGCATAACAACGCGGATAATTTTCATAAATTGAATTATATACGGCAAAAAGCATCGTTGAAAAGGCGTTTAAAAGTAACAAAACGCGAATTTTTGGCAATGCCAGAGCGCTGGAACGATGAAGGAAAGTGCAGTCCGAACGCCATCAACACGAAGCGTAACCTGCGGCGCTGGTGATGGGGGCCAGCGCCGCTTGGCTTTTATCTTTAGCGAGCTGACTCAGGCACCCACGGCCCCTGACGTTTTAATGACGGAAATCCCGCCGTCAGGATGCGCAGCTCGGCATCACGCGGGGTATTATCCCCCTGCCCCTGAATGGGGACAATATCCTGCGGGCAGGCTGAAAACGCCACATAGCAGTCCATCTCCGCCTGCAATATGATGTAGTCACCCGGACGCGTCACCGTTGGTAACGTCTTCAACGTGCGCCCATCCGGCTGAACCTGAATGTTCATAAAAATATTAAATGATGCCAGGTTACCGTGCGGCAGTGTGACACCTAACGCTGCCATCCCTTCAAACAAATTGTCGTGGCAGTTACGGTGCGGTTCGGTGCAACCCAGCAGCTCATAGCGACGCGCATCGCACGCGGCCATGAAGGTGTCGTGCACCCCCGGAGAAGTGTCTGCCACCAGCGTCAAAATCGGATGACGCTGACTGGTAATAAAGCTGTCGCCAACCTGCGGGTTAAGCCGCTGATTCCACACCCGCGTGGCTTCCATGCACATATATTCACTGACATCACTGGCGTTATAGGCCCAACAGTCCACC
Organism: Rouxiella silvae; assembly: GCF_002093625.1. GTDB lineage: Bacteria > Pseudomonadota > Gammaproteobacteria > Enterobacterales > Enterobacteriaceae > Rouxiella > Rouxiella silvae. The sequence goes on along the minus strand of NZ_MRWD01000019.1, from coordinate 11,917 downwards.
ACCTGCGTGCCGTGCAAATTAACCACCTGCACCGCTTCACCCTTGGCCAGACGCACAGCTTTACCGTGGCGCGCCGCAATTAACTGAATGTCACGATGCTCAAATTCGGCCGACATATTTTCTCTCCTGATTAGTGTTGCATACCGCGACGATAGCGCGTCATGCGTTGTTCAAAATAGCGAGCCAGCCAGTCAATGAGGCTGGTCAGCAGCCAGTAACAAAGCGCGACGGCCAAATAAATCTCCAGTGGCGCATAAGTCGCAGAAATCGCCTGCTTCGCGGCATACATAAACTCCTGCACCGAGACAATCGACAGCAGCGCTGAATCCTTAATAAGCCCGATCATCAGTCCCGCCAGCGGCGAAAGCATCTGTGGTAGCGTTTGCGGCAACACCACATCGCACAGCTGTTCGCGGCGACTTAATCCTAAAACGCGGCAGGCTTCCCACTGTCCCGGCGGCAGGGTTTCCACGGCAGAGCCGATGACCTGTGCTATGTAGGGCGCGTAATACAACGTTAACGCCAGCACGCCAACCTGCGGCGAGGTAAAGGTGATGTTGTACTCGGGTAACACGAAATAAAGCAGGTAGATAATCACTAGCAGCGGCAACGCTAGCGTCAGGCTGGTGTAAATATGCAACAAGCGCTGTAAAAAACGCGGCGCGCGTTTAAATGCCACGGCCATTATCGTGCCCCACAGCAGCGAGCAGAACGCGGCCAGTGCACAGAGTTTAAGCGTGGAAATCATGCCATCGCCCAGTGACGGCAGTGAGTCGATAACTGCCTGCCAATCCATTATGCCGTCCTCCGTTTCGCCTGAAGATGACGCGCTAAGCCAATCAGCGGCAGTGCAATCAGCAGATATCCTGCCGACACCAGCAGCAGCACCTGCGTCGCCTCGTAGGTGCGGGCAATCACGATTTGCCCTGCATAGGTCAGTTCGGTAAGGGCAACCACCGAGGCCAGAGGTGTGGTCTTAAGCAAGCAAGATAGTAAACTCATTGACCAGCATCGGCAGGCTTGCACGCATCACCTGCGGATTGATCACGTACCACCACGTCAATAAACGGTTTAGCCCCAGCGTGCGCGCCGCCTCACGCTGTCCACGCGTGACCAGGCTCTGATTAACCCGCAGAATTTCTGCCACATAAGCCCCGCTGTTACACCCTATGGCCAGCACCGCCGCCAGCATCGGATGTCCACCGAGGCCAAGACGTGGCAGGGTAAAAAACACCACAAACAGCTGCACAATTGCCGGGGTACCGCGCATCAGGCTGACATAAAGTCGCCCAAGGGCGCGCCAAAACCACGCACGACGAAGCTGGAGGAAACAGCCAAGCTGCCCCATCACAAGGCTGAGCAGCGCGGCCTGCACGGTGAGACTCAGCGTCACCAGGAGTCCATGCCCTAATTCTGGCAGTGCTGCCAGCACCTGTTGATCCAGCCCAAACATGCGTTATTCCTCGCTAAAAGCCGACAGATTTTCCGCCACCGTAATCCGCAGCGGAGCCGGTTTATCATTGCCCTCAATACCGGTGCTACAGGCCGCAACGATGAACTGCGTATCCACCACTACGCGGCAGGTAATGCTGTCACCCACCTTAGTCCGGTTGATCTCTGGCAATATTTCACCTTCGCGCGTTAAGCGAACGTGCATAAATAGGTTGATAGGATCCGGCAGTTTTGGCACCTCAATGCCAAGGCGAGCAAGCTCACGGCTCACGGCGTCAATACACCCTTCCTCATCATGATAGCCGCGCGCCTTGAGCCAGGCCGTGGTCGAGCCTGGCAGCAGCAGGTCATGGCGTTTCACGCTGTCTTTGCCAAGCACCATCATCGGGCGACGACGGTTATTTACCAACCGCATACCTGAGCCCAGCAAATAGCTGTTGCTGAATACGCGAGTGTGATGCACAGACAACCAAACCGCCGGGTCGGCCATGCTAAAACCGAACAGTGAGGCTACTGCGCCTTCCCCCACTGCGGTAATGCGCAACAGTTGGCCACGCAGCACGCGAATAGAGCCGACTTCGCCGGCATTAATAGTGACCGGTGCGGCCACCGGTCGTACCTCACTTTCGGCCCATTGATCACGCATTAACAACATGAGACACCTCCGTGAGATAACGATTACCTACCTGAATCTCAATGGGCGTGACCTGCAAACCGTTGCCGGGAATAATATCCTGCGGACAAGACGAGACCGCACAAATCAGGCTGCACAGCGCTTCAAATACAATGTAGTCCCCTGCCTTGCTGCTCGGATCGGTCACTTCCATACGCCCATCGGCGGTAACCGGACCGTTTTGGAACAGATTGAACGGCTCAGGGAGACTGAAGTAAGTCACACCGTGCGCCTTCATGCCTTCAAGCAGGTTATCGACACAATTTCGATGGCCCTCGACCCCGAAATCGATACTGAAGCGAGTCCGATCGCAGGCAGGTACGTTGGCATCGTGCACGCCGTTGGTATCGGCCACCACGCGCAGCATGGGGCGATTTTCACTCGACCAAAGCACGTCTCCCGGCTTGAAGAAGATCGAGCGAAGATGTTGACGCGTATGCACCGGCGAAAGTTTTTCATCAAGATTATCGGCGTTAACCGCCACGAAATCGGCGGCCTGCTGCCCTTCGCTATCAATGACAGTGATAAATTGTCCTTTACTGACTAAAAAGGTTTTGCCGTGACCGGCAGGCACTGTCAGTGTTGATTGACACATAGTTACTCCTGAGGAATGAAATCGCTGGCTGGCACAGTGAAAGTGGTGCCGAGATACTGTTTTTGTAGCGCAGAAAGTTCGCCGTCTTTCTGCATCGCCAGAATGTGGTCGCTGATGGCTTTATTTAAGCTCAGGTCGTCTTTACGCGTTGCCCACGCCATCCACTGGGAAGGCCCGACTTCGCCAACCTGCGCCACTTTGTTGGGGAATTTTTTCACTACCGGCGCGAGGGCCGAAATGTCGTCAAACACAAAATCAGCGCGGTGAGTCATCAAGGTACTCACGGTTTGGTCAAGCGTGTCGACGCTGATAATAGTGATCGGTTTCTTCCCTTCTTTGCTCAGCGTGACGTTAAAACCTTTCAGTAACTGCTCCGGCAAACTGGCGCTTTTCACCGCGCCGCTCATGCCGGAGAGATCTTCAGGGGTCAGTTTTTTACCGCTAAATTTGCTCACGTCACTTTCACGTACCAGTACGCCGTTGACCGTTTTACTGAACGGGGTGGTGAAGAGCACTTTCTTCGCCCGCTCGGCGGTCACGTTCAACGATGACCCTTCGGCATTGAAGGAACCAGAAATCAGGCCGGGCAGGATCCCGCTGAATGCGGTTTTCTGAAATTCCAGTTTCACGCCAAGGTCTTTGGCAAAAGACTGCATGATTGCCACGCTATAACCGGTTATCTCGCCGCTGTCGTTGGTGAACTCATACGGCGGGAAAGTGGGGTCAATACCCACGGTGATTTTGCCGCTGCTCTTGATGTCTGAGAGTGTGTCGGCCTGTGCGGCCATAGCGGCAGAAAGTGTGAGTAAAGTAACCGCCAGCAGTGCTATTTTTTTCATTATGTTGATTCCCTGGTGTTGTGAAATGTCATAACAGACAGAGCAGTTTCCATGCCAGTTTTCCGGGCGCAGGTCAGCGAAAAGCGGCGAGCAACTTTTTTTTCTCAGGGAATCAATAAGAAACAAGTGTTTCTTGTTTTAATATTTTAATTTCTACAGTTTCATGAAAAGGCGTGCAGAGTCAGAGCCGGAGGGAGCCTCTGCACGTAAAGGGGGAGAAAAACGCCTGCTGCGCACCAACGAGGTGCGTCACTCGAGTTCATCGAGACTCTGATGCAGGGATTCAACGGTTGCGAGACGATCATTACTGGCTTTACCCATGCTGCGCGCCACTAGAGAACAGAGCAGATTACATACGCCCGACAGTGCGACGGTGCTGTCAAAAATCAGGCTGCCGTCTGTTTGGCAACGCAGCACCCAGCGCGCATGCTTGGCTGGCTTTCCGGCTAAGACATCGGCGATGTAAAGCATCGGAACATCAAGCTCCTCGAGTGCCGCCATTGCCGCCTCAAGTGCGGGCATACGGCGACGCAGCCCCACGCAAATAACGACATCCTGCGGGCCGAGCGTGGCTAAATGCTCTGCCAGCGAATCGCCGGCGCGCGGCAGAAGGCGGACGTCCGAATGAATATGCACCAGGTCACGGTAAATAAGCAGGGCAATAGTCTGACTGTGACGCCACCCCATTACAACCACACGGCGCGACTTGGCGATGGCATCGACGCACGACTCCAGCTGTGCGCTCTCCAGCGAACGATAAGTGTTCACCAGATTGGACACCTCTTTCTCAAGATGGCTCTGCATCAGGCTGGCGAGCGGAGAGGAACTGGGCGCAGACTGTAGGTAAAGCGGCGAACCGCTATTTTGCATTTCACGCGCCTGACGACGAGCGGCGTCGTAGCTCTCATAGCCGAGGTGGCGGAAGAAACGAGTGGCGGTAGCTTTAGAAACACCGGCACTTTGTGCCAGTTCGGTCGCGGTATTCATCGCTAACTGTCCCGGTGCCGCTAACAACACATCGGCTAGCCGCTGCTCGTGCAATGAGAGTTGATCCCACTGTTGGCGGATACGGCCTTCTAACGATGCCGTTTTTGCACTCATGGATATTCCCTATAATAGAAAAGTCTCATCCTGCACAGAACTCGGCGGGTTGTCATCATGAATTTACGTGAACCCGCGACCCTCATCTCCTGCAGTGAGCGTCGCGGATTATGACCGACTTAGTGCTGCAAAAATTTCTCGAGGAACTGTTTGGTGCGGTCGTGCTGCGGATTGGAAAATAAGTCTTTCGCCGGTCCCTGTTCGACTATTTTACCTTGGTCCATGAAAATCGCGCGGTCGGCTACGTCGCGGGCAAAGCTCATTTCGTGGGTGACGATAACCAGAGTACGATGCTCCAAAGCCAGCGCTTTGATGGTGTTTAACACCTCGCCCACCAGCTCAGGGTCGAGCGCGGAAGTCGGTTCGTCAAACAGTATCACTTCAGGATTCATGGCGAGCGCGCGGGCTATGGCGACGCGCTGCTGCTGGCCGCCTGACAGACGACGCGGATAGGCGCTCTCTTTGCCTACCAGCCCGACCTTGGCCAAAAGCTGTCGCGCATAGGCCTCGGCTTTGACGCGCGACTCGCCTTTAACAATCACCGGACCTTCTATGATGTTCTCCAGCACAGAACGGTGTGGAAACAGGTTAAAGTTCTGGAACACAAACCCCACCTGCTGACGCAGCTTACGCACCTTCTCTTTCTGTTTGCTCATCGGCACGCTGGCGTCAATTTCAATATTGCCCACGGTGATCGTGCCAGCGTCCGGAATTTCCAGCAGATTAATACTGCGCAACAGCGTGGTCTTACCCGAACCACTCGGCCCGATAATTGCCACCACTTCACCCGCATTCACCTGCAGGTCGATACCGTGCAGCACCGTTTGACCATGAAATTTTTTGACCAGTTTTTTCACGTCGATGGTACTCATGATGGCTCCTGATCCTGACGGTTAACGCGGTCTTCCAACCGATTTTGCAAATAAGACAATAGAGTGGCCAGCACCCAATAAATGACCGAGGCGGCCAGGTACATGGTGAACACCTCCAGCGTACGTGAGGTCACTAACTGCGCCTGGCGGAACAGTTCGGGCACCTGAATAGTGGCGGCCAGCGAGGTATCTTTTACTAGCCCAATAAAGCTGTTACCCAACGGCGGCAGCGCGGTGCGAGCGGCCTGCGGGAGCACAACACGGCGCAGCGTTTGCCATGAATTCATGCCGATACTGGCAGCAGCTTCCCACTGCCCCTTGTCAATCGACGAGATAGCGGCGCGCAGCGTCTCAGAGGTATAGGCGGCGGTGTTTAGCGACAGGCCAATCATCGCGGAAGGAATGGGGTCCAGCTCTATGCCGAACTGCGGCAGGCCGTAGTAAATCATAAACAGCTGGGCAATAAGTGGCGTGCCGCGAAAGATAGACACGTAAAAGCGCGAGAACCACGACAGTGGCCAGAAACGCGAAAGGCGCATCAGCGCCAGCAGGAAGCCCAGTAACAGTCCAAAAACCATTCCCCCGAGACTAAGCTCGAGGGTAAACAGGGTGCCTTTTAATAAAAAGGGTGCTGAATCCAGCACCAATTGGAGACTTTCTTGCATCAGGTTCAAACCTTACTTGGTAACGTCTGCGCCAAACCACTTGTCGGAGATTTTCGCCAACGTGCCGTCTTTCTGCATCTCGGCAATCGCCTTATTAATCGCGGCGACCAGTTCAGGGTTGTTTTTACGCATTGCCACGCCAGACTCCTGACGAGCAAAAGGTTTACCCGCAACGGCCAGCGTATCGCCGGTCTTTTTGACCAAGTCCAGCGCGGCCAGGCGGTCAACCAAAATGGCATCAATGCGGCCTACGCGCAGGTCTTGATATTTCGTTGGGTCATCATCATAGGTACGAATGTCAACGCCAGGTTCGTTAGCACGCAGCCACTGTTCGTAGTTACTGCCTAAACCAACGCCCACTTTTTTGCCTTTCAGGTCGTCCGGCGTAGAGAATTTATCTTCGTTGCCTTTTTTAGTCAGCACCTGAATGCCAGAAACGGTATAAGGGGTTGAGAAATCGTATTTTTTCTCACGCTCAGGGGAAATAGTTACCTGATTGATCACCACATCAATACGTTTTGACTCCAGCGAGGCCAGCATGCCGTCCCACTTTGTTGGTGATAATTTTGCCTTAACGCCCATATGCTGAGCCAGCGCTTCGGCGAATTCGACCTCAAAACCGGTCAGTTTGCCGTCGGTGCCCTGAAAGCTAAACGGCGGATAGGTCCCTTCCAGCCCGACAATTAAGGTGCCACGCTGTTTGATTTTGTTGAGAACGTCTTCAGATGCTGCAAAAGATGGACTGACCATACCGGCAGTGAATGTCACTGCCATCGCACCCAGAATCAAACGACGACGCAATTGGGAAAAAACCATACTCACCTCATTCTTTGTTTTAATGGTTGTCATAACGTAGTGTTCGTTACGTTATTTTGATTGAATATAACCAGAAAATCTTAGCATTAATAATTATATGTTAATGCCAGAAGTGCGGATCAACTTAATTCTGCCCTGCCTTGGTCCTACCAATCCAGGTAAATCCTCGACCCTGCTCGCAAAATACAAAATCGCTAACGCCATCAACTTGCTAGGCGGCAACAAATCGTTAACTATTCTCCCCTTCACCCCTTTCGCAAACAGGCTTGGTCGGACCAAAAAAGGCCAGCCGTGCTGAGTCTTATGTTTGCCACAAGGGTTTTATCCTTGTCAGGAGGCAGCAATGACCCCAACGCCCGCACGCGTGGCCGAAAGTCTGATCGGCAGACTGACGTCTTTCATCGATGAGCAGCGCTTCGAGACTGGTATGCGGCTACCCGCCGAGCGGCAGTTAGCTGCAACGTTGGGCGTGTCTCGCTCTTCACTCCGAGAGGCGATTCAGAAACTGGTCAGCGCCGGTTTGCTGGTGAGTAAGCCAGGCGGTGGCACCTTTTTGCGTGAACGGCATCAACCCTGGGCAGACGTGCAAATTGTTGCGCCACTGCGCGAGCTGGTTATCAAAGATCCCGACTACCGCTATGACATTCTTGAGGCGCGACACTCGATTGAGGCCAGCACCGCCTGGTACGCCGCGCTTCGCGCCACCGCTTCTGACAAAGAGCAGCTGCAATACGCCTTCGACGCCACGCTGAGGCTTAACGAAAGTGAGGATCCCGATTTAGCCGCACAGGCCGATGTGCGTTTTCATCTGGCGATCGCCTCAGCCTCGCACAACGTGGTGCTGCTGCAAACCATGCGCGGTTTTTTTGAGTTAATGCAGTCCTCGATCATGCAAACTCGGCAACGGATGTACAGCCAGCAGGGGATTTTCTCTAAATTGACCGACCAACACTTCACGCTGCTTGAGGCGATTTTGGCCGGCGAGGCTGAAAAGGCACGTCAGGCGGCGATGGAACACATCGGTTTTGTTCACACCACCATCAAAACGCTACACGAAGACGAAGCGCGTCAGGCCCGAATTACCCGTCTACCGGGCTAAAGTGATTAAATAGGAAAATAAGGAAATCGATTAATGATTATTTCAGCCTCTAGCGACTATCGCCCTGCCGCACAGCGTATTCTCCCGCCGTTTCTATTCCACTACATTGACGGCGGCTCCTATACGGAAACGACCTTGCGACACAATGTTGATGATTTGTCGCAGATAGCGCTTCGCCAGCGGGTGTTGAAAAACATGTCGGATTTAAATCTCGAAACCAAACTGTTTAACGAAACATTGTCGATGCCGGTAGCGCTGGCTCCGGTCGGGCTGTGCGGCATGTATGCCCGACGCGGTGAAGTGCAGGCGGCGCGGGCGGCGGCGCGAAAAGGTATCCCTTTTACGCTGTCGACTGTTTCAGTGTGTCCGATTGAAGAAGTGGCACCCGCCATCGACCGGCCCATGTGGTTCCAGCTTTATGTGCTTCGTGACCGCGGATTTATGCGCAACGCTCTCGAACGGGCCAAAGCGGCAGGCTGTTCAACGCTGGTGTTTACGGTAGACATGCCCACGCCGGGCGCGCGCTACCGTGATGCACATTCGGGCATGAGCGGCCCCAATGCCGCAATGCGCCGTTACTGGCAGTCAGTGACACATCCACAATGGGCATGGGACGTGGGCATTAACGGGCGGCCGCACGACTTGGGCAATATTTCAGCTTATCGAGGCAGTCCGACTGGATTACAAGATTATATCGGCTGGCTTGCCAACAACTTTGATCCTTCAATCTCGTGGAAAGACTTGGAGTGGATCCGCGAATTTTGGGACGGCCCGATGGTAATTAAAGGCATTCTTGATGCCGATGACGCACGAGACGCCGTGCGCTTTGGTGCCGACGGCATTGTGGTTTCCAATCACGGCGGACGCCAGCTGGACGGTGTCCCCTCTACCGCCCGCGCCCTGCCGGCCATCGCCGACGCGGTCAAAGGCGATATCGCGATTCTAGCCGACAGCGGCATTCGCAACGGGCTAGACGTGGTACGCATGATTGCGCTGGGTGCCGACACGGTGCTGCTGGGGCGCGCCTACCTCTACGCATTGGCCACTCACGGCGAACGCGGCGTCGAGGCATTGCTGACGCTGATTGAAAAAGAGATGAGGGTCGCCATGACTCTCACCGGGGCCAGAACGATAGCTGATATTACTTCTGATTTGCTAGTGCGCGAGCTTGGGCGATAATCGAAAATTCGACGCTGTGATGCTCAACCTAAAATCGCCTAACTTAAGTAGAGTATAAAAAACAGCCAAGAGATGCTTAACGTTTTTCTTTAAACCCTTGGGCTTCAATCTCTCTGATTGGAGTCTTCATTCACATCGTCCTCTCCATCAAGTTTGAACACGGGATAGTGTTTGTTTTTAATAAGTTCGGCTATCTTACTGTTTACGCTATCATTATTAGGGAATTCTTTTAATTTACTGTTGAATGTTCTTTTGATTTCGTCATGATCCCCGGCGCCAACAAGAATATATTTATTATCCCCCCCGTGCACGAGCAGACCTCTCCAGTTCGACCTTCCTGACTTTTTTTGATCGGCCAATGATTTATCCTTTGGTTTTAAGTCAAAGGTGCTAAATCTCGTCTTTTCACTGTGACTATTATAATAAGCATGAAACTTCAAACCATGTGTAAGCTGTATCGATGAAACAAATGAATTCAATACGTCACTTAAATCATCGATAACAGATTGATTAATGTTAAAATCATCCATATCTTTATCTAAATATACTTGCCTTGGCGTGATTTTCTTTGGTAACTTAACGCTGTCCGTTGCCGATTCGCTCGTCGGCAGTGTAATGGCCTTTCTGTTTTTTCTGTTTTTTATCCTATGCCTATTTTCTGCTAAATCAGATTCGCTGGCACTGGTAGTGCTGTATTTTTTATAACCTTTCGCGTCGTCTTTAAATATAGGAGGGTGATACTCTTGAACCGCATCATCCTTAACAAATTCGTCCAGCTTTATGGACAGTGCGTCAAACTGCTCGGGGTTTTTAACTTTATCTATTTTTTTGAGCAATCCGGTTAACGTGTTTTTAGATACCGTTCTTGCATTAAAACCCGCTTCTTTTAACTTTTGGAATGTATCAGCAATAAAATTGGCGATATCAACAATGGAATCAGGGTTTGTAATTTGTACAGTATCAGAGATAATGTTGAGCGTAATACCTAATTTTTTATTTTTATCTGGAGAGTTTGTCGTTATCCCACGTTGCATTTCGACTAAGCATCGTATTAAAAAATCGGAGAGATTTGCCCCTAATGTAGAATGAAGCCCTAACATTTTGGCTTGTACGTCAGAATGCGCCGCTAAAAAAACCGTAGGATTCATTACCCATTCGATATCAAGCTCATTCATTCCAATATCGTCCTTACATGCGCTTTCAAAACTCCACCAGGCATCGAGTGTTGCTGTTAAAAATTTTGCAAAATCTCCGCGCGCTTGAGGTTTAAGAGCCTCCTTCCGCTCTGGGGATATTATCTCTTGAGATACCAATCGAGTAAACCAGTGAAACTCTCGATTATGGTTAACGCTCAGATTTAATGATACTCTAGAAAACGCCTGGCATAATTCAGCAAACTTACCCATCGAATCCATTTTTTTACAGGCAATATTTACCATCGCTGTTCGGTAGGTAACACCAATTGTACTGGTATGATTACTCAAGTCTCCAGGCATATTAACAGGTTTAACAATAGATGTTTTGAGCAGATTGACTACAATATCAAGATAACAACCCACATCGATTTTACCTCTGTTTAATACCTCTCCGATCATGTTTAACTTACTCATTAAAAGGACCACGCTTTTACATGAAGAAAGATTACCATTCAAATCCTCCATTAAGACACTATCAATCCTCTTACTGTTAAGCATATTAATCTGTATCAACAAAATCATTTCCAGTAATTTATCATGCTCATCTTGTTCATGATTCATATTAAGTATTTTTTGCAAACGATTATTGATAGTGCTGGTTGAGCTTCCTTTGGTAACCAGGTTAGCGGCAATAATATCGCGGACAATGTCCATCTTGTGTGCATTATCTGCCGCGGCTATCAATATCGCAGTCAACAAGTCATCACATTTATCTTCAGAAAAAATGTAGTGCTCAACGTCCTTGCATTTTTCCACCCAACCCCTTGCACTCACTAACGGTAAAGCAACAGGAAACTGACTTGATTGACTAAAACTACTTTTATATACATATTTGTCGACAGTGTAATAGCCATCATGATCAATAATGACATACTGGCCATCGGCAATTTTATCATTGGCGAGTTTTCTATAATGTTTCCAGTAAGTGCTAAAAATTCCGATAACTTCTTTTGAAATGAAATATTGATATATTGGCATACAAAACTCCTCAGGGTAGACACCACCAAGGGAAAGCATGACCATACCATTACTCTTGCGATTGGTTTTTATATTTGCATTGAATAAGCTTTGCAATATTTCCCTACCTCGTTCTTTGGAAACATTAAAATATGAATTATTGATAAGCTCAATCGTCGCCATTGGCATATTACCATCTTGGCCGGACACTTTTAATCCTAACTCAAAATTCACTGTAGCCGCTAATAACCACTTCGCTTTATAACGCATCGTTTTACTGATAAGCATTGATATCACTGCGTCATCTGTTTTTCCTATAAAACGACTAAAGTCACAGAACTTTCCAGCATTAACTATTGTTTTAAAGTGATAAACAGCTTGGTTTATAAATTTTTTATCAAAGTTATTGGGCTGAAATGAGATGATTGGAAACAACTCTAGTAATATAAAGGATTTCTTAAGTGGTGTTATAC
>NZ_MRWD01000018.1 GCF_002093625.1 Rouxiella silvae | reverse complement strand
GTTTTGTCCATCGAATAACATCGTTGCGCTGCAATAAAAAGCCATTCAACCTAGCAGGAAAAGTCTACATTATTTATAAATATAGATTTTTTTATCACGAGCTTCAGCAACATGAATTGTCGCAATAAACTAAACCCGTTAAGGATCAGTTTCCACTGTTCTTTTTATTAAATGTGAGCTAAACGTGGTAACCATAGGCAGTCGCGCAAAAAACCGCCTTCGTCCCAAGAGGCTGCATGGATAAAGGAGAGGGCGCTATAATATTTTTATAACAGATTTAATGAAAGTCACTCTTCGAGGCGTTATGAAAAGAATATTGAGCATCATCCTGCTGTCATCTCTGCTGGGATTATCGCTAGGGTCTTATGCGAGCCAACCTTCGCAGCCCGCCCAGCCAAGGCAGCCGGGACAGCCGCCGCAGCCCCAGCAGCCGCCCCAACCGATTCAACCCACGCAGCCGACACAACCTACGCAGCCGGGACAACCGATAGACCCGACTCAGCCGCAACAGCCAAACTGTGCGCCGGGAAATCCGTCGAAATTACCGACCTGCCCACGATAAGGCCATTGCCCTTACCTCCGTGCAGCAAATAAAAAGGCCCTGATATTTTTCAATACCAGGGCCTCAATCTCTAACGACTCAATGCTCAGCCCTCAGGCGGTGCTTTACCGTCTTCGATAAACTCTTCATTAATCTCTTCAATATTGCCCTGATTATCGCGGCCGGAAAGGATGTTCCAGCAGGCAATAAACAGTGCGGCAATCAATGGGCCAATCACGAAGCCATTAATGCCGTAAACTTCCATACCGCCCAGCGTGGCGATAAGAATCAGGTAATCAGGCATCTTGGTGTCTTTACCCACCAGCAGTGGACGTAGAATATTATCTACCAGTCCGATAACCACCACGAAGAATACGACAATGAAAATACCCTGCCACAGCATGCTGGAGGCAAAGAAGAAGATAGCGGCCGGTACCCAGATAATCGCCGAGCCCACGGCGGGGATAAGTGACAGAAAGGCCATCAGCGCGCCCCACAGCAGAACGCCATCGATACCGGTTATCCAGAACGCCAGTCCACCCAGTGCACCCTGAACCAGTGCCACCACCACAGTGCCTTTAACTGTCGCGCGGGATACGGCGGCGAATTTAAGGAACAGATGATGTTTAACGTGTTTAGACAGTGGCAGTGCTTCGAGGATCAGGTTCACCAGATACGCCCCGTCTTTAAGCAGGAAGAACAGCAAATACAGCATGATGCCGAAGCCTACAACAAAGCTGAACGTGCCTTTACCGATGAGGAACACGCTGCCTGCCAGATACTGACTGCCTTTTAGCGCAAATCCTGAGAGCTTCTCTTGAATACCCGAGGCGCTGTCAAGATTGTATTCGGCCAATGAATGCTGCGCCCACACCGGCAGATGCTGAATAACATCGGCAATAATGGTCGGCAACTGCGTATTGTTATGCTGCAGTTTGGTATAAACCACGTTGAATTCAATCGCCAGCGACGAGGCAATAATAGCCAGCGGCGTGAACACGATCAGGCAGATAACCAGCAACGTCAGTAAAGACGCAATACCGTTCTTGTCACCCAGAGAGTGCCTGATTTTGGTTTTCATTGGATGGAAGATAATCGCCAGAATAGCCGCCCACAGCACGGACGAATAGTACGGCTGAAGTACGTCCATAAATGCCATGGTGACAATGAAAAGTATCAGGATAAAAAATCCCTTCGATAACCCATTTACGCGCATTTGTTTCCCCTGAAACTTTATTTTTGTTCACGAACTATAGAGTGAAGTTACGGCTTTGCAACTTTGCGGGCTAAGATTCAGCATTTCCTTAAATTATAGATAAGATCATCGTGATATTCGCCGTTGATAAAAAACCCGTCTTTGATGACTTCACTCAGACTGAACCCGTTATTTTCCAGTAGTTTGCTGGAGCCTGAGTTGCCCGCCAATACGGCGGCTCGCAGTGAGGTAATAATAGTGTTGCTGAATGCAAAATTTATCACTGCCTTGAGTGCTTCGCTGGCGTAGCCTTTTCTCTGGGCCTGTTGAATCAGTGTATAGCCGACTTCAACCTCTGAAACCTCTCCCTCTACGGGCTTAAAGCCGATATTGCCGAGCGGCATCGACGTTAAACGGTCTCTGATGATGAAATCGAGGGCGTGCACAGAGCCAGGCTGCCAATCGTGTAATCGACTCTCAAACCGCGTTCGGTCGTCTTCGTCAGAGCCAATATCGGCGATGTATTTCATCAGTTGTGGGTTTTTGCGCATCTGCAGAAAGAACGGCCAGTCACTTTCGCAGAGCCTGGTAAGTGTTAAGCGGGGGGTGAGTAGCTGGATCATAAGTCCCTTTATAATGATTCTATTGATCCTTAATACACTACGGCATCGCTTTCATACAGGCCACCGCAATATCTATTTGTGGCATAAGCAATGCGTTTTAAGTTTGTTGTTATTACTGCACAAAAACTGCATTTTTCCCTCTTTAACGCCAGGCAGGTAACGCCCAGAGTGAGTGGTAAAAAGAGCGCCCATTATTTGCATCCGCAGCAAAGAGATTACATCCGTCATTTATCCCAATCCTGGCTTTGGCGCAGTGAACTTCCTACCTGGACACTGGTGGTGGTTATTTATACGGGCTGGTTTGCGACGCTCGCCCATTGGCAAACGCTGGGGCTTATTCCCGCTACCCTGCTACTGATTTGGTTTACCACTTGGTATATGTCTTTGCAGCATGAGTTAATTCACGGCCATCCCACCCGTTCGCCGTTATTTAATCAGATGTTGGGGTTAATGCCGCTGGCCGTCTGGTATCCCTATGGTTTGTACCGCGATTCGCATTTACAGCATCATCGCGATCAGCATTTGACGTTTCCTGATGAAGATCCCGAAACCTATTATTTCTCTCCGGCGCGCTGGCGCAGATTTTCACCGTTACAGCGTCGGATTATTAGTATCCGCAATACTTTCCCAGGAAGAGTTGTGCTCGGACCGGCTATCGATATTGTGCAAACGTTCGCCAGTATGCTGAAAGCCTTTCGCCGCGTTGACCTCAAGGCAATGACGATGTGGTTGATTCACGGCGTGCTGCTGGTGGCGGTATTTGCGTGGATGCACCACGTGGGATTTTCTATTCTCTATTTCCTGTTGGCGGTGAGTTATCCGGCGTTGAGCCTGACCAAGATTCGCTCTTTTCTGGAGCACAAAGCCGCAGATGACCCGCAGGCGAGATCGGCTATTAACGAAGCGTCCTTGTTTTGGCGATTACTTTTTCTTAATCTGAATTATCACTCGGTACATCACAATCTTCCGGGCGTGCCGTGGTACGGGTTGCGTAAAATCTACATGCAGTATCGTGACGGCTATCTTCAGCTCAATCAGGGATTTCTGGTGGGAGGATACCGAGAATGGCTGCGGAGATTTTTATTCCGTTCTGTAGACGTTAAGGCGCATCCGGGCCAAACCTCTCTCAGCAAGGAAGCCGATAATCATGAATAACGCTATTTCACTGCCGATGTATGCCGTAAACCCGCCCGACGTAGAGGCGCTGTGGTCAGCGCTGCGCAAAATTTTGCTCGAGCAGGGCACGATATTACAAAATCGAGAGCTGCATTGGCCTGACAATTTGCTTGAGCACTGGCTTCAGCCGCAGCTGTTGCTCAGCCAAACCTGTGGTTATCCGCTGGTGACTCGCCTCCCAGACGTACAGCCGGTGGGGTGTTTTCACTATGCTGCTCCAGGCTGTGAGGGGATAAGCTACCGCAGTTTTTTAGTGGCACGCCAAAAAGAGTTAGGCGCACATCTGGCCGATTTCAGGCAGCGCACCGCAGTGTGTAATAGTGATGATTCTCAGTCGGGCTATAATGCCCTGCGTAAAATGGTTGAGCCGCTGAGTAAAGAGGGCTGCTTTTTCCGTGAGGTTATTTTTAGCGGCAGTCATCGGCAGTCGTTGCTGGCGTTACAGCAGAAAGAGGCCGATATTGCCGCCATTGACTGTGTCACCTTTGCGCTGTTGAAAAAACATCAGCCGCAGACGTTGACGCAGTTGAAAATAATCGGGGAAACGCCGTTAACCCCCGGTTTGCCGCTGATTACCGGACCCCAAACGTCCGCCAGTCAGTTGGCGGCGTTGAGAAGCGCGCTGCACCAATTAGTCTCCAGTCCTCAGTATCAGCAGGTGTGCCGCGCAAATCTGATCGCAGGATTCAGTGACGTTAGCCGTCAGCAGTACGACGTCATCCTGTAAAAAAAAGAGAGGCGGCCCTAAAAGAGCCGCCACCACAAGATTGCCTTCGCTAGATATCTTCCCCCTTCATCAGACGTCGATACTTCATGTGGTCGTCATAAAGCGCGTGAAACACCTTATATTTTCGGTCGTAATACTCTTTTATCTTATTGGTTTGCGGCGTCACCGTCTTGCCGATGCGGCTCATGGCGGCCATTGCCTCCGGCAGTGACTCATAAACACCTGCGGCCACGGTGCCCATCATTGCGCTGCCGAGCAGCATGGCTTCGCTCTCTTCCGGCAGCAGCATGGCGCAGCCGGTGGCATTGGAATGTTCTTGTACAAACACCGGATTTTTGGTGCCGCCGCCGCTGGCCATCATGGTGTCAATGGCATAACCGCTCTGGTTCATGGTCTCAATAATATGCCGCGTGCCCAGCGCCAACGCCTGAATAGTGGCTAAATAGTGCAGCGCCATGTCCTCCGGCGTGCGCGACAGTTTTAGCCCGGTCAGGGTACCGGTTAATGTTGGGTTAGCGCGAGGCGAACGGTTGCCGTGGAAGTAGGGCAGCATGTGAATATCTTTGGTCAGAAAAGCAATATTCTCAGGTTCACCGGCCATTTCACGCAGCAGCGTATTAAGGGTTTCATAAATCGTTTTGCCGCGATCTTTGCTCTGTTGCAGCAGGCTGGCATAGCATGGATGTGATTGAATGACATGGTCTATCAGCGCACCCGTGGTCGATTGACCGCCTTCGTTGAGCCAGTAATCGGGGAGCAGCGCGGAAAAGTACGGACCCCATATGCCGCCGATATAGCGAGCGGATCGCGACATTGCCATGTGCGCCGTTGAGGTGCCGCCGATGAGTGCAATGCGATGGTCAAAATCGGCGGTCTCGCCCGATGCGCCGGAGGCCCCAAGAATGCCGAGGCTACCCGCGTGGGCATCGATAATCGAGACGCTGACCGCCGTACCCGGCATCAGGCCCAGCTCACGTGCGGCGCGCGGCGTTAAACCGTGCCCCAGCGGCTGACCCATGGTTTTCACTTCGCTACCAATTTTTGCCGCGTTGTTCTCCAGCAAATCCTCCAGTCCGATCTGCTTGAAATAGCTGGTGTCCCAACGGTCTTCGTGACCGACATAGGTCCATTTACAGACGGTCGAACACAGCGAGCGGGCGGTGTCCTGTGTGGCGCGCCAAGTCAGGAAGTCTGGTAAATCAAACAGATGCCCAACGTTGTTCCAGGTTGTTGGCATGTGCTGCTTGAGCCACAGCAGCTTCGGCGTCTGCATCTCAGGTGAAATAATACCGCCGACGAATTCCAGCACGCGATGCCCGGTGGCGTTAATTCTTTCGGCCTGAGTGATGGCGCGGTGATCCATCCAGACAATGATATTTTGCTCGCTGCGGCCCGAAGGACTCACCGTTAACGGTTTGCCCTCTTTGTCGAGCACGACCAGCGAACAGGTTGCATCAAAGCCCATGCCTTTAACCTGAATCGGGTTGATATCGGCCTGATTCATCGCATCTTTAACCGCGTTGCACACCGCGGCCCAAATTTCGTCAGAGGATTGTTCAACAAAATCGGCTTTCGGACGATATAAGGTGATGTCGCGGCTGGCCTGACTGACCATATGTCCTTTTAAATCAAACACGCCTGCGCGAGCACTGCCTGTTCCTACATCCACGCCAATAAAATAACTCGCCATGTTTTGGTCCTTATCTCTTTGTAATCAATGTCTTTTAAAGTCGATTATGATTTACGATTTTGTAATGCAATAAACAGGATGAGTACGCCGCCCCACAGTGCCATAGTCAGATAGCTGCTGACGCCCATCAGGTTCAGGCCGCTTTCCAGCATCTGCAACACTACCAGCGCCAGTACGAGGCCAATCACTCGCCCAAAGCCGCCGTCGGGATTAATTCCTCCCAACACCGAGGCTAAAATAGTCACCAGAAGGTACGAGTCGCCGTAACCGGCTTTAGCCGAGTTAAATTGTGACATCATTAGCAACGCTGCCGCCCAGCCAAACAGCGCCGACAGGACATATACCACCAGCGTCACGCGGTGGGTGCTGATACCGCTGAAGCGCGTTGCCTGCTCGTTGGAACCCATCAAATACAGGCTGCGGCCTAGCGTGGTGTGCTCGAGCACTATCCACAGTAAAAAAGCCACCAGCAAAAACAGCACCAGCGCGATAGGAATACCCAACAGACTGCCGCTGCTCAGATACTGAATGGCCGCCGGAAAACCGGAGATAACGGTTCCGTTGGTCAGCAGAATATTCAGACCAGCAATCAGGGTCATGGTGCCCAGCGAGGCGAGGATCGGTGAAACGCCGATATAGGCAATCAGCGAGCCGTTAAGTAGGCCAATCACCACCGCCACCGCTAGCCCGGCAAGCATCGCCAGCGCAAAAAACAGCGGCTCATTAGGATGCGCGACCAAAATCGCCGCCATCACCAGCGAGCAGGCGTTGGCTCCGGCAATCACCGACAGATTGATACCGCCAGTTAACATGGTGATGCCCATTCCCAGCGCCAGCATGCCTAAAATTGGCAGCTGTGAAGAAATAGACTGAAAATTGCCAAGACTAAAGAAACGCCCGCCCAGAGTGAAAGAGAACAGCAGGGCGACGGCGACGATAATCAACAGCTGCAAACGGATGATTCTGTCACTGGGGATAAAACGGGTTAATGTGCTCATGTTAAATGCCCTTCGCCAGTTTGCGTTTTTCATTCCACGCGGTGCTGCTGATGCTGATCAGAATGATCGCGCCGCTGAATACTTGGTGCCAGTAGGAGGAGATAGAGAGCAGCGTCAGGCCGTTCTGCAAGAAGGCCAGCAGCATTACGCCCAGAATCGTGCCGGTTAAGGAACCCCGTCCGCCGGTCATGCTGGTTCCGCCCAGTACCACCGCCGCCAGCACCGTCAGTTCAAAGCCAAGCAGTGAGTTAGGCGCAACGGACTGGGTGATTTGCGCCTGAACGACCGCCGCAATGCCCGCCAGCAGCCCCATAAAGCCATAGACATAAAAATGCAGGCGTAATATGTTCAGGCCCAGACGTGAAGCGGCGTCGCGGTTGCTGCCCATCGCGTAGATTTGTCGTCCAATACGGGTGCGGTTCATCAGCACGCCGGTGGCGATAATCACGCCGAGCAGGCTAAGCAGCGGCAGCGTCAGGCCATAGTCGTATCCGTCGGCACCCTTAAACGAGAACCAGTTAATGCCGTTCATAAACCAGTCGGGGAAGCCATAAAGCCAGGTACCGTTGGTGAAATAAACCAGCAGTCCGTAGTACAGATTCAGCGTGGCGATGGTGATGATAATCGCCGGCACCCGCAGCCAGTAGACCAAAAAGCCGTTGACCAGCCCGAGCAGTAACCCGACGCCCATGGCCATGGCAAAAGCGACCGGGAAACTGCCGCCGTGATGAATGATATAGCTCGCCATCACGTATTGGCCTATTGAGGTCATTGCTGGGAACGAAATATCAATACCGCCGGCGATCAGCACGACGAACAGCCCGCAGGCTAAAATGCCGAGAATGGCGTAGCTGGTGGCGACGTCGGTCAAGTTACCCAGTGACAAAAACTCTTTGGTGCTGAGGCTCAGGCCAATGGCCAGCAGCAATACCAGCACGCCCAGCCAGAACTCATGTTGAGACAGGGCCTTACGCAAATAATTACGCATTGATCACCTCTGCAATCTGCGCTTCGCTGCACTGATGCGGCGAGAATTCAGCAACCAGTTCACCTTTGCGCATCACCAGCACGCGGTGGCTGTTGTAATAGGCTTCGGGAATTTCGTCGCAAATCATTAACACCGCCATGCCAGACTCGGCGAGGTCACGGGCAATGCGATAAATACCTTCTTTATTCGCAATATCAACGCCCACGGTCGGCGAATCGAGGATGAGAATATGCGGCTCGGTAGCCACCCATTTGGCGATAGCAATGCGCTGGGCATTACCGCCTGACAGGGTTTTGACCGGCAGCGCGCTGTCGGAGACTTTGATATTCAGGTCACGGATCAGGTCTTTCACCACCGATTTAGCCTTGCGATGGTTCATCAGGCCGCTGGGTTTTTGCAGTTTGTTAAAGATGGAAACCAGCGTGTTGTCATAAATCGACTGATCCATGATAAGCCCCTGCGTCAGCCGGTCCTCTGAAACGTAGGCGATGCCGTTGCGAATAGCGTCACGGTTGCTGCGAAAACTTACCGCTTTACCATTAATGCGGATCTCGCCGCTGTCCGGTTTGGTCATGCCAAACAGGCTCAGGCACAACTCGGTGCGCCCAGAGCCCAGCAGGCCGATTATCGACGTAATCTCCCCCTGACGCAGCGACAGTGAAATATCCTGATACTGACCGGCGCGAGACAGGTGGCTGACTTCCAACAGCGGCGTGACCTCGGCGGGAGCGCGCTGCGGCAGATGGCTGTAGCTAAAACGTTGCCCTGTCATCAAAAAAGCCAGTTCATTGCTGTCGAGTTCGCTGGCCGGATAGGTGCCCACCAGTTTGCCGTCGCGCATGACGCTAATACGGTCGGCGACTTCCATCACTTCATCAAGGCGGTGACTGACAAAAACTACGCAAATATTGGCAGCCTTCAGTTCGTTCACCACCCGCAGCAGGCCGTTGACTTCGGTACGGGTCAGCGAGGCGGTAGGTTCATCCATAATCACCAGGCTGGCATCGGCGGCGATAGCGCGACAGATTGCCACGAGTTGACGATCGGCAATCGACAGTTTTTCGACTTTGCGATCGGGGTCGAGAGCCACGCCGACGCGTTTCATCGCCGCCAGCGCTTTTTGCCGCATCGCGTCTTTATGCACCCAAAAATCACCGCCAGGGAGGTAGCGATGAATAGCAATATTTTCGGCGACCGACAAATTAGGGAATAATGACAAGTCCTGATAAATAACCTGAATTCCGTAATAAGAGGAGAGCTGCGGCGTCAGTGAATTAAATAACTTACCGTCCAGCATAATAGCCGCGCCTTTTTCTGGCTGGTAAACGCCGGAAATAACTTTAATGATGGTACTTTTGCCGCAACCATTTTGACCGGCCAGGCAGTGAACCTCACCCTTATTTAAGGTCAGTGTGACATTATCCAGCGCTAATACACCCGGGAATTTTTTACTGATATGTTCGAGGCTGATTAATGCCTCGGACGGGGAAGTGGAATGACTCACGTTGGAATCAAGCGTCGCAGAACTGTTCATCGACATTTTCCTTACCACATCTGGTGATATATCGGTGCGGGTTACGCACCGATATATTAAAGTAACCTAATTAAATTGATTTATTAAAATCCATTTAAAACTATCTCAAACTACGGCGAGTCTATTTTTATTTTAGAAACCTAAGGTTTTCGCGTTATCGGCTGAAACTTCAAGGATGCGATTAAAACGAATCACGCCCGTATCCATATCCACGTCAGCTTTGCCCAGTCCGTCAATGGTCAAGTCTTTGGTCACAGGTTTACCCTGCAACATTTGGTCTGCCAGGCTCACCAGTGCAAAACCGGCGTCTTTCGGATCCCACAGCAGCACTTTTTTGATGTCGCCGCGAGCCAGGTATGGCGCGGCCTGCGCAGGCATGGCAATGCCCACTACGGCGACTTTATCTTTGGCACGTTTCTGCTGGATTGCCTGACCGGCACCGATTGGGCCCAGTGAACCAAAACCAATGATACCTTTCAGGTCCGGATGCGCCTTCATTAAATCAAGCGTGGTGGAGTAAGACTTATCGATGCTCTCGGCCACCGGCAGGCGTGAGGTCACTTCATGCATATCAGGATATTTTTCTTTTTGATATTTAATGGCGGTATCCGCCCAGGCGTTATGTAATGGCACGGTCAGTGAGCCAACATAAATAGCATAACCACCTTTGCCGCCCATTGCGGTTGCCAAGGCGTCCATATTGGCTTGCGCATATTTCTGGCTGTCGATAGTTTCGATATCCCATTGACCAATTCGCTGGTCAGGAGATTCATTGGTTAATACGACGATACCGGCATCACGGGCCTTTTTAAGAACCGGCTCTAATACTTTGGCATCGTTGGGGACCACAATAATGGCGTCGACTTTTTTAGCGATCAAGTCTTCGATAACTTTTACCTGCTGAGCAGGATCCGGCGTTGATGCACCCACTTCATAGGCATTAACGTTTAATTTGGTGGCGGCTTCTTTCACACCGACTTCCATGCGGGTGAACCACGGAATGCCGGTGACTTTAGCGACCACGGCAATATCGTAAGGTTTGGCGGCAAAGCTTGGCGTTGAGATCAACATGCATGCAGAAATTACACATGCATTGATTAATGCGAGGTTAAATTTCATGGCTGTACCTTTGTTATGTGTAGGGTGGTTATTTTTTCCACACCACGAGATTATCAAAGGTCTCAACGTCTCATTGTTTAAAAGTTAATGAAATGTGATGAATATCCGTGATTGTTAATTTATGTGATTTATTTTGTTAAATTTAGGTTAAATTAAACTGAAAGTGGTCTCCAATCATTCATCAGGCCCTGCGGTAATTGTTAAATAATCAGTTATATTGATCATTGTGTTAACATTTGGTTAACATTCATGCGTTCGTCATGGGCATTTTTCACTGCACCGTGACCCCGTTTTTAAAATGAATGTGTAAAGTGTGAGAATTATCACGCGTCGGTCAACAGCACAGGGTGAGTATCCGCCGCAACCGGCCTGGTCTACACTGATTTCAGGCAAGAACTTCATACTATTAAATACAGAGGAAGTGTCATGAGTTATCAACCACCTAAGGTCTGGACGCTAGACAATGAACTCGGCGGCCCGTGGGGCAAGCTTAATCGCCCTGTTGCAGGCGCAACGCATGAAAAAACGCTGCCCGTAGGCAAACACCCGATTCAGCTTTATTCATTGGGGACGCCAAACGGTCAGAAGGTCACGATTCTGCTGGAAGAGCTGCTGGCGTTGGGCGTGAGCGGTGCGGAGTATGATGCATATTTAATTAAAATTAGCGAAGGCGACCAGTTCTCATCCGGTTTTGTAGACGTTAACCCTAACTCCAAGATCCCGGCGCTGCTCGATAACTCCGGATCTTCACCGATCCGCGTATTTGAATCCGGAGCGATCCTGCTGTATCTGGCCGAAAAATTTGGCCATTTCCTGCCTAAAGATCTCGCGGCGCGTACCGAAGCGCTGAACTGGCTGTTTTGGTTGCAGGGCGCAGCGCCGTACGTCGGCGGCGGTTTTGGACATTTCTATCACTACGCACCGGTTAAAATCGAGTACGCCATTAACCGCTTTACCATGGAAGCTAAGCGCCAGCTCGACCTGCTCGATCAGCAGTTGGCGAAGCATCGCTTTATTGCCGGTGATGAGTACAGCATCGCAGATATCGCTATCTGGCCTTGGTATGGCGCATTGGTAAAGGGGTTGTTGTATGAGGCCGCCGAATTTATTGACGCCAAGTCTTACACCAACCTGCTGCGCTGGACCGATGAAATTGAAGCCCGTCCGGCGGTGGCGCGTGGGCGCATCGTTAACCGCACTTGGGGGGACAAGCAACTTCCTGAGCGCCATGATGCGTCGGATTTCACAGCACTGGGCCTGTAAGTTAGATTAGTCACACCTTACCCGCACCGTGGTCAGTGAACCGCGGTGCTGGCGCGTAACATCACCTGCGTAGGCAGCGTCACACTCTCTTCAATCTCATCGCCATTGACTGCCGCCAGAATCAGCTTACCTGTTTGGGTGCCCATTTGCTTGTATGGGATAGCGACGGTAGTCAGCGCCGGTGAGCACAGCTGCGCTATATCGCTGTCACCCAGGCCGGTGACGGCCAACTGGGCCGGAACCGAGATACCTTTCTTATGGCAGGCAGCAATCGCCCCCATTGCCAGCTCGTCTGACGTACAGATAAGCAAGTCCAGCTCGGGCCAGTTAAGCAATATTTCAGGCAGCAGACTCTGTCCGAGTTGCGCATTAGGGGGCTGTGTCGAGCTGACCACCCGATGCGGCGACTTGTTTAGCGAAAGCATGGCGGAGTGCCATCCGCTGAGAATTTGCTGCACGATATGGTGTTCATGTGCGGCACAGAGCAGGGCAATATTTTGGTATCCCTTCAGCGCCAGCGCATTGATCAGCTGCTTGATGGCCAGCCCGTAGTTGGAACCGATGTTAATCCCTAAAGGATCGATGATAGTGCCACCGACCTGAACCACGGGTATGGTCGACTTGAGCAGCAGATTATTGCTCTCTTCGGTGCTGTCAAAATGGTACATCACCATCGCCGCCGGGTTGTATGACAGCATCATTTCAATCAATTTTGACTCGTCGGCCGCGGTGTAATGGTCTTCGGCCAAAATAACGTTATAACCCTTCGGCTTGAGTACGCGGTGCAGTGCCTGCGAAAACGGGGCGCAGCCGGGCGTGCTCATTGAAGGCACCACCATGGTCACCAGGCGAGAGGTTGACGACGCAAGATTGCTAGCCGCCAGATTGGGCACGTAGCCGAGTTCGCTGATCGCGGCTTCAATTTTTTCTCTGACTTGGGGCGAAACTTTTTCTGGCTCTCGGAGCACGCGGGAAACGGTCATGGTACTGACGCCGGTCATTTTCGCGACATCAGCCAGAGTACTCTTACCTGAGTTTCGCCGTTGTTTTACCTTCATTTATTCCTCTGTCGTTCGTTGCGCAATCGCGGCCTGCGTGCCTTTCCCTTTTTACGCCTATGGCCAATTATAGTCGATAGGCTAAATAATTGTTAGCGTTAACATCGTGTTATCATTTTACGTGTTAGCGCTAACAGCTTTTGCGATTCTCATCACAGAAAATAGACGGATGCTTCACATATACTCCTGAAAACATTATTTGACTGAGGTTCTCATGCTCGCTAAATGGCTTACACCGGAAAGAATAAACATCGTCGATCGCGTCGAGGGCTGGCGCGACGCCGTGAGTATTTCTGCGGCACCGTTACTGCAGGCGGGGGCGATTACCCCAGACTACGTTAACGCCATTTTTGCTTCCCATGAAAAGCTCGGACCTTATTACGTGATTGCGCCAGGGTTGGCGATGCCGCATGCACGACCAGAAGAGGGCGTGGTGACACCGGGGCTTTCTCTGCTCTATGTCAAAGAGGGCGTGCACTTTGAGTCTGAAGAAAACGATCCGGTTTATGTGATTGTTATGCTTTGTGCCATCAACGGCGACGAGCATCTGGAAATGATTTCACATCTGGCCGAGTTGTTTAGTGACGAAGACGACTTCCAGGCATTAATTAAAGCCGATACCTACCCGGCGCTAAATGCACTTATCCAAAAATACTAATTTAAGGTGTGATATGAAAAAGATCCTGATTGTTTGCGGTAACGGTTTAGGCAGTAGCTTTATCGTTGAAATGAACGTTAAAAAAATCATTAAAGAACTGGGCAAAGAGGCCGAAGTCAGCCATACCGACTTAAGCTCCGCCAAGTCAGAAGCGGCTGATATCTATATTGGTTCTAACGAAATTATCGCCAGCCTGGACGACGGTAAGCGTACAGTATTTGGTTTAAATAACCTGCTGGATAACGCCAAAATAAAAGAAATTCTGACCAATAATCTATAACACCTAGCCTATAACGATAAGCCCCAAACCTTTCAGGCTGCCACAGGGCGGCCAGTTTCCCTCTGCGCTTGAAAGGCAAAAGGGACAATACTACCGATTATTTGGAGTCATTTATGCTCACGTTTATTATTAATGATGTACTAGGGACGCCTGCAATACTCGTTGGCCTGTTTTCATTAATTGGCCTCTTGCTACAGAAAAAGTCTTTCTCAGATACTATTTCAGGCACCCTGAAAACTATCATGGGTTTCCTGATTTTAATCGCTGGTGCGGGCGTTATTGCCACGACGTTAACCAGCTTCAGTGAGTTATTTGTTCACTCTTTTAATATTCAGGGCATCGTGCCAAATAACGATGTAGTATCGGCGATTGCACAAAAGAACTTTGGTACTTCAACGGCAATGATCATGATATTGGGCATGCTGTTCAATATTCTGTTTGCCCGCATTACGCCGCTGAAATATATCTTCCTGACCGGTCACCATACGCTTTATATGGCAGCTATGTTGGCAGTTATTCTGACCACTGGGGGGATGAGCGGATTCCCGTTGATACTCACAGGCGCCCTGATCCTCGGCGCACTGATGGTGATATCACCGGCTATGTTGCAGCCATTTACCCGTAAAATTACCGGTAGTGACGACTTCGCGCTGGGCCATTTTGGTTCAACCGGTTACTTCTGCGCGGCGCTGGTGGGTAAACTGATTGGTAAAGGCAGCCGTTCGACCGAAGAGTTTAAGGTGCCTAAACACCTGAAGTTCTTGCATGATTCTTCAATCGCTATCGCGCTGACCATGACCATACTGTTTATTGTGCTGGTACTGATTGCGGGTAAAGAGTTCACCGAAACCCAGGTCAGCGGCGGTCAGAACTACATTATCTTCGCCATTATTCAGGCCATTACTTTTGCTGCCGGTGTTTACATTATTTTAGCCGGTGTGCGCATGGTTATTGCCGAAATCGTCCCTGCCTTTAAAGGTATCGCCGATAAAGTGGTAAAAGACGCCAAACCTGCGCTGGATTGCCCAACCGTGTTCCCGTTTGCCCCTAACGCGGTGATTATCGGTTTCCTGAGCAGCTTCTGCGCCGGTCTTATCTGCATGTTCTTCTTCCCGATGTTGGGACTGAGCATCATCGTACCGGGACTGGTTCCGCACTTCTTCTGTGGCGCAACCGCAGGCGTTTACGGTAACGCAACCGGCGGACGTCGCGGCGCGATTGTTGGTGCCTTCGTCAACGGATTGATCATCTCCTTCCTGCCGGCAATCTTGCTGTCAGTGTTGGGCGGGCTGTCTAACTCCACTACCTTTGGTGATGCGGACTTCGGCGTCGTCGGGATCATCCTCGGCAAACTGATGAGTGCATTCCACTAAACGTTCCTTTCTTTATATAAGAGAAAGATTACGCAGGGGGAGCTTCACGCTCCCCCTTTTGCTGGAAAAAATTCAACAATAGTTGCCAAAGGTGATGTGCCGCCGGCGTAAATCTTCGGTCGGAGTTGCGTAAAAGATGGCACTGCGCCTCGGTCGCAATGGGATGATCGATAGGCACGGCGACCAGAATATTGTGCTCAATTCGCTCGCCCGCCGCCTGTGCGGTCATAAACGAAATCCCCATCCCTGAAATACTCAAACTCATGGCGGTCGAAAACAGGTTACAGCGGTATGCTGGGGTAAACAGGTAGCCCTTGCTTTGGAACATGGCGTTCATGTGGCGCTGCAAGCCAAATGTTTCGCTCAGCGAAATCAGGCGATGCTTATTCAACTCTTCAATAGTGACCTTCTTTAAATGGGCAATCGGATGCTGCGGATTGACGACTGCGCAAATCGGCCCCCAGGGAAAGCTGTGGCGCTTTAATTCCGGATTACCAATCGGCCCAAAAGCCAGCGCCATATCGGCCTCTCCCTGAACGATGGCCGCCAGTGTGTTCTGCATATTGCCCGCCACAATTTCGACAAACACGTGGGGATAAGAGGCGGCAAACTTTTTCAGCACGTGTTCCACAAAGGTATCAACCAACCCTGCACCCACGCGAATGACGATTGCGCCGCTTTTCATATAGCGCAAATCTTTCAAATGGCGCTCGAGCCGGGTTCGCCGTTCGCGGCTTTCAAAGAAATCATCGGCCAGTAGCTTACCGGCTTCGGTTAGCACCACGCTGCGGCCTTTACGCTCAAGCAGTGGCAGTTGCAGGCTACGTTCAAGCAGGGCGATTTGTCGGCTAATCACCGACGCATTAATGCCTAAAATATCCGCCGCACGGCGGATCCCGCCCTGAATACCGACTTCGTAAAGATAGCTGATTTGTTTTTCGTGAAACAGTTGGCTCATTTCTGTGACTCGTGACTGTTGCTTATAGGTCAACAATATACTCATTGACGCTACATTTATATGGAGTGCCAGGTTAGTGATAATCAAATTTACCTTTAAACCGATACACCCTGTCTGGACCCCTTATGACAACCGCCTATGAATATCTGCAGCAGCATGCGCCGCTTATTCTCAGTGACATTAAAAGTTTGGTGCAGGCGCAGTCGCCTTCGTTGAATAAAGAAGCAACTGACCTCTGTGGAGAAGTTCTGCAAAGTCTGGTGCGCGAACGTCTGGGCGTGGAGGCGCAGGTTTGTCACCAGCCAACACTGGGCAACCATTTGCTGTTTTGCATCGGTGACGGCCCGCAGGTCACGAGTATTCTCGGGCACTTTGATACGGTGTGGGAGATTGACGAAATTCCGTTGCGCGAAGAAGACGGCAAGCTTTACGGCCCCGGCGTGTTGGATATGAAAGCCGGTCTGGTTCAGTCCATCTGGGCGGTGCGCGCATTAATGCACACCGGCAGCTTAGCACAGCACAGTATTCGTATTATTTGCCCGTCCGATGAAGAGCTCGGAAGCCCCAGTTCACGCCAATGGATTGAGCAGCAGGCCCACGGTTCTTTGCGCGTTTTAGTGGCCGAACCGGCCGTCGCACACAGCAATGAGGCCAAGATTGCGCGCAAAGGATCGGGTCGTTTTGAAGTCCGCATCACCGGTCGCGCGGCTCATGCAGGCAATAATCCCGAAGAAGGCATTAGCGCCGTGCAGGAGATGGCGCACCAGATACTTTATCTCTATGCCTTAAACGCGCCCGAGGTCGGTACTACGGTTAACGTAGGGGTGGCAAAGGGCGGGAGTAAAATAAACGTAGTGGCGGACGAGGCAACGCTAGGCGTTGATCTGCGTGTGACAAATAGCGACGAAGCGGTGCGGGTAGAGGCGGCGATTAGAGCCTGCAGGCCGCAGCTTGCGGGCGCAAAAGTGGTTGTCACCGGAGGTATGTCGCGTCCACCGATGGAGCAAACGCCGCAAAATTTGGCACTGTTTAAACAGGCGCAGAAGGCGGTAAAACGTCTGGGCATTCATCTCGAAGGAAAAGCCGTGGGCGGCGGCAGCGACGGTAATTTTACCTCTGCGCTGGGCATCGCCACGCTTGACGGGTTGGGGGCGACCGGATTGGGAATTCATGCGCGCCACGAGCACATTATTATTGCAGATATTGCACTCCGGGCGGCACTGATGGCTGAAATCATTCTGGGTGACGCGGGAAGCTCTACATGATTCAACGCTAACCTTAATCTGCACACCAAATTAGGGTTCTATTTTGGTGCAATACAATCCAAAACGGTGCAATGAGTGGGTTGAGTGAGCAGGTTATTAAGTCGGTTAATGATTACCATCCTTATTTAATTAAGGGTGGTTTTTGTGCTTATATTAATTTTGCTAATTAGTGATTATTTTATAATTTATTTGCCTTAAAGTTGAGGGTGTTTATTGGGTGAAATTATTTTGCTTGCTTCAGAATGTTGGCACGGATCCTGCCTTATTTTACATGAGTAAAAAAATAATAAGTGCGTGACGTAATAATCATCGTCAGAAGATTGTTAGCCGTTGAGTTAATTAAGCACTGACGAGAACTGGATTCGAATTAACACCAAAGAAGGTAAGCTAAATGAGTGATACACAAATATCTGAAGATAAACCGGCGGTAGAGGCCGAAGAGTGGAAAGTCGGGAAAGGCGCTTATATTGCCCTGGTTGCCGTGATCCTGATGTTCTCCGGTGCTTTTTTAAAAGTAGGCGGTATGCCGTGGCTGGGTGCGTTTGACTTTACCACGCTGGGTGGCGCTTTTGGCACCATGAAAAACTCCGGAACCGACACCTTTATCGGCTCCGGTGGGCTTAGCGCCAAAGCAGGATTTCTGTTCGCGCTGTCTCTGGTGCCCACGGTAATGCTGGCCCTGGGCCTGCTGGAAATATTTACCCACTATGGGGCGATCCGCGCCGCACACAAGCTGCTGACGCCGCTGTTAAAACCTATATTGGGTATTCCGGGTCACACCGGTCTGGCATTAATTACCGACCTGCAAAGCACAGATGCGGGTGCGGCGTTGAGTAAAGAGCTTTTCGACAGTAAACGTATTACCCGTAAAGACGTGGTTATTATGGGCGCCTGGCAGTATTCGGGCGCGGGGTTAATTAATAACTACTTTACCATTGGCTCCGCGATGTTCGCGTCGTTAACTATTCCGGTGATTGTTCCGCTGTTGCTAATGTTTGTAATGAAGTTTGTTGGCGCGGTATTTGTGCGCTTCGTACTGAGTACTGTTTATAAAAGAGATTTCGATAATGAGTAATGTAGCCAAAGTTTCAAATAATCCGTTCGATATTTTTGTTATTGGTGCGCGTAAAGGTTTCAATATCGCCATTAACAACCTGATGCCCAATGTCATCATGGCCTACGTTATTACCGAAATTCTCAACCTGCTGGGCGTAATGAATTTCGTGGGTCATCTTTTTGCACCTTTAATGGGCCTGCTGGGATTACCGGGTGAAGCGGTTACCGTTCTGCTGACTGCGTGGTTGTCGTCTTCTGCCGGAACCGGTGTGGCGATTAGCCTGTTAACCAAGGGCACATTAGACCCTGCGCAGCTAACCATTCTGGCACCGGCCATTTTCCTGATGGGCGCGCAGCTGCAGTATATGGGACGTCTGTTGGGCGTGGCCGATGTGCCAAAGAAGTACTGGCCGCTGCTGATGCTGACTAGCGTGCTCAACTCAATTATTGCCATGATTGTTATGCGAATTGTTTCCTGATAACTCGACTACGACCTCTGATATGCATTACCGAATATTTTAACGGGAGACTATTTCGTGTCTAAAACGCTGCAACACTATCAACATTTACATCAAATTCCCGAATTGGGATTTGTAGAATTTAAAACCTCGGCCTACATCGCTGATAGCCTAGAGGCGGCCGGATTTAAGGTCACACGCGGTGTTAACGGCACAACGGGTATCGTCGCTGAACTTGACAGTGGCACGCCGGGACCCGTGATGGCGCTGCGTGCCGACATGGACGCACTCGGCCACATCATTGACGGCAGGCTGGAGGCACGCCACACCTGCGGCCACGACGGTCACTCATCGGTGGTGCTGGCCACCGCGCAGGAAGTCATTAAAGAAGGCATCGTCAAGAAAGGGCGTCTTAAAATTCTGTTTCAACCGGCGGAAGAGCTCGGCACTGGCGCATTGGCTATGGTCGAGGGCGGCGCGCTGGACGATGTAGATATGTTGCTGGGTTTTCACGTTCGCCCGCAGGAAGAGTGTCCGATGGGCATGGCCGTGCCCGCGATGCTGTATTCTGCCTGCGCCACCGTAGAAGCGACGATAAAAGGTGTGCCTGCGCACGCCGCGCGCCCGCATCTTGGCATTAATGCCCTCGACGCGGCCGTTGTGGCGGTGCAGGCGGTAAACACCATTCATCTTGCACCGAATCTGACCTGGAGTGTGAAAGCGACGCGGTTCCTGTGCGATGCTGGCGTCACCAATTCTGTGCCTGATGAGGCGAAAGTGTGCTGGGATTTGCGCTCACAGTACAACGAGTCGATGGAGGAGCTTAAAGCCAAGGTGCTGAAAGCCATTGAGCACAGCGTGGCAGCGCTTGGCGCCACCGCTGAAATCAGCGTGATGAAAGAGATGCCTGCGGCGATCGTCAGTGATGACGTTACGGCAATCATCGCCGAGTCTATCGTTGAGGTGCTGGGTGTCGAAGGACTGACCGAGCCAAAATTTACCCCAGGCAGTGAAGATTTCTTCCATTACCCACGCCAGCGTACTGAAGTTAAAACCGGATTCTGGGGATTAGGCGCCAATCTGACGCCGGGGCTGCATCATCCTGACATGCGTTTTGACCTTGAGGCGCTGGAAATTGGCGTGCGGGTGTTTAAAGGCTGCGTGAAGAAGGTATTAGGCTGATCACTGCGTTGGCCTTTAGATGCCCACAGGTAGCGGGGTGAGTGGTTTCACCTCGCGCAATACCAGCGTCGTGTGCATCTCTTTAATCCCCGGCAGGCGACGGAGGGTCGACATAGCGAAGGTGGAGAAAGTGTCGAGATCTTCGGCCACGACTTGCAGCAGAAAATCGGCGTCGCCTGCCACGGCGTAGCAGGCAATCACCGGCTCGAGTGCCGCAACCTGCCGCTCAAAATGCTGTGCTTCCTCCTCGCTGTGGCTGTCTATCTTCACCCGAATAAACGCCAAGATCCCCAGCCCCAGTTTGCGGCGGTCCAGCACGGCCTGATATCCGGCAATCACGCCGCTTTCTTCGAGCTGTTTCACTCGTCGCCAGCACGGCGAGGTGGCCATGCCTACTTTATCGGCCAATTCTTGATTGGTTATTCTCCCCGCCTGCTGCAGATGCTTGAGGATCTTGATATCTGCCAGGCTAAAAAGTCGAGTTGGCATAGATTTCCTTATCTGATTAAAAATCCGGTAGGATTTTCCAAATTTAGCGCGTTTCACCGGTTAAAAGGAAGCACTTTCCTGAGCAATATCGTTATGATTTTTTTACCAGAACTGAAGCATCAACGGTAATTAAGGAAAGTATTTTGACAGAGACAATGCGTATTGCAGTGATTGTAAATCCCACGCTTCCTTTGGGGCTGCTGGCTAATACCAGCAGTGCGGTGGCGATAGGTTTAGCGGCCAAGTTCCCGGCGCTGGCGGGGAGCAGGCTTAGCGATGCCAGCGGCAAGACTATTGACGTGAGTTCAAAACTGCCGGTTCCCATCCTGCAGGCCACGGCTGAACAAATTAGCACGCTCCTGCACAAAGCCATGCAGGCAGGAGGTGAGGTAGCGATTGTGCCATTTCCTGCCTTTGCCCGCGCGATGCACAGCTTTGATGAGTATGCGCAGCATTTTCCTGAAAGAAATTTGGCCGAGGAAACCCTCGACGGTTTGGGGTTGGCAGGACCGGAGAAATGGATTAAGTCACTGACCGGCTCGCTTAAACTATTACGCTGAGTCTTATTTATTATTCCCTTTATGAATCAAGGTTAACCACCGCACTGCCATCGACTAAGGAAGGTGGGCAGGATTAATGAGCGAGACCAGCACGTGATCCTGCCATTGACCGGCTATTTTTAAATAGGATTTTGCGTAGCCTTCTTTTTCGAATCCCTGGCGCTGGAGAACGCTGGCGCTTTTTTCGTTATTCGGGATATAACCCGCCATGATCCGATGCAGGCCAACGTCCTCAAAGATAAATTTAATGGCACGGTTAAGCGCCTGCGTCATCACGCCGCGACCCTGCTGGTTCTCTGCTAACGAATAGCCTAAATGACAGGCCTGAAACACGCCGCGCACTACGCCGGTAAAACTGACCACCCCCAGCATCTCGCCGCTGATATGGCTCATGATCCCAAACTGATAGCTGCTGCCGAGCGCCGCTTCGGCCTGGCTGTTGACGAGCCGCTGATGCACCTGAGCGCGAGAATAGAAGTTTTCCGGCCTTAGCGGTTCCCAAGGAGCCAAGTGGTTATGATTGACGGCAAAATAGTTCTGCACCTGCGGCGCGTCTTCTGGGGTTAATATTTTTAGGTAAAGGTTATCAATAGAGAGTTCCAGTTCCATTGTTCGTTTCTCGCCTTGTTGAATTTTTTAAATGTTTATCAATACTTTATTGTTATTTCGATTGTCGTAATGTACAAGTTTGAGCGTGAAATATCACCTATAATGAGCGCCGCAGAATAGCTGCTACAGATAAGGAGAGACTCAAATGTGGTGGATACTAGCCGGCTCATTGGCTGTCTTGCCCGTGCAGCGCACACTGGCGTTACTGTTGGGCGTTATCAGTGTGGGATGGGCATGCGCAGCAGGCGTTGTCGATCTTCGAGGTTTGATTATCCTCGGTATTATTGTACTGATTGCGCGAGTAAGAATGCATGCGCAGGGACGTTCGCGTGCATTAACGCTAGGCGCAGAAGCTTTGCTGCTTGCCGCCGGGCTGGCTTTATTTGGGCATCTTATCCCCGGATTCTTTAATCCCAAAATACTCGACGCCGTGAAAACGGGGCCACACAGTGCGCCATTTACCCTGTATTTTAATTTTGACAAGGCGCTGCTGCCATTTGTGTTGCTGGCAGCGTTGCCGAGCCTGCTGTTTGTAAAAAGCAGATTCAGCCCCCGAATCTGGCAGTGGCTGCTGTTAGCGGCGAGCATCCCCCTTTTACTGCTGGTGGCAGTGATGCTCGGTGGCCTGCGCATTGAGCCGCATTTCCCCGATTGGCTAGGCAGTTTTATGCTGGCAAATCTGTTTTTTGTTTCGTTTGCTGAAGAGGCACTGTTTCGGGGCTATCTACAGCAGCGCGTGGCGGGATGGTTGGGAGACGTTCCGGCGCTGCTGATTGTTGCGCTGGTCTTCGGTCTTGCCCACCTCGCCGGTGGCACGTTACTGGTGATCTTCGCCGCGTTATCTGGTCTTATTTATGGGCTGGCCTGGATGTGGAGCGGCAGACTGTGGGTCTCAACCCTATTTCACTTTGGGCTTAACCTCTGCCATTTATTGCTGTTCACTTATCCGTTTTATCAGTCTCGCTGAGACGCCGGATGCCAGCACCAGTGCCAGGGTTCGTCAATAAATCCCCACGGGTTGTTAAGGGGGAATGACATCACAAAGCCGAATTCGCCCGCATGTTGTTGCAGCCATTCAAAGGCAGGTGTTTCGCCAAATACGCCGCTGACCTCATCACATCCTGGGGTATTGATGTCAATGGCGCAGCCGGTGTGGTGTTCGCTGCAGCCGGGAGGGGCGAGATAGCTGAAAAATTCGGCGGGAGCAATACCCAACTGCTGTTTCTTGCGGATAAGGTCCATTTGATAGTCAACGCTGCGCCATGCCGATACCAGATTAAGGTCAATGCCTACAGCCTTGGCAGATTCACGCAGTTTCCACCAGGCTGCTGCCGCCTCTGGCGTTAAAAGAAAGGCTTTGCCTTCGGCATTGGTCTCGGCGGTGACGAGAGAAGCGCTATCAACCTCAGGGAAGAACGGCAGAGTGCGGTGAGCAATCACTTCGCTGTCAATGCCCAGTTTATCGAGCCAGTGCTTAATTTGTTTTGCGTTTTCAACGGCAAACATCGGCTGTTATTTCCCGTGAGAAAGGTTCATGGCTTTGGCCATCGCTTTGCCCGAAGAGCGACGCGCATTTTTGTAGTCATCGGCAGCTTCTACAAAAGCTTTCAGCAGTTGGCGGTCTTGCTCATTCTGCAAATACTCCGGATGCCACTGCACGCCGAGGCAGAAATAATAGTCATCGCACTCAATGCCTTCAATTACCCCGTCTGGAGACACCGCATTAACGCGGCAGCCTGATCCCAGCGTTTTCACGGCCTGATGATGCGAACTGTTCACCTCATATGTGCGAGCGCTGACTAACTTGCTAAGTCGCGTATTCTCAAGGATTTC
Organism: Rouxiella silvae; assembly: GCF_002093625.1. Classification (GTDB taxonomy): domain Bacteria; phylum Pseudomonadota; class Gammaproteobacteria; order Enterobacterales; family Enterobacteriaceae; genus Rouxiella; species Rouxiella silvae. The sequence continues at coordinate 62,073 of NZ_MRWD01000018.1, read as the reverse complement.
AACCGGATGACGGGCGCGTTTCTTGCCGCCCGCATTTTCGGTGTCTGCCGTGGTGCTGTGCTCTAAAGCGTCGGGTAACGCATCGGGGATGTGCTGAATAAGCGTTCCACCGGTCAGTACGGCCAGCAGTTGCTCGCCGCCACAAATCCCCAGCAGCGGCATGTCGCGGAGCATGGCCCCTTTAACAATCGCGCTTTCAAACAGTGTACGCGCCGGTTTTAATCGAACCTGGTCACTGCTTTGCTGCTCATTAAAAAGTTCCGGCGGCACGTCGAACGCACCGCCTGTCACGATGATTCCATCACACAGGGCCAAAAATTCATCGGCCAGCTCGCCGTGGTGGGGCAGCGCGAGCGGAACGGCACCCAGCTCCGCCAGGCTGGCCATGTAGTTTTGACGCAGTGCATACCACGGATAATCGGCATAACCACCGGCTTCTTCGCTGTCTAACGTCACACCTATAACCGGCCTGGAATGAGGAGTAATGCTCATGCTTATTCACCTGCGATATCACACGGTAATGACGCGAGGCACGTCAATTCAGTGCGGGAAAATTTCAATACCTTAAGATATCAACGGTGAAGCCAAGGTCAATGTTAATTATTGTTCAATTTAATCACAGGTCGAAGTCATAGAGCTGATGATGGCTTGCTACAACGCCACGCCCGTCTTCGGTGACCCATGCGCGGAACATGCCGAGCGTATTGTAGGGCGCGCTGACCTGGCCGTTGGCATCAATGGCAATAACGCCAGCACCTACGCCAAGGTCGCGAAATTCACCCATCACCAGATGCTCGGAGGCCGTTTGCAGCTTTTCGCCGGCATAAATCATGCGTGCGGCAATATCGTAGGCCATCACGTTGCGGATAAAATACTCACCCTGACCGGTGCCTGAAACGGCACAAACGCCGTCGCGGGCGTAAGTGCCCGAGCCAATTAACGGGCTGTCACCGATGCGTCCAACCGGTTTATTGGTATAGCCGCCGGTTGAGGTTGCCGCCGCCAGATGCCCCTGTGCGTCGAGGGCGACGGCGCCCACCGTGCCGTGTTTTTCAGATTCACGCGCCGCTTTGAAAGTGCCCGCTATCTGGTGGCGTCGCATAGATTCAAGCGCCTGCACGCGGCGTGGAGTGGTGAAATAGTCACTCTCGACGCAGGCCAGACCCTGATCTCGGGCATAGTCGTCGGCACCGGATCCGCTGAGCAAAACGCTCTCGCCGCCGTCAAGCAGGCTGCGAGCCGCCAGCACCGGATTACGAATATGGCGTGCACCGCAAACCGCACCGGCGGCCAACGTAGCGCCGTCCATAATGGCCGCATCCAGCTCATGCTCGCCGTTGGCGTTAAGCGCCGCGCCGAAGCCAGCATTAAAATAGATAGAATCTTCCATCACTAAAACGGTGGCCTGTACTGCATCCACGGCGCTACCCTGTTGTTGCAGAACTTGCCATCCGGCGCGCAAAGCCTGCTTGAGATGGTCGCGGGCCTCTTCCCACTCCGGCTGTGTCATGTCTTCTTCGGCCATCACGCCGCATCCGCCGTGCAGCGCTAATGAAATAGCGGCAGTTTTATCAGTCATTGTCTTCTCTTTTTCTCTTACACTAAATGACAGGCGACGCGCTGGCCGCCGGGTTTTGACGCCAGTATTGGCCTTTCGATGCGACAGCGGTCCGTAACGTTAGGACAGCGAGTATGAAAACGACAGCCCGGAGGCGGCGAGAGGGGGCTGGGCAGTTCACCGGTCAGGCTAACGCTTTTACCGCGATCGGTTGGATCCATGCTTGGTGCAGCGCGCAGCAGGGCCTGAGTATAAGGATGGAGCGGCGTTTGAAACAGTGTCTCTGTATCGCCAACCTCGACCACTTCGCCGAGATACATCACCGCCACGCGGTGTGAAATATGCCGCACCAGGCGCAGGTCGTGGGCGACAAACAGCACAGTCAGGTTGAGCTTCTGCTGCAGGTCGAGCAGCAGATTAACCACCTGTGCCTGCACCGAGACGTCCAGCGCCGAGACCAGTTCGTCGGCGATCAACACCTCGGGTTCGACCGCCAATGCCCGACTAATGCCGATGCGTTGGCGCTGACCGCCGGAAAATTCGTGCGGCAGTTTATCAATGGCGTCTGCCGGGAGGCGCACCAGCTCCATCAGTTGGCGAATACGCGCAGGAATGTCCTTTTTAGGGCACATGTTATGCACCGACAGTGCCTCGGTCAGCATCTGCCCGACGGTCATACGCGGGTTGAGAGAACTGTACGGATCCTGAAAAATCATCTGCACCTGACGGTTAAAGCTGCGCCGCGCTTTCCCGTGCAGGGTGGCGATATCTTTGCCGTTGAAATAAATTTTACCTTCGCTGGTTTGCAGCAGACCCACCATGGCACGCGCCAGGGTAGATTTACCGCATCCAGATTCCCCGACTACGCCTAGCGTTTCACCGCGCATCAGCTCCAGACGCACGCCGTTTAATGCCTGTACATAGCGGCGCGGCTTGCCCTGAATTTTTTCGAGAATCGAGTGGGCAATGGGAAAATGCACCATGGCTTCTTCAACGCTGACGATGGGTATCGTTCTACTCACTAAAATATCACTCATGTTATACCCCCGCCGACAGCGGCTGTGGCGATAAAGAGGCAAGCAAATCAGCATGATGATGGCACGCGACCTGATGCAGTGGATTTAACGCGTCCAGATCCGGAACCCGCTGCTGACAGAGATCAGTTTTATAGCGACAGCGCGGGCCGAAGCTGCAACCCTGTGGCAGATTAAGCAGCGAAGGTGGCGTCCCCTCGATCGACAGCAGCGGTTTTCGCTCGCCGCCGCTTTGTGGCACGGACGCAATCAGCCCCTGAGTATAAGGATGGCGAGGGCGGCTAAAAATTTCGCCCACGGGTGCGCTTTCAACAATCCGTCCGGCATACATTACCGCCACCCTGTCGCACAGCTGCGCCACTACGCCGAGGTCGTGCGTCACAAAGATAATGCCCATGCCGAGTTCGTCGCGTAGGCTGAACAAAAGCTTAAGGATTTGCTCCTGAATGGTGACGTCGAGCGCAGTAGTCGGTTCATCGGCTAGCAGCAGGCGCGGGTTACCGGCAAGCGCGATGGCTATCATCACGCGTTGGCGCATGCCGCCCGAAAACTGGTGCGGATAGTCATCAAGGCGCAACTCCGGTGCTGGAATACCCACCTGATTCAACAGCTCAACGGCCCGCAGGCGGCGTTGTTTGCGATTCAGGTCGGTGTGCGCATGCAGGCTCTCTTCAATCTGTCGCCAAACGGTGAGCACTGGATTCAGGGCAATCATCGGCTCCTGAAAAATCATCGCGATTTCACCACCGCGAATCGCGCGCAGCTCGGCGGGTTTCATGGTCGAAATTTCTCGCCCCTGCCACTTTACCGAACCGCTTACCTCGGCGTTGGCGGGCATCAGGCGCAGCAAGGAGCGGAGAGTAACGCTTTTTCCCGAGCCGGATTCGCCCACCAACCCCAGAATTTCTCCCGGCTTGAGGGTAAAACTGACATTCTGGATCGCGTTTAAACTGCCACGCGACGTGTGGATCTGGGTGTTGAGTTGGCTCACGTCGAGCAAATTTTCTGTATGACTATTTTGTTCGCGCGTTTGGCTGGGCATAGTTTGCTCTCATTTTTGCTAACGGCTTAAGGTCTTGTCAGTGGCTTAATGCGCAGTGCGGGCATTAATGTTAACGGCTTCCCGGACGCAGCCAGTCTGACAGCAGGTCTCCAAACAGGCTAAATCCCAACCCGGTTAATACAATGGCGATGCCGGGGAAAATAGTTATCCACCAGGCGGTATCCATAAAGTTTTTTCCCGAGGCGATTAATACGCCCCACTCGGCGGTAGGTGGCTGAGCGCCAAGGCCCAGGTAGCCGAGACTGGAGCCAAGCAGAATAGCCAGCGCCATGTCGGTCATCCAATACACCAGCGTAGTGGTTATCACATTCGGCAATACGTGTCGGAAGATGATGCGCATCGGACTGTAGCCCATGACCTTTCCAGCCGCGACGTACTCAAGACGTTTCTGAATACTGACCTCGCCCGCAATCAGCCGCGCATAAAATACCCAGTAAATAATACCGACGGCGATGTACATGCTGTTCAGCCCAGGCCCAAGAATGGCCACAATGGCTATCACCAATACCAGTAAGGGAAAGGTGACTACCGCATCCACGATGCGTTGAAAAAGTGTCTCGGCGATGCCGCCGTAGTAGCCCACCAGCAGGCCCACCAGCGTGCCGAACACCATCGGAAACAGCGTGGTGAAAAAGGCGATTTGCAGGTCAATGTGGTAGGCATAGATCACCCGCGAAAAAATGTCGCGGCCAAAGTTATCGGTGCCGAACAGATGCTGAAGGCTCGGGCCTTTCAAAATGGCGCGGAAGTCAAATTTAAGAGGATCGAAGGGGGCGACCCAGTGTGGAAAAAACGCCATCAGCAGGCTAAAGACCAGAATGATGCAGCCCAGCAGCGACGACCAAGGCAGGTGCTTGCGCCATTTGCGGGTGATAGAACGCTGGGCAATCAGTTCGCTCATCTTGCTCTCCTCGGGTCAATCATCACCTGAATGATGTCGGTCACCAGAAAAATCAGCGACACCAGTACAGAAAGCACAATCACCAGCCCTTGAATCATCGGGTAATCGCGGCTGAAAATGCTGTCAACCATCAGGCGTGCGATGCCTGGCACGGCAAATACCGTTTCAGTGATTACTGCGCTGCCAATTGTGGTGCTGATATTGAGCGCAAACAGACTCAACATCGGGATCAGTGAGTTACGCAACACGTGTCGCATCAGTACCACGCGGCTGCTCAGTCCTTTTGCTCGAGCAAAGGTGACATATTCGGCATCGAGCACGGCAATAATCGAGTTACGCAGGCTGCCAATCAATACCGATGTGATGCTCACCGCCAGCGTGATGGCCGGTAAAAACAGGTGGTAAATTCTCTGCCCGAAGGTGTCGCCGTAGCCTCCCACCGGGAACCAGTGCAGCTGGGCGGCGAAAATAGTCAGTAAAACCAGTCCGATATAAAAGGATGGCATCGACAGCGTAATTTGCGACGCGCCGCGAATGGTCACGTCGGCGGCGCTGTTGCGCCTGAGGGCCGAAATAAACGCCAGCGGAATTGCCATCACAATCGAGAAAAAGGCCGCCATTGCGGTCAGAAGCAGCGTGACCGGCAGGCGTTCGGCAATAATCGAGGTCACCGGCGCGTGCATGGCATAAGAGTTGCCGAGATTCCCCGTCGCCACCTGACGAACAAAATAGACAAACTGCACCGGCAGCGGTTGGTCGAGGCCCAGCTCTTTATTGATGCGCGCGACGTCGGCATCGGTCGCGCGATCGCCAATCATCGCACTGGCCGGATCGCCCGGCAGCAGACGCACAATGGTGAACGTCACCACCAGAATGACCAGCAGCGTGGGAATGATCAGTAGGATGCGCTTAAAAATATATGAAAACTCTGTCACATCAGTCCCTCTGTAAAGCTTGAGACTTGAAGCCGCAGCGTGCACGGCTTCAAGTTATTCAGTTTTTATATCGCGTTATTTCTTCAGCCAGGTATCAGTGAAGATGTTGTTACCCAGTGGGATTTGCACAAATCCCTGCACGTCTTTTTTAAGTGCCACGGGGTACGAGCTTTCATACAGTGGGATCGTCGGGCCGCTGGCGTTGTAGATATCCTGAATCTTCTTGTATTGCTCTGCGCGCTTCGCCGGATCGGTCTCTTTCTGCGAGGCTTCAAACAGCTGGTCCAGCTCGTCGCTTTTCCAACCGGAGTGCAGCGCCTGAATATTTTTGGAATAGGCGTAGTACGACGTAATTTCGTTTGGATCGGCAATGTCGTCGGTCCACGGCCCAATGCGTGTGCTGAAATTGGCCTTACGATAATTATTGTTTAGTGTGGCGTTATCCATCTGATTAATAGTAAGTTTCACACCAATCTGCGACCACATTTGCTGTACAGCGGTAGCAATGCTCAGGCTGTCTTCATTACCGGCCAAAATATTCATGCTAGTTGTAAAGCCGTTGGCATAGCCGGCCTCTTTCATCAGCGCCTGTGCTTTTTCAACGTCCACCGGATAGAGCGGTTTGGTGCCGTAGCTCAGCGGGGTTGAGGACGACATAAATGATGTCATGGGTTTGCCTAGGCCAAAGGTCACCAACTGGATAATTCCGTCTTTGTCGATCGCGTAGTTCAGCGCTTCGCGCACTTTTGGATTCGCCAACGGGTTTGGCTTGCCGTCAATTTCTGGGCGTGCATTGACGCTAGCCACTTCAACGCGGGTTGAGGGGAACATCACCATATTCAGTGCCGGATTGCCCTGTAGCTCTTTCACGCGTGAATAAGGGATAAACTCAGCGCCGTCGAGTTCGCCAGACTGTAGTTTCAAAATTCGCGTTGCATCATCTGGCACGATTTCAAACTTGATGCCGTCGAGGTAGGGCAGCGACTTGCCGTCAGCGCCTTTTGCCCAATAGTACGGGTTGCGTACCAGCGTCATGGTCGAGTTGTGCTGCCAGGACTTCAGGACAAACGGACCCGAACCGACAGGATGTTCGGCAAAGGCGGCGGCCTTGTCATGATCGGTCGCACCCGGTTCGGCTTCAAACTGCTTCTCGGGCATGATGGCGGTGTTAAATACCGTTAGCGCGCTGAGAATGGCCGGGTCGGGATGCGACAGGTGGATGACGACGGTGTGTGGATCGGTGATAGTGACGTTATCGATTGCGCTGACCAGAAATTGCCATACGCCGTTGCCTGGTTTAGAAGCGCGTTCGAGCGACCACTTCACGTCTTGTGCGGTAATCGGTGAACCGTCGGAGAATTTGGTATCGGGGCGCAGAGTAACGGTGACGCTTTTGCCATCATCAGACAGCTTCCACGCGGTGGCGAGACCGGGCTTGATGCCTTTGCCATCGTTGGTGGGCAGCAGAAGTGTGTCGTACAGGTTGGAAAGGATCCAGATATCGCTGTTGCTATCGTTTAGAACCGGTTCGAGAAAATTGCTGTCAGCATAGCGGCCATAAATCAGGGTGCCGCCGCGCTGTACTACTTCGGCAGCCTGTGCAGAAAGCGCACTGAGCGCGCCGACTGCCAATAATGCCAACAATGTTAATTTAGGCTTAACTTTCATTACCATGCCCCTCTGTTCGTCAGAAAAAAGTGCTCGTCAGGAAAGAATTTTTGCCTTTAAAAACGCTAAAGGCTGAACCTGCAAAAATACCGTTGAGGATTGTGTTCTAGTTAACTAATACGATATTTGAAGCATTGGTCACAATTTGTCAATAATCAGCGCAAAAAAAATGCAACAAAGTAAGTGGGGAGTCGATTTCTGACTGAATTGAGCAATTATTTTTCAAAGATGGCTTGCATTGCTGTAAAAAACAGCATTATTGTATTGGTAGACTAATACAGTTACCAAGGCAGGCTATGGAATTCCACCTAGACCGTAACTCTTCTATTCCGTTGGGCGCTCAGCTACGCGGAATGATTGAATATGCGATCACTTTTGGCGCACTAAAACCCGGCGAGCAGCTTCCGTCGGTCAGGGAAATGGCCGATTTACTCGGCGTGGCGCCAATGACTGTGGCTCAGGTTTATCGCGAGTTGAAAGCGGCAGAACTGGTTTACAGCAAACCGGGCGCAGGCACGTTTATTGCCGACGCATCTTCGCTGCTAGGGTCATCAAGCCAGAACCTCGATGAGCTGCATCGCCATCTTGACGCCTTAATCAACTGCGGCATGCTGATGGGTTTCAGTGCCTCTGATTTGGGCGCGCTAGTCAGCAATCGATTCAGTGAAAGGCAGCGTCAGCTTAAAAAGAAAACTGTATTTTTGATCGGGAATTTTATCGACGCCGCGCGCGATTATGCGCAATGCATCAGTGAAACGCTGGGTGAAATTGCGCAGGTTGAAGCGACTACCATTACAGAGTTAAAAAACGATGAGCTGCTGCGTCAACGCGTTGGCGACGCCGACCTGTTGCTGACCTTCGCCCATCGCCGGCGCGAAGTCAGTGTGCTTGTGCCCGGACTGCCGTTGCTTAATATCAGCTTTATTCCTTCTGAAACCACCCGCCGCTCGCTGGCCTCTCTCGAGCCGCTGACCCGCACGCTGGTGGTGTCTATTTTTCCAGAATTTACGTCGTTGATGACCCACGGCGTAGAGCGTTTTGCACCTCATGTCACCCAGATAATCGTGGTTCACCGCGATGATCCTCAGCTGTCAGAGCTTATAAAAGAGACCGATGCACTGGTGTATGCCACCGGCGCTCAGGATCTCACCTCTCAGCTAAGTGAAGGGCAGCAATCCTTTGAATACAGGCACGTTCCTGACGCAGGCGAGATCCAGAGAGTTGTCGTTCCGCTACTGCAGCAGGGCATTTTACAGGCGTCCAACACCGGGGACCGCAATGAAAATCAGTGAGATGAACTGGCAACAGTTAGAGCGCTATCTTACCACCGACGACAGGGTTATTGTGCCGCTTGGCAGCACCGAGCAGCACGCCTACCTCAGCCTTTCAGTGGATTCAATTTTGGCAGAGAAGGTCGCAACTGAGGCCGCAGAGCCTTTCGGTATCCCCGTTTTTCCGGTCATGCCTTTCGGAATGACGCCCGCGTTTAGCGACTATCCCGGCACCATCAGTCTGAGTATGCAAACCTATATTGGCTTAATCTACGACATTCTTAACAATCTGAAGCGTCAGGGTTTTCGTCGTATTTTGTTTGTAAACGGTCACGGTGGAAATTCACCGGCGCAGAACATTATCGGCGAATGGATGGTCAATAATCCGGGTATCACGGTGCAGTTGCATAACTGGTGGAATGCACCGAAAACCTGGGAAAAAGTGGCCTCTATCGACCCCGTTGCCTCGCATGCCTCGTGGATGGAGAACTTCCCGTGGACGCGATTGCCTGGCGTAGCGATGCCCGACGAGCGTAAACCGATGCTCGATTTAGTCGCGCTGCGTAAACTTGATCCCACGCAGGCCCGGGCCTATCTCGGTGACGGCAACTACGGCGGCTTTTATCAGCGCGCCGACGACGACATGCTGGCCATTTGGCACACCGCCGTGGGTGAAATTCGCGATGTTATCAGCGCGCTTTAAGCTCATCATTTTTGGCTGTTAATTTGGAGGAAGAACCGATGTCGATAGCCACTTTGATTGAAGAAGAGGCCTTTCACGATGAGCCACAGTCGCTTTCCCCGATAGTGGTGTGGGGCGCCGGTGCGATTGGCGGTGCAATAGGCGCATCCTTTATTGAAGCCGGTCAGCCGGTGATCTTTGTGGACAACGTCGCTGAGCACGTGGCGGCAATAAATCTGCACGGCCTGCGCATCACAGGCCCATTGGGCGATAAAACCGTTCAAGCGCGGGCCTTCTTACCGGACGAACTCGACGGTAATTATCACTGCATACTGCTGGCAGTAAAGTCCCACCACACGGCCACGGCGATCCAACAAATAGCGCCTTTGCTTGCACCTCAGGGCTGCGTGGTATCGATGCAAAATGGGCTAAATGAACATGTTATCGCCGAGGTGATAGGTGTAGAGCGGACGGTGGGTGCCTTCCTTAATTTTGGTGCCGACTTTATCGAACCGGGAGTTATCCACCACGGCGGACGTGGCGCGGTGGTTATCGGTGAGCTCGATGCCATTACGCGGCCCCGCACCGAGGCGTTGTATACCCTGCTGCTGCATTTTGATCCCGCGGCCGTGCTCACGCCCAACATCTGGGGATTCCTGTGGGCGAAAATGATTTATGGTGCGCTGCTTTTTGCTACTGCCTTGACCGATGACAGCATTGCCGATGTGCTGGCGATGCCGCGATTTCGTCCGTTGTTGACTTCACTAGCACGCGAAATTGGTGCGGTTGCCCACGCGCAGGGTATTGAGCTGCAAGGCTTTGACGGCTTTGATCCCTCGGCATTTTTACCCGATGCCAGCGCTGAACATACGCAGCAGTCCTTTGAGGACATGGTGGCGCACAACCGTCGTTCGGCGAAGTCTCACTCAGGTATTTGGCGCGATTTGGCCGTGCGCAAACGCCAAACCGAAGTCGATGCTCAGATTGCTCCGGCCATCGATATAGGCATCAGTTTTAATCTGACGATGCCACTTACCACGCGACTGGTTGAGCTTATACATCTGATTGAACGCGGTGAACTGCCGCAATCGTTAGACACGCTGGCACTGCTTGAACACTCTTATACTGTTTGAACATCATGACGCGGAAACTTCCTATGCAAAACCCTTTTGATTTTTCCCAACGCACTGTGCTGGTCACCGGCGCTGCGCAAGGATTTGGTCGTGCGATTTGTCTGGCTTTTTCACAGCGCGGTGCACAGGTTGTTGCCTGTGATATTCAAAAAGATCGGGTTGATGAGACGGCGGCGCTGTGTGGAGCGCGCTGCATTGCGCTGGAGTCTGACATCAGTTCTCCCGAGGCGGTGAGCGCGCTGTTCGCTTCTTTGGCGGCGCGCGGGATAAGCGTTGATATCTTGGTCAATAACGCCGGTGGCGTGGTCGGCCAAAAGGGCCAGCCGCTGGAGGATGTGACTTTTGAGCAGTGGCAGGCGATTGTTGCCGTTAATCTCAACGGCGCATTCCTGATGTCTCAGGCGGCCGTTGGCGCGATGAAGCAGCAAAAATTTGGTCGTATCATTAACATCTCAAGCGGAGCAGGACTGGGCGTAAGTTTGACCGGTATTCAGGCGTATGCCAGCGCCAAGGCTGGGCAGATTGGCCTGACGCGCCAACTGGCGCACGAGCTTGGCCCGTGGAATATTACGGTGAATAACGTGGCGCCCGGTTTCGTACGTAGCAATCCGTCTACGGAAAAACAGTGGGAAGCGATGGGCAGTGAAGGGCAAAAACGGCACATTGACAATGTGGCCATGAAGCGTCTTGGTGCTGCGGAAGATATTGCCCACGCCGTGCTTTACTTCGCCTCCGACTGGGCCAACTGGGTAACGGGCCAAGTGCTGAGCGTGGACGGCGGTAAATAATACTCTCCAGGCTCTGAATTTTCAGGGCCTTAATTTATACTCTCCCTGATATTGCCTCTTTAAACTCTAAAATTCCTGCATTTATGTTCTTATGTAAATAGTGGGCATTTATGAATTATTTGTTCATACTTGCTTACGGAATCTTTACGTTGTCCTAAAAACAGTCTACCTGTAAATTCTGGATAATGGACCTATCTGGTTGAACGACCTCTTTCAGCTGTTTCTTCCCATCACTCGTGCGAACTTAAGAAATTTATGCTGCCAACTGCCTCATCTCGTTCTAAAAACCGCAAAACGTTGTGGTTAATTCTTACTGTTATCGTACTGGCGATCGCGGCCTGGTTTTTCTTCTTTCACAAGAGTGCGCCAACGGGCGGGGCGACCGCGGGTAACGAGCGTCACCGCGGCGGCATGCGTGGCGGAATGAGAGGGGGAATGCCCGGTGCAGGCGGCGCTACGCCGGTTCAGGCGGGGAGGGTAGAACAGGCCAACGTGCCGGTTTACCTGCGCGCGCTGGGAACGGTTATCCCTAATGCGTCGGTTACAGTCACCAGTCGCGTTGACGGCCAACTGATGAAGGTATTTTTCACCGAAGGCCAGAAAGTCGAAGCAGGGCAACTGCTGGCGCAGATCGATCCGCGCAGCTATCAGGCAACGCTTGAACAGTATCAGGGAGATTTGGCGCAGAATCAGGCGCTGGAAAAAAGTGCCCAACTGACGTTGGCCCGCTACCGCAAACTTTATGCACAGGATTCGCTGGCGCGTCAGGATCTCGAAAGCCAGATTGCAACCGCCGGTCAGTATAGCGGCGCGGTTAAGGCCGATCAGGCGCAAATTGATGCGGCCAAGCTGAACTTGCAGTTCGCACGTATTACGGCGCCAATCAGCGGTCACGTTGGCCTGCGTCTAGTCGACCCAGGCAATATGGTGTCGAGCAGTTCAACCACCGGCATTGTTACTATTACCCAAACTCAGCCGATTGCCGTTACCTTCAGCGTGCCGCAAAGCAATCTGCAAACTATCCTCAAAGCACTGCGTAGCGGGCAAACCATGCCAACCACCGCCTTCGACCAAAACGGGGACAAGGTACTGGCGCAGGGTAAACTGCAGTTTATGAGCAACGAAATCGACACCACCACCGGCAGCGTCAAGCTTAAAGCGGTGTTTGATAATAGTGATGACGCGCTGTATCCGAATCAGTTTGTAAATGCGCGATTGCAGGTCGGCCTGCTTGAAAACGCGACCGTTATCCCCTCTGCCGCACTGCAACTCAGCTCCGACGGTGATTTCGTTTATGTTATTAAACAGGACGGCAGCGTTGTGCGCACGGCGGTAAAATCTGGACCGAACTTTGGCGATGACCAGGTTGCGGTGCTCTCAGGCGTAACGCCGGGTGAACAGGTAGTGACTACCGGTATCGACAGATTAAACGACGGCGCCAAGGTTCAGGTCGTGACGGCGGCCAGCGCGGCGGCTGCCGCTGCGGGGACGGAAAAGACGGATAAAACCGGCGTAGACAAAGCGACTACCGGCAAAGACAGCGGGCCTAAATGAATCCATCACGCCTCTTTATCCAAAGGCCGGTCGCCACCGTCTTGCTGATGGTGGCGGTACTGTTGTCGGGTATTTTTGCCTACAACATGCTGTCAACGTCGGCGCTGCCGCAGGTTGATTATCCGACCATTCAGGTGACCACGCTCTATCCGGGCGCCAGCCCGGACGTTGTAGCCTCGGGGATCACCGCGCCGCTTGAACGCCAGCTTGGGCAAATGCCGGGCCTCAGTCAGATGTATTCGACCAGCTCGACAGGTTCGTCGATTATCACGCTAAAGTTCTCACTGGAGCTTTCACTCGACGTGGCCGAGCAGGAAGTGCAGGCGGCAATCAACGCTGCCAACAGCCTGCTGCCTAGCGAGTTGCCCAATCCGCCAACCTATAAAAAGGTAAACCCTGCCGACAGCGCAGTGATCACGCTGGCGGTGACTTCCGACTCACTGCCGCTGACCAAAGTGCAGGACTTGGTTAACACCCGAGTGGCGCTCAAGCTTTCACAAATATCGGGTGTGGGACTGGTTACGCTTGCCGGTGGGCATCAGCCTGCGGTTCGCGTGCAGGTTAATCCGCGTGCCTTGGCGGCGCATAATCTAACGCTTGAAGACATTAACACCCTGATTGGCAACAGTAATGTTAACGGTTCGAAAGGCGGGTTCGACGGTAAACATCATTCAATTACCATTGACGCTAACGATCAGCTGCGCACGGCAGAAGAGTACGGCAATCTGATTGTGACCTACAGCAACGGCGCGGCGCTGCGTTTGAAAGACATCGCCACGCTAAGTGAAGCCCCTGAAAATCAATATCTTTCGGCCTGGGCTAACAATAAGCCGGCAATTATTATCAACGTTCAGCGTCAGCCGGGTGCTAACGTGATTTCAGTAGTTGATGCTATCAAGACGCAGCTGCCAAAATTGCAGGCCGCGTTGCCAGACTCCATCAAAGTTACTGTGCTTTCTGACCGTACCCAGACCATTCGCGCGTCTATCAGCGACGTGCAGTTTGAACTGCTGCTGTCAATTGCGCTGGTAGTCATGGTCACCTTCCTGTTCCTGCGCAACGTGGCGGCGACGCTTATTCCCAGCGTGGCAGTGCCGCTTTCGCTGGTGGGTACTTTTGGCGTGATGTACTTGTGCGGTTTCAGTCTCAATAACCTGTCGCTGATGGCGCTGACCATTGCTACCGGCTTTGTTATTGATGACGCCATCGTAGTGGTTGAAAACATTTCGCGTCGGCTCGAAGAGGGCGAAACGCCGATGCAGGCGGCGCTGAACGGGTCCAAACAGATTGCATTTACCATTATCTCGTTAACCTTCTCGCTGATCGCGGTGCTTATTCCGCTGCTGTTTATGGGCGATGTGGTGGGACGACTGTTCCGCGAATTTGCGATTACGCTCGCGGTGTCGATCATTGTGTCGATGTTGGTGTCATTAACCCTGACACCGATGCTGTGCGCTTATCTTCTGCGCCATATTCCTGAAGAGAAGCAGAGTCGTTTCTACCGCAAGGGCGGGCAGGTATTTGACAAGCTGATTGCCGGTTATGACCGTATGCTCACTGTGGTGCTCAATCACCAACGGTTGACGCTGCTGGTCGCACTCGCCACGCTGGTGTTGACCGCACTGCTGTATTTGATTGTTCCCAAAGGCTTTTTCCCGTCGCAGGATACCGGGATGATTCAAGGGATCACTATGGCCTCGCAGGATGTTTCATTTAGTGAAATGGGCCGCAGGCAGCAGGCACTGGCAGAAATAATCTTAAAAGACAAAGACGTAGAGAGTGTCGCATCAACCATTGGTGTGGACGGTAATAACACCAGCCTCAACAGCGGCCGTCTGCAGATTAGCCTTAAGGCGATTAGCCTGCGAGACGATCGTGCGCCCGCGGTTATTGCGCGTTTGAAACAGGAAACGGCCTCCGTCCCTGGCATTGAACTTTATCTTCAGGCTTCGCAAGATTTGACCGTCGACGACCAGGTTACACCGAGTCAGTATCAGTTTACGCTTGACGACACCGACAGCTCGAATCTGGTGAGCTGGACGCCAAAACTGCTCGATAAGCTGCGTGCGGAACCGGAGTTTAACAGCGTGGTCAGCAACCTGCAGCAGCAGGGTCAGGTTGCCTACGTTGAGCTTAACCGCGATGCGGCTGCACGCTACGGCATTACCGCGTCCGACGTGGATACGGCGTTGTATAACGCCTTCGGACAGCGGCTGGTATCCACCATCTTTACCCAGTCGAACCAGTATCGTGTGGTGCTGGAAGTGGCCCCGCAGTATCAGCAATCACCTGAGTCATTTGATGATGTTTATCTGGCGGCCAGCAATGGCAGCAGTTCATCAAGCAGTAGCTCAACCACCAACAGCACCAGTTCGAGCAGCACTTCAAGCAGTACCACCAGCACCAGCAGCAGCAACGACAGCAACAGTGCTTCCGGCAGCTCAACGACGTCAAGCAGCTCCGGCACTAACTCGACGGGAATGATCAAGCTGACTTCGATTGCCAGCATCCACATGCGCACCGGCGCGCTGCTGCAGGCGCGGTTAAACCAGCTTCCGGCGGTGACGGTATCGTTTAATCTCAACGACGGTTATTCGATTGAGCAGGCGCAGGAAGCGATTAAAAAAACCAGTGCGGAAATTGGCCTGCCGGACAATATTACATTGCGTTATCAGGGGTCTGCTGCTTCGTTTGAAAGCGCAACCGGCAACACGCTGTGGCTTATCCTGGCCGCACTGCTGACCATGTACGTCGTGCTCGGTATTCTTTATGAAAGCTTTATTCATCCGGTAACCATTCTTTCAACGCTGCCTTCGGCCGCCGTGGGGGCGTTGTTGTCTCTGCTGTTCAGCGGCACCGAGTTCAGCCTGATTGCGCTCATCGGCGTGATTTTGCTGATCGGTATTGTGAAAAAGAACGCCATCATGATGATCGACTTTGCGCTTGAGGCGGAACAAAAGCAGCATATGTCGCCGCGTGATGCGATTCATCAGGCCTGTTTACTGCGCTTTAGGCCGATTTTGATGACCACCATGGCCGCGTTAATTGGTGCGCTGCCGTTGATGCTGGCCAGCGGAAGCGGAGCAGAACTGCGCCAGCCGCTGGGTCTGGTTATCGTCGGCGGGTTAATATTCAGTCAGGTGCTGACGCTGTTCTCCACGCCAGTTATTTATCTGATGTTTGACCGACTGGCGACGCGCTGGCGTCCCGCCCGCCGTAAAGTACAGGAACAGGAATGAATATTTCCCGCTTCTTTATTTTTCGACCGGTAGCCACGCTGCTGCTCACCTCGGCAATCGTGCTGCTGGGCCTATTGGGTTATAACCTGTTACCTGTGGCCCCTTTGCCGCAGGTGGATTTCCCGACCATTATGGTCAGCGCCAGCCTGCCAGGCGCGAGTCCCGAGACGATGGCTGCCACGGTGGCTACGCCGCTCGAAAGGGCAATGGGCAGCATTTCAGGGGTCAGTGAAATGACCTCTTCCAGCTCGCAAGGCTCGACGCGCATCGTTTTGCAGTTTGACCTAGATCGCGACATTAACGGGGCGGCCCGCGACGTACAGGCGGCAATTAACGCCTCACGTTCGCTGCTGCCGAGCAGCATGCCTTCACTGCCGACCTATCGCAAAGCCAACCCCGCCGATGCGCCGATTGTGATGCTGGCGCTGACCTCGTCAACGCGCAGCAACGGCGAGCTTTATGACATTGCCTCCAGCCAACTGCAGCAAAAAATTGCTCAGGTTAACGGCGTAGGGCAGGTATCTCTGACCGGTAGCGCCTTGCCGGGCGTGCGTATTGACCTGCGTCCGCAGGCGATTAGTTCGTATGGTATCTCGCTCGATACTATTCGCACCGCGATAGCCAACAGCACCACCAATCTGCCTAAAGGCGTGCTTCAGGGCAACGGTCAGTCATGGATGGTGGAAGGGAATGGCCAGCAAAGTACGGCGTCGCAGTACCGTAAGCTGGTAGTGACCTATATAAACGGCAATGCTATTCGCCTTAGTGATATTGCTAACGTTTATGATTCCGTTGAGGACAAGTACAACGTCGGCTATTTCAACGGCACACCCTCGGTGATGATTGCGGTCACGCGTCAGGCCGGTGCCAACATGCTCACCACCATCAGTGCCATCAAAGATGCCTTACCGGAGATGGAAAAAGAGCTGCCGGGTGACGTGAAACTTAGCGTAGGTCTGGACCGCTCACCGACCGTGAAAGAGTCGTTGCGTGACACAGAAACTACGCTGCTCGAAGCCACTCTGCTGGTTATCGCCGTGGTGTTTGTGTTCCTGCGCAACGGTAGAGCGGTGTTAATACCGGCGCTCGCGCTGCCGGTTTCGCTGATCGGTACCTGTTCCATCATGTATCTGCTGGGCTACAGCCTCGATAACCTGTCGCTGATGGCGCTGATTATTGCCACCGGCTTTGTGGTCGATGACGCCATCGTGGTGCTGGAGAACATTACCCGGCATATTGAAGAGGGGCTGAGTCCGGTGAGGGCGGCGATTCGCGGGGCGGGCGAAGTTGGCTTTACCGTGCTGTCGATGACACTGTCGCTTATCGCCGTGTTTATTCCGATTCTGCTGATGGGCAGCATCGTGGGCCGTTTGTTCCGTGAATTTGCGGTGACGCTGTCGATTTCGCTGTTGATTTCGATGCTGGTGTCGTTAACGCTGACGCCCATGCTGTGTGCCCGCTTCTTAAAACGCAAACCGCCGGTTGAAAAACGCCAGCCGCGTATTTACCGGCTTATCGAGCGCTGGCTCAATGGCCTGTTGCAGGCCTATTCCAACGGGCTAAACTGGGTGATGCGGCACCAGCCGTTGACCATGGTGGTATTAATGCTCACTGTGGTGTTGAATTTTTATCTCTATACCGTGGTCGAGAAAGGCTTTTTCCCCGAGCAGGATACCGGCATGTTGATCGGCATGCTGCGCGCTGACCAGAACACCTCCTTCCAGTCGATTCAGCCGCAGATGATTAACTACGCCAAAATTATTCAGCATGATCCTGACGTGGCAACCGTGATGAGCTCGGCGGGCAGCGGCGGCTTTGGATCGCGCAACACGGCGCTGTTCTTTATCCGCTTGAAAGACTTTGACCAGCGTAAATCTACGGCTAACCAGATTGCCAACCGTATCATGGTGGAGACCGCCAAGCTGCCAGGCTCACAGCTGTTCCTGATGGCGGCGCAGGACTTGCGCATCGGTGGCCGCAGCGCCAACTCTGAGTATCAATTTAGCCTACAGGCCGATGATTTGTCGCTGCTGCGTGAATGGGGCCCGAAGGTTAAAGCTGCCCTGAGTGCACTGCCGCAGCTGACCGGCGTCGATTCCGATTCTCAGACCGGCGGCCAAGAAGTGATGCTCAATATTGACCGCGACAAAGCGACTCAGCTGGGCGTTAATGTCAAAACGATTGATGCAATGTTAAACAATGCCTTTGCCCAGCGGCAGGTGGCGACTATCTACAAAACGCTTAACCAGTATCACGTGGTGATGTACCTGACGCCGGACTTTACCAGCGATCCTGACGTGCTTAACCAGATGTACCTGGTGACCAGTGAGGGTAATCAGGTCCCGCTTTCGGCCTTTACCACCTTCAGCAGCGCCAACGCCCCCCTGTCCGTGGCGCATCAGGGGCAGTCTGCAACGACCACCATTGCCTTTAACCTGGCCGACGGCGTGTCTATCGAAGAAGGGCAGGCAGCGGTAAAAACGGCAATGGCTAAAATTGGTCTGCCGGACACGATTCAGTCCGGCTATGCGGGCACGGCGCAGGCATTTCAGGCGTTGGCGCAGCAGATGCCGTGGCTGATTTTAGCGGCGTTGGCGGCGGTATATATCGTGCTGGGCATGCTGTATGAGAGCTACATCCATCCGCTAACCATTCTTTCCACCCTGCCGTCGGCCGGGCTTGGTGCGTTGTTGCTGATGTTAATGACCAATACTCAGCTTACGGTGATTGCGCTGATAGGCATTCTGTTGCTAATAGGCATTGTTAAGAAGAATGCCATTATGATGATCGACTTTGCGCTTGATGCTGAACGCAGGCTGGGGCTTTCGCCGCAGCAGGCTATTGTGCAGGCCTGCCTGATGCGATTCCGCCCGATTATGATGACCACGCTGGCCGCATTTTTCGGTGCCTTGCCTTTGGCGCTGGGCAGTGGTGGTGACGCAGATTTGCGCAGCCCGCTGGGGTTGGCAATTGCTGGGGGATTGGCGATGAGCCAGGTCCTCACGCTGTTTACGACGCCGGTTGTTTACCTGTATATGGACAGAAGCAGTCGTGCAACCAAGCGTTTATGGGCGCGAATTCGTCCGCACCATACGCCATCTGAGCCTGAACGCCATGAATAATATGATTCTTGATAAAGTGAAGCCCGTCATGACAAGTACTAAAGCAGGTTCAACGTTGTTTCGTCTGGCTCCGCTGGCGCTGGTGTTAATGGTTGTTGGCTGTACCGTGGGCCCTGACTATCATCGCCCTGCGGTGACGATGCCGACCGCGTTTAAAGAAGCGAAAGGCTGGACGGCGGCGGTGCCTAAAGAGGGGCAAAGCAAGGGTGACTGGTGGCAAGTGTATCAAGACCCACAGCTCTCGGCGTTGATGAGTCAGGTACAGATTTCGAACCAGAACGTGGCCCAGTACGCCGCGCAGTATCGTCAGGCGCAGGCATTAGTAACGCAGGCGCGGGCGGAACTGTTCCCGCAGGTGACGGCAACGGTTGACAGCACGCGCAGCGGTACGGCGAAAACCACCAGTAATCAGCATTCAGCCGAGCTTGGGGCGAGCTGGGAGCTGGACATTTGGGGTAAGCTGCGCCGCACCGAAGAGGAGCAGAAGGCCAATGTTCAGGCCAGCGCGGCAGACTTGGCTAACGCCACGCTCAGCGCGCAGTCCGAACTCGCGCAGGACTATTTCCAACTGCGGGTGATGGACGCGCAAATTGCGCTCTATCAACAAAGTATTCAGGCCTATCAGCGCTACCTGACGGTGATTCAAAATCAGTATACCGGCGGCAACACGTCGCGGGCGACGCTGGCACAGGCGCAGACCCAGCTTGAAACGACGAAAGCGTCGGCGTTGAGTTTGCAGTGGCAGCGCGCGCAGTTGGAGCACGCGATTGCGATTCTGATTGGCAAACCACCGGCAGAGTTCAGTCTGGCGGCGGCACCTATCAAGTTTACGCTGCCGGCAATGCCAGCGGCCTTGCCGTCTCAGTTGCTACAACGTCGTCCGGATATTTCCGCCGCCGAGCGTACTATGGCGTCGGCAAACGCCGCCGTGGGCGTTGCGACCGCCGCGTATTATCCAGATATCACCCTGAGTGCCTCGGGAGGCTTTAGCAGTTCTGTGTTACACAACCTATTCTCGTTGCCAAACCGCGTCTGGTCGCTAGGACCGTCGCTAAGCCAGACGGTGCTGGACTTCGGCGCGACGCGCGGCAAAGTGGCAGAGGCTGAAGCCGCCTATGATGCTGACGTTGCGGCCTACCGCCAAACGGTGCTGACTGCTATGGGCGAAGTCGAGGATTATCTGGTTGAGCTTCACACCATCGACAGTCAAATGATTGCCCAGCAAAATGCGGCGCAGTCTGCCAAAGAGTCGGCGCGCGTGACGTTCAATCAGTATCAGGCAGGCATGATTGACTATCTGGACGTCGCCTCAACGGAAAACACCAGCCTTAGCCAACAGCAAAACGTCCTGTCACTGTTGAGCACGCAGATGGTGACCAGCGTGAAGCTTATCGCTGCACTCGGCGGAGGTTGGAAGGCGGCAGAGTAACGGGAAATCCTGAAAATGAGTATAAAAAACGCCAGCAGAGATGCTGGCGTTTTTGCGTCAAAAGCTTACGAGGCGGAGTGGACTATTTCTTCCAGCCGCCGCCGAGTGCTTTAAACAGTGTAATGTCAGAGTTCAACTGTGCCAGCTTGGTGGAAATCAGCGTTTGCTGAGCGGCGTACAGTGAACGCTGTGCGACCAGTACGCTCAGATAACTGTCAACGCCACCTTTAAAGCGCTGCTGTGACAGGTCAAAGTTACGCTGGTTTGCGGCGTTTTCCTGTTGAATTGCTTTCAACTGGTCGCCGTAGGTTGCCTGACCGGCAAGACCGTCGGAAACTTCTTTGAACGCGGTTTGAATCGCTTTCTCGTAGTTGGCAATCTCAATCTTTTTCTCGGTTTTAGCAATGTCCAGATTGGCACTGTTCACGCCGCCGTCAAAGATAGGAATGCTAATCGACGGGCCGAACGACCATGCACCGGAACCCGCGCTGAACAGGTTGCTCAGGCTGCTGCTCTCAGTCCCGGCAGAACCGGTCAGGGAGATGCGTGGGAAGAACGCTGCGCGCGCTGCGCCAATATTGGCATTAGCCGCTTTTAGCGTGTGCTCGGCAGCGATAATGTCCGGACGACGTGTCAACAGATCGGAAGGCAGACCCGCTGGCGTTTGCGGGAAGTTCCAGTTGTTGTTCAAGCTGGCATTTTGCAGCAGTTGCTGAGGGATCTCAGCGCCAACCAGCAGGGTCAGGGCGTTAACGTCCTGACGAACCTGACGGGTGTACTGTGCAATGTCAGCCTGCGCACTGCGCACGGTGGTTTCTGCCTGAGCCAAGTCCTGAGAGTTGCTTACGCCTTGGTCATAGCTGCGCTTGGTTAACTCGTAAGAGCTGTTCTGGCTGTTGGCGGTGTCGATTGCCAGTTTCAGCAAATCGTTGTCCGCCGCCAGGCTCAGATACCCTTCAGCAACCTGTGATACCAGACTTATCTGCGTTGCGCGCTGGGTTGCCGCCGTGGCCAGATAGGTCTCGAGACCCTGGTCACGCAGGCTGCGTACGCGGCCAAACAGGTCGAGTTCGTAGGCACTGACGCCAACGCCCGCACTGTATTGCTGATAAGTCACTGGGCCGGTGCTTTTTGTTGAATAAAGGCCGCCGGGTAAATGTTGAGCAGTTTGACTGCCCGTGGCATCCAGCGTCGGCAGCAGCGCTGCACGGTCGATCTGGAAAGTGGCACGCGCGGTGTCAACATTTAACGCCGCGACACGAAGGTCGCGGTTGTTTGCCAGAGCTAAAGTAATGACCTGCTTCATTTCAGGCTGATTGAAGAACTGACTCCAGCCAATATCCTGAGCCTTGCCAGCGTCAACGCCTTTGCTGGTGGTCCAGTCGGTGGCGACCGGCAGTGCCGGTCGGTCGTACTTTGGCTCCATAGTACAGCCAGCAAGTACTGTCAGTGTCAGCGCCGAGAACAGCGGCAGCGCAAAACGTGGTTTATTCATGGTTCGAAACCTCAGTATCTGAATGCGGCTTATCTTGTTTTTTTGACTTACGGGTAAATAGATTAACCACGACCACGTAGAACATTGGAACAAAGAAAATCGCCAGGAATGTTGCCGTTATCATCCCACCCACTACCGCAGTACCAATCGAGTGCTGGCTACCGGAACCGGCACCATGAGAAATGGTGAGCGGTACCACGCCGAGGATAAACGCCATCGAGGTCATAATAATTGGCCTGATACGCAGTTTAGCCGCTTCGATTGCTGCTTCGGTGATCGACATTCCCTCTTTTTCGTGTAGTTCTTTGGCAAATTCAACGATTAGGATGGCGTTTTTAGCCGCCAGCCCCACCGTTGTCAACAGGCCTACCTGGAAGAAGACGTCGTTGGACAATCCACGGAGTAAAACGGCACCTATGGTACCAATTATACCCAATGGAACGACAAGCATGACAGAGAATGGAATCGACCAACTCTCATATAGTGCTGCCAAACACAGGAACACCACGATAATCGACAGCGTGTACAGCGCCGGAGTCTGAGAACCTGCTGACTGTTCTTCGTACGACAGACCGTGCCACGCAATTTTGAAGCCCGGTGGAAGCTTTTTGGCTATATCGAGAACGGCTTGGGTGGCATCGCCCGAGCTGTAGCCCGGAGCCGGAGAACCTAACACTTCAACAGAAGACACACCGTTGAAACGTTCGAAGCGTGGAGATCCGTAAACCCACTTACCTTTGCCAAACGCTGACCACGGAACCATTTGACCTGAACCGTTGCGGAAGTACCATTTACCCAGGTCTTCAGGGGTAACGCGCGCGGCGGCACGGCCCTGAATGTACACTTTCTTAACGCGATCGTTGTACATGAACTGGTTAATGTAGGAGGAACCCCACACCGCAGACAAGGTGTCATTGATGTCGCTCAGGCTCAGGCCTAACGCCTGCGCACGTTCGTCGTCAATTTCAAGCTGGTACTGTGGTTCGTCTTCCATACCGTTAGGACGAACAGCCATCAGGCGCTTGTCTTGTGCGGCCATGCCGAGGAACTGGTTACGGGCAGCCATCAGCGCGGCATGACCCTGTGCGTTAGTATCCTGTAAATAGAAGTCGAAACCGGTGGCGTTACCCAATTCCAGAACAGCAGGGGGAACGAAGGCAAACACTCTTGCATCTTTAATGCCGGCAAAATGCGCCATTGCACGACCCGCAATGGCCTGCACGCCGTTCTGCGCACCCGGACGATCATCCCAACCTTTCAACGAGACGAAGCCGATACCAACGTTTTGACCACGACCGGCGAAGCTGAAGCCGTTGGCGGTAAATACGGAGTTAACGTTGGCTTTTTCGCTGGTCAGGAAGTATTGACGCACCTGATCTAACACTTCCTGAGTACGCTCCGCCGAGGCGTTGGCTGGCAAAGTTGCCTGTACAAAGAGAATGCCCTGGTCTTCATCTGGCAGGAAGGTCGTTGGCACGCGGGTAAACATGTACCCCATGGCAACAACAATCAGCAGATAGATAACCATGAACAGACGACGACGTGAAATAACGCCCGCTACGCTTGAGGTATATTTAGCCGCGCCTTTATCAAAGGTGCGGTTAAACCAGCCCGCAAAGCCGGTGGTTTTCTTGTCGTCATCGCTGTGTTTAATAATGGTCGCACACAGCGCCGGGGTAAAGATAAGTGCCATCAGAACGGAAAGTGCCATCGCCGAAACGATAGTTATCGAGAACTGACGATAAATAATCCCCGTAGAGCCGGCGAAGAACGCCATAGGGATCAGTACAGCAGACAGTACCAGTGCGATACCGAACAGCGCGCCCTGAATCTGCCCCATCGACTTGATGGTCGCCTCTTTCGGGGAAAGCTTTTCCTCGTGCATGACACGTTCGACGTTCTCAACCACCACGATGGCGTCATCCACCAACAGGCCGATGGCAAGCACCATCCCGAACATCGTCAGGGTGTTTATCGAGAAGCCAAAGGCATTCAGCAGGCCGAAGGTCCCCAACAATACTACCGGCACAACCAGCGTCGTAACCAACGTGGCGCGCAGGTTTTGCAAGAACAGCAACATTACGAAGAACACCAGCACGATCGCTTCAATCAGGGTTTTCACCACTTCATGAATCGATGCACTAACCACCGGTGAAGTCTGGTATGGATACACCACTTCCACGCCTTCAGGCAGGGAAGATTTCAAACCGTCGATGGTGGCTTTAACTGCATTAGCGGTGTCGAGTACGTTGGCACCGGTTGCCAGACGCAGGGCGATACCCGTTGATGGACTGCCGTTATAGGTCGTCGAAATTGAATAGCTTTCAGGACCAAGATCGATATTGGAGACGTCTTTCAGGCGAACCTGAGAACCGTCGGTGTTCACTTTCAACAGCACGTTCTGGAACTGCTTAACGCTATCGAAACGCGTTTTACCAATAATCGTGGCGTTGAGTTTTGAATCTTTAACCGTTGGCAGACCGCCGAGCGAGCCGGAAGAAACCTGCACGTTTTGCGCGGTAATCGCCGCGGTAACGTCACTTGGGACGAGGGAGTATTTATACAGCTTGGACGGATCGAGCCAGATACGCATCGCGTACTCAGAACCGAATACCTGGAAGTCACCCACGCCTTTGGTACGCACGATAGGGTCTTCAAGCTTGGTGACCAGCAGGTTACCCAAGTCGGAGTTGCTCATCTTGCCGTTGGTAGAGGCCAAGCCCACAACCAGCATAAAGTTTTGCTGATACTTGGCAACGCGGATCCCCTGATTAACGACTTCAGTAGGTAACTGAGATTCGGACAGAGACACTTTGTTCTGAACCTGAACCTGCGCGATATCCGGATCGGTACCCTGATTAAAGGTCACAATAATGGTTGCGCTGCCGTCGCTGTTACTTTGCGATTCGATATAGCGCAGGCCGTCGAGACCGTTCAACTGCTGCTCAATAACCTGAACCACGGTGTTTTGCGCCGTTTCTGCCGACGCGCCTGGATAGGTCACGGTCACGGAAATAGCCGGAGGAGCAATGTTTGGATATTGGTTTATGGGCAATTTCATTATCGATAGCGCACCGGCTATCATAATGACAATCGCGATCACCCAGGCAAATATCGGGCGATTAATAAAGAAAGTCGACATCTGTATTCCTCTATTGCGCGGATGGGTCAGTCATTGACAGATTTGCGTCCACTTTGGGTTCAGCGTCTTTACGCTCGCTGCCGTTAACTTTGGCGCCAGGGTGTACACTCTGAAGCCCATCGGTGATCACTTTGTCACCAGCGTTCAGGCCAGACGTGACTAACCAGTTACCAGACATCATTTGGCCGGTGGTAATATCACGCTGTTCAACGCTGTTATCTGCTTTCACAACATAGACATACGCTCTGCCTTTGTTGTCATGCATGATCGCTTCTTGAGGAACCAGAATACCGTTTTGATCAACCGCCTGACTCAGTGTCGCGTGAACAAACATTCCCGGCAGCAGCTCATCGTTCGGGTTAGGGAACGACGCGCGCAGGGTCACGGAACCGGTGCTCTGGTTCACAGTAACTTCGGAGAATTCAAGTTTGCCGGGCAGTTTATAGCTGCTACCGTCTTCCAGCGTTAGCGCGACCTGAGCGGCATTCTCACCGGCGGAGGCCAGTTTGCCATCAGCCAGCGCGCGACGCAGGCGCAGCATGTCTAGTGAGGACTCGCTAACGTCAACGTAGATAGGATTAAGTTGGTCGATAGTAGCAAGGTCGGTCGTTTGGCCGTTGGTGACCAATGCGCCTTCGGTTACCGATGAACGGCCAATATGACCGGAAATTGGCGCATAAACTTTGGTGTATTGCAGGTTAACTCGCGCAGTTTCCAGGTCAGCGGCGGCTTCACCGGTGGTGGCTACCGCATCGTCATAAACCTGACGGCTAACGGCTTGAGAGGCGACCAGTCCTTTATAGCGGGTAGACGTTGCCGCTGCGCTTTTGTAAGTTGCCAGCGCTTTGTCATAGGCAGCCTGATAGGTTGCAGGGTCGATTTGGTAAAGCTGTTGACCGGCTTTAACCTCACTACCTTCAACAAAAGTGCGTTTCAAGATAACACCGCTCACCTGAGGGCGAACTTCTGCGGTTCTTACTGCAGAGGTGCGGCCTGGCAGGCTAGTCGTTAGTGTGACCGGTTTAGATTGCAAGGTAACGTATTCAACGGCTGGAGCTTGAGCAGCAGGTTGCGAGGCCGTCCCAGCGGAACCATCGCAAGCGGAAAGCAGTACCACAGTACTGACAGAAAGAACCTTCAGGCGCATAGAATTCACTCTCTTGAGGGGTTGAGAACAATCATTCTCAATAAGTCCCCCACTATACGAGAGGCGGTGAAATCACTCTGTATGTATTTGGTTTTCAGATATGTCTTAATATTTCAAAAATACATGACAATAAAAATCAAACAGTTTGTGGTTTTTTGTGAACAACGTTGATTATTTGGGATTAAAATTTTTCTGAACGAATGCTGGCAAAAGACTAAACCAACTTAACGACACTAAATAGATGGATATTCTGCTTTAGGTTTTTTGCAGGAAATCACAAAAGTATGATCGCGATCAAAGTAAGACATACTTTTTAACATTGACCTTACCAGAAATGTCTGTGGGTATCCGCAAAATGCCGCTACCGTAGTTATCGAGAGCGAGCAGTTCTCACATTTGCATTGTTGCAGCCGCTTTTGTTAATCGGTATATCGCAACCCCGACGCCCACTGTCCGATGTGGGCTTTTTTTCGCCCACGTTTTGCTTGGTCCAAAGCTGACAGACTCATTGTAACCTCCTTTCGATTTGTTAACAAACTGTGATCTCTTTCATAAACCTGAACTCTTTGTCTATACAGCTATACATTCTCTGACTTTACTCAATAGTGAACGTTTTTTAAGCGTCAACATTGAGGGGAAAGGGACATGCTAAAACTAGGAAGTAAAATCCACGACTTGGGAAAGGCGCTGATGACGCCTATTTCGGTGATCGCGGCCGCAGGTATTTTTCTGGGATTAGCCTCGGCGCTGCAAAATCCAAATGTCATGGGCGACACTTTTACTCAAATGAAATCACTGCAGCTCGTGATCGGTTTTATTAGACAAGTCTCGAGTGCGCTGTTTGCTAACCTGCCGCTGTTTTTTGCCGTTGCAACCGCCATGGGACTGGCCAATGCAGAGAAGGCAACGGCCGCCTTTTCCGCAGTGATCGGTTTCGTAGCGATGCACGTAGGCATCAACTACAGCCTATTGGCGCAGAATATTACACCGGCCACAACCAGCGTTGAACACCTCACCGCGCAGGGAATGGGGGCCAGTGAAGCGCTGATTTATGCCTCGGAGTTCACCAACACGCTAGGTATTTTTACCTACAATATGAGCGTGCTCGGCGGGGTGCTGGTGGGGCTTATCACCATGCTGTTGCACAATCGCTTCTACACCATCGTATTGCCCACCGCGGTTGCCTTTTTTGGCGGCAGGCGATTTGTACCGATAATTACTGTGGTTGTACTGCCGATTGTTGGCGTGTTGGTCTCGCTAGTTTGGCCGACCATTGCCTTGGGTATTCAGTGGGTAGGTGAACTGATTGGGCGAACAGGCGAGATAGGGACTTTCATCTATGCCACTTCCGAACGGCTGCTTATCCCGACCGGGCTGCATCATATTATTAACGAGACCGTGCGGTTTACCCCATTGGGTGGCGTGACCACCGTTGATAATCAAAGTATCGTCGGGGCGCTTAACATTTTTAATGCCGCTTTGTCACATCCGGGTGCCGTCAACGACGAAGTGACCCGACAGGCCACGCGTTTTCTGGCACAGGGTAAAATACCGGTAATGATGTTTGGTTTGCCTGCTGCTGCGCTAGCGATGTACCACTGCGCCAAGCCTGAGCATAAGGGGCGGGTCAAAGCACTGATGCTTGCCGGTGCGCTAGCCTCGTTTACGACCGGCATCACCGAGCCGCTGGAATTTTGCTTTATTTTTGTTTCTCCGGTGCTTTATGTGATGCATGCGTTGCTAACCGGTCTCTCATTTGTGCTGATGCAAATGCTGCAGGTGATGATCGGTAACGTGCAGGGTGGGGCGATCGACTGGGTCATTTTTGGCATCCTCGGCGGCAGTAAAACACACTGGTGGTATCCGCTAATGCTCGGCGTTATTTACGCCCCACTTTACTATTTTTCATTCCGCTGGGTTATCACGCGAATGCAGGTCAAAACGCCCGGCCGCGAAGATGATGCCGAAAGCGAAGAGCTGCGTGGGTCTGTGGCTTCGCCCACATTGGCGACGGCGTTGTCCTCATCCACCGCCAGCGACAAGACCAGCAATATTATTAAAGGGCTGGGCGGTGAGAGTAATATCGACAGCGTGGACTGCTGTTTTACCCGCCTGCGCGTCAAAGTAAAAGATATGAATCAGGTCGTTGATAAAACATTAATGACCACCGGCGCAATGGGCGTCAAACGGGTAACTGAGAACGATGTACACGTTATATATGGACCTCAGGTTGAAAAAATAGCTAATGACGTGAAGATTGAGCTCGCGAGTTAACTGTTCCTTTAATTAAAGTTAATAAAAATCGCTCATTATTTCTACTTGGGCGGTTTTTTTCTAGGGATGGAAAAGTTTTCAGTCTAGTATTGGGAAAACAAACGGAAATTAAAGGAAAGTATTATGCAAATTATAAGGTCGGCTGGAATATATAAAGCGTTGGGCGCTGAGTTTCTGCCTAAAGTAAAAATACGTGATAATTTTAAAAAACTCATAAAAGCCTTTGAACAGACCAGTGTTAATATTTCATCCAATGCTAGCCAACCGCTGCGAGCGGCAAGATCGCCAGAGATTAAACAGCTTAGGGAATTTTTTGAATCCAAAATTACCCCTGAACTGCCGCCTGTAAGAGAGGGGTTTAAAAACTTTAATAAACTAGGGGGAGCACGCTCGGCACCCATAATAAGCAATCCTGTTAACCCATTCCGCGCAGCATTAATGACAGGCGTTTTTGGGTTAAGTTATCAGCGTTCAATATCCGCGGATAATAAAGAAACTTGGATTAAACCAACACTCACACCCGTAGAACTTGAAAAGAGT
This sequence comes from Rouxiella silvae, assembly GCF_002093625.1. GTDB lineage: Bacteria > Pseudomonadota > Gammaproteobacteria > Enterobacterales > Enterobacteriaceae > Rouxiella > Rouxiella silvae. The sequence continues at coordinate 33,098 of NZ_MRWD01000018.1, read as the reverse complement.
ATGGTGCATATAACCGCCCGTCCGCAGTATAAGATTTATGGTGAAACTATTCTTAAGGTTGACTTAAATAAAAGCGATCCGGCAGAAAAAATAAACACCTATGGGCATGAGTTATCTTTATACAGGAATGGCTATGTTTCTGAAAAAGCGAGAGAGTTTTCAATGCTTGAAGTTCCGCTAACGGGCGGCTTTAAGAGTTAATGATGTACTCCACGGTGAAGAATTATTTTTCTTTCTATAATAAGCCTGCAAGATCTAGGTGTGATGAAAGCACTTGGCATAGGCAGGCTGTTTTCTATTTCCATATTTACTCTTTTTCACACTGCGCCTTCAGGCTAAAGCTAAAATAGCGTTGGTTATAATAAATGTCGGCAACTTCAAACGGCATCATATCAGTAAAATACGCCACCGAGCGCGCGTGTAATATGGGCTCGTCGCGCGATAAATCCAGCGACTGCCTAATTTTATTGGACGGCAACTCTGCCGAAATATGTTTATTACTCCCCGCCGGAGTAAAACCTTTTTCTCGAAGATAGGCATATTTAGAGTCTGTTAACGCTTCTCGGGAAAGATCGGGAAATGGTTCATACAGCATCCAACTTTTTTCAAAGACAAAAGGCTTATTATCGAGAAAGCGCAGTCTAACCATAAAATAAACCTGAGCATCGGCCTGTAGGTTCAACAGTTCTGCGATATCCGGTTCAGCTTTGACTTTGCGAAACTCCAACACTCTATTTTCAATGGTTTGATTAAGCTCGTGCGCTATTTCAGTGGAGGTAAAGTGACGGTCTAGCGGCAGAACCGTTTTATGCTCATTGCTATTGTCGATAACGAAGGTGCCACGACCGCGAAACCGCGCCACGCGGCCTTGTCTGACCAAATAGTCCACCGCCTTGCGAGCGGTCATGCGTGACACGCCATAAATTTCACACAGCGCAGCTTCAGTCGGGATTGCATCGCCAGGCTTAATCTCGTTAGAGCTTATCTTTTCAGTAAGTTGCTGTTCTATCTGTAAATAAAATGGAATGAGCGAGTTTTTATCGATGTTCATTATCCCTCCTGCGGTATGTGTTAATTGTATGGTGAGCTATACAATTTGAACAAATGTCGTGCTGATTTTTGTGGGCGGTCGCCCAAAAAATATTTTTAACAGGGATAAGTCATCCGATCTTAAGCATAATCAGCCTCTCAAACCCACCTCTTAAAGTTGCCGTGTTTTCACGGGAATATTCTTTCTATGTTATAGAATTTTCTATATTTCCTTACAGAGATAGTATCCAGCATAAATTTAGCGTCATAATTCACAACCTCCACAGGGGATATTTTTAAAAATATAAATAAATTTAATAGGGACATCGTTTTGATTGCGAAAAATAAAGTACTGGTACTCTCTTTCGTTGCCAGCAGTATCATACTTTCCTTTAATGCATTGGCATTTGACAAATATGATTCATCAAAGTCTTACCAGGGCGGTTCTGAAGTTACCTATGAAAATAGTGATTTCAAGGCACAATGGTATGCAAATCCCGGACAGATGCCTATTCTGGAGGCGCACCAAAGCTGGGACAGTCCTTGGGTAAAAATGGCAGACAGTGTCGTCCCTCCGAAACCCGATCCCAAGCCAGATCCAAAACCGGACCCTAAACCAGACCCTAAACCGGATCCTAAACCGGACCCAGATGAGACCCCGTCTGAGCATCCAAGCTATGTTGTCGGTAAGGCCTATGCCGTGGGTGACAAGGTTTCCAATAAAGGCATTGAGTACGTTTGTAATATTGCGCCATGGTGCAGCAGTAGCTCGCCCGTGTATGTTCCGGGGGAAGGACACGCCTGGCAATCGGCTTGGTCGCAGTTGGGCGGTGCAGTGGTCCCTGGTTTAGCAATCAGCCAAAAAGAACTCGATAAAATAGAGCATCAACTGACCAGTGGGAAGCTGATGCAATTGACTAAAGCATCGGTGCGTACTCTTGATAATGACGTCGTTGAGAAAATTAAGCCCGGCGACGCGAAAAATCCCTCAAACGTTAAGCGTGTTGAAGCGCTAATTGATGAGCATAAATGGAATGTTTTCTTCCCACATCGCGATGTTGCTTACACTTATGAAAATTTCCTGAAAGCGGTCGGTAAATTCCCGGTGCTGTGTGGCGATATCAATGACGGTCGCGACCAGGACGCTATTTGTAAAAAAACGCTGGCCACCATGTTTGCGCACTTCACTCAGGAAACGGGTGAGCATGCCATTCAGAGTGATGTTCATCAGTGGCAGCAGGGGCTGCACTGGGTACGCGAAATGAACCTCAGTGAAAAATCCTTTGATATGTACACTGGCGACACCTGTAACGCTGCAGTTTGGCAGGGCAAGGCGTGGCCTTGTGCCACAGATGAGCATGGTAACAAGCTTAGCTACTTTGGCCGCGGTGCCAAGCAGCTAAGCTATAACTACAACTACGGCGCATTTTCACAGGCCATGTACGGCGATGTGAACGTGTTACTTAAACAGCCCCACTTAGTTGCTGATACGTGGTTGAATCTCGCTAGCGCCATCTTCTTCTATATTTATCCGCAGTCTCCAAAACCGAGTATGCAATTTGCTCTGGACGGTACTTGGCAGCCAAATGCACATGATCTGGCCGAAGGGCGTGTGCCAGGATTTGGTATTACGACCACCATCATCAACGGAGGCGTTGAGTGTGGCGGACCGACTGAAAATATCCAGTCTTCCAATCGCATCAGCTATTACAAAGACTTTGCTAAACAGCTTGGCGTACCGGTTTCTGATTCAGAGGTGCTGGGTTGTAAAAATGTGAAAGTGTTTGGCGATAACAGCAGTGCAGTGATGCCGGTCTATTGGGTTGCCGACGACCGTTATGTGTCGGCTAATCCGGGCGGTAAATCCTATGCCTGTAAGCTGGCAACCTGGCAGAACTCACCGTTGAGCGCCTTGATCCAAGGGGATTATGCAAAATGTGTGAAATTAAACTTCCCTGACGTGGTGATAACGGATTAATTCTAAAATCGTAAAAGCACGTTCATGACGACGATTGTTAGATAAATAAAAACCCCCACAGTGAAGATGCGCTGTGGGGGTTTTTTTAGATATTCATCTCAAAGGAACAGTTTACTGCGTAGGTGCATGCAGATCCGAACTGGTCATGCTGCACTGACCGTCATCCTGAAGTTTGAAGCGCCAGCAGTGCTGGTGATATTTTGCTACGCTGTTGCGGTGAGCCACGCTGACCACGGTAGTTTGCGGTAGTTTTTCAAGCAATAGGCTATACATGCGCTGCTCGGTGTCATCATCCAGTGCGCTGGTGGCCTCATCGAGATAAAGAATATCAGGTTTTATCAACATCGCGCGCGCAAAGGCCAGACGTTGCTGTTCACCCGGCGACAGACGCTGACTCCAGTTAGCATACTGGTCCAGTAGCGGCTGTAAATAGCCCAGACTGCACAAGTTTAGTACCTCGCACAGCCGTTCTTCCGTGTACTCCAGCGTGTCTTCTTCTGGATAAATCAGCCCTTCACGCAGTGAGCCAATCGGAATATAGCTGCGCTGCGGCAGGAAAAGCTGCTTCTTGCTTTTCGCCGTATTAATCTCCCCTGAACCGTAAGGCCAGACACCTGCAATCGCCCTCAGCAGGGTTGACTTGCCGCACCCAGACGGGCCTGCAACCAGCACGCGTGCGCCGGTTGGCAGCGCAGCCGTTACTGAGGAGAACAGCGGATTACCGTTGGGTAAATTCAGCGTCAGGTTGTTCAGCTGTAGGTCATGTTCGCTGGCGTTGCCCAGGGAAATATTGCGCGGCTGGGTGTTCACCTGATCAATAGCGGCGTTAAAGCCTGCAAGACGGTTTACGCAGGCTTTCCAACTGGCTAAGTCATTGAACGCATTTATAAACCAGGATAAGGAATCCTGTACCTGTCCGAACGCCGAGGAGATCTGCATCAGCAGGCCCATCTGTATGGCGCCGGAAAAATAGCGCGGTGCCGCGACTAAAATCGGGAAGATAATGGCGAACTGGCCATAAAAAGAGCTGGCAAAATTGAGGCGTCGAGTGACGCGCATTGATGACCACCAGTTGGAACGTATAGCCTCAAAGTTGTCACCGAGCTGTTTTTTCTCACTTTTTTCACCGTGATACAGCGCGATAGCATCGCTGTTTTCACGAATGCGGATCAGACCAAAACGGAAGTTTGCTTCGAACCATTCTTGGTTAAAGCTCAATCTCACTAGTGGACGGCCAATAAATCCAATAATCACCGAGCCAATCAGCGCGTAGAGCAGGGCAAACCACAGCATATAGCCGGGAATGGTGAAGCTGTGCGAACCGAGCATAAAGCTCATCGGGCCGCTCACCGACCAGAGAATGGTCACAAAAGAGAACAGTGTGACCAGACTTGAAAGCAGGCCCAATGACAGCGACAGCGTACCCGAGGTGAGTGCGCTAAGGTCGGAGGCGATACGCTGATCGGGGTTATCCACCTGATGTTGGTGTTCGGTATAATAGTAGGCGTGGTTGTGTAGCCACTTATCCATATATTCGTTGGTCATCCAGCGCCGCCAGTTCATTTGCAGGCCCTGCGTGAGATAGACTTTGTAGATACTGACCACAATAAAAATCAGCGCCAGCCAGGTAAATTTAAACAGCTGTTGCTTGAAGACCGGGAAGTTTTTGTTTTGCAAAGCATCATAAAATACGCGGTTCCATTCGTTAAATTGCACGCTGAGGTAGACAGATCCCAGCGAAAGAATGATGATTGCCGCCAACATGCTCCAGGCCTTCCATTTTTCTTCGGACTGCCAATAGGGCTTAATCAACTGCCAGACTGCACGCCACCGTGCCGTTTTCCCAGGTTTTTTAGTCATAAATAGCCATATAAAATAGTAATAAGTGGTGGTTCCCAATCATCCCAGAATGAGTGACAGTGTGCGAGAGGGCAATGCCCTACTTGTAAGGATGTTTTTCGTCCGCCACAGTTCTATACCTTTGCCACAGTGGATCCGAAGCGATACAAAGGGGAGTTAGATGAAATTTTGGTTGCCTGCGTTCTTAATTGTAGGCTGGTTTTGTTGCTCAAGCGTTTGGGCAAAAATTGATGAACCGGATATAAAAGCCGATTGTCTGAAAACGGGTATTTATGCGTCTGCCGGAAAAGCCGCTTACCAGCAGGGTGCCTACGCAAAGGCGCAGGACCTGTTCAAGAGTCAGGTTGCTTGGAGTGAATTCTGTCATTTACCCGAAGGCGCTACGGCAACGGCTTACAATAACATCGCTCTGACCTACATGCATTTAGGCCAATACGGTAAGGCAAAAGCCTGGTTAAGTCTGGCACCGCAGGATAAAAAGACCCAGTTCAATCTCGCGAAAATCGAGAGCAAACTGGCCGAAGCGCCGCCCTCGAGCGGCCCTGCGGGGCTTTATTGGCAATATGCCGGACAGGGAAGCTGGAACACTGTTGAGGTGAAGCCAGAGGAGAGCCAGTTTGTTATCCATTTCAGCGGCCTGTATATGGGGGCGATGTCGCTCTATTACGGCCCGAACGTGGGGGATTTTTCAACCGTAACAGCGATTAAGGATAATCAGGCGGTGTACCGTTCCATCGACGATGCTACCGCCGAAGGAACGAACTGTACGGTCACCATGAACTTTGCCGGCCAGAATCTACGCCTGAAAAGCATCGGTGACTGTGGGTTTGGTCAAAACGTAATGGCTTCGGGCGACTATGTGCGAGTGGGTGCAGCGAGCTGATGAGTTGCAATATTCCAGCGAGCCATGAAACGCAGGATTCAACTCTTGCCCTTCCCAAACGTTGGGAAGGGCTTTTTGAGTGAGTATCTACGTTAATTTCTTACTGTGGCCACTTCATTTCGCCTTTCAGCACCTTGGCGGTTAACTCCAGCGAGCTTTCTTCCTTTAACTGCGGATAATGCGCTTTCATGGCGGCAATAAGCTGCGTGGAGTTCTGCGTTTTAGGCAGTTCGGCCTCAATAGTTTGCAAATATTGGCGAGTGAAGTTGACTGATTCGAGGTTCTGCGGCGCGCCCGGCAGGAAATGCCCCGGTACGACCACTGTTGGCTTCAGCTGCGTAATTTGCTCAAGCGAGGCTAGCCACTTCTGACGTTGCTCTTTGGTTTGACTGTCGGCAACCCAGACGTGCATGTTGTTGCCATCAACCAGTACGCCGCCAACCACGGCTTTCAACGTCGGGATCCACACAAACGTTTTGTCTGCCATCACGCCTTTTATTTCAAGCTTATTCCCCTCCAGCCACAGTGTGTTGCCTTTTAATACCTCAGGGACAATCACGCTGTCGGGCGCATTCTCACGCAGTTTCGGCCCCCAGAAAGTCAGCTTTCCGTCCTTCGTTGCGTTAATAGTGTCAACCGTGGCCTGAGTAGCAACAATTTTTGCCTGCGGGAACGCCGCGTGCAGTGTACTCAGACCAAAATAAAAGTCAGGATCTGACTGGCTGATATAAATAGTGGTGAGCTTTTTGCCGGTGGCCTTAATTTTTTCGACCAGTTTTTGCGCATCGTTGCGCTGAAACTGGGCATCAATCAGCATCACGTCTTTATTGCCGCTGATGATTTCAGAAGAGACGGCAAAGAGACTCTGCTCACCGGGGTTATAAACGTCGAGTTTAAGGGGAGCCGGTTTCTCGGCGGCCTGTGCGCCCAGTGCGCTGGTCAACAGCACGGCGGCAGCGAAAGAGAGTGAAAGTAAACGCATGATGATTCCTCAGAGGTTTGTTATTGGGATGCTTGCCAAGAATTGTACGTTGCATAACTCGCCGGAAAAACCGGATAATGCGCAACTGTTTGTTGCATAAATCGGACGAATAATCGATGGATAGAATTATTGCTGCTCAGGTCTTTGTGGCGATCGTTGAGCGCGGATCGATGATTAATGCCGCTGAATCGCTGAATATGTCTAGGGCAATGGTGACCCGCTATCTTTCGGAGATGGAGAAGTGGTCGGGCGCGCGTCTACTGCATCGCACAACGCGCAAGCTTAGCCTGACCGACGCCGGTGAAAATACCCTGTTGCGTTGCCGCCAACTGCTGCAGTTGGCGGTTGACATGGAAAGTGTGGCACAAGAGGGCGATGAGGCACTGCGTGGGCTGCTGCGCCTGAGCTGTTCCCAGTCGTTTGGTCAGGGAGCTGTAGTGATTGCAGTAGCGGAATTTTTAGCACGTCACCCGCAGCTCATCATTGATATGCAATTAGAAAGTCGGTCGGTAAATCTGGTCGAGGAGCGTATCGATCTGGCGCTGCGTATTACAAACGATCTCGATCCTAACCTGATTGCGCGTCCGCTGGCGCACTGTGATTCCGTCATTTGCGCTTCTCCTGCCTATCTGGCGCGCCACGGTACGCCGCGAAAGCCCGACGATCTGGCGCTGCACAACTGCCTGACGTACACCTATTTTGGTAAAAGCCTGTGGAACTTTGAGCGCGATGGCAAGAAGAGCAGCGTGCCGGTCAGCGGCAATTTGAGTGCAAATGAATCTCTGGTATTGCTTAGCGGCGCGGTGGAAGGCGTGGGAATTGTGATGCAACCGGTCTATTCCGTGGCCCCGCTGATTGCCAGCGGCCAACTGGTGCGATTGCTGCCGGAGTGGAGGCCGCAGTCATTGGGGATTTTTGCCATTTACTCGTCAAGACGGCAAATGCCGGTAGCGCTAAGGGCATTGCTCGATTTTCTGGTTGAATGGTTTGCCGCCAATCCGCGCTGGATAAATGACAGTGTGAGGGATGCTCGCCGGGTTAACCCTTAAGCGCCGAGGCGAGGCGAGTCGGAAAAAGCGCTGCCTGCTGATGACAGTGGGCAATAAAAGTATCAACCAATGCCGACGCGGGGCGATGCAGTGGGCGAACCAGACTCACGGTAAAGGGCACATTTTCGCTAAATGGCCGTGCCACAATCCTGCCGCTTCCCTGACCCGCAGGACGCGCGTACTCCAGTGCGGTCAGCGGATTCACAATCGATACGCCAATTCCCTGCGCCACCATGCTGCATACTGACGCGGCGCTGTGCGTTTCCAACACCATACGTCTTGAGATACCGCGTTCGGCAAATAATATATCCAGCAGTTGGCGGTAATTGTCGGTCGCCGACAGGCTGATAAAACTCAGGCCGCTAAAATCCTGTGGCGTAATCACCGCTTTCGCCGATAGCGGATGATTGACCGGCAGCACGCAAACTTCGTTGAGCGTCAGCAGTGTCTGCCTTTCGGTACCGGCGGGGGTATGCGGGTTCTCGGTGATACCCAAGTCGTGACGCTGTGCTGAAAGCCACTCTTCCAGCAGCGGCGACTCCTGCGGCACAATGTTAAAACTCGCTTCCGGATATTGCTCGAGGAAAGGTTGGCACACCGCGGGCAGCAGCGATTGGCTGAATACCGGCAGGCAAGCTACCGACAGCTGCGCCTGTTCAAACTGGCGGATCCCGGCGGCGGCATTGATAATTCTGTCCAGACCATAGTAGGAGCGCTGAACCTCTTCAAAAAGCCTAAGGCCCTGCGCGGTAGGGAAAAGACGTCCACGCACGCGCTCAAAAAGCTGCAAATTAAGCAATTTCTCGCAGCGCGCCAGCTCGCGGCTTACTGTAGGCTGCGACGTTTGCAGCAGCAATGCCGCTTCGGTAAGGTTGCCGGTGGTCATTACAGCATGAAAAATCTCGATGTGACGTAATGAAAGAGCAGGCACGGGATAGATCCTCTTAAAAATCGCGATGCCATATCATAAATGAATAGATTGCCACTAAATAGATATTTTATCCCCGAGGCAGCGACGGTCATAATGCAGCTATAACTGTTTAATCCTCAATACTGATCGCTCGCTGTTGCAGAGTTTACCCTCGGAGAATGTGATGCCATTTGCACTGAATAATACTGATAATGCACTCAACGGTGATAACCTTCTAAAAGCCGTCAAGGAGTTTGGCTGTCCGATCTGGGCCTATGACGCGCATGTTATCGAGCAGCGAATCGCCCAGCTTCGTCAATTTGACGTTGTCCGCTTTGCCCAAAAAGCCAGTTCCAACACCCATATTTTACGCCTGATGCACCAGCAGGGAGTGAAAGTTGACTCCGTATCTCTAGGCGAAATAGAGCGAGCATTGGTGGCCGGTTTTAAACCGGGTTACCAGCCCGGCGAACACAGTGAGATCGTGTTTACCGCGGATCTTCTGGATCAACCGACGTTGGACCGCGTAACCGAGCTGTCGATCCCAGTCAATGCGGGTTCAATCGACATGCTGGAGCAGATTGGTCAGCGCAAGCCGGGGCATCCGGTATGGCTGCGTGTGAACCCTGGTTTTGGCCACGGACACAGCCAGAAAACCAATACCGGCGGTGAAAATAGCAAGCACGGCATCTGGTTTGGCGACCTGCCGAAGGCGTTGGAAAAAATCAACGCCTATCAGCTCAAACTGGTGGGGATTCATATGCACATTGGTTCTGGCGTTGATTATCAACACCTTGAGCAAGTGTGCGACACCATGGTTAAGCAGGTGATTGAGCTTGGCCATGATATTGAAGCGATTTCTGCTGGCGGCGGTTTATCGATCCCCTATCAGTTCGGCGAGGAGTCGATTGATACCAACCACTACTACGGTTTGTGGAACCGCGCTCGTGAACAAATCGCCGCGCATTTGGGGCATCCGGTGAGTCTTGAAATTGAGCCAGGCCGTTTTCTGGTTGCGGAGTCTGGCGTGCTGGTGGCGCAAATTCGCGCGGCCAAGTCTATGGGCCGTCGTCATTACGTGTTGGTGGATGCGGGCTTCAACGAGCTGATGCGTCCTTCAATGTACGGCAGCTATCACCATATTTCGGTACTGCCGGCTGATGGTCGCGACCTCAGCCAACAGCCGCAGCGTGAGTCGGTGATCGCGGGTCCTCTGTGTGAATCCGGTGACGTATTCACTCAACAGGCCGGCGGTGGCGTTGAAACTCGCTGTCTTCCCGAGGCGGAAATTGATGATTATTTGGTGTTCCACGACACGGGCGCCTACGGTGCTTCAATGTCATCAAACTACAACAGCCGCCCACTGATCCCTGAAGTGTTGTTCGAAAACGGTGTTCCGCGTCTGATCCGCCGTCGTCAAACGATTGGAGAGCTGTTGGCGTTAGAACTTATCTAACGGGCATGACCCAGGTGAAAGCCGTGACGTACTGAGCATCGCGGCTTTTTATTGCTTGTTATCCAATGGGTTACTGATTTTTTTCGAACATTTCTCGCCTGAGTAACACCATCTCCTCGGCCAAGTCACGGCACAGCATGGCGGTCATTAGATGATCCTGCGCGTGCACCATAATCAGCGTCATCGGGATTTTTCCGCTTCCCTCATCAAGCCCAATGAGCTGCGTCTGAACTTTATGCGCCTCGCGTGCCGCCGTTTGCGATGCCTCCAATTGCAGGTCTGCCTCTTGCCATTCTTGTTTGCGAGCGCTTTGAATCGCCATCATGGCGCACGATCGCGCTTCCCCAGCATTGATCAACAGTTCCATTACAGTTTGTTCAAGGTCAAAACTCATACATGAATCCACATTGGTATGCCAAAATTGGCGTAATTCATCATATTGGAATTCCAATATCGACTTCTGAGAATGTGATCACAGAAATAAAGTCTAATTACGCTATTTTTGGCATACCAATGAGTGCGGGTTTTCAACACAACATAACGTTCGACACCTAACAACATAACCATGCAATACGCAGAGGTGCTGTCATGTCTTATAAAGACCGTTTTATTGATTCTCTGGGGGGCTTTGCCAATACCTTTAACAGCCTGCGTTATATTATGGCGATTAAGGCCGCCTTCATCACACTGATGCCGGTGATTATTGTCGGTGCGTTCTCCGTGCTTATTTCCAACATGGTCATGGACCCTAAAAACGGGCTGGCGCATTTCGAGATGTTTTCGTTCCTCGCCACCCTTAAACCGATCATGACCAGTATTAATTATGCCACGCTGAGTTTTTTAACTATTGGCGCGGTATTTTTGATTGGTATCGAACTGGGAAAGATAAACGGTTCACGCTCGTTATTTCCCGGACTGTTGGCGGTAATCTGCTTTATTGCTGTCACGCCGACTACGCTGGATATGATGGTTAACGGACACATGCAGGAAGTGAAAGACGTATTGGCAAAGCAATTTTCCGATACTAAAAGTCTGTTCCTGGGAATGTTTATTGCCATTCTTTCGGTAGAAATATACTCCAAGCTTGAATCTTTCGACAGGCTGCGGATAAAAATGCCGGAAAGCGTTCCGCCCAACGTTTCTGCCTCTTTTTCTGCGCTGATCCCGGCAATTATTACCGTGGTATTGATCGCCACCTTTGGGTTTGTTTTCCATCAGATAACCGGTATTTATCTCTATGACGCCGTGTATCAGGTCATTCAGCGTCCGCTGGAATCTGTGATGCAAAGTCTGCCGGGGATCCTGCTGCTGATGTTTGTCGCTCAGCTATTTTGGGTGATCGGCATTCACGGCAACCAAATGATTAAACCTATTCGCGAACCGCTGCTCTTGGGCGCCATCATGGTGAACATGACCGCTTTCGAGCAGGGTAAGGAAATTCCGAACATTATTACCATGCCGTTTTGGGATGTGTACATGAGCATTGGTGGCTCGGGTTGCACCATTGGCCTGCTGCTGGCGGTGCTGATGGCAACCCGTAGAAAAGAGATGAAAGAGATTGCCAAACTTTCGCTCGGGCCAAGCTTCTTCAATATCAATGAGCCGGTCATTTTTGGTATGCCGATCATGCTCAATCCAATCCTCGCCATTCCGTTCATTATCACCCCGCTAATTACCGGCACTATTGGTTACTTTGCTACCAGCCTAGGCTTTGCCGGACGGGCCGTTGTTATGGTGCCCTGGACCACACCGCCGGTGATTAATGCCTGGCTTTCAACTGCCGGTTCAATGGGCGCAGTGGTCACGCAGCTGGTGTGCATCGTGGTGGCGACCGGGATTTATCTGCCGTTCGTTAAAGTGGCTTCGCGCCGCGCCGAGCAGGCCCAGAAAGAGGCCTTGCAGAATCACTCCGCCGCCGTACAGCGTCCGGCCTGACTTTAAAATGGAGATAAGTCATGAGTAAGATTTCAATCACTGTTCCTGAAGATTTTATCCTTGGGGCCGCCTCTTCGGCCTGGCAAACCGAGGGCTGGAGTGGCAAAAAGGCCGGTCAGGACTCTTATCTTGACCTGTGGTACAAAAACGATCGTCACGTGTGGCACAACGGCTACGGCCCCGCCAAGGCGACAGATTTTATTAATCGCTACCAAGAAGACGTGGCCTTGATGAAGGCCAGTGGATTGACGCATTTCCGCACTTCAATCAACTGGGCACGTTTTCTTACCGATTATGAAAATGGCATTGTGGATGAAGAGTACGCCAGCTATATCGACAACCTGCTGGACGAGATGCACCGCGCGGGCGTAGAGCCGATGCTGTGCCTCGAACACTACGAATTACCTGCCTATCTGATTGAAAAATATGACGGTTGGAGTTCTAAAAAGGTTGTGGAACTGTTTGTTCTCTATGCTGAAAAAGCGTTTGAGCGTTTTGCTGGCAAAGTGACGCGTTGGTTTACCTTTAATGAACCGATCGTCGTGCAAACGCGGGTTTATCTTGACGCCATTCGCTGGCCGTACGAGCAAAACACCACTAAATGGATGCAGTGGAATCACCATAAAGTGTTGGCGACAGCAAAAGTTGCGGCGCTGTTCCGCGCTCAGGGCTATGCCGAGAAGGCCAGCATTGGCGTCATACTTAATCCTGAAGTGACCTATGCGCGTTCGTCTGCGGCTCATGACCAGCGGGCCGCGCATCTTTATGATCTTTTCTATAATCGCGTGTTTCTCGACCCACTAATTAAAGGCGAATATCCGCAGGAGTTGCTTAATCTGCTCGCCAGTCACCAGGTTGATTTTATTTATTCGCAGCAAGAGCTGGATATTATTCGTGAAAATACCGTCGATGAAGTTGGGATAAATCTTTATTACCCGCATCGGGTGAAAGCACCCAGTCGAGAGTGGAATAAAGAAACGCCTTTCCATCCTGCTTATTATTACGAGCATTTTGAACTGCCGGGTCGTCGTATGAACAAGTCTCGCGGCTGGGAAATTTATCCAAAAATCGTTTATGACATGGCGATGCGTATGAAATCCGAATACGGCAACAAACCGTGGTTTATTTCGGAGAATGGCATGGGCATTGAGGACGAAGGCCGTTTTCGTGACGCGCAAAGCGGAGAAATTCAGGACGATTACCGCATTGAATTCGTCGCCGAACATATTTATTGGGCGCTAAAGGCGCGCGAGGAGGGGGCCAACTGCCTTGGTTATATGCTGTGGGCCTTCACCGATAATGTTTCTCCTATGAATGCGTTTAAAAACCGCTACGGACTGATCGAAATAGACCTAGAAAATCAGCGTCAGCGCCGCCGAAAGAAGTCTTCCCACTGGTTTAAGCAGTTGGTGGACGAACGCACACTGTCATTAACCTTGGACGATGAAGAAAAATAACCTGGAGAATATTATGAAACGTATTGTTTTAGCCTGCTCGGCGGGTATGTCCACCTCACTGGTGGTGACCAAAATGGAAAAAGAGGCGGCCGCGCGCGGGCTTGAATACAAGATTTACGCCATTCCTGAACAAAACCTGCGCGATGAGCTGGAGGCTTTTGGTCAGGATGTGGCCGTGGTGCTGCTTGGTCCGCAGGTTCGCTTTAAACTGACTGAAAATAAAAAGCTTACCGACCGCTACCAGATCCCTATCGCGGTAATTGATACTATGGCCTATGGCACCTTAAATGGTGCAAAGGTACTCGATCAGGCGCTGGGTTTGGTAGACTAGGCCACAAAGAGGGCCGCTTCTCCCCGCGAGGCGGCCTGTCACGGGGCATATTTTGCGGTTTTTGCCGCGCGTAAGGTGAGAAAGTGGATAAGGCCGTGGTTTCGCAGGAAAGAAAGCAGTATCAGGAAATTGGTCACGATCTGCGTGAAAAAATCAAACAGGGACATTTTGCGATTGGCTCGCGTATGCCCCCCGAGCGGAATATGGCCGAAACCTATGGCGTGAGCCGCACCATCGTACGTGAAGCACTGCTGATGCTCGAACTCGAAGGCATTGTCGATATCCGACAAGGTTCGGGTGTTTACGTGGTGCGCATTCCTCTTGAGGAGGAAGGGCAGGATGATTCGCTGTATCAAGGGCAAATAGGGCCGTTTGAAATCCTACAGGCGCGCCAACTGCTTGAGAGTAACATCGCCGCCTTTGCCGCCAAAATGGCCACCAAATCAGACATTGAAAATTTGCGTCGCACGCTTGAGCAGGAGCAAAGTGCCATTGTTGCCAACGATGAAAGCGGCGACAACGACAAACTGTTCCACCTGCTGATTGCGGGCGCAACGCAAAACCAGATGCTGCTTGATTCAGTTAAAAATATTTGGGCGCACCGTGATTCCAGCCCGCTTTGGAAACAGTTGCACAGCCATATTGCTACCCGCGGCTATCGCCTTAAGTGGTTAGCCGACCATCAAAATATTCTTGCCGCGCTGCGCCGTCGCGATGTGATGGGTTCATATCAGGCGATGTGGCAGCACATGGAAAACGTCAAAAATACGTTGATGGAATTGTCTGACGTAGATGCGCCGGAGTTTGACGGCTATCTGTTCGAGTCGGTGCCCATTTTCCAAGGCAAGCTGGTATAGCCATGATACATATTGAGAATTTACGTGACCATCCCCAGCACCGCGATCGGGTAATCGACTGGCTGTGGCAGGAGTTTGATGCCGAGAATACGCGGGAGTTTTTCTCCAGCGTCATTGACAGCAGCCTAAGTACAGCCGATTTACCGTTAACCTTTATTGCGCTACAGGGCACCGAAATTGTCGGCACCGTCGGCCTCTGGCGCTGTGATTTAATCAGTCGTCAGGACTTAACCCCGTGGCTGGCGGCGCTTTATGTTGACCAGAAATGGCGAACGCAGGGGGTTGGCCAGCAAATGCAGCGATTTATACGCGAATATAGCCGGGCAGCCGGATATGAAAATCTCTATCTTTGGGCCACATTTTCAGGCTATTACGAGCGATACGGCTGGCATTTCATCGGTGACGCCCTGGATTATCCCAATAAACCAGTACGTATCTACAAATGTCACCGCAGCCCCGATGACGAAGATTTATAAATTTTTTAGCTCATGAGTTTAAAAATGCTGTTCACGGGTTCGGCACACTGACCGAGTGACGGCGGACCAACGTTGGGCTGAACATATGCGTTGTTTCGGGCAGCGGCTGGCCGCTGGCCAAGGCAAGGGCAAGCTGGGCGGCCTGATTGGCCATCGCCACGACGGGATAACGAATAGTGGTTAATCTCGGGCGCAGGTAGCGCGAAATCAATACGTCATCGAAACCAATCAGTGAAATCTCGCCCGGCACGTCAATGCCGTTATCACTCAGAACGGAAAGCGCGCCTGCGGCCATCGGATCGTTATAGCAGGTTACGGCGGTGAAGTTTTTACCGTGGCCGAGAAGCTCGGTTATCGCCTGTTCGCCACCGACCTCATCCGGTTCGGCGGCAACGATCAGCCGTTCATCGACCGCAATTCCGTGCTCTGCCAAGGCATCGAGATACCCCTGTAGCCTGTCGCGAGCATCGGAAATATTGTGGTTTGAACACAGAATCGCAATGCGTTGATGCCCGGCCTGAATCAAATGACGGGTGGCGAGCCAAGATCCGTAGCGGTCATCCAAGGCTACGCAGCGGTGTTCAAACTCCGGTAAAGTCCGGTTAATCAACACCATGCCAGGGATCTGTTTCATAAGACTGCTCAGTTCATCTTCTGGCAGCATTTTGGCGTGAACGACCAAGGCCGCACAACGGTGGCGGATTAACTGCTCAATTGCCTGGCGCTCTTTGTCTACGTTGTGATAACCGTTACCAATCAGTAAAAAATTACCGGTGGCGTAGGCGACCTGCTCTACGGCTTTAACCATCGCCCCGAAAAAGGGATCTGAGACGTCGGCAACAATCAGGCCCAATGTCTCGGTAACCTGTTGTGCAAGGGCGCGGGCGTTGGCGTTGGGATGATATTGCAAATGTTGCATCGCGCTCATTACGGCATCGCGTGAGCTCTCACTGGCTTTGGGGGAGTGGTTAATCACGCGTGAAACTGTTGCCACAGAAACACCCGCCAGTCTTGCGACATCCTTAATCGTAGCCATTATCAGTATCCAACGTATTGAGGGTAAACGTTTACATGGTTCAGTTTTGCGGAAAATGCAGGTGTCCGCAAGGGGTGTAGATCGCAACTTCACAAGCAAGCGCATTGAAACGGCGAATAATACTCGCCTAGCCCTCATAAATTAAGCCTTTCAGCCCGCCCGATCTGCGCAATGGCGTCAAATGGCTCAATTCGACGCGTTTATCTGTATTTGTACTTTGAGTCTCAGCGGCAGGATTGCTATTTTGTCAGCTATAACACATTTTTAGAAAAAAAGGGCTCTCCCCAGCTACGGCGGGCGATGGCGCGCCAGTTTCTATTTTATATAACACCTGTACAGAGAGAATAATGTCTATAAAACGCTACCCGCAGCTGGCTCACTGGGGAGCCTATACGGCGGTTGTTGAAAATGGTCGTTTGATCCGTTGCGAACCTTACTCTGCGGATGCCGATCCCTCGCCGATGCTTGCCTCCATTCCTGAACTTGTCTATTCAGACAAGCGTATACGCAAACCTGCCGTACGCCGATCGTGGCTCAAAAATAGAGAAAACAGCGACAGAATGCTGCGTGGGCGGGAAGATTTTGTTGAAGTAGACTGGGACGTGGCGCTTGATTTAGTGGCGGATGAAAACCGCCGCGTGCGCGACCGCTATGGCGCATCTGGCATTTTTAACGGCTCTTACGGCTGGTCTTCTGCGGGACGTTTACACCATGCGCGCTCGCTAGTACGCCGTTTCTACTTTGCCGGTGGCGGTGGCGTTGACCAGCAGGGCAATTATAGCTGGGGTTCGGCCCAGTTTTTTCTGCCTTATGTGATAGGCACCTACACTCCGTTGACCGGCCGCGTAACCACCTGGCCAAGTGTGGTTGAACACTGTGATATTTTGCTGGCCTTCGGCGGACTGGCGCTGAAAAATGCGCAGGTTGCCTCGGGTGGGGCAGTGGAACATACCCTAAAACCGGCGCTCGAGCAGTTGGCTAAAAAGCGCACGCCGATCATTAATATCAGTCCGATGCGCGACGACTGTCCAGAGTTTGTTAACGCCGAATGGATCCCTATTCGTCCCAATACAGACGCCGCGCTGATGATGGCGATAGCCTTTGAGATTCAGCGAAAAGAGGCACAGGACAGTGCGTTTCTGGCTACGCACTGCGTGGGTTATCCGCAGTTGGCCGACTATCTCACCGGCGCTAAAGACGGCGTGGCGAAAACCCCTGACTGGGCCAGCGCCATCACCGGGATCCCTGCCGAGCGCATCGCGCGGCTCGCCGAGCAATTAATTGGCGTACGCAGCTTTATCACCTGCTCTTATTCGGTTCAGCGCGCCCATCGAGGTGAACAGCCTTACTGGATGATGATTGCACTTTCGGCGATGCTGGGTCAGGTGGGACTGCCGGGCGGTGGCTTCTCGTTTGGTCATGGCTCAATGAACAGCGTAGGCAATCCGCGTTTTGATACACCGGGACCGGCGGTTAGCACGGGTCCCAATCCTTCAGGGCTGTCGATCCCAGTTGCACGCATCAGTGATATGTTGCTCAATCCTGGACAGCCTTATGAATTTCAGGGCGAGACGCTAACGTATCCTGATATTCATCTGGTGCACTGGGCGGGCGGTAATCCGTTCCATCACCATCAGCAGCTCAATCGGCTGGTTGAAGGTTGGCAAAAACCTGACACCGTGATTGTGCAGGACAACGTTTGGACCTCGGCCGCGAGCATGGCCGACATTGTCCTGCCGGCAACGACGTCGCTGGAACGTAATGACATTGGCGGTTCATCCCGCGATCGCTATGTGCTGGCTATGCATCAGGCTGTGGCCCCGCAGCATCAGGCGCGTAACGACTATGACATTTTTGCCGATCTGGCCGAGCGTCTCGGTTATCGTGAAGCCTATACGCAGGGCAGGAATGAAGATGCCTGGCTGCGTCAGATTTACAAACAGTGTGGTGAAGCGCAGCACGGCACCGAGATTGAATGGCCCGATTTTGAAACCTTTTGGGAGCGCGGTTTTGTCGAGTTGCCGAAGCCTGAAAAAGATTACGTATTTTTCGAATCGTTTCGCAAAAGCCCGCGTGCTCATCCGCTGGGAACGCAGAGCGGAAAAATAGAGCTATTCAGCCAAAAAATTGCCGATTATCACTATGAGGACTTCGCGCCGCATCCGCAGTGGCAGCCACCGATTGAGTGGCTGGGATCCGAAACCGCCAAGCTGTGGCCACTGCATCTGATTTCTATCCAGCCTAAGGATCGCCTGCACAGTCAGTTGGATCAGACGTCGCTGGCACAAAATAACAAAACCGCCGGAAAAGAGACGCTGTTCATGCACCCAGAAGATGCGGCGATGCGAAACCTGAAAGAGGGTGACCTTATAAAAGTCAGCAACGAGCGGGGCAGCTGTCTGGCCGGAGTTTCCTTAAATGATGGAATTACCCGCAGTGTGGTGTTGATGGCGACCGGGGCCTGGTTTAATCCCGGTTTCGGTAAAAAATGGAGTGAAACTGAGCAGGCCGGTAATCCAAACGTATTGACGCTGGATATTGGTACTTCGAGGTTGACGCAGGGCCCAAATGCAATGAGCTGCCTGGTTGAAGTATCGGCTATTTGAATCTCACCGCTGGTTACACTTTGCGGCGTAATGTTGCGATTGCCTGCTGGTTGTCAGAGGGGCTAAGCGGCTACATTATCAGTCCCAGAGGTATTGATTGGTGAATCATCAACATACAGTGTGTGTGTTGATACCGATTAAAATTGCACCAACCTACGCAGATGCGTAGGTTTTTTTTTGCCCGCCCTTCAAAATTAACTCCGAGATCACATTTATAAAACTTCTGCTTTACATTCCCTGTGTCAATTTTACAGTTGGTTGCAGTTTGCGCACAACTCTTGCGATTGAAAGGTAGTGCATTGCTTCGCGTTTCTCTAATGTTGGTGGTCCCAGAGGTATTGATTGGTGAATCATCCAACATGTTCTGCATGTTGAAACCGATTAAAATTGCACCAACCTACGCAGATGCGTAGGTTTTTTTTTGTCCTTATTTCATCCTTATTGTGTTCTGATTTTTTCCTTAAAATCCCATAGCTGTCGTCAAAGAAAGCTTCGCTATGCTAACCTCGTTAACTGCCTGTTCTCATTCGGATAGGTGTATATTTTGAGGAGAACGGAATGCTCTATCGATTACTACACTCATTTTTCCGCGCACTGTTTAAGCTGATATTCCGCATTAGCATAACTCCTGCTGATGCCGTTTTTAGCTATCCGAAAATATTGCTGACTCCCAACCACGTTTCGTTTATTGACGCGATGCTGTTGGTGCTTTTTCTGCCGATAAAACCGGTTTTTGCCGTTTACTCCACTATTAGCGAAAGCTGGTATATGCGCTGGCTCAGCAATTACGTCGACTTTGTGGCGCTTGATCCTACCAAACCGATGGCAATAAAGCGTCTGGTGCGTGAAATAGAGAAAGGGCGGCCAGTGGTGGTGTTTCCTGAAGGGCGTATTACTGTGACCGGTTCGCTCATGAAAATTTATGATGGTGCGGCTTTTGTCGCTGCAAAATCACAGGCGACAGTTATTCCTATCCGCATTGACGGCGCGGAGTACACCGTTTTCAGCCGCTTGTTCGGTAGCTTCAAACTGCGCTGGTTCCCCAAAATAACGATTAACTTACTGCCGCCGCAAACCGTGACAATGCCCGAAGCTCCGCGCGCGCGTGACCGCCGCGTGCTGGCCGGACAGCAACTGCACAGCATCATGATGGAAGCCAGAATGGCAACTCGACCTCCAGAAACGCTGTATCAGGCGCTGTTATCCGCGCAAACACGCTATGGCCGCCGTAAACCCTGCATCGCCGATATCTCGTTTAAAGAAGATACCTATCAGGGATTGCTTAAAAAATCACTCGGCGTGAGCCGCATTCTGCAACGTTTTACCCGTGAGGGAGAGCACATTGGCATGCTCTTGCCCAATGCAACCATTACCGCCGCAGCTATTTTGGGCGCCTCAATGCGCAATCGTATTCCGGCGCTGCTGAACTACACCTCCGGTGCCAAAGGAATAAAAAGCGCGGTGAAAGCGGCGCAGATTCACACCATCGTCACCTCGCGCCAGTTTCTGGAAAAGGGAAAACTGACCAGCCTGCCGGAGCAGGTTACCGAGGTTAAATGGGTTTATCTGGAAGACTTGAAAGACACGGTGACGCGCGAAGACAAGTTGTGGATCCTCTTTCATCTGATTTTCCCGCGTCGTGCAATGCTGCATCAACAGCCAGACGATGCGGCGTTGGTGCTGTTTACTTCGGGGTCGGAAGGCAATCCCAAGGGCGTGGTTCACTCACACGCCAGCCTGCTTGCCAACGTTGAGCAAATTCGTACTGTGGCCGACTTTACCCCGCGTGACCGATTCATGTCGGCGTTACCGCTGTTCCACGCTTTTGGGCTGACGGTGGGGTTGTTTACACCCATAATCACGGGTGCACGCGTATTCTTATATCCAAGCCCGCTGCATTATCGCATTGTGCCTGAACTGGTGTACGACCAGAACTGCACTGTGCTGTTTGGCACCTCAACTTTTCTCGGCAACTATGCCCGTTTTGCTCATCCGTATGATTTTGCACGTGTGCGCTATGTGGTGGCCGGCGCAGAGAAGCTGGCTGAGAGTACTAAGCAAATCTGGCAGGATAAGTTCGGTCTGCGCATTCTTGAAGGCTACGGCGTGACCGAATGCGCGCCCGTAGTGGCAATTAATGTGCCGATGGCCGCTAAAGTGAATACTGTGGGTAAAATTTTGCCGGGTATGCAGTCGCGCCTGATGACGGTACCGGGTATCGAAAAGGGGGGGCGTCTCCAGCTGCGCGGCCCCAACATTATGAAAGGCTATTTACGGGGCGAAAATCCCGGCGTACTTGAAACACCTGCTGCAGAAAATGCCCAAGGCGAGATGGAAGCAGGGTGGTATGACACGGGTGATATCGTTACGCTTGATGAGCAGGGCTACTGCGCCATTCGCGGGAGGGTAAAACGCTTTGCCAAACTGGCCGGTGAAATGGTGTCGCTTGAAAGCGTTGAGTTACTTGCGCTTAATGCCTCACCGGACGGACAACATGCCGCCACCTCGCGCAGCGACAGCGCCAAAGGGGAAGCGCTGGTGCTATTCACCACCGACCCGCAGTTGGCGCGTGAGCAACTTTCAAAAAGTGCCCGTGAGCTGGGCATCCCCGAGCTTGCTGTACCGCGCGATATTCGTGTGGTTAAAGCGTTACCACTTTTGGGCAGTGGCAAACCCGATTTTGTTACCCTGCGAGACATGGCAGAAACACCGGAGAATAAAGCATGAGTAAACCGCTGGGGAGCGAATTTCCCTTGATGTCCCGTAGCATGACTGCCGTCATTGTTGCGCAGTTTTTATCTGCCTTCGGTGACAATGCGCTGCTGTTTGCCACGCTGGCGCTCATTAAGCAGGAACTTTACCCTGACTGGAGCCAACCGGTGCTGCAAATGGCTTTTGTCGCTGCCTATATTATTCTCGCCCCTTTCGTCGGTCAGTTTGCCGACAGCTTTGCCAAAGGGCGCGTGATGATGTTCTCCAATGGCCTAAAGTTGCTGGGCGCTTTGGTTATCTGTTTCGGTTTTAACCCGTTTCTCGGCTACGGGCTGGTTGGCGTTGGCGCGGCTGCTTATTCACCGGCCAAGTATGGCATTCTTGGTGAAATAACCTCTGGCGATCAGCTGGTTAAAGCGAATGGCCTGATGGAATCTTCGACGATTGCGGCTATTTTACTGGGATCCGTAGCGGGTGGTGCATTGGCAGACTGGCATATCACCGCGGCACTGATGATTTGCGGTTTAGCCTATGCGGCCGCGGTGGGGGCGAATATTTTTATCCCTAAACTTGCGGTGGCACGCCCCGGGCAGTCCTGGAACCCGCGCCGAATGTCTTCTACCTTCTTCAGCGCCTGCCGCACCCTTTGGGCCGATGGTGAAACGCGTTTCTCGCTGGTAGGCACCAGTTTGTTTTGGGGCGCGGGCGTGACGCTGCGTTTTCTGCTGGTGCTGTGGGTACCGGTCGCACTCGGTATTACGGATAACACTACGCCTACGCTGCTGAACGCGATGGTGGCAGTCGGCATTGTGCTAGGTGCCGGTGCCGCTGCACGGCTGATAACGCTTAAAACGGTTAAACGCTGTCTGCCTGCGGGCATCGGTATTGGCGTGGTGGTGACGTTATTTACTCTTCAGCACAGCATGATCAATGCGTATGTGCTTTTGGCTTTGATTGGGGTCCTAGGGGGCTTCTTTGTGGTGCCGCTGAATGCGTTACTGCAGCATCTGGGTAAAAAAACGGTAGGTGCGGGAAATGCAATTGCGGTGCAGAACCTCGGCGAAAACACGGCAATGTTGCTCATGTTGGGGTTGTACTCGCTGGTGGTGATGCTGGGTGCACCGGTGATTGCGATTGGCGTGGGCTTTGGGGTGATATTTGCGTTAGCAATTGCCGGACTGTGGTTATGGCAAATTAAACAGCAGCGTACATAAGCTCGACGAGAGTGATAGAAAAATCCCCTATCGCATCGGTAGGGGATCACATAAAAGTCCCCTGCCCATCAATCGGGAGGGGGAGGGTGTCGCCATCGGGCGATGATTAAGGTGCAGGAATAGTGAAACGTTTGTGGATAGCTTCCAGCGCGTTGATCACCTCTTCATCCAGCGTTAAATCCTGACTATCGATATTAATTTTCAACTGTTCCAGCGTCGTGGCACCAAGCAACGTACTCGCGACAAACGGCTGTTGACGAACAAACGCCAGCGCCATCTGCGAAGGATCCAGATTCAACTTTTTGGCCAGACCAACATATTCGGCCACCGCGGCCTCTGACTGGGCAGAAGAGTAACGAGTAAAGCGACTGAACAGCGTATTACGCGCACCTGCCGGTTTAGCGCCGTTGAGATATTTGCCGCTCAGTGTACCGAATGCCAGGCTTGAGTATGCGAGCAGTTCAACGCCTTCGTGCTGGCTAATTTCAGCCAAGCCAATTTCAAAACTGCGGTTAAGCAGGCTGTACGGGTTTTGAATTGAAACAATGCGCGGCAGGTCGTGCTTCTCCGCCAACTGCAAATAGCGCATCACGCCCCATGGCGTTTCGTTCGACACGCCGATGTAGCGAATTTTACCGGCACGCACCTGTTCGTTCAACGCTTCCAGTGTTTCCAGCAGCGTGACTGCAGAATTATCCGCACTGTAGGTATAACCCAGCTTGCCGAAGAAGTTAGTTGGGCGCTGCGGCCAGTGCAGCTGATAAAGGTCGAGATAATCAGTATTCAGACGCTTCAGGCTGGCGTCCAACGCTGCGCGGATATTCTTGCGATCCAGTACCTGACCTGGGCGAATTGAGGCATCGTTGCCGCGAGAAGGCCCCGCAACTTTACTTGCCAGAATGATTTTCTCGCGGTTTCCGCGCGCCTTGATCCAGCTACCGATATAGCTTTCTGTCAGACCCTGAGTTTCTGGGCGTGGCGGAACCGGATACATCTCTGCGGTATCGATCAGATTGATACCCGCCGCAAGGGCATAATCGAGTTGCTGATGAGCTTCGGCTTCACTGTTTTGTTCACCATAGGTCATGGTGCCCAATCCCAGTACGCTCACTTCTAAAGAACTGTGGGGTATACGGTGATATTGCATTGCCTGTCTTCCTTAGTGTCTGAGAATGTCTGGCTGGCGCTTCAATGTTGTGCCCCGCTATAGACAGGGGCCTGCTTTGTTATAGCCAAAAAAACGCGTATCGCAGCAGCCACGCAGTATTGACTATATACAAGCGATGCCAGAGGGGGAAGAGCAAAGCAGGAAAGCGCCCGTTTTGCTACCTTTCAATGTATGTACTGCTCTTAAAAAGATAAATCGACTCGTTGTCGTCATATTGTTATTTTCTTCCTAATATAGAGGGTGAGTAATTCATCTTTAGCCAAAAGTTTTGTTTTTTGTTTTTTAATGTTTATTTTTTCAAAGGTATTTTATTAAATAACGATTAGAATTATTGTTTTTTCTTTTGATGTGACGAGTGATTAAATATCTTGGAAAGTGTGGGTGTATAATCTCTGGGTGATTTCATGTCGCTTTGTATAAACTGATTTTTCTTTTAGGGAGGAGGGGGTATGTTTCAACCTAAGGGACGGGTAAGTATTCTTGCGGGAAACTCGCGAGTTTATTTTAATGAAAGTAATGAGGTGACAGTGGATTGTCAATTGATGGCATTCGATGCGGCTTTATCATGTGCTAAAAAAATTCAGGAAAGCGAGGGGTATCTGCCACGAATATCTGTAGCTTTTGATCATCTTGGGATCTTCCGTTTACAGTTTTTAGCAGAAGGGCTGACTAATTCACAAAAGCGTAATCCGCGATTGAATAATTTACATTATAGCATTCAGGAGTTATACGAAACAGTTTCAGAGAAGCATCAAATAGCTTTGTGTGAAATATCAGTTATACACGAGGATTCTGCAAGGCAACATTTAGTTCATATACTCTCTACTGAAAAAATTCCTGAAAATATCGTTCCTGGATTGTTAAATATCTCATTTTTGGGTGTGGATGCGGGAACACTATTATTGGAAATTCCAGAAGTAGCGCTATCTTCCGGCTCTGCATGTACATCGAGAAGTGATAAGCCTTCTCATGTTTTAAAAGAAATAGGCGTAAATGACGTTAATTCACAATCTAGTGTGCGCATTGGATTTGGGAGATTTAATCATGAAGATGAAGTGAGTTATTTATGTCTACGCATGAATGAGGCTGTGAAAAAACTGCGTTCGATGGTGCCCCACTCCATTTCCAATTAAATAAATCAAAAATGGAGTTTCATCTATGCGAACATCGTCGGCATTTTTTCTACTTTTCGGCACGTTGTTTATGGCGGGAGGTTACGGTGCGACCTTTCTGATTTCAGCGTTTTTTCGCTTGCAGGGCGGCAGCGATATCGATGCCGGCCAGACGTTGGGGCTTGCTTTGATAGGCACTCTGATTGGCGTGCCTCTGGTCGGCTGGTTCTCAGGTAGAATTGAAGCCTCGCGACTTTCGGCGATAGCGGCGTTGGCTATGTCTGGCGGTTTTGTCCTGTTTGGCTGCGTCAATGTCGAACTCAAGGTTGTTATTCGTTTTGCCGCGCTGCTAATTGGCTTGGGTTGGGGCATGTTTTACATCAGCGCGCCGATGGCGCTGTCAGAACGCATCACTGACGCAGAGCGGGGAAACTGGTTTACGCGCTTTAGTGCCTTCCAAATGGCAGGGATTTGCGCCAGCCCTATTCTGCTCAACGTTGCGATTGAACAAGCCAGTACGTCTGTCCAAACTGCTTTTGTCTGGGTTGGGCTGCTGGGTGTTGTCGCCTCAATAATGTTTTTCTCTTTTGGTTGGCGAGAACCTCGCAGCCAGCAGGAAACTTTACTGCGGCCTTGGGTCAGAAAAATCACAACGATCGCCCGCAGCAGTGCGATAAGTCCGATTATTATGGTGGGGCTTGGCGGCTGCGTATTTTCGGGAATGATGTCGTTTCAGAGTTCTATTTTGGCAGGAACCGAGTTAAAGGCCGCCACCTTTTACGCAGTGCATGCCATAACCGTTGTGGCATCTAGGCTGCTGCTTGCCAATCGATTATCTGTGATCCCGCGTCGGCCACTCCTAATTACGCTGCTGTCGTGCCTGACCTTGGGTCTCATTGCATTAATGGGTGTCTGGATGCATCCGTCGTTTCACATTGCGGCCGCTATTCTGACCGGACTGGGCTACGGACTGGCTTATCCGGTTATTCAGACGTGGGCAATAAATGAATCGGCGCAGGAAAACAGACACGCTGCATTAACGTGGTTCGTCGTTGCCTATTTTATCGGGATATTTGGATTCCCGGCGATAGGGGGATGGATACTGGTTGAACTCGGTAAGTTCTGGTTTATTTCTGCATTGGCAGTTATTGCATTAATGGAGCTTGCGGTGGCATTGCCTGGCATGAAAAAAAGGGGTGAACTGCCATAACGTCTGGCTAAAGCCAAGTACAAATACCGGCGGAGCAAGCCGCCGGGAGTCGTTCTCGTCACATAAGTCTTGATGCCATGACGGCTCAAGAAGTCAGTATTAGCGTTTCATAACCTGCGTGACCTGGTCATTATTAATTTGCCGTTCATTGCCCTGAGCGTCTTCATAACTTAGCAAACCGGTACTTTTATCAAGTTCAGGCTTACCATTGGTCAAAATCATGTTGCCGTCTTTAGTCGCAATAACGTAATCACTGGCACAACCCGCCAAGGTAAATACCAACGCTATCGCGCTGACGAGTTTAAAAGAATTTTTCATTGTAAAACCCTTTGAATTGGTCTGATTAGACTTGCCCATTAATGTTAGCAAAGAATGGCAATTTGCAGAATGTAATGACTAATGTAACGAGGAAGCTAACGATTAAAGCAAGAAGTGGCGGGCGAGCAGTTGGCGGGTAAAGCTTTTCTTTAAATAGAAACCGCGTGGCAACGTCATGATTGGCTGGCCTTTTTCACCAATGGCCTCAGTTCTCGCCTTATTGTTTGCTGCTTTCGGGCGCAGTTGCAGGACCTCGCCGTGGCGTGCAGTAATACTTTCGACTTTCCCCAGAACGATAAGATCCATTAACTCTTCCCAGTCCTGGCGCAGCTGTTCGTTCTCCTCAACGGAAGGGCTCCACAGCAGTGGCGTACCCACTCGGCGAACAGATAAGGGAATTTGTCTTTCACCTTCAACCGGTATCCACAGCACGCGTGTCAGCTTGTGTTTAACGTGACTGCTCTGCCAGGTGACGCCGCTGTTACCGGTTAATGGCGCAACGCACACAAAGGTGGTTTCAAGCGGTTTACCGGTGTTGTCAACAGGGATGGTTTTCAGCTCAACGCCTATCTCAGGAAAGTCTTGCTCGGGTTTACTCCCGGCACTGGCGCCAAGATACACTTCAAGCAGCATACCGACCCAACCTTTCTCACGTTTTAGATCCGGAGGAATAGCCAGGCTTGCCCGCTCGGCTAATTCTCCTAACGTGTATCCTGCCAGCGACTGAGCGCGAAAAAGTAAAGCGTGTTCATCTTGTGGAGGTTGAAGGGCGGGTAGGGGGATCGACATAAAAAAGTCTCAGTCTTTTTGGTTAAAAATCGTACACGCCTTGGCGAGCACAAAAAATTAAATCTGCGCGCTGTGATTAACCTTAATAATAGCATGATTTGCCATAGGTTTTTTCCGCCTTTATGTAGATTATGGAATGTCTTTCGAAGAGTTGACCACCTGTTGACGGAGATAATGAACAGGATCACCCCCCTAGTTATCCACAGATTTGTGGGATAACCCACAGTATTGGGTAGCACTGTTTCCATTTACAGGCTTGACGAGGGGGTTTTTATGAGGTTTTGTCCCATATGTAACCTGATTTAGTTAATTATCTGTGGATAAAATCAACATTGTGCGATCTTTCGCCAGTTTAGGATCTTGGGGAGTAAAGTCTGAGGTTAAGGTCTGTTTTAAACCGGTGGATATCATTGTAACTTCATGTTTTTAATGTGATTAATTTTAATTTTTTCGCAACTGATCGTCAGGTCGAAATTAGTTTTACCCCTCTTACTCTTATGTTCTTCACATATCTATCCACAGAAAAAGTGAATAAAATTCCTTAAATGCCGCGCTGGCTGTTTATAACTTCGATGTTTTGCGAAAGTTATCCCGCTTTTGCCCATTTGAACAGAGTGATAACCAGTGGTTTACCGCCTGTTGGTAGTATGAAACAATCAGACTATCTATGCATTTTAAGCTTATCGAGGTAGTCCGGTGATCGATGATGATGGCTACCGCCCGAATGTTGGTATCGTAATCTGTGACAAGCAGGGGCAAGTGTTGTGGGCCCGTCGGTATGGACAGCACTCATGGCAGTTTCCACAGGGAGGCATTAACCCCGGAGAAACGGCTGAGCAAGCCATGTATCGTGAACTGTTTGAAGAAGTGGGACTAAGTAGAAAAGACGTTCGTATTCTGGCTTCGACCCGCAACTGGTTACGTTATAAATTGCCAAAACGTTTGGTGCGTTGGGACACAAAGCCGGTCTGTATCGGCCAAAAGCAAAAATGGTTCCTGTTACAACTCATGTGTAATGATGCAGACATCAATATGCAACGCAGCAGCACGCCCGAGTTTGACGGGTGGCGCTGGGTGAGTTTTTGGTATCCGGTACGTCAAGTTGTATCATTTAAACGTGACGTATATCGCCGGGTGATGAAAGAGTTTTCCACAACGGTGATGCCAATGCAGGAAGTGCCAATTAACCGCACAACTCCCGCTTATCGTCGAAAAAGAGGCTAAGTCACGAAGAAATGCTTACGCGGTTGCGAGAAATAGTTGAAAAGGTAGCCATGGCGTCCAGCCTGAATGATGCGCTGGATGTTTTAGTTAATGAAACCTGTCAGGCGATGGACACGGAAGTGTGTTCGATTTATCTCGCTGATAACGATCGTCGTTGTTACTACCTGATGGCTACGCGAGGCTTGAAAAAGCCTCGCGGGCGAACTATTGCACTCGCATTTGATGAAGGGATTGTCGGACTAGTAGGCCGTCTGGCAGAACCCATCAACCTCGCTGATGCACAAAGCCATCCCAGTTTTAAATATATTCCTCAGGTTAAAGAAGATTTATTCCGTTCTTTCCTTGGGGTGCCGGTTATCCATCGACGCCAGCTGTTGGGCGTGCTGGTTATTCAGCAGCGTGAACATCGTCAGTTTGATGAAAGTGAAGAGTCCTTCATGGTCACGCTGGCCACGCAAATGGCGGCGATCCTTTCACAGGCCCAGCTTAACGTCCTTTATGGGCGATTCCGTCAGACTCGGGTCAAAGCGCTGGCCGCATCGCCCGGCGTGGCTATCGGGACCGGCTGGCAGGACAGTAGCCAACCTTCTCTAGACAATGTTTACATGGCGTCAACGCTTGACCCCGTCCGCGAGCGCGAGCGTTTAACCCGCGCGCTAGAAGACGCGGGGGCAGAGTTTCGCCGGTTCAGTAAGCGTTTTACCGCCAGTGCGCAGAAAGAAAGCGCCGCAATTTTCGATCTCTATTCTCATCTGTTAAACGATGCCAGGCTCAAGCGCGAATTATTTATTGAAGTCGATCAGGGTGCAGTAGCCGAGTGGGCAGTAAAAAAGGTGGTCGAGAAATTCGCAGCCCAGTTTGCCAGCTTGCAAGATACTTACCTGCGAGAGCGGGGCAGCGACTTGCGTGCACTTGGGCAGCGACTGGTGTTTCATCTTGATGACACTGCCCAAGGTGACACGCAGTGGCCTGAAAACTTTATTCTGGTTGCCGACGAGCTCACTGCGACGCTGCTGGCTGAAGTTCCACAGGAGCGCCTTAAGGGCGTAGTGGTTCGCGACGGTGCCGCCAACTCTCATGCGGCGATCCTTGTTCGTGCGATGGGCGTACCCACGGTTATGGGGGCAGACATTCAGCCGTCGCTGCTCAACCAGCGGCAACTGATTGTCGATGGCTATCGCGGTGAGCTGTTAATCGATCCCGAACCTGTACTGGTTAATGAATATCGCCGCTTGATCAGCGAAGAGATGGAGCTGAGTGAGCGCGCTGAAAGTGATGTAGAACAACCGGCTAAAATGCAAAGCGGTGAGCGGGTACAGGTGATGCTCAATGCCGGCCTTAGCGCTGACCATGAAAAACTGTTTGGCGGCAGAGTGGACGGGATTGGTCTCTATCGCACTGAAATTCCTTTTATGCTGCAAAGCGGTTTTCCTTCTGAAGAAGAGCAAGTTGCGCAGTATCAGGGCATGCTGCAGCTGTTCCCAGCCAAGCCGGTTACTTTGCGTACTCTGGACATTGGCTCTGATAAGCAGCTTCCCTACATGCCAATCAGCGAAGAAAATCCTTGTTTGGGCTGGCGCGGAATTCGCATTACGCTCGATCAGCCAGAGATCTTCCTTATCCAGGTTAGGGCTATGCTGCGCGCCAATGCCGCGACCGGTAATCTGGGTATTTTATTGCCGATGATCACCAGTCTCGAAGAAATTGATGAAGCGCGCCGATTAATCGATCGCGCCGGACGTGAAGTGGAAGAAGCGTTAGGTTACGCGCAGCCGAAACCGCGTATTGGCGTGATGATTGAAGTACCGTCGATGGTATTTATGCTGCCTGAGCTTGCTGGCCGAGTCGATTTTATCTCCGTCGGTACCAATGACCTGACGCAATACTTATTGGCGGTTGACCGCAATAATACTCGCGTTGCGGGGCTCTATGACAGCCTACATCCCGCGATGCTACGTGTTCTGAATCAAATTGTTGTCGAAAGTACAGCAGCGGGTATCGATGTTAGCCTGTGCGGTGAAATGGCGGGTGATCCAATGGGCGCACTTTTACTGGTCGGCTTGGGCTTTCGTAATATCAGTATGAACGGACGCAGTGTCGCCAGAGTGAAGTTCTTGCTGCGCCAAATTGATATTGCCGATGCGCAGGAGCTGGCACACCGCGTGCTGAAGGCGCAGTTTACTGCAGAAGTGCGCCATATGACGGCGGCCTTTATGGAACGCCGTGGCTTGGGCGGACTTATCCGCGGCGGTAAGTAACGGTAGGTTGGTTGTTTTTTGAACAAAAAAAGTCTCGTTTTGCTAGAGAGTTACAAAATAACGAGACTTTTTTTTACAGTTCTTTTCCAGCGCTGTTGAACCAGACTTCTTCTCTCTTATGCTATCATTTGCTCCTCTGGCCTTGAGCCCTTCATTTTTACATCCGATGTCGTTGAAGCTTCAACTTCAATTACTTAGGATATAATTCTGATTAAATTAAGCTTTTGGCCCACAACAACAATCAATTTGTGGTGATAGATGAGTAACAGCTATCTGGCGTTTCCCAAGTTTGATCCAGTGATTTTCTCACTCGGACCGGTTTCACTTCACTGGTACGGCTTGATGTACCTCGTGGGTTTTGTATTTGCCATGTGGCTTGCCGTCCGTCGTGCTAACAAACCGGGCAGTGGCTGGAAAAAGGAAGAAGTTGAAAATCTACTTTATGCCGGCTTCCTTGGCGTCTTTATCGGCGGACGTGTAGGTTACGTGCTGTTCTACAATCTGCCTCTTTTCCTTGATAACCCACTGTATCTGTTTAAAGTTTGGGATGGCGGCATGTCGTTCCACGGCGGTTTGATTGGCGTAATCGTAGTCATGCTGTGGTTTGCTCGCAGAACCAAGCGCACTTTCTTCCAGGTTTCCGACTTTATTGCACCACTGATCCCTTTTGGACTCGGTGCGGGTCGTCTGGGTAACTTCATCAACGGCGAGCTTTGGGGCCGAGTCACTACCGATGTACCTTGGGCTATGCTTTTCCCGGGTTCACATGATGAAGACGTCGCTATTGCCGCGGCTAATC
Organism: Rouxiella silvae; assembly: GCF_002093625.1. Lineage (GTDB taxonomy): Bacteria > Pseudomonadota > Gammaproteobacteria > Enterobacterales > Enterobacteriaceae > Rouxiella > Rouxiella silvae. The sequence goes on along the minus strand of NZ_MRWD01000018.1, from coordinate 1,449 downwards.
CTAGTTTGCAGCCGCTGCTGAATCAATACGGTGTATTGCCGCGTCACCCGTCGCAAATTTATGAACTGCTGCTTGAGGGCGTAGTGCTGTTTATCATCCTCAACCTGTTCATTCGTAAGCCGCGTCCGATGGGCAGCGTCTCCGGTTTGTTCCTTATTTTCTACGGTGCCTTCCGAATCATCGTTGAGCACTTCCGTCAGCCCGATGCTCAACTTGGTTTATTCGACGGTGTGATCAGCATGGGGCAGATTCTCTCCATTCCGATGATTGTCTTTGGTATCATTATGGTCATCTGGGCCTATCGTCGTCCGCAGAAACAATTGTCTTGAGGTAATATGAAACAGTATCTGGAATTAATGCAGCGAGTGCTTGATGAAGGCACACCTAAAGCCGACCGTACCGGTACAGGGACATTGTCGATTTTTGGCCATCAGATGCGTTTCAATCTGCAAGAAGGTTTTCCGCTGGTGACCACCAAGCGCTGCCATTTACGTTCTATCATTCACGAACTGTTATGGTTCCTGAAAGGTGAAACCAATATTGATTATCTGCGTGATAACAAAGTCACCATTTGGGACGAATGGGCCGATGAAAACGGCTCCCTTGGCCCTGTTTATGGTAAGCAGTGGCGCGCATGGGGTGCTCCCGACGGCAAGCAGATCGATCAGCTTGCCAACGTTGTAAACCAGCTCAAGCAGGATCCTAATTCACGACGTATTATTGTTTCTGCCTGGAACGTGGGCGAACTTGATCAGATGGCGTTGGCGCCTTGCCACGCTTTCTTCCAGTTTTATGTCGCAGACGGCAAGCTTTCTTGTCAGCTGTATCAGCGCTCATGTGACGTATTCCTCGGTTTACCGTTCAATATTGCCAGCTACGCCCTGCTGGTCCATATGATGGCCCAGCAGTGTGATCTCGAAGTGGGTGATTTTGTCTGGACGGGGGGGGATACTCACCTTTATAGCAATCACATGGAACAGACTCATCTGCAACTCGGTCGTGAACCTCGCGCCTTGCCAAAATTGATCATCAAACGCAAACCTGCCTCTTTGTTTGATTATAATTTTGAAGATTTCGAAATCGAAGGTTATGACCCTCATCCTGCTATCAAGGCTCCGGTTGCAATCTAGACTTGAATAACGATAGCTAACTCCCACCGTCTGGCAACCCCCGGGCGGTGTATTTTCCTTCTTGTATGACGATTTTCCCCTGTTCCGTTTTATTCTAGAAAAAACACCAACCGATTTTATCTCATTAATTCAATTTGTTGAGCAGTTTCTTCCTCAACAAATTGGGTTCTGTGCAACATGGCTTTTTTTACGAGACATACCGAAACAACCCCGCTTTTTCTTTCATTGTAAATTTTCCATTTACCCAAGAACTTTTCATAAGAATTGATGTGTTACTCTGATCGAGAATTGCGCAGCAAACTCATAAGCTCATCTTTTA
>NZ_MRWD01000017.1 GCF_002093625.1 Rouxiella silvae | reverse complement strand
CATAATTATGTTTTTAAAGTAATTTTATTTTTTTTAATTATTTAATTAATCTTTCCTTACATGGTGAATTGACGTTTGCTGCGCAAAATTGAGGTCTGCATTAATCACTTGGATACCCTACGCATTGTGGCTGAATCAGTCGGCCTAGCATCTTGAAAAATCACTGAAATTGTGTTGTTATAATATAACATCGTTTGAGCAATTTATTATGACTAAGACACTGTTTACCTTATCTGCACTCTCCCGCTGTGCTATTGCTTTAATTTTATTAGCAATTTTGTGGTCAGGGATTTATTGGGCCATCTCTTTACCATGATCAACATTTCTAAACTTGAAGTTGGCTATGAACGACGCCCCGTTGCCATGCCGTTGAGCGGCCGTATCGGTGCGGGTTCACTGACGGCGGTAATTGGTGCCAACGGCGCCGGTAAGTCGACCTTTCTCAAAACTCTGGCAGGACTTCAACCCGCTATCTCAGGCTCAATCGAGTTCACAGGGTCATCTTCCAAAAATAAACGCCCACAGCTGGCCTATTTACCGCAGCAGGCTGAGCTGGATCGACAGTTTCCAATCAGCGTATTTGACCTGGTAGCGATGGGATGCTGGCCGCAAAGTGGTCTGTTCGGCGGCATTAGCCGTGAATCCGAACGGCAGGTAATAGAAGCCTTAGAAACTGTCGGCATGACTGAAATGCGAAATGTTGCCGTAGGTGAACTTTCCGGCGGACAGCTGCAAAGAACGCTGTTTGCCCGACTGCTGATTCAGCAGGCACCTCTGATTATGCTTGATGAGCCTTTCACCGGCATCGACAGCCAGACCACAGAACTGTTGCTCAAGGTTATCCGCCAATGGCACCAGCAGGGGAAAACGGTGATTGCCGTACTGCACGATATCGCGATGGTGGCGCGCCATTTCCCACAGGTGCTTTTCCTCAGCCAGCAGCAAAATATTTGGGGAACCGCCGATGAAGTTCTCTGCCATTTCCCTCATCGCGATCACGCCTGCATTCTGGCCGATGAGTTCAGCCAGCAGCGGAGCGTTATTTCATGATGTGGTTTCATCTTTTAGTCGATCCTTTTGTGCAATTTGGCTTTATGCGCCGTGCGCTGATTGCCTGTCTGGCGTTATCGATTAGCGCAACACCGCTGGGCGTATTCCTGCTGCTGCGTCGTATGAGTCTGGTGGGTGATGCGCTGAGCCACGCGGTTTTGCCCGGCGCGGCGATAGGTTACCTGATTTCAGGGATGTCTCTGGTGGCGATGGGCGTGGGGGGATTTATTGCCGGACTGGCGGTGGCCATGCTTTCTGGCGTCGTCAGTCGTCGAACACAGCTTAAGGAAGACGCCAGCTTTGCCGGTTTCTATCTAGGGTCATTGGCCCTCGGCGTAACCCTCGTTTCTCTTAAAGGCTCAAGTGTTGACCTGCTGCACGTGCTGTTTGGTTCCATTCTTGCTATCGACTCCAGCGCCATGCTGATGGTCGGTTCAATCAGCAGCGTTTCGCTCATTATCCTCGCCTGTATTTATCGCGCCTTGGTCATTGAGTCTTTTGATGCGCTGTTTTTGCGCGTCAGTTCGGGTAAATGGCTGGCGCTGATCCAGGGCATATTTTTGGCTCTGGTGGTGGTGAATCTGGTCGCCGGTTTCCAGATCCTCGGCACCCTGATGTCAGTCGGATTAATGATGCTGCCTGCGGCAAGTGCGCGTTTTTGGGGCCGTGATTTGCCGCATACGCTGTTAATTGCCATGGTGATTGGCATGATCTCGAGTTATATCGGGCTGATTTGGTCCTACTATGCCTCGCTGCCTGCCGGTCCAGCCATCGTGCTCAGTGCCAATATGATTTTCTTTATCTCAGTTTTGTTTGGAACGCGCGGCGGCATGTTAACCGCCTCGCGACGTTAGGAAGTAAAAATAAAGCCAATATAAAGGAGTAGAAATGAAATTATTACCTGTTGCTCTGTCAGTAGCTGCCCTGCTGTCGAGCCCACTGGCGATGGCCAAAACGGTTAACGCCGTAGCCAGTTTCTCTATCCTGGGGGATATCGTACAAGAAGTGGGCGGCGACCACGTCAACGTCACCAGCCTGGTTGGCCCCGATGGCGATCCGCACAGCTTTGAGCCTGCACCGCGAGACAGCAAAACGTTGGCCTCGTCCGACGTCGTGTTCGTTAGCGGCTTGGGAATGGAAGGCTGGATGGACCGTCTGATCACGGCCTCTGGCTACCACGGTAAAGTGATTACCGCCTCTCAGGGCGTGGACACGCGCCAGATGGAAGAGGAGGGTAAAACGGTAACCGATCCTCATGCCTGGAACAGCATGGCCAACGGCGTTATTTATGCCACCAATGTCATGAATGCGCTGATTGCCGCCGACCCCGAAGATGCTGACTATTTCCGTCAGCACGGTGGAGCCTACATCGAACGCCTCAAGAAGCTCGACGCATGGGCCAAGCAGGAGTTTAGCGGCATTGCGTTGAATAAACGCAAAGTGCTCACCAGCCACGATGCTTTCGGTTATTTCGGTAAAGAGTACAACGTGACCTTTATGGCCCCGGTGGGTTTCTCAACCGAGTCTGAAGCCAGCGCCAGCGGTGTAGCCTCACTGATTAAACAGATTAAAGAGGAGAAGGTGAGAACCTACTTCATCGAGAACCAGACGGATCCACGTTTGGTAAAACAGATTGCTTCGGCAACCGGCGCACAGCCAGGAGGCGAACTGTATCCTGAATCGCTGTCTGGCCCGCAGGGACCGGCCACAACTTATGAAAAAGCCTTTACTCATAATGTGGAGGCGATTGTCGCCAGCATGAAATAAAACTCCGCCTCCCTCAACGGCGATAAGCCGCGGGGGAGGCAACAGGTTTCTACTTCTTTAGATATGACAAAGCCCCGTTGGGCAGCAACGGGGCTTTTTTAATGCCTCAAAATCAACTTTGCGCGAGATTAGCGTTTTTTCTTGCCACCCTGAACGGCTTTAAAGCGAGGGTTGCTTTTACAAATCACGTACAAACGGCCTTTGCGTTTCACAATTCGGCAATCAGGATGCCTGTTTTTAGCCGATTTCAATGAGCTTAATACCTGCATTATATCTCTCCCAAAGATTTCTTATTTCTTACCCAGGAAGCTGCCAAAACGCTGTTGGAAGCGTGCGGTGCTGCCTTCTTTTGAAAACTCTTTCTGCTTGCCCGTGTAGTAAGGATGAGAAGCTGAAGAGATATCGAGCGTCACGTAAGGGAAGGTTTGTCCTTCCAGCTCAATGGTGCGATCGGTTTTGATTGTCGATCCTACGCGGAAATACTCATCTACACCGGTGTCGTGAAATACTACGGTGCGATAGGCAGGATGGATGTTCTCTCTCATAATAGCCTCTAAATGTAATGTTATACTATAACAATTATTATGCGCGTCTTAATTCGTCACTTCAAGCATCATTTCAAGTTTTTTAACGATGTTGGCGCAGAGAGGCTGGGAGAGGAGGCGGAAAAGCGGCAATAAAAAAGGCCGCTTACGCGGCCTTTCGAGAAGCTTAATCAGCTCACATTAGTGATGAGATGACTCAACCGGATGGTTGTGCTCAATGTCTTCATTCTTTTTGCCAAAGCGGCGGCGAACCACCACGAAGAACACCGGAACAAAGAAGATAGCCAGCAACGTCGCGGTAATCATCCCGCCCATAACGCCAGTACCTACGGCGTTCTGTGCGCCGGAACCTGCACCGGTGCTGATAACCAGCGGCATAACGCCGAGGATAAAGGCCAAAGAAGTCATCAGAATCGGACGCAGACGCATACGTACCGCCTCCAGCGTCGCCTCAACCAGTCCTTTGCCTTCTTTATCCATCAGGTCCTTGGCGAACTCGACGATCAGTATGGCGTTTTTGGCCGACAGTCCAATAGTGGTCAACAGGCCCACCTGGAAGTAAACGTCGTTGCTCAAACCGCGCATAGTGGCGGCAATCAATGCACCCACCACCCCAAGCGGCACCACCAGCATGACTGAGAATGGAATCGACCAGCTCTCATACAGTGCGGCCAGACAGAGGAAGACCACAATCAGCGAGATAGCATAGAGTGCAGGCGCCTGGTTACCCGAGAGCCTTTCCTGATAAGACATACCGGTCCAGTCGTAGCCGATACCGTTAGGCAATTTGGAAGCAAGAGACTCCATCATGGCCATCGCTTCACCGCTACTTTTCCCTGGAACAGGCTGACCCAAAATCTCCATTGAAGGCAGGCCATTATAGCGCTCAAGACGCGGAGAGCCATATTCCCACTTCGCAGTAGAGAAGGCCGAGAACGGTACCATTTGACCCGAACTGCCGCGAACGTACCAGTTTTCAATGTCTTTAGGCAGCATGCGGAACTTCGCATCACCCTGAACATAAACCTTCTTCACACGACCGCGGTCGATAAAGTCGTTCACATAGCTACCGCCCAGCGATGCACCCAGCGTGGTGTTGATGTCAGAGATGGACACGCCTAGCGCCGTGGCTTTCTCCTGATCGATTTCCAGCTTGTACTGTGGGGTATCTTCAAGGCCGTTTGGACGTACGCCCGCCAGAAGATCTGGATGCTGAGCAACCATTCCCAACAGCTGGTTACGCGCCTGAGTCAGCTTGTCGTGCCCAAGGTTGGCCTGATCGATAAGCTCGAAGTCAAAGCCGGTCGCCGTACCCAGCTCGACAATGGCTGGCAGGTTAAAGGCAAAGACCATAGCATCTTTAATTTTGCTAAATTCGCCCATTGCACGACCGGTGATGGCGGCCACTTTGTTTTCAGCACCGCTGCGTGCAGACCAATCTTTAAGACTGACGAAGGCAATACCGGTGTTCTGGCCGCGACCTGCAAAACCAAAGCCGTTAACGGTAAACACCGATTCGACGTTGGCTTTCTCTTTGGTCAGATAATAATCGGTCACTTCATCCAGCACTTTCTGCGTACGTTCCTGCGTGGCACCCGCTGGCAGCTGCGCCATAGTCAGGAACACACCCTGATCTTCTTCCGGCAGGAAGGAGGTTGGCAGGCGTATAAACAGGAACGCCATACCGACTACGATCAGCAGATAGATAACCAAATAACGGCCAGTGCTGCGCAGAATATTGCCTACGCTATCGGTATAGTGGTGCGTACTCTGGTCAAACTTTTTGTTAAACCAGCCGAAGAAACCTGTCGTCTTGCCGTGTTCACCCTTGGCAATCGGTTTCAGTAGGGTGGCACAAAGCGCCGGCGTCAGAATTAACGCCACCAGCACCGACAGCACCATCGCGGAGACGATAGTTATCGAGAACTGACGATAGATAACGCCGGTTGATCCGCCAAAGAAGGCCATCGGAATGAATACCGCCGAGAGCACCATGGCAATACCGACCAATGCGCCCTGAATCTGACTCATTGATTTACGGGTTGCTTCTTTCGGCGGCAGCCCCTCTTCGGCCATGACGCGCTCGACGTTTTCGACCACCACGATGGCGTCATCCACCAACAGGCCGATTGCTAACACCATCCCGAACATGGTCAAGGTGTTTATCGAATAACCAAATGCCGCGATGATGGCAAAGGTACCCAGCAACACCACCGGTACGGCTATTGTCGGGATAAGCGTGGCACGGAAGTTCTGTAGGAACAGGTACATTACCAGGAACACCAGCACAATCGCCTCAACCAGTGTTTTCACTACTTCCTGAATCGAAATTTTAACAAACGGCGTTGTGTCATACGGGTAAACAACTTTCATTCCCTCGGGGAAGAACGGTTGCAGCTTCGCTAGCTCGGCTTTAACTGCGGTCGAGGTGTCGAGGGCGTTGGCGTTGGTCGCCAGCTTGATCCCCAAACCGGCAGCAGGCTGGCCGTTAAAGCGGGCAATAACGTCGTAGCTTTCACCGCCAAGTTTGATGTTGGCCACATCTTTCAAGCGAACCTGAGAGCCGTCTGGATTAACTTTGAGGATAATCTTGCCAAACTCGTCAGCCGATTTTAAACGCGTCTGCGCAACAATCGAGGAGTTGAGCTGCTGTCCCGGAACCGGAGGCGTTCCGCCCAACTGCCCTGCGGCAACCTGGTTGTTCTGCACAGTAATGGCGCTGATAACGTCAACTGGCGTCAATTGGTAGTTATTGAGCTTATTCGGGTCCATCCAGATACGCATGGCGTACTGAGCACCAAACAGCTGAACGTCACCCACGCCGGACACACGACTGATCGGGTCCTTAATGTTAGACGCCACGTAGTCGGCAATATCTTCCTGTGTCATGGAGTTATCAGAAACGAAGCCCGCAACCATCAGGAAGCTGCTGCTTGATTTCTGCACGCTAATACCTTGCTGCTGCACTTCCTGCGGCAGCAATGGCATCGCCAGCTGCAGTTTGTTCTGAACCTGAACCTGTGCGATATCCGCGTCAGCGCCTGAGGCGAAGGTCAGTGTAATCTGTACAGCACCTGAAGAGTCACTGGTGGAAGACATATACATCAGGTTATCGATACCGTTCATGTTCTGTTCGATAACCTGAGTCACGGTATCCTGCACCGTTTGCGCATCCGCGCCTGGGTAGGTCGCCGTCAGCTCGATAGCCGGCGGTGCCACGGTAGGATATTGTGCAATAGGTAACTTGAGGATCGCCAACCCACCCGCCAACATGATAATGATGGCAAGAACCCACGCAAAAATAGGGCGATCGATAAAGAAATTAGCCATGTATTACCGGCTCCTTTTTAAGACTTCGGCGCTTCTGCGGCAGGCGTGTTCTGGTCAACTTCTTGGGCTGTCACCTGAACACCTGGTTTAACTTTTTGCAGGCCGGTAACAATCACTTTGTCGCCAGGCTTAAGGCCATCTGTCACAACCCACTTGTCGCCAATGGCCTGAGTGGTCGTTACAGTACGAAGTTCCACTTTATTATCGGCACCCACGACCATAGCGGTCGCATCGCCACGAGGGTTGCGGGTGATGCCTTGCTGAGGAACTTGCAGAGCATTGTTGTTTACACCTTCATCCAGACGGGCACGAACAAACATGCCAGGCAGGAGTGCGTCCTGTGGGTTAGGGAATACTGCGCGTAAAGTGATGGAGCCGGTGGTTTCATCAACCGTCACGTCGGAGAATTCCAGCGTGCCAGGTTGTTGATACTGTTTACCGTTATCCAGAATCAGCGTCACTTTAGCCTTGCCACCTTCCTGTTTCAGCGTACCGTCGGCCAGCTCCTGCTTAAGGCGCAGGAAATCATTGCTGGACTGGGTCACGTCTACGTAGATAGGGTCAAGTTGCTGCACGGTAGCCAGTGCATCGGTCTGACTGCTGGTAACCAGCGCACCTTCAGTGACTGATGATTTGCCAATGCGGCCGCTGATTGGGGCGATAACTTTGGTATAAGCCAGGTTGATGCGGGCAGTTTCCACCGCCGCCTTGGCCGCTATGACTGAGGCATCGGCCTGAACCGCGGTGGAGGTTGCCGTATCGTAGTCTTGCTTACTGATGTAATTGGTGCCCAGCAGTGGTTTGTAGCGATTTACCGTAACGCGAGCAATTTGCGCACTTGCCTGGGCTTTCGCCAGGTCACCTTTGGCGCTGTCGTAGGCTGCCTGATAGGTAGCTGGATCAATCTGATAAAGCGAGGTACCCGCCTGAACTTCGCTGCCTTCAACAAAGTTACGTTTCAGAATAATGCCGCTTACTTGAGGGCGAACCTCGGCGATACGATAGGAAGACGTGCGTCCCGGAAGCTCGGTCGTGACATTCAACGGCTCGGATTTTAACGTGACGACGCCCACCTCAGGGGCTTTAGCTGCTCCTTGCTCGGTTTTTTTATCATTACATCCTGTAAGAGCTAATCCGCCGGTTAGCATCAGAACGACCGCCAGAGGCGTTAACGCTCTGTTTCTGTTCATAAATAAACCTCAAATGTCCGATTTTAAAATTGTATTCAATGGATGCTGATTGTTACATTCCACTGCTGCGTTTTTAGTATGTGCGTGCTATGTTACATACATTCATGAATGTATGTAAATTAAACTCCTTTCTAAGCTAACCCTATGGCACGAAAAACCAAATCTCAGGCGCTTGAAACCAGACAACATATTCTGGACGCGGCCGTCAGTCAGTTTTCCGTCCGAGGCGTGGCGGCAACCTCCCTTACGGACGTGGCCAACGCTGCCGGGGTAACGCGTGGTGCTATTTATTGGCATTTCAAAAACAAAGTCGAACTTTTCAACGCGGTGTGGGAAGACTGTGAATCTCAAATCGAAAGGCTGGAAGTTGAGTATCAGACAAAGTTTCCGAATGATCCACTGCGCGTACTGCGTGAAATCTTAGTGTTTTTGCTGCGCGCCACGGTGACCGATCCTTCGCGCCGTTCATTAATGGAAATCATATTTCACAAATGTGAATTTGTTGGGGAGATGAGCTCCGTTCATGAAGCGCGCAAAGCGCTCTATATGGAGGGCTACGGTAAGATTGAAGGCATTCTGCATCGCTGCATTGAACAGGAGCAATTGCCTAAAAACTTGCATACCCGCCAGGCGGCAATCATTCTGCGCGCCTATATCACAGGACTGATGGAGAACTGGCTTTTTATGCCAGAAAGTTTCGATCTCCACAATCAAGCATCACAATTTATTGATACTTATATCGAGATGTTGAGGTTATGTCCAAGCTTGATTAAAAGTAATTAAATGTATCTTTGATGTGCAACAGAAGATTCGTAAAGATTTACAAGTTTGATTGAGATTGGCCGATTTCATCCGATACGTTGTTGAGCGTTACCGTGGTAAACTTGCCCATCTACGTTTTGAGTTAAGTTAACTATGTTTAGCCTGCCCGCTGACTTCTCTAGCCTTCACTTCGCTTCATCCCGCTTTCTGCGCGTGGGTCTGTTGCGCTTGATGTTGATTGGCTTGGTCTTTCTGACTTTACTGAGCGGCGTGTCTCAGGCGTTTGCTGCCGATATTCCTACCCGAAACGAAATTCAGAATCAGTTAGATGCGCTGAGCAGGCAAAAAGTCCTGACACCGGTTGAGAAACTGAGCCAGCAAGACATCTACCGTACCATGGAGCTGCTCGACGCGCTCGATCGCGTTAAACAACAGCAAACCCAGCTGCGCCAGCAGTTGGCCGATGCACCCAGTAAACTTCGCGCTGCCTCCGACGGTTTGGCGCAGATGCAGGGCAAAACTGACGATACGGCCCTTAAAGCGCAGCTCGGCGCACTCTCGCTGCACCAGCTTGAAAGCCGCCTCGAAGACACTCTTGACGACTTGCAGTCATCGCAAAACGACCTCTCCACCTTCAACACCCAACTTATTACTCTGCAGACTCAGCCCGAACGCGTGCAGAATACCATGTACAGCTATTCGAAAAGTCTGCAAAACATTCGCAACCAACTCAACGGCATGTCACCCAATCAGCAGGATTTACGCAGCACGCAGCAAACCATGCTGACCACCGAGCAGGCACTGCTGAATGCCGAAATAGACCTGCAACGCAGCAGTTTGCAAGCCAATACCACGCTACAAGATCTGCTGCAAAAACAGCGTGACTACACCAATGCGCACATTAATCAGCTTGAGAAATTTACCCAGGTGCTGCAGGAAGTCGTTAACGGCAAGCGTCTAACCCTGTCGGAACGCACCGCGAAAGAGGCGCAAACGCCGGGCGACACCACAGATTTGCAAAAAGATCCGCTGGTGAGTCAGGAGCTTGGTATTAATCGCGACCTCAGTCAGCGGTTGATAGCCTCGACCGAGGAGGGCAATAAACTTCTTCAGCAAAATATTACCGTCAAAAATTGGCTTGACCGATCTTCGCAGTCCGAACACGACCTCAAAGAGCAGATTACCGAGCTAAAAGGCAGTCTGCTGCTGTCGCGCATCCTTTACCAGCAACAGCAAAACAACCAGCCGACCGCCAGCTTGATGACCGACATGAGCACGCAGATTGCCGATTTGCGGCTTGAACAATTCAACATCAACCAGCAGCGTGACGAACTTTTTCAGGGGGACGACTACATTCAGAACCTGGTGAAAACCAGCAAAGAAAGTATTAACGATGACATTAGTGATGCGCTTGACCAAATTATTGACGTCCGTCGCGAGCTGCTCGATCAGTTAAACAAACAGCTTGGCAACCAGCTGGCCTTGGCGATTAACCTGCAAATTAACCAGCAGCAGCTGTTAAGCATCAACGAATCGCTTAACAGTACACTGACTCAGCAAATCTTCTGGGTCAGCAGCAACAAGCCAATGGACTGGGACTTTATCAAGTCGCTGCCGGAAAATATTCATCAGCAGGTGAAAGGACTCAGCGTGAAAATGCCGTTGGGATCGCTGATGCTTGGGGCGCTGCATTCGCTTCCCGTCACTGTGCCAATGCTGGTGGGGATCCTCGTGCTGCTGTGGCGTCGACGGGCTATTCTGGCGCGTATTGACAAGCTAAGCAGTGACGTCGGGCAACTCAAGCGCGATACCCAATTGCACACGCCTCAGGCTCTGCTGTTGGTTATGCTGCTGGTATTGCCGGGGGTGATGCTGACGCTGAGCATCGGTTATTGGCTGTCGGTGAGTGATATTGAGTTAAACGATTTTCTGTGGACGCTGGCGCAAAGATTGGCCGTTTTCCAGCTGATTATGGGTTTTTGCTACTACGCTCTGGCCCCGCAGGGCCTGAATGAACGCCATTTCAACTTGCCTGCAAGCCGCTGTGCGCACTACCGCCGGTCGATAGTGCGCCTGTCGCTCACCATGTTGCCGCTGATTTTCTGGACCGTACGCGGGGAAAAAGAACCACTGGGATTAGTCGACGATATCATTGGGCAAATTGTGGTGTTTCTCACCATGGCAGTGCTCACCGTGTTGGTATTTCCGATGTTCCGCGACGGCTGGCGTGAGAAAAATTCGCACAGCGTTCGTCTGGTAGCCGTTACCGCCATCGCGCTGGCGCCAGTGTTCTTTATGGGACTGATGGTTACAGGCTATTTCTATACTACGCTGCGCCTTTCCAGCCGCTGGTTAGACAGTCTTTATTTGCTGATTATATGGAATATTACCGGCATGACGGCGCTGCGAGGCCTGAGCGTGGCAGCGCGGCGTTTGGCCTATCGACGGGCGCTGGCGCGTCGTCAAGTCAGCAGTGTAAAAGACGGCGCAGACGGCGGCGAGCAGGTTGAAGAGACGCCGCTGGGTCTGGATCAGATCAACCAGCAAAGCCTGCGTCTAACCACCATGGCGCTTTTTATTGTCTTTGCGCTGATTTTTTACTGGATTTGGTCAGACTTGCTGACGGTTATCTCGTATCTCGACAGTATTTCAATGTGGCACTATTCCGCTAACGTGGCGGGCAAAGTGGTGCAACAAACGGTGACGCTGGGTAATTTCCTGCTGGCCTTTGCCGCCGTTATTGTTGCCTATGTGCTAACGCGCAACTTGCCGGGCCTGCTCGAAGTGCTGGTGCTGTCCCGGTTGCAGCTTCGCCAAGGAACCTCCTACGCGATCACCACTATTCTGACCTACACCATCACGGTCATCGGGGCTATCACTGCACTTGGTTCTTTGGGCGTGTCGTGGGACAAACTTCAGTGGCTGGTGGCCGCGCTGTCGGTCGGGCTGGGTTTTGGTTTGCAGGAGATCTTCGCCAACTTTGTCTCGGGTCTGATTATTTTGTTCGAGCGCCCGATACGTATCGGCGATACGGTAACCATCGGCACGTTCTCAGGGTCGGTCAGCAAGATCCGCATACGCGCCACCACCATTACCGATTTCGATCGCAAAGAGGTGATTATTCCCAACAAGGCGTTCGTGACCGAGCGCTTAATCAACTGGTCGCTGTCGGACACCGTGACGCGCGTAGTGATTAAAGTGGGTGTCGCCTATGGCTCTGATTTAGATAAGGTAAAAGAGATTTTATTGCAGGCGGCGAACGAAAATGACCGCGTCATGAGCGACCCGACGCCGACGGTTTATTTCCTTAATTTTGGTGCCAGCACGCTCGACCACGAACTGCGCATTTATGTGCGCGAGTTGGGTGACAGAAACCATACCGTAGACGAGTTGAACCGCAGTATTGATAAACTGTGCCGAGAAAATGATATCAATATTGCTTTCAATCAGTTGGAGGTGTATTTGCACAACAAGAGCGGCAGTGAAGTGCAAGAAATTAGTCGCCCCTTCACGCCGCCGGACGAAGGAACGCTGGTCTAAATTTGCCTCTGTCTATCAGTAGCTTATGGACAAGCTGCCCGTTGGATTTTTCAGTTTTTGCTGATAATCCTTTTTGACAATTTCCAATGCCGCCAACGCCACGTCCGGGGCGATTTCGTTACATTCCAGCAGGTAGATCAAATCCACGGCCAGCTGCAATTCGGGAGGAGCATTCTCTACGGACATAAGCATTCCAGTTAATCGTTTACGTTGGAGTCCAGTGGCCTGCTGTCAACGGCTGTTCCAACGAAGGGTAATCGAGTTAACTAGTATAGAGTTTTTGCCTCAAATACCGACGGTATTTTTCAAATTTTGTGATAACAACGTCAAAAACCGCGCTCTTGCCGTTCAATGCTGCGCTCGATTTTTATCAGCGCCTGACGGCAGCGCATGAGACGGCCTTCTAGCGCGGCCAGCTCTTTCTGCATGTGTTGCTGCTCTTTAAAGGTTGCCAGTTTGCCGAGCTGACTTTCGCGGTCTTCGATCATGGCAATAATTCGACGCTCATACTGCTGATGTTCAACCAGCTTGCTGTAAAAATCACTGCTTTTCACCTCTTTCTGCGTGTCAGCCTTTCTTAGCGTTTGCGTCGCCAACTCGCGCTGAAGAGCGGTGATTTGCGAGACCAGACGTTCGGCTACATAGGCTACTTGTGCACTGCGATTTTCGTTTACCACTTGGCAAAGCTGGGCAAAATTGGTACGCACCTCCACCAGATACTCGCGCAGGCGGGTGCCTTTGGTGGAAAAAAGCGCGACATCAAATCGTGCCTGCTGGGCCGTGGCGTGGGCAATCGGCTCTATCTCCCGAGCCAGATTTTCAATTTGCTGCTCAAGCGACTGCAAAAGGGTTTGCGTACTCAACGATTCTCTCCAGACCCATGCTTTTCGACCCAAAAGGCCAACGTAGGCGATAAGCTTACCCTTAACCCGTGCAGAAACAAGCGGTAGGGGGGATTCAGGTGCCAATGGCGTTGTTTATACTCAAGCTGTATACATTTTGTCGTACTTGGCGCGCTGTATTGTTTATCGTGGCCGTTTCGCTCTGTTTTTACCGCAGAGAGAGGCGCTCCCACCGCGGCTTATCATGCGTTGCACACTGCTGATTATGATGTGGCGTTTACCAATGGTTGACCTGGAGCAACAAAAAAGGCGATCATGTCCGGCTGTGGGTTGCTTTTTAAAGTGGCTTTGCATAGATTTGGGCGACTCGACCTTGCGTCGTTACCCACTAACTTTTTCTTGAATAGCCTGCCAGACTCGTTCGCCGCTGTCCTTTACTAAGCCGATAACTTCGGGGTAGGGCATATGGCTTGAACCGTCCCGCTGTTGTTCGGGTATGAATCGACTTTATTATGAGCGCTACCGTTATGACCGCTACTGCACAGCAGCTTGAGTTTATTAAAAACAGTATCAAAACCATCCCCGACTACCCTAAGCCGGGCATACTGTTTCGTGATGTCACCAGTTTGCTGGAAATCCCTCAGGCCTATCAGGCCAGCATTGATTTGCTGGCAGACCGCTACCGCAACACCGGTGTCACCAAAGTGGTTGGCACCGAAGCGCGCGGTTTCCTGTTTGGCGCTCCTGTGGCGCTTGCGCTTGGCGTAGGTTTTGTTCCCGTGCGTAAACCGGGCAAGCTGCCGCGTGAAACCCTCTTTGAAGAATACGAGCTGGAGTACGGCACCGATAAGCTTGAGATCCACACCGATGCTATCAAGGCGGGTGATAAAGTGCTGGTTATCGATGACCTGCTGGCGACCGGCGGCACGATTGAAGCTACGGCCAAGCTTATCCGCCGTCTGGGTGGCGAAGTGTCCGATGCGGCCTTCATCATCAATCTGCCTGAGCTGGGGGGTGAAAAACGCCTTAACGGCCTCAGCAT
This sequence comes from Rouxiella silvae, assembly GCF_002093625.1. Taxonomy (GTDB): domain Bacteria; phylum Pseudomonadota; class Gammaproteobacteria; order Enterobacterales; family Enterobacteriaceae; genus Rouxiella; species Rouxiella silvae. The sequence continues at coordinate 75,600 of NZ_MRWD01000017.1, read as the reverse complement.
TAACTGCTATAGCCTGGTCAACTTTGCCGGCCACTAAAATTCTTGGTCCTTCGAGCCACAGGGGCGTTGGCTGCCTTTATTTATCCCAGTCACTGACGGGGCAGCTCTTAGGAATGCGTACAGTAGCCGCCTACCTGTAACTCGAATGCCTGCGAATTTACTCGTTTATACTAGGCCTCGCTCGTGCGGGCGGGGCTGTGATAACATAACGCTACAGACCCCTCGACTTCTCCGGAATTAATGAGCTATCAGGTTCTTGCCCGTAAGTGGCGCCCCCAAACTTTCACTGACGTAGTTGGTCAGGAACATGTGCTGACGGCACTGGCTAATGGCCTGTCGCTGGGGCGAATTCATCACGCCTATCTTTTCTCCGGCACGCGCGGTGTGGGTAAAACCTCCATTGCCCGCCTGTTAGCCAAAGGCCTGAACTGCGAAACGGGCATCACTTCCTCGCCGTGCGGCGTTTGCGACAACTGCCGCGAGATCGAACAGGGTCGCTTTGTTGATCTCATTGAAATTGACGCCGCGTCGCGCACTAAAGTCGAAGACACCCGCGAGCTGCTCGACAACGTGCAGTACGCCCCAGCGCGCGGGCGTTTCAAAGTCTACCTGATTGACGAAGTGCATATGCTCTCGCGCCACAGCTTTAATGCGCTGTTGAAAACTCTTGAAGAGCCGCCTTCGCACGTCAAATTCCTGCTGGCGACCACCGATCCGCAAAAGCTGCCGGTGACTATCCTTTCTCGCTGCTTACAGTTCCATTTAAAGGCGCTGGACGTAGAACAAATTCGCGCTCAGCTCGAAAAAGTCCTGCACGCCGAGCACATCACCAGCGAAGCTCGTGCGCTTCAACTGCTGGCCCGCGCGGCCGATGGCAGTATGCGCGACGCTCTTAGCCTTACTGACCAGGCTATCGCCATGGGGCAGGGGCAGGTGACCACCGAAACGGTGTCGCAAATGCTCGGCACGCTCGACGACGAGCAGCCGCTGGCCATTCTTGAGGCGCTGGTCAGTGCCGACGGTGCCAACGTGATGGCGCAGGTTGAACACGCCGCTTCACGCGGCGTAGATTGGGAAACGCTGTTGGTCGACTCTCTGGCCCTGCTGCACCGTATCGCAATGGTGCAGCTTCTGCCTTCAGTGCTCGATAATCATTACGCCTCCATTGAGCAGCGCCTGCGCGAACTGGCTCGGGTGATCCCACCGACCGACGTGCAGCTTTACTACCAAACGCTGCTGATTGGCCGCAAAGAACTGCCGTTTGCGCCGGATAAACGTATGGGCGTTGAAATGACCTTGCTGCGTGCGCTGGCGTTTCATCCCAAAGTATTCATTGCCGAACCGGCCGTGAACGAGCAAAAAGCCGCTGCGCCTCAGCCTATGCCGACTCAGCAGGCGCCATCTCCTGCCAGAGGCGCGCCCGCCACGTCACAGCCTGATGCGACCATTCCTGATTCCACCGCACAGCTGCTGCAGGCTCGGACACAGTTACTTAGGCAGCAGGGGAGCTCTTCCCCAAAAAAAGCTGAGCCGGCCGCGCCTGGAAAAGCGCAGCCGGCAAACTCGGTACTGGAGCGATTGGCTTCAGTTACCGAGCGTTCATTGGAACGCACGGGCGCCAGTGCCCAGAAGAAGGCACCCGCTGCACCGGTCAAGCAAGAGGCTTACCGTTGGAAAACGGTTAATGAGCCTGAGGTAGCACCGGAGCCTGTGGCAACGCCAAAAGCGCTGCGTGCGGCACTCGAACATGAAAAATCGCCTGAACTGGCGTCTCGTTTGGCCGAGGAGGCCATTGAGCGCGACGAATGGGCTGGCATTATTCATCAGCTGACTATTCCGAAATTGGTTCAGCAGTTGGCGCTTAATGCTTTTCTTGAGCGGCCAGACTCGGCGACGCTGTGTCTGCATTTGCGTTCGTCGCAGCGTCATCTAAACTCGCCAACGGCACAAAAAACCTTGGCCGATGCGCTTGCCGCGCTGTATCAGCATGAGATAGCCTTGAGTGTTATTGAGGACGACAGTCTGGCGACCCGTACGCCTCTGGAGTGGCGGCAGGCCATTTATGAAGAAAAACTGACGCAGGCGCGTCAGTCTATTATCGCGGATAATAACATCCAGACTTTGCGCCGTTTCTTTGACGCCGAGCTAGATGAAGAAAGTATTCGCCCAATTTAACCGCCGCAGTAGGAGCATGGTGCACATACGCGGCTCGACGCAAAGAGAGAAGATTATGTTTGGAAAAGGCGGCATGGGTAACCTGATGAAACAGGCCCAGCAAATGCAGGAAAAAATGCAACAGGCGCAGGCAGAAATCGCTGCCCTTGAAGTGACCGGCGAGTCTGGCGCAGGTTTGGTTAAAATCACCATCAACGGTGCGCACAACGTACGTCGCGTTGAAATCGATCCTAGCCTGTTTGAAGATGACAAAGACCTGCTGGAAGACTTGATTGCAGCGGCGTTCAACGATGCGGCTCGTCGTATCGATGAAACCCAAAAAGAAAAAATGGCAGCAGTTTCTGGCGGCATGCAATTGCCACCGGGCTTTAAGATGCCATTCTGATGCAAACCAGCCCACTCCTTGAATCATTAATGGAGGCGCTGCGCTGCCTGCCGGGCGTTGGCCCGAAATCAGCGCAGCGTATGGCATTCCAGCTGCTGCAGCGTGACCGCAGCGGCGGAATGCGGCTGGCGCAGTCACTGACCCGCGCAATGTCTGAAATTGGCCACTGTGCCGACTGCAGAACGTTTACCGAGCAAGATATTTGCACCATCTGCGCCAACCCGCGTCGCAAAGAAAATGGTCAGATTTGTGTGGTTGAAAGCCCAGCAGACATTCATGCCATTGAGCAAACCGGACAGTTCTCGGGGCGCTACTTCGTATTGATGGGGCATTTGTCGCCTCTTGACGGCATCGGTCCTGATGACATTGGTCTGGGCAGGCTTGAACAGCGTCTTGAAAGCGAAAGCATTCAGGAGGTGATCCTCGCCACTAACCCGACGGTTGAAGGTGACGCCACCGCTAACTATATCGCCGATATGTGTGGCCAATACGGCGTAGTCGCTAGCCGCATCGCTCACGGCGTGCCAGTAGGCGGCGAACTTGAGATGGTCGACGGAACAACCCTCGCTCACTCCTTGGCGGGTCGTCATCTTTTCAAATATTGATCCGTGGTCGTATTTGAAGCTGTAGCTGTGTTGGCTGCGCGAGCCTACCCCCAGTCACTGATTTCGGTCAGCTTGCGGGGATGAACTCATTGGCCGGCTTGCTAGAGCTTCAACTACTTAGACGGTCGATGATCAATTCGTCACTTCAGCCCGTTTTAAAAACTCGCGGTTAGAGGCTTAAATAATCAATTAACGCACTTTTCGTCATTTCCTTGCCCGTTCCTCTTGAATAATTCCCTTTAGCCCCCCATCTCAGTCTCAGTCTGTTTTAAACAGAGTCACGTTTTTAATCACTCAAACGGTTTGATTGAGGTATTTGATGAGTATGAAAGGACAAGAGACCCGCGGATTTCAGTCAGAAGTAAAACAGTTACTCCACCTGATGATCCACTCGCTTTATTCTAATAAAGAAATATTCCTGCGTGAGCTGATCTCCAACGCCTCGGATGCGGCGGATAAACTGCGCTTCTGCGCCCTGTCAAAACCTGACCTCTATGAAGGCGATGCCGAGCTTCACGTTCGTTTATCGTTCGATAAAGAAAAACGTACCCTGACGCTGAGCGACAACGGCATTGGTATGACCCGTGATGAAGTGATCGACAATCTCGGCACTATTGCAAAATCGGGCACTAAGGCGTTTCTCCAATCGGTCGGGTCCGAGCAGGCGAAAGACAGTCAGCTGATTGGCCAGTTCGGCGTAGGGTTCTACTCAGCCTTTATCGTGGCCGACAAAGTTACCGTGCGTACCCGTGCGGCGGGCGTTAAAGCCGAAGATGGCGTGTTCTGGGAATCTGCCGGTGAAGGTGAATATACGTTGGCAGACGTCGAAAAGGCCGATCGCGGTACTGAAATCACGCTGCATCTGCGTGCCGACCAAGACGAATTCCTCGACGATTGGCGCGTGCGTTCAATCATCAGCAAATACTCTGACCATATTGCTTTGCCGGTTGAAATAGAAACCCGCAATGAAGAAGACGACACTACCACCTGGGATCAAATCAACAAGGCGCAGGCGCTGTGGACCCGCAGTCGTTCGGAAGTGACGGACGAAGAGTATACTGAGTTCTACAAGCATATCTCCCATGATTTCAGTGACCCGCTGAGCTGGAGCCATAACCGCGTTGAAGGTAAACAGGAGTATACCAGCCTGCTGTACATTCCTTCTCAGGCGCCGTGGGACATGTGGAACCGCGACCACAAACACGGTTTGAAGCTGTACGTGCAGCGCGTGTTTATCATGGACGAAGCCGAGCAGTTTATGCCGAACTACCTGCGTTTTGTACGCGGGCTGATAGACTCTAACGATTTGCCGCTGAACGTCTCGCGTGAAATTCTGCAAGACAGCCGCGTCACGCAAAACCTGCGCAGTGCGTTGAGCAAGCGTGCTCTGCAAATGCTTGAAAAACTGGCGAAAGACGACGCAGAAAAATACCTGCAGTTCTGGAAGCAGTTTGGTCTCGTCTTGAAAGAAGGGCCTGCCGAAGACAGCAGCAACAAAGAAACCATCGCCAAGTTGCTGCGTTTTGCCAGCACCCGCAACGATTCTTCAGAGCAGAATTTGTCTCTTGAAGATTACGTGAGCAGCATGGTTGAAGGTCAGGACAAGATTTACTACATCACTGCTGACAGCTACGCAGCGGCTAAAAACAGCCCGCACCTTGAGCTGTTCCGTAAGAAAGGCATCGAAGTGCTGCTGCTTTCGGACCGCATTGACGAGTGGATGATGAGTTATCTGACCGAGTTTGACGGCAAGAGCTTCCAGTCCGTCAGCAAAGCGGATGATTCTCTCGACAAACTGGCCGATGAGAAGAGTGAAGAACAGCAGGATGCAGATAAAGCGCTTGAGCCGTTCGTTGAGCGTGTAAAAACTCTGCTGGGCGAGCGTGTTAAAGAAGTGCGTTTAACGCATCGTTTAACCGATACGCCGGCCATCGTCACCACCGGTGCTGACGAGATGAGCACGCAAATGGCCAAGCTGTTTGCCGCTGCGGGTCAGGAAGCACCAGAGGTGAAATATATCTTTGAGCTGAATCCTGAGCATGCGCTGGTAAAACGCGCTGCGGACGAAATTCAGGAAGATCAATTCTCCGAGTGGGTTGAACTGTTGCTCGATCAGGCACTGTTCGCAGAACGCGGAACGCTGGAAGATCCTAATCAGTTTATCCGCCGCATGAATACTCTGCTGCAAGCGTAATGTGCCTGCGGTGAGTTAATTCTAGATTATGTTACTCAAGAGGCCCGTCGGCTAACCCCGGCTGGCCTCTTCTAACAACCACTGTCTAAACAGCACAATTTCTTTCTCCTGACTGCGCGCACGTTTCACCAGCATGTAGGTGGCCCTATCGACCTCAGCAAAACCCAGTGGCGCAATCAAACTCCCTTCCTGAATCTCTTTTTTGACCAAAATCTGTGGCGTCATAATAATACCCAACCCGCTTCTTGCTGCCTGAATGGCCAGCGTCAAGTTGTCGAAATGCTTGCCAGAAATAAAGTCTCCCCGCGTATTGGTTTTCCTTGCCCACTCTTGCCAGGCATTAATTTTGGTATCTGCGTGCAGCAGTGGCAGCGTGGTGAAATCTGTTTCATAGGTAAATCGATGACGAAAATCGGGTGAGCAAACCGGGCCGATATAATCCACGGTAATGAGCGTGGCTTCAATTTCGTCAGAGAGCGGCGATTCATTACTTTTAATTAAAATGTCTGTGCGTTCATCATGAATATTTTCAATGTTTACATGAGTCTGAAAGGTCAATGCAATATTTTCATGCCGCCGCGAGAAACGAGAAATTCTCGGGATCAACCACTGAGATAAAAAACTCGGCGCGCACGAAATAATAAGGTTGTTCTCCTCCCTGGTTTTAATTTCTTTACAGGTCGCCTCTATATTTCTAAATACTTGCTCGCAGCATTTTTTTAATATTTGTCCATCTTGGGTTAAATAAACCCGACCGGCAGTGCGTTTAAATAAAGGCGTGCCTAACCAGGCTTCAAGATTTTTAATTTGATGGCTGATAGCGCTGTGTGTGACGTTTAAAGACTCTGCCGCCGCACTGAAACTTTCAAATACTGCTGCCTGTTTAAAATAATGCAATGCTCGCAGTGAAGGAAGATCGGACATAGTGGCACCCTGTTAGTTTTTCTCAACACATCTGTCTGTTTATATCATTTTCTAAGCCAAAAAAAACCCTTTAGTCTCCACGTTGTCCCAAAGCGAGTCGCCAGGATGGTGGATTAATACTTCAAGTTAGACGTGGCGGGACAACCCTTAAATCATTCTAAACGTGCCTTGCACCTGGGTATTCCACTCAATATTAAGGATTAATATGAACGATACTTCCGTAAGAACCCAGCTCGTGATGTTTACCGGCGGTCGTGACAGCACATTGGCTGCCTGTTATTTAATGTTACAAGGTATCCCTGTTCACCTCTATTCGGCTAACAGTGGGTGCTCACTGCATCGCGGTATTCTTGCTCACCGTGTGGATGAGCTTAAAAACCGGTTTGGTGAACTTGTTGTGGCGCATACGGTTGAAGATATTAGCGGGACTTTTCGCAGTATTGCCATCGAAAATATTGAGGGCGATATTCTTAAATATCGTAAGAACCTGGTTCTGCTCGGCGAGAAGCTCGCAATACATGCTCATTTAATTGATTTTTGTCGCCGTCATGATATTGACGTGATTAACGACGGTATTACGCATTATCAGCAAGAGTTCCCTGAGCAGAGATTAGTCGCCAAAGAGTATTTAGTCGATTTGATGCAGGAATTTAGTATCCAATATAATTCACCAATATATGAATTTGCCCAATCATCGGACGACGTTAAATATCGCCTGCTGCAACTGGGTATTTCCACCAAGTCACTCGAAGGTGTCAGCATTTTTGGTGACAGTTTCACCACGCCAAGCGACGACACCATTATTTCTTACTTACGTGAGAAAACGCCACTGGCGCTGAATATCGTTAAATTCCTGTCTGGCGAAACGTTAACGCTGGCCAAGAAAGTGGCTGCCTCGCCTGCAGAAGCGGCCTGATTGGAGCCAGAAATGAAAACTATCATCAAATGTTCGGCGGTTATTATTCGCAACCGCGCGCTGCTGCTGACGCGAAAAGAGGGCACTGAGATCTTCATTTCTCCTGGTGGAAAACCGCTAAAGGGTGAAGATCATCTGACCTGCCTGCGGCGCGAAATTAAAGAAGAGCTAAACGTAGAAGCGGCTGACATCAAGCCATTTGGTCTGTTCCACGGCATTGCGGAGTTTGAATCCGTGGCTATCGAAAATCACGTGTATCAGGTTGAAGTGGTAGGTCAGCCGGTTGCCAGTGCTGAAATCGCCGAAATTGCCTGGGTTAATTATCGTAAACCGCCTTGCGAAGTTGGCGTCGGTTCAATCTTTCGCGACAACGTATTACCGCTGCTTTATCAAAAAGAGTTAATTGACTAATGGATCCTTCAGCATTGTCGCCTCAGCTCCAAGAGCAGCACGGTGGCGGACATTACTATAAAAAAGTGAATCTGCTGCGTGAAGCACTGCGGGAAAAACTCACCGAAGTTTACCGTCTTGAGCAATACGATGTGTTTATGGTGCAGTCGGTCAGCATTGGGCTGGCGATGCTGTCCCATCTTTTACACAAGCAAAATATTTCTCTCAGTTTGGCAAATCATCAGCACTATCAGCCGATTGATATGTTGTTCCCGCATTCGGTTGCCGCCGGTACCGAAAATAGCGGCGTGCAGATTGTGACTCACATTAATCCGTATACCGGTGAGCTGAATGCTTTGGATCAATCGCACCATCGCACTGTGGTCGATGCCTCCCATAGCTTTGCGACCAACAAGCACAACGACCTCATTAACAATGGGTCGATTTTTTTAGCTCCGTTACACAAACATGCGTCGGTGGCAGTTGGACTGACGCTGATTGCCGTGCGGCCTGAAGAATACAGCATGCTGCTGCGCAGTGAGCTGCGTCTGTTTGAAAGGTCGACGGTATCAGAGGCGCCGCTGCAAATGGCACTTGAAACCATCAATGCGCCGGGTTGGCAGCCTTTTAACGTCGCCAGCATTGACGCTGTTGATATCTGGCTTCCCGACGGCGCTCGTTTGCAATCCCTCGGCGAACCTGGTCTACCTCTTTGCTGCTTTAAGGTGCCTTCCTTTACTCCAGAGCAGCGCCAGGCTGTAAAAGAGTTGAACGGCAGCTATTTCGAACACAGTCATACCCTTCGACTGTCTCGCTGGACGCGTGGGCAGAATGGACGTCCGGTCAACTGTACCGGCAGCATTTTTGAAGACATTTCAAAACTATGGAACATAAGATGAGTAAAACAAGCGCAGTAAACGGCAACCTGATTGGCATTATGGGCGGCATTATTCTCAGCACCGATTCTGTGTTTATCCGACTGATGGCGGTCGATAACTCTTGGCTTATCGTGGTCCTACGCGGGCTGCTGATGTGGGCGGTGGTGTTTACCGTTTGGCTGCTGGTGCCTAAGAGCCGTTCAGTGCTGGGTGTGCCGTGGATAACGCGTCAAAATCTGCTGTCAGTGCTGTTTTTCTGCGCATCTTCTGCCTGTTTCGTTAATGCACTTAACCGCGGCAATATCGCCACAGTGCTGGTGATTATCTCTTCCACGCCGTTTGTTTCGGCTATTATATCGCGGATATTTTTTGCCGTTAAAATCGATCGTTCCTTGATGATAGCCGCTCTCGTTGGCATGGTCGGAGTGGTTATCGTGATGGCCGGTCGTCAGTCTGGCGTGGACGCCAGCGCCAACTATTTTGCACTGGCAACGGCGATTTGTATGGCATTGGCGTTTATTTTTGCCTCAAAGGTCGAAAATGGCACTTTAGCACTGCCTTCGCTGGGCGGCATTCTCGCGTCGATTGTGGTGCCTATTTTTGCTGGAGCAGGGCTGTTGCCCGCCATCTCCGCGCTTCAGCCACAGCAGTGGTTGTGGCTGACTATTGAAGGGGCGCTGATCATTCCCGTCGCCATGGGACTGATTTCGCTATCGACCCGCTATGTGGCGCCTGCGAATGCGGGGCTATTTTTGCTGTTGGAAACCGCACTGGCACCGCTGTGGATCTATCTATTCTTGCATGAAGCTCCCACGATTAATGCCGTGATTGGCGGCTGTATCATCATCATTGCCGTTGTTTCTCAAACCTTGCAGGCAAAAAAACAGGCAGCCATTGCTTTGTAGTTATTGTTTAATCGCTAAGTAGCCGTCCGCTTTCTTGAGGAAGGGGGCGCAGAATGGTATGGTTGACCGTTTTCGACTTTTTATAAAATTACAAGCAAGGGGATTTACGCAATGCGTATCATTCTGCTGGGCGCTCCGGGCGCAGGTAAGGGTACTCAGGCTCAATTTATCATGGAGAAATACGGGATCCCGCAAATTTCTACTGGTGATATGTTGCGCGCAGCTGTTAAGGCCGGAAGTGACCTCGGCAAGAAAGCCAAAGAAATTATGGACGCCGGTAAACTGGTTACCGATGAATTGGTTATCGCTCTGGTTAAAGAACGTATTACTCAGGAAGATTGCCGTAACGGTTTCCTGCTGGATGGTTTCCCACGCACTATTCCACAGGCTGACGCGATGAAAGAAGCCGGTATCAAGGTTGATTTCGTTTTGGAGTTTGACGTTCCTGACGAACTGATCGTTGATCGTATCGTAGGTCGTCGCGTTCACGCTGCCTCAGGTCGCGTTTATCACGTCAAATTTAACCCGCCACAGGTTGAAGGTAAAGACGATGTTACCGGCGAAGAGCTGACCACCCGTAAAGACGATCAGGAAGAAACCGTTCGCAAACGCTTGGTCGAGTACCACGAGCTGACCGAGCCACTGGTGTCTTACTACGGTAAAGAAGCTGAAGCAGGTAACACTCAATACGTTAAAATCGACGGCACCCAGAAAGTTTCTGAAGTGCGCGAAGAACTGGCGACCATCTTGGGTTAATTCGCCTCGGTGAGCCACGTTATCAGGGCGGCTTCGGTCGCCTTTGTTTTATCCTCGTTTGCCCCTTCCAAATAGCATTGATTGTTAATCCCATTTGCTGTTATCGGTTCCGATTTGCCATTGTTTAGTTACAATAAGGGCGCATTCAGACAGGTCTCTTGCCCTGTGTTATAAATTTAGCAATATTATTTAGGGAATTCAGCATGATGCAGACGAAGTTCGGTGTGTTACTGGTTAACCTGGGCACCCCGGAGGCTCCAACCACGCAGGCGGTGAAACGTTTTCTGGCTGAGTTTTTGAGTGATATTCGCGTTGTTGATACTAATCGACTCATTTGGTGGCCTATTTTACAGGGCGTTATTCTGCCGTTTCGTTCCCCACGCGTGGCCAAACTGTATAAATCCGTGTGGATGGACGAAGGATCGCCGCTGATGGTTTACAGCCTGCGTCAGCAAAAAGCGCTGGCGGCCCGATTCCCTGACACTCCGGTCGAATTGGCGATGAGCTACGGTAAGCCTAGCCTGGAAGACGGCATTGGGCGTCTGTTGGAGAGAGGGGTGACCAAAATGGTAGTTCTACCGCTGTACCCTCAGTATTCCTGTTCGACCAGCGCCTCGGTATTTGACGGCGTGGCGCGTGTGCTTAAACAACAGCGCCGACTGCCTTCCGTCAGTTTCATCCGCGATTATGCCGAGCATCCTGCCTACATTGCCGCACTGAAGGCCAGTATTTTGGAGTCATTCGAAAAGCACGGTGAGCCAGACCGCTTGGTGTTGTCCTTCCACGGCATTCCTAAACGTTTTGTTGCTCAGGGCGATGACTATCAGCAGCGCTGTCAGGCAACCACGCAGGCATTGACCGATGCGCTACAGCTGCCCGCCGGAAAAATTATGCTCACCTTCCAGTCGCGATTTGGCCGTGAGCCGTGGCTGACGCCTTATACTGACGCCACGATGGAAAGCCTGCCTGCTCAGGGCGTGAAGCATATTCAGATAGTGTGCCCAGGCTTCTCCTCTGACTGCCTTGAAACCATTGAAGAAATCAACGGCGAGAACCGTGAACTGTTCCTGCATGCCGGCGGTGAGAAATTTGAATATATCGAGGCTCTCAACGACCGTAGCGATCACATCGACATGCTTCAGCAGCTGGTGAGCCAACACTTCTGAGTGTAATGACTCAGCGCTAAAAGTGCTTCGTTGGCTGGTGAGTTCGCCAGCCAACGATTTATGACTGCATTTATTTCATCCCCTATGATCATCCTTCCAAATCACTGTTCGCCTGAATGCTTATCGCGCTTGTGGTAACATTTACCTCTGTCTCACAGCACGTGCCCACTATCAATGAAATTTCCAGGTAAACGTAAGTCCAAACACTATTTCCCCGTCGATGCTCACGATCCGCTGCTTCGTGATTCCATGCTGCAAGCCATGCAGCCGGAGTCTGACACCAGCGCGTCCTATATTGTCGGCATAGACCAGACGCTGGTGGATATTGAAGCCAAGGTCGACGACGAGGTGATAGAACGTTACGGTCTGATAGCAGGGCAGTCGAGCCTGATTGACGACGAGCGCGCCGAGCTGCTTTATCAAGAATTGGTGGCTAATGCGTTGATTACCCATCAGTTTGCTGGCGGTACGATTGGAAATACGCTGCACAACTATTCGGTGCTGGCTGATGATAGGTCGGTACAGCTTGGCGTAATGTGTAGCGACGTAAAAATAGGCGGCTATGCCTATCGGTATCTATGTAACACCTCCAGCCTTATCGATCTTGACTATCTACAGGGCGTAGACGGTGCAATAGGCCGCTGTTTCACCCTGATTAACGAAAACGGTGAGCGCACCTTTGCCATCAGTCCAGGTCATATGAACCAACTTCGCGCCTCAAGCATTCCTGAGGACGTGATAGCCGGTGCTTCGGCGCTGGTGTTAACGTCTTATCTACTGCGCGGCGCGGTGGGTGATCCGATGCCCGAGGCAACCATGCAGGCGATTGCCTATGCCAAAAAGTATCAGGTGCCGGTTGTGCTGACGTTAGGGACTCAGTTCGTGATAGCCGAAGATCCGCAGGCGTGGCGCGACTTTATCAATGAACATGTCACGATTTTAGCGATGAATGAAGATGAAGCCTGTGCATTAACCGGTTTAAGCGATCCGTTAATGGCGTTAAATCAGTCGCTGGAGTGGGCTGACCTTGTGCTTTGCACCGCCGGTCCGAGTGGATTATATATGGGCAGTTATACCGAGGACGCGTATAAGCGCACCACTAACCATCCTTTGCTTCCTGGCGCGATTGCCGAATTTAACCAGTATGAGTTTAGTCGAGCGATGCGCCGAGAAAGCTGCACTACGCCGCTGCGGATTTTCTCGCACATCGCGCCGTATATGGGTGGACCCGAGAAAATAATGAATACTAACGGTGCCGGAGACGGTGCGCTGTCGGCGTTGCTGCATGATATTGCCGCCAACGGTTTCCACCGGATGTCAGTCCCTAACTCCAGCAAGCACTCACGTGAATATTTGACCTATTCGTCGCTGGCGCAGGTCTGTAAATATGCCAATCGGGTGAGTTTTCAGGTGCTTAACCAGCACTCTCCACGCCTGACACGAGGACTGCCGGAGCGCGAAGACAGTTTGGAAGAGTCCTACTGGGAACGCTAAATCCTCGTCGCCCTGAACAGGGTAGCGGCGTTGGCTACACCGTTCATGACGCAGAAGATTGTATGTTTAATCAGAAAATTACGCCGGGCAGCTTTCGGGCTTTGGCGGTATTTCCTGGCCAATATTGAGTGAGTCGAGCATGTTGTTAGCTATCTCGCGCTCGCCCATAACCACTTTGTTCGCGCCACGCGCCATGATGTAGGTGACCTCATCGTCATAGTGCGCGCGGGCAATGATCTCGATAGTGGGGCGCTTGGTTCGCGCTGAGGCAATAATTTCACCCGACTCGTAGCCGTTGGGGATAGTCAACAGCAGCCAGCGCGCACAGTCGAGGCCCGCCAATTCCATGATTTCCTGATTGGCTGCATTACCGAGTACTGCACTTATCCCCTGTTCACGCAGTGCTTCAACGCGTGGACGGGAGTTTTCAATCACCACCATCGGAATTCCCTGCTGTATCAGTCTGGCTCCCAGCAGGCTGCCTACTCGGCCATAGCCAACGATCAGTGCGTGATCGCAGAATGAGACCGGCATCTGTGCTTCATCTTCAATGATCTCCTCAATACTTTGGTCCTCAATGATCTCCGTCTTGGCGAGGTAGCGTTCAAGCAGTGAGAACAGCAGAGGATTGAGCATGATCGACAATATTGATCCCGCCAGCACCAGATTGCGCGCATGCTCGGAAAGCATGCCGAGGGTGATACCTAGTCCGGCTAAAATAAAGGCAAACTCACCGATCTGCGCCAGACTGACTGAAATGGTCAATGCGGTGCGCTGCGAATGGCCAAACATTTTGACCAGTGCGAAGGCGGCAGCAGATTTACCAAACAGAATAATTGCCAAGGTTGCCAGCACCGCCAACGGCTCGTGGATAAGGATCATCGGGTCAAACAGCATGCCAACCGAAACAAAGAACAGCACCGCAAAGGCATCGCGCAGTGGCAACGTGTCGTGTGCTGCCCGTTGGCTGAGCTCAGACCCGTTAAGTACCATTCCGGCAAAGAAGGCACCGAGGGCAAAAGAAGCATCGAAGAATTCAACGGCGCCAAAAGCAATACCCAGCGCCAGTGCCAGCACGGCTAAAGTAAACAGCTCGCGGGAGCCAGTGGCGGCAGACTTAGCCAAGATCCAAGGCACCAGGCGACGACCGACGACGATCATCAGAATAATAAAGGCAACAACTTTGCCCAGCGTGATGGCCAGTTCGGTAAGTAAATGTCCCGCGCTCATCTGCTGGCTGCCCATCATATTGCTAATCGCTGGCAGCAGAACCAGCGTCAGCACCATCGCTAAATCTTCAACAATCAGCCAACCAATGGCGATTTGCCCGCGCTGGCTGTCGATAAGCTGCCGTTCTTCGAGCGCACGCAGCAGCACAACGGTACTGGCGGTTGACAGACAAAGGCCAAATACCAGTCCACTGGTCAGGTCCCAACCCATCAGGTGAGAAAGCCCCATACCCAGCACGGTGGCGACGGCAATCTGCAAAATAGCACCGGGGATGGCAATGGATTTCACTGCCAATAAGTCTTTCAGGGAAAAATGGAGGCCTACGCCAAACATCAGCAAGATAACGCCAATTTCGGCTAATTCGGGGGCAAGTGAGGTGTCTGCGACAAAACCGGGGGTAAAGGGGCCGGCTAAAACGCCGGCGGCGAGGTAGCCAACCAAAGGCGAAATGCGCAGCCGGTTAGCTAACATACCCAAGAGGAAGGCGAGAACTAAGCCTCCTACAATCGTCGTAATTAAGGGGGTAGAATTATGCATCAAGATTCCCTCTCGTTATGCACGGAACAGCGTGAACCTGGTACTTTCAGTTTAATTTAAAAAACTCGCCTTAGGTGAAAAAATAGTGCTTTAAAGTTGATAAATGCGAGTAATGCCAAGAAAATTAGCTGAAGAGCTCATTTGCACTGCATTAACATGAAAATGGCTGATAAAAAAACGATATCCTTGCGTTCATAAAGTGAATTATCAGCCTTTAATATAATGTTTTAAGTGGATTTACGTTCGATATTTGGCAAAAAGGCGGTCAGTATTCCTAAAAGCGGGAGGAATGCACATATTTGATAGACCTCCTCTATTCCTTTTTTATCGGCCACATAGCCTAGTATAGCCGCACCCAGTCCGCCCATACCGAAGGCCAGTCCAAAGAACAGTCCCGATACCATGCCTACTTTCCCGGGAATAAGCTCCTGAGCAAACACCAGAATAGCGGAGAACGCTGAGGCTAGAATGACGCCGATAATCACGCTTAGTACGCTGGTCCAAAACAGATTGGCGTGTGGTAAGAGCAGGGTAAAGGGCGCGACGCCGAGTATTGACACCCAAATAACATATTTACGGCCAATCTTGTCACCGATTGGGCCGCCAATGATGGTTCCGGCGGCTACGGCAAGCAGGAAGCCAAACAGATGAAACTGCGCTTCCTGAATAGAGACGCCAAATTTATGAATGAGGTAAAAAGTGTAGTAGCTGCTCAGGCTAGTCAGATAAAAATATTTTGAAAACACCAATACCAGCAGAATGCCGAGCGAGAGGGCCACGGTGCGTCTTGGCAAAATACTCACCTGCACAGGAACGGGTCCGCGTTTTTTAGCCAACTGTTGCTGGTGGCTATACCATCTACTGACTTGCAGCAGCACCACCATGCCCAGCAGAGCGGCAAGTGAAAACCATGCCACGTTACCTTTGCCGTAAGGCGCAATGATAATTGCCGCTAACAGGGGACCTAGCGCGCTGCCGAAGTTACCACCCACCTGAAAAAGCGATTGCGCCAAACCGTGGCGACCGCCTGACGCCATGCGTGCCACCCGCGAGGACTCGGGGTGAAATATGGATGAGCCAGTCCCAACCAGCGCTGCGGCGATGAGTATCACGCCAAAGCTTTGCGCAACCGCCAGCAACAGCAAACCAGCCAGCGTGAAGCCCATACCAACCGGTAGCGAATAAGGTTTAGGGTGCTTATCGGTGTAGTGGCCAATTAGCGGCTGGAGTAGAGAAGCTGTTATCTGATAGGTGAGCGTAATCATCCCGATTTGTGTGAAGCTCAGGGTAAATTCTTTTTGCAACAGCGGATAAATCGCCAGAATAAGCGACTGCAGCATATCGTTAAGCAGGTGCGACACGCTAATCGCCGTAAGTATCTTAAATGCAGTACCTTTCAACGCGCTGTCTTTCTTCTGAATGTGTACTTCACTACGATCGGTCATAATTTGACTCTTTCCCCGTCATCTTTCGCGTTGCTGGCGAGTAAGCGACCTTCCTGCATCTCGAAATCTATTGGGTAATTTTAAGGGTGAGAGAAAAAAACTAATCGCGTTTTGCTATTTCCGCAAAGCGCCCGTTGAGTAAGCGGCAAAGATCTGCCGCCGAGAGCTCAAGATCGAGCCCTCGCTTGCCGCCAGAGACAAAAATGGTCGTGAACTGCTGCGCGGGGCTGTCAATAACCGTCGGCAACAGTTTTTTCTGCCCTAGTGGGCTGATGCCGCCGACCAGGTAACCGGTCACGCGCTGCGCCAGTTGTGGGTCAGCCATATCAGCTTTTTTTGCCCCCAGCGCCTTGGCGACTTTTTTAAGATCCAACTGGGTGGCGACGGGGGTAATGGCTACAGCCAGGTTTTTTGCTTCACCGTTAAGCGCCACTAATAACGTCTTATAAACCTGTGCGGCATCCAGTCCGAGTTTTTTTACCGCTTCATCACCAAAGTTGGTCTCATCACTGCTGTGTTCATAGGGATGCAGGGTGAAACTGATTTTATTTTTTTCCAGAAGCTTTACGGCGGGCGTCATTTTTCTTTTCCATGTAACAAAGTTGGCGCATTAGGCGCACAACTTGATTAGCTAAAAAATAATCACATTACACAATCTTTTGATACTAAAGAACAAAGTATGAAATTCGAGCGCCAAGCGCGTTTTTTGAGCAATTGAGAGTTGCCAGATGACAATCACGTTGCTAACCTACGCGCGCCGGCATGGATTCCTCAAGAACTTCATGCTGCCGCGATAATTAATAAAAATGAAATTCCTCTTTGACTGGCCAATAGAAATATTGGCCATTTTTTTGTCTCAAAAAGGACAACAGCGCAATTAACTTTTTTGATTTAACAGGCTGGGAAGATTCCCTTCACCATACAAATGCAGTGCACCTACCGCGACCACATAGTTCCCTGCGGGCATGCTTTCCAACTGCTTTTTCCAGCTCTGATTGCGTTGGTGCATTAGCACGTCATAAAGCGCATTACCAAAGGTGGCGGGCAGTTGGCTGATACCTGTCGAAGGATGGCTGTCGAGCCACCAGCCAATCATCGTTTGCAACAGTCTGGCATTAGTGTGCCAGTGGGTGAGAGTGTCATCAAGCAGGCTGCGCCCGTCTTCGGGTAATTGTTTTAGCAATTTGAGCTGCTGCTCCGCACCTTCAAGCTCAATGACCTTTTTATTCTGGTTTTTAGCCGCGCTTAGCAGCTGGTAATCGATGCCGTATTCACCCCGTAGTCCTAAACGCTGTGCCTGAGTCGCCTGTAACATCAGGGCAATTTGCCAACAAGGCAGGTCTGAGAGGGAATACATCGGGATGCCTATTTCGTCGCACAGGCACTCAATCTGCTGATACTGCTGTATTTCGAGGCGTTCACTGAGCGGAGCCAGACCTTCTGGCTCTCCAAAAGGCGATTCACTGCCGCTGATATCTGCCTCAACGATCAGAGCATCTGCCTGTGAGACCTTACGGATTAACTGCTTAGGCAGCGGCGACATGTTTTCTGTGCCCATATGGATGCTGCCTACCAGATGAAATTTACGCCCGCCGGCAAGCGTAATATCGATAGCGGGGTAGGGATACTGTGCGGGAGGAATGAGCCCAGTCCAGCGAGCCAGTCGGTGTAATAAATCCCAAATCATGCGTTGTCTCCCTGTTCCAATTGCCTTTCATGCTAGCGCTAACGGGCAGATTGGAACAGGGGGAAAACTCTCTAACGCACAATTACCTATCAACAGAGCTTTTATTGATAAACAGAGTCGGTGATGGCTAAACCTGCCTATTTTTTGTGAGCGACAAATTTATTCGGCTTAAAACGCAGCAGCCGGTTAGCATTGGCGACCACGGTGATGGAGGACAGCGCCATAGCCGCTCCGGCGACAATCGGACTCAGCAATGTGCCAGTGAGTGGATAAAGTACGCCTGCGGCCACAGGAATACCTATCACGTTGTAAATGAAGGCACCCAACAGGTTTTGTTTCATGTTTCGCAGCGTACCTTGAGACAATGCCAGCGCATCGGCCACACCGTGCAGGCTAGGGCGCATCAAGGTAATGGCCGCCGTTTCGATGGCAACATCGCTGCCGCCTCCCATCGCTATCCCCACGTCTGCCTGTGCCAGCGCTGGTGCATCATTAATACCGTCGCCAATCATTGCCACCTGTTCACCCCGCGCCTGCAGCGTTTTCACCGCCTCGGCTTTGCCCTCCGGGCGTACGCCAGCGATCACCTCATCAATACCGGCAAGTTTGGCGATGGCCCGAGCAGTAAGCTCATTGTCACCGGTAAGCATCACCAGCTTGTACCCTTGCTGATGCAGGCGTTGCAGGGCCTCCGCGCTGTCTTCACGCAGCGAATCGCGTATCGAGAATACGGCAACAACTTTACCTGCCGCAGCGAGCAAAACAGGGGTAAAGCCTTGTGACGCCTGTTGCGACAGCAGGGCGTCAGCAATGCCGCAGTCTATTTGCTGTTGTTCAAGCAGTGCCCTGTTGCCCAGCAGGAGTGAGGTGTCGCCACTGTTACCACTCACGCCTAAACCGCCGAGAGTGCGAAAGTTGATAATCTCGGTTTTCGCCATGCTGGCGGCTTTGTCCGCAATGGCCTGCG
Organism: Rouxiella silvae; assembly: GCF_002093625.1. GTDB lineage: Bacteria > Pseudomonadota > Gammaproteobacteria > Enterobacterales > Enterobacteriaceae > Rouxiella > Rouxiella silvae. The sequence goes on along the minus strand of NZ_MRWD01000017.1, from coordinate 56,946 downwards.
CCAGGGGATGATGAGATCCTTGCTCCAGCGATGCGGCCCAGCGCAGTGCCTGCTCTTCTTCCGTATGGTTAAACAGGTGGATTTCTGCCACCTGTGGCTTGCCTTCGGTTAACGTGCCGGTTTTATCAAACACCAGCGTGGTGAGAGTACTGGCCTTTTGCAATGCGTCGGCGTCTTTGACCAACACGCCAAACTCGGCAGCACGCCCAACGCCCGCGGTAATCGACATTGGCGTTGCTAAACCCAAGGCGCAAGGGCAGGCAATGATCAATATCGTTGTGACGATCACCAGCGTGTACATCAGCTGCGGTTGCGGGCCGAAAAAGTACCACACGGCGCCGCTCAGCAGTGCAATAGCGACCACTATGGGAACAAATACGGCCGAAATTCTGTCGGCCAGCTTGCCTATCTCCGGCTTGCTGCTTTGTGCTTCACGTACCAGATTAATGATGCGCGATAGCTGGGTTTGACCGCCCACGGCGCTGGCTATGAACTGCACACTGCCGTCTTTGACCTGCGTACCCGCGCTTATCTTCTCGCCCAATCTTCGATGCTGAGCGATAGGCTCGCCGGTCAGCATCGCCTCGTCAAACCAGGCTTCGCCCTGATGAATCTCACCGTCAACCGGCACGCGATCGCCGGTAGTCAGGCGCAGCAGCATACCCGGTTGAACTTCAGACAGAGCCAGCGTCTTTTCACCTTGGTCGGTGATAACTCTCGCCGTGGGAGGAGTGAGATCCAGCAAACGTTCCAGTGCTTTCGACGATCGCTGACGACCCCGTTGCTCCAGTGCGTGCCCGAGATTAATCAGCCCGACTATCATCACGCTCGCTTCGTAATACAAGTGTCGTGCCTGCATAGGAAAAGCTTCGGGCCACAGCGTGACCATAAACGAGAATATCCACGCTGCGCCGGTGCCCAGTGAAACCAGGGTGTCCATGTTGGCACTGCCGTGCATCAGGCTTTTCCAGGCGCTGCGATAGAAATGCCCACCGGCGATAACCATAATCGCCAGCGTGAGTATGCCGACCACGAGCCAGCCATTTTGATTACTGGCGGTAACCATCATCTCACCGCCCAACAACCCCCAGGCCATCAGTGGGATGCCGGCCGCCAAACCTAATGCCGCCTGCCAGCTAAAGCGGATCATACTGCTGCGCGCCGTTTGCTGCTGTCGTTCACGACGCAGGGTTTCATCGATAATAATTTCTGCGCCATAACCTGCTTTTTCGACAGCTTCAATCAGCGCATCGGCATTTTCTGCCCCTTGCACCAATGCGCTACGCTCAGCCAGATTAACGCTTGCCCGTGTCACACCGCTGACTTTTTCCAGTGCACGCTGAACCTTGCTTACACAGCTGGCGCAGGTCATCCCGCTGAGCAGAAGCTGAACGCTTTCGCCTTCGGCTGTAGGATGTTTTTCGACGGATGCCGGAACAAAAGAAGTGGCCGCTGACTGACGTTCCGGCACGGAAGCTTCAGGGAGAGTCAGCGGCTCAGATTTTGGGGATGCATTCTCCGTTGCCAACTGAGCGTGGTAGCCCGCATTTTCGACGGCATCGATCAGGCTTTGGCTGCTTGCTTCGCCTTTAACTACGGCCTTATCAATAGTGACCTCAACGTCTTGCGTACCAGCAACGGCTTCCAGAGCCTTACGCGTTGAAGCTACACAGTGGCCACAGGACAGGCCTTGTAAAGTCAATACGGTGGTATTTGACATAAAATATCCTTGGGGCGGTTATGCCCAGTTTTAATGATTAAGTGGTCAATTCCTACTCGTGATATACAATAAACCTTCCAGCAAGGGGAAGGTCAATGCAATATTATGTTGATAGAAAAGGATTTTTATTAACACTGTCCACAACGCGACCACACTTCGAAAAAAAAGGCCCCTAAAAGGGGCCTTTTTTATTAATGCATGCTACGGAGTTAGCCGTATTTTTTTGCAAAGTTTTCATCTGAAGAACATAAGTATACGATGAATTCTATGAATGCGAGTACGGACGGAATCAACGTCCAAAAGAAGATTAGGTAAAGTATACCTTGACCAGTTCTGCCCAGATAAAATTTATGTGCGCCGATGCCACCTAGGAAGAATGCCAATAGCGCCGCTGTGATTCGATTTTTATTACCAGCACTAAGACTCGTTGCGCCACAATGAGGACAGCTTCTTGCTGACTCATGAATTTCTTTACCGCAACCTCGGCAAAAAACCATGTTCGCCATTGTTTATTTCCTTATTTTTATTTTCACAAATGTGTGTAATACAATCTATTGCTGCTTTTACATTTTACGTTAGTAAGCTGTCATTACAATACAAGACATCTCTCCGAAAACGTCAAACAATTAAGTCTGAAAACCCCCAGATATCTGGGGCTTAACGGTTCTTCAGAGTGAAAGGGTAAGCTGGTCTTCCCCGTAATTTGAGTTGGGGAATAAACCTTTAGGGACGGCATTCGCTTTCATGGGTAATACGTTATTGAGAAAGTGCTCTACTGCATCAAGCGTGGTGAAAGCACTGCCACAGGATAGGTTATTACATTGATGGTAGCTGCGTCTGACTTCGTTACTCAGCATCACGCTGGTTCGGGTTTTAGCGCTTGCGCCGCACTTTGGACAGGTAAACATGAGACACCACCGCTGTCAGATTAATTTCAACTTATTTTAAGATAAGTCTAAATATTAATCTACTCTGTTTCCCCGTCGTCCTCTTCTGCGTCATCCCAACTGGTTAACCTCACTTCCAGCTCAAGCACTGTCAAGAATCCGCTATCGTCAATGGAATGGGTGACCCGGTGAATAACCCAGTCTGCCTGGTCGATAATGGGCTTAAACCCGCTGACGTTGGCATGCAATTCAGGGTATAAATCCTCTCTGCCGCGTGCCAGGGTAATACTGAATTCCGCCGCCCCCCGTTGCAACTCACGCCACTTTGCCGCCGCTGCCCGCTTGGCTGCTCTCTCGGTCTTGAAGGTTTTACGCATAACAAAAACGTTACCCTCCGCACCCTCCATGTAATCCCCCTCCTTTTTGCTTGAGGCAGGGGTAACGGCTACCGGCTTTTTCTTCCTGCGGCGTTTCACCGTTGTGGGCTTTTTCTTGCCAAAATTCAGATCCAGCCAGTAAGTCTGAACGCCGGTGTAGGCGTCGCGGTCGGCGATACGAAAAGAGTGCCCATCGCCCGAGGCGCGAGTGATCATGACGGCAGGCAGTACGCGGCCACTTTGCGACACCCCCATGCCTGGCACGATGAAAAGTAATTGACCGTTCTTGATGGTCGCAATCGCGCCCAGCATTTCGGCCATGCGGGTTAAAAAACTGATATCTGACTCATTCGTTTGGTCAGCATGGTCAATCTCAATATCTTTGAGTGACGCGCTGACCGCCGGGATAAGGTCATAACGCCCTGCGATGGCCGAGACAACATCACTCACTTTGACGTTATGCCAGCTGTACTCACGTTTGACGTTAAAAGTTTCTCGAAAGTCAGCACTTCGCGCAGCAATAATTAACCGGTCAGGCGGCCCTTGATGGGTGATTTCATCGACCGTAAACAGTCCTTTATCAACCAGGGGTTTACCGGCCCAGCCAATCGCCACGGCTATTTTCGCCCCCCTTGACGGCATAACAACCCGCCCGTCACTGTCGTCAATGGTCAGCTCCAATCTGTCCGCCTCAAAGCCGCGATTATCAGTGAGTGATAAGGACATCAACCTTTCATCCAGCGCGGTCAGTACGACGCCGTCAATGGACAGCCGGTGATCGGGCTGCATGGATAAATCTTCATTCAAAATAGTCAGCATAAATCCCCCTGCCTGTATCCTCGCTCGCGCGCATGAGCGCCGTCAGCCGCTAAGAGTTGTCAGCGGCCAGAGACAACCGGCACGACGTGAAAAGAAGCCTGCGCGGGTTGATGATGGTTTGCACGCATCAATCAGAGGCAAGAAAAGCATGGATAATTATCATCACGGCAGCTCGGTTAAGGAAACCACTGACCTGAGCACGCCCATTCGCGATATTAATACCGCCACCATTGGCGTTATCTGTACGGCGGATGATGCAGACGCTATTACGTTTCCACTCAACACCCCCGTTCTGCTCACTCGGGTACGCGATTACCTCGGCAAATCGGGCAAAACAGGCACGCTTTACACGGTCCTTAAGGCGATTTCTGACCAGTCCAGCCCGAAGGTTGTCGTTGTTCGCGTGGCACAGGCGAAAGGTGACGGGGCCACTACGCAGGACCAATTGACTATCGGCGGCGTAGGCGTGGATGGACGCTATACCGGCCTGTTTGCTTTGCTGACCGCCGAGCCTCGCATCGGGGAGCGTCCGCGCATTCTGGCCGCGCCTGGCCTTGACACCAAGCCGGTGGGCCTTCAACTGGCGGTGATCGCCGAGAAGTTGCGGGCATTTACTTATGTCGCCGCCAACGGCTGTAAAACTATTGCCGAAGCCAAGGCCTACCGTGAAGATTTCAGCGAGCGCGAAGTCATGGTGATTTACCCTGACTTTATTGCTTACGACAGCCAGAGCGCGGCAAACGTCGTCGTGCCGTCACCGGCTTATGCGGTCGGGCTGCGCGCCAAAATCGACGCAGACCAGGGTTGGCACAAAGTCCTGTCAAACGTTGCCGTGTCCAACGTTCTGGGCATTTCTGCGGATATCTATTGGACCCTTCAGGGCACTGACACGGACGCGGACGATCTCAACAGCAAGGGCATTACCACCCTGATTAAGCGCGACGGCTTTCGCTTCTGGGGTTCACGCACCTGTGACGCCGAGACGTTTATCTTTGAAAGTTACACCCGCACCGCGCAAATCCTCGCCGATACCATTGCCGAGGCACATTTTGCCTACATCGATAAAACGCTGACGCCTTCACTGGCGAAGGACATCGTTGACGGCATCAATCGCAAAGGCTCCGCGCTGGTCACCGCCGGTAGGCTCCTCGGTTTCGCCTGCTGGTATGACAAAGCCGATAACGGGGCGGACACGCTGAGCAACGGGAAACTGACCATTCGTTATAAATACACGCCGGTTCCGCCGCTTGAAAATCTGAGTCTTGTCCAGGAGTTCACGGACGAATACTTTGCCGTGTTCGACCAACTGGGCTAAGGGGAAACAACCATGGCACTACCAAGTAAACTTTTTGCGTTCAACGCCTTTGTCAACGGTAACAGCTACCTGGGCAAGGCCGAAGAGATCACGACGCCCAAACTGTCGCGCAAGACCGAAGACTATCAGGGAGCAGGCATGCCGATGGGCGTCTCGGTTCACCTGGGCTTTGAAACGGGCGCGGCAGACATGGAAATTACGCTGGGCGGCATTGACCCTCAGCTTATCAAAACCTACGGCAGCACCATTGACGGCGTGCAGCTGCGCTTTGCAGGGTCGTACCTGGACGACTCGACCGGCAACGCTATTCCCTGTGAGATTCAGACGCGCGGACGCGTGCAGGAAATGGACTGGGGCAGCGCCAAATCTGGGGATAACACCTCCCACAAATACTCGCTGAAAAATACCTACGTGAAAATCACCATTAACAGCGAAGAGGTATTCGAACTCGACGCCCTGAACATGGTCTGGATCGTGGGCGGCAAGGACATGATGGAGCAGCACCGGGCCAATATGGGACTGTAATTTTCTATTAACTTACCGGCGCAACCGCTGCGCCGGTTTACTGAGAGATAAACCATGCAAAAGACAATCACCCTGGGCTTTCCCGTGGTACGCGGCAAGACCGAAATCAAAGAAGTGACCATTACTGAAGCCATGCAGCAGACCGGCTCTCTGCGCGGCCTGAAACTTTATGACGTCATGACCAGTGACGTGGATTCGCTGATCAAGCTGCTGCCGCGCGTCACCAGCCCATCGCTGACCGAAGTTGAAGTGAGCCAGCTTAACGTGCAGGACTTCTCCCAGCTGGCCGCCGGTATTGCCGATTTTTTGGCACCGTCCTCGGCGCCGAGCGAGACAGCAGTGGGCGAAATCTAATCCGCTGTCCGGCGGTTGATACTGACGAACTTATCGCCGATATCGCCGTCGTTTTTCACTGGCAGCCGTCAACCTACGATGTGATGCCAGTGAGTGAATTTCTGACCTGGCATAAGCGTGCGTTGGCACGAAATGGACAGGAAGAATGACAGAACGTAACCTCAGCATTCGCGTAGCGTTCAGCGCTATCAACAACATCACCCGCCCGGTAAGCGCGGCGCAAAAAAGCGCCGCCTCGCTGGCATCCCAAATCAAATCCACGCAGACCAGCCTGAAAGGCCTTGAACGTCAGGCAAGCAGTTTTGACCGCCTGTCTAAAGCCTCTGAAACCACCGCGCGCCAACTTGCCGAAGCCCGTAAAAAAGCGGACGAACTGCGCACCGCGTTTGGCCCGGCAAAGCAACGCACGGACGAACAGACCGCGGCCCTCAAAAAACAGTCGGATGCCGTCCGGCAACTTTCCCGCGCGCGTGACGAGGAGCAGGCCAAGCTCGGCGCGCTGCGTTCGGCGCTCATGCACAACGGCGTGCTGCTTCGCGGCGGCAGCAGCGCGACGGAGCAAATTAGCCGAAAAACAGCAGAATATAACCGCCAACTGGCCGAGCAGCAGCGGCGACTTGCCGCCGTCAGCCGTGCGCAGCAACAGTATCAACGTGCGAAAGAAACCCGCGAGAAGCTGGAAAGCGGCGGTATGCGCGCGGTGGCTACCGGTGCAGCCATCACTGCGCCTGTCATTGGCCTGGTAAACAGCTACGCAAACTTCGAAGACTCCATGAAGGGCGTCGCCAAGCAGGTGAACGGGCTGAGGGATAATGACGGCACCCGGACGGCACAGTTTTATGAGATGCAGCAGGCCATCAAGGCGGCCAGCGAACAGCTCCCGATGCCGAACGGTGCGATTGACTACGCCGCCTTGGTCGAAGGCGGCGCGCGCATGGGCGTGGCAAACAGTGATGACCCGTGGGACAAACAGAAAAAAGACCTGCTGTCTTTCGCCACCACCGCCGCTATGGCGTCGGTCGCCTTTGAGCTTCCGGCCAGCGAGCTATCCGAAAGTCTAGGCAAAATTGCCGGGCTGTATAAAATCCCGACTCAGAACATTGAGCAGCTCGGCGACGTACTGAACTACCTGGACGACAACGCCAAGTCAAAGGGCGCGGACATTATTGACGTGCTCCAGCGTATCGGGGGCGACGCTGACAAGCTGGACTACCGCAAGGCCGCCGCACTTGCTTCAACCTTCCTGACGCTGGGTTCCGCGCCAGAAATCGCGGCCAGTGCCACACACGCCATGGTGCGAGAGCTTTCGATTGCGACGCAGCAAAGCAATAACTTTATGGAGGGGCTTAACGCGATCGGACTCAGTGCAGAGAAGGTTCAAAAATCCATGTCGGTCGACGCCATGGGCACCATTCTCACCGTGCTGGAGCAGGCACGAAAACTTCCCGCTTCCGATCAGTCTTCTGTGCTGACGCAGATTTTTGGCAAGGAATTTGGCGGCAACGCCGCCAAGCTCATGAACAACCTGCCTGAGTTGTACCGTCAGCTGCAACTGGTCAACAGCGAAGCGGCCAAAGGGTCAATTCGCCGTGAGTCTGACATTAACATTGACTCTGTTAGCGCAGAATTTATGACCACTAAGGCGAGCTTGATTAACGCCTTTAGCAGCCTGGGCGAAACGCTGCGCGGGCCTGCCATGGAAGTCATGAAATATGCCACCGGCATGATCCAGCGCTTTCGTGCCTGGGCCGAAGCCAATCCGGCGCTGGTTGGCTCACTACTCAAACTGGCGGCCGCCGTGGGTGTTGCCATCGCCGTACTGGGCGCGCTGGCCCTGAGCGTTGCCAGCATTCTGCTTCCTATGGCTGCCGTACGCCTGAGCCTTTCACTCCTGACGGGGGGGCGCGGCTTCGGCGGTCTTTTACCTTCACTCAGCGGGCTGACCGCTCGCCTTGGGCGACTTGCCCCTCTGCTGGCCGGTACAGGGCGCAGCGTTAAAGACTGGGGGCCGCTGTTCCGCTCGGCAGCGACGGCCGCCGCCGAGTTTGGCACGCGTATTCTGTCCATCGGTAAAACAGGCCTGAGCGTTGTTGCCCGCATGGGCAGCGCCACAGGCTCGGCACTGAGAATGCTTTTCACAGCACCAGGCGCCGCACTGGCTGCGCTGGGTAATGGCCTGCGCACACTTGCTACATCAGGTTTTGGCACACTCCTCACCGTGGGGCGCAGTGTGCTGACCGTGCTAGGCGGTGGCCTCTCACTGTTGCTTAGCCCCGTATTTCTGCTGGTCGCTGCCCTGGCCGGTGCGGCGATCATGATCTGGAAATACTGGGAACCGATAAAGGCATTCTTCGGGGGATTCTGGACGGGACTTGTTGGCGCTATCGAACCCGTTAAGCAGGCGTTCGCGCCGCTTGAGCCTATTTTTGATGGCATAGGCAATGCCATTGGCCGCGTGTGGAACTGGTTTACCCAGCTGTTTGAGCCGGTCAGTACCTCAGCGGAAACCCTGAAAGAATGCACGGAGGCGGGGCGGGTATTCGGCGAGGTTGTCGGCAAGGCCGTGTCGGGCGTGGTTGATGTTATTTTGAAAGTCGCCGAGGGGATAGGCTGGCTACTGAAAAAACTGGGCGCTATTCCCGAAGCGGCCAATGCGGCTAAAGAAGTGGCGAACACCATGGATGCCGTCGCCCCCCAGGCTAAAGCGCCGGTAGTGAACGTCTGGGATGAAAAAAATAAGAAGTTTATCCAGCGCCCGTGGGCATTTTCATCGACAGAAGGCGTGATCAATAACGGCAATAACGCCCCCAAAGATACTCCACCGCGCAAACCGCCACTTTTGCCGCCCGTAGGTCCGACACCGCTGTCACAGCTTAGCGGGCATAACAACACGAAGAAGGAAAAAGGAGCTGGAACCGGCACGCCCGATGCCGTCAGCGCGGCGGCACGAGACCCGGATAAGCTGGGTGATATCGTCTTTAAAAAACACCCGCCTGTCATGTCGGTTTATGGCGCTTACGATGAACCAAGGATTGCAGCCACCCACAGCCCGTCGCAGTCGATTGGTGACCGGATAGGGGCGGCAGTTCGTGGGATCACTGGGAAGTTAACCGCGTGGCCAACACAGTCATTTCTGCCTGGTATTCCGGTGCCATCGGGTCGCGCGGCACAGTCACAACCGGCTGTGCTCGATAACGCGCTCGAGCCGATAAGCCTGACATTAAATTTCTATGAGAGTGCCAAGCTTGATGCAAAAGAGATCGCGTCAACCGTGCGCCGTGAACTGACTGCACTGCTGCGAGAACGCGATAACCGCAAACGTTCACAACTCAAAGACAGGGAGTAAAATTATGATGATGGCCTATGGCATGTTCGTGTTTATGCTCAAGACTGCGCCTTACCAGTCACTGGAGCAGGACACATCCTGGCGGCACGTTAAAAATGATCGCATTGGAAAATCGGCCAGTTGGCAGTATATCGGCACGGGGGAAGACAACATTACGCTCACGGGTACGCTGTATCCCGAAGTGACCGGCGGTGACGTCTCGCTAAGCGTGTTGCGCACGATGGCTTACGGTGGGAAGCCGTGGCCCCTCGTTGAGGGTACGGGCACGATTTATGGCATGTTTGTGATTACCAATATCAGGGAGATCAGAACGGAGTTTATGAAGGACGGCAAAGCGCAGAAAATTGAATTTACCCTGAGTCTGAAAAAGGTTAGCGAAGACATTCGCGAGAAGCTGGCGGGCATTACCGCCGATGATATTCTTTCACTGATTTAACCTCCCTGGCACTCATAAAAGCGCTGCAGCATAGTCGATGATGACTTTGCGGCAGCGACCTTCGTTTACTTAATTGTGGACGGAAAATAAAGATCTAAAAATGACACTAGAGTGCTAAACCATACCAGTCCGCTCAGTGCCAGGAGCAGACTTTAAGTTGTCCAAGAAGGGGTCAGTTTGGATATAGAGAATTATTGTACGGTAAGCCTGTTTTTTGAACAGGCTTACCTATCGCAATGGGGTGTACTCCCGCGCTATACGCCGTTTAGCAGACTTTTGGGGGCAATGAGATAACCTAAATGCGATAACAGAAACGCAAGAACTTAAAAGCGATAGCTGATTAAGGGGTTTGAGGTCCAATGGGGCGAAAACCTACGCTAAGCGTCTATATATTCGATTAAGAGAAATCAATCACTTACTCATCCACATCGGTTAAAAAATGCTCCTAACGTACAATAATTTCCGATATCCAAACTAACCCCAAGAACACCGGCTGATGGCTGAGAAGACGAAAACTCAAATAGTGTGTGGAACTAAAACGGTTGTGCTTACAGATATTCATGATTTGTCTACAGATTCATAGCCGAATTCCGTGATCACGGCATTCACAAAGCTTCGTACTTTAGCAGTTAGTGATCGACCAGCGGGATAGAGTATATACATTGAACGCGTTTGCCCCTCATAGTCTGGCAATACCTGTATCAGGCTCCCCGTCTTTATAGCGTCAGAAAGCAAATATTCAGGGCCAAGGGTAATCCCTTTGCCTTGAATTGCCGCACCCAGTAGGGAAGGCCAATCATTGCTTCGTAAACGCCCCTTTATCTGTATGTTTTCGGTTTTACGATCGCGGGTGAATTGCCAGTGGCTAAATGTTGATGGTGCTCCGTACATATAAGCAAGGCACTCATGTTCGGTGAGATGTGCAGGGGTAGTGGGTATTCCATGAGTTTTCAGATAGGCTGGGGCGGCGCAAGCGATAATCCGATAGGGTTTCAGTGCGGCCGCAACAAGGTTGCTGTCTCCAACATCACCAATGCGTAACATCACCTCAAATCCCTCCTTGAGCGGATCAACGCGACGATCAGTGAGCACCAATTCGACTTGGACCTCCGGGTATTGCTCAAGATAACGAGTGACAAACGGTGCAAGCTTTGACGACCCAAAGGTGACTGGTGCACTAACGCGCAGCACTCCTTTAGGTTCCGTCCGCATATCTCGCACTAGGGCCTCTGCCGAGTCGGTCTCAGATAGGATAATTTTGCAGCGCTCGTAATAGCTACTTCCGACAGCGGTCAGACTCTGTCTACGGGTAGTGCGGTTCAGTAGCGATGTTCCAAGCCTATTTTCGAGGTAAGCCACGTGCTTGGCCACCATCTGAGGCGAAATATCCATCGCTGTGGCTACGGCAGCAAATGAGCCTAATTCGGCAGCTTTGGTGAACACTGCCATGCTGGTCAGCCTATCCATGATTGCCTACTAATTGTTGTTAGTGTCTTTTAATTATAGCCATTGATGGTTGTATTGTCATGAACCATACTTCTGAGCACGCAAGCTCCCGAACACATCATTTAGGCTTGTGAGAGTTAAGGCACTAACGAGTTCAGCGACAGCCAACTCTAGCCGCCCATGAACGTAATGAGCCGATTGATCGGATCGGGTTAAGCGTTCATCAGAACGTAACGGAGATTGAATTATGCAAGTTTACAAAATTAGAAAAAATGCTGATGCAGCCTATTTAAGCCTTGAAGAAGCCATTAAACCCGAGCCCGGTCCGGGTGAGGTACGTATTCGAGTTGTTGCCACTAGCCTAAACTATCGTGATTTACTCATGCTCGATAATGCCGTCGACTGGAACTTGATCAGTCGAGTGCCATTGTCAGATGGCGCTGGCGTAGTTGATGCTGTCGGCACAGGGGTTACTGAATGGCATGCAGGAGATCGTGTAGTTATGTCGTATTTCCGAGACTGGACATCGGGTCGGTTCCGTAGTGAGTACATGGGCTCGGCTTTGGGCGGACCAACTGCCGACGGCGTACTTGCTGAATATGTGGTCATGCCAAGCACAGCTCTAGTGGCAGTACCACCCCAACTCTCCTTGGACCAGGCAGCGACACTGCCCTGCGCCGCGGTCACTGCATGGCATGGATTGTTCGTGCGCGGCGGTTTACAAGCGGGCGATACTATACTTGTACAGGGGACGGGAGGCGTTGCCTTATTCGCGCTGCAGCTTGCAGTAGCTGCAGGGGCACGGGCAATTGTCTTGTCCTCGTCGGACTCAAAAATAGAGCGTGCACGAACCCTGGGTGCGTCTGATGGTATCAATTACCGAACCACACCAGAATGGCAGCACGCGGTGCGTGCCGCCACTAATGGAGAGGGCGTTTCCCATGTGCTGGAGCTGGGTGGGCCTGAAACCTATGCGCGATCGCTACAGTCGCTTGCTCCTACTGGCCACCTCATTCAGATCGGTGTATTGACAGGATTTGGTCCCAAACCCGATCTCTCCCTGCTGCAGCCTCTGAACGCAGATATTCATGGGATTGTCGTCGGTTCAACCGCACATTTACATGATGTGTCTGACTTCATCGCAGAGCGGAATCTACCGCCTGTCGTCGATAGCATCTTTAGATTTGACGAGGCCGCCTCGGCACTTGCTTATCTGCGAAGCGGAGCACATTTCGGAAAAATAGTGCTGCGCGTATCTCCCTAAGCGATCACAAGTTGCTAGGAATGTAGTGGATAGTTAAATTTGGCCACTTTAACAGATATGTTAGTTTCCGTGACCTGCTTCCCGTTGATTCACACAGAATGTTGTTAGCAATGTTCGCAGATCGCTCTCAGCAGACCTTCAGCGTCACGTGTTTGTCTGCTGTGTGCCAAAAGCGGACGTTGTTAAGCTCATACAGTATGAATTAACGAAGAACAGACGTTATATTTTGTCCTGATTGACACGGGAAGAAAGCTCCTGATGGCTCTCTTTTCGCTCGCTGTAACGATCCGCAAGATAACCGGTTTGTCCCTTAAGCAGCAGCGTGATTTTAAACAGCTCCTCGGCTACATCGACGATGCGGTCATACCATGACGAAGGTTTCATTCGTCCGTTTTCGTCGAACTCTTGCCATGCCTTGGCTACGCAGGACTGGTTGGGGATCGTAAACATCCGCATCCAGCGGCCCAGAATACGCATCTGGTTCACTGCATTGAATGACTGTGAACCGCCGCAGACCTGCATTACCGCAAGTGTTTTGCCCTGCGAAGGACGAACCGCGCCTTCACTTAATGGTATCCAGTCAATCTGCGCCTTCATAACTGCGCTCATAGCCCCGTGCCGTTCTGGAGAACTCCACACCATCCCGTCACACCATCTGACCAGACCGCGCAGCTCGGTGACTTTAGGATGCGTGTCCGGCGCATCATCCGGCAGGGGTAAACCGGAGGGGTTAAAGAGTTTTACCTCCGCGCCCATCGCCGTCAGCAGGCGACCAGCTTCTTCCGCGGCAAAGCGGCTATAGGAGCGCTCTCTTACTGAGCCATACAGGATCAGAATCCGTGGCGGCTCCTGCAGGTGCAGGCGTTCAGCGATGTGTTGGTCAAAGCATTCAGTATTCAGGGCAGGAAATTTTTCCATTTTTCTCCTCCGGAGAGAGCTGATGATTTTAATGTTAACACATATGAGTTAACATATGTATATTCTAAAGGGAACGGAGTGAAAAATGCTACAACCTGTTCAGCTTTTCAAAATCCTGTCGGATGAAACACGGCTCGCCATCGTCATGCTTCTCCGGGAGTCAGGAGAACTGTGCGTCTGCGATATCTGCGCGGCCATTTCCGAATCGCAACCCAAAATCTCACGACATATGGCTATCCTTCGCGAGGCTGGGCTGGTTCTGGACCGTCGTGAAGGCAAATGGATCCACTATCGTCTGTCACCCCACATACCGGCATGGGCAGCTGAGACAATCACGACGTCCTGGCAGTGTATGCGTGAGGATGTGCGTGAATGGCTGGATAAATCAGCCTGCATCTTCTGCTGAGAAAGAAAAACACATTTACATAATCATATGTAACGGAGTCTGATATGCTTTTGGCAGGGAGTATATTTTTACTGACGCTGGTACTGGTGATCTGGCAACCCAGAGGCCTGAGTATTGGCTGGAGCGCGAGTATGGGCAGCAACGTTCGGCACCGGCTTCCTGACCGCGTTCCTGTCGTCGGTGATGAACAATATGCCGACGGTGCTGATTGGCGCGCTGTCGATTGACGGGAGTACGACGACTGGCGTCGTCAAAGAGGCAATGATTTATGCCAACGTGATTGGCTGCGATTTAGGCCCGAAAATCACCCCGATTGGCAGTCTGGCAACCCTGCTTTGGCTGCATGTGCTTGCCCAGAGAAATATAACGATTACCTGGGGATATTACTTCCGTACCGGCATTATCATGACTCTGCCCGTGCTGTTTGTCACTCTGGCCGCGCTGGCGTTGCGGCTCTCCATCACTTTGTAATGAGATACAGATATGAGCAACATTACCATCTATCACAACCCTGCCTGCGGCACTTCACGCAACACGCTGGAGATGATCCGTAACAGCGGCAACGAACCGACGATAATTTATTATCTCGATACGCCACCGACCCGTGATGAGCTGATTAAACTTATTTCAGATATGGGAATTACGGTGCGTGCATTACTGCGTAAGAATGTTGAGCCTTATGAACACTTGGGTCTTGATGAAGAGAAATTTAGTGATGAGGAGTTGATTGATTTCATGCTTCAACATCCGATCCTGATTAATCGGCCGGTAGTCGTTACGCCGCTTGGCACTCGTCTTTGCCGCCCTTCAGAAATAGTGTTGGATATTCTACCGGAAGGTCAGAAAGGAGCGTTTACCAAAGAGGATGGAGAGAAGGTGATTGACGAAACGGGGAAGCGGGTTAAGTAATCTGCCCACTTCAAAATATCGGACGCCTGTTTACGCTATGCGGGCGTCCGCTCTTCGCTCATAGCAGCCGGACAATCATGCCTTTTCCCTGCCAAGACTTTTGTTTCAGCAAGCTTTTCTCAAGGCATCTTTGTTTACAACTAACTTGCTTTCCCACATCAATCAGGCACTTCGATACCAGCCCATTAATTTGATAAAGCTGTTAGTGATATCAATGCTACTGCCGTTACCGAGTGCGGACGTTTTGCCGCTGACCGGGTGGCCGTGCGGTGGGATAACTACCTGGTGCGCATGGTCCTCCGCCTCCTGAATCAATGCCTCGCTGTTCACGCTATAATCTGACGCCCAACTGCGTCGATTGGATTCGCCACCGTCCAGTGAGGTATTACTCGGCTGAAACTTGCCCGCATGGCCATGCTTTCCCCCAGGGGTCGTTTGCAAGGTGCCGAGGTCGGTGTCGGCGGCGGTTCCTGCAACGTCAATCTGCACATTCGGCAAATTATCTTTCGTGAGCTTGACGCTGTCCGCGCCGCCCGTGGTCATTGCGTCACTGCCGTCTTGTTTTC
This sequence comes from Rouxiella silvae, assembly GCF_002093625.1. Taxonomy (GTDB): domain Bacteria; phylum Pseudomonadota; class Gammaproteobacteria; order Enterobacterales; family Enterobacteriaceae; genus Rouxiella; species Rouxiella silvae. Next base: position 41,658 of record NZ_MRWD01000017.1, on the reverse strand, counting down.
CTAGGCGAAGCGTTTTGTTTTCGCCCAGGTAAACCCAAGTTGACCACGGCCATTTAACGTTCGGGTCAATCTTTTGCTGAAATAATCGCACCGTACCGACGGGGTTATCGTCTTCCCACACCTCACGATTCGCGGTTTTTACCGCCTGTGCAATGGCTTCCTTTAAGCTCTCGGTCACTGTATCCGCCACGGCGTCGGTGTAGTCCTGTGCCGCATCCTTGGCTTTTTTCAGTTCGACGGCGGTGGCGACGATAACGGACGGGTCAGCAGACAGTTGAACGCTGGCCGCGTTGCTGACCGCCAGCCAAATGCGGATCACTTGGTAACGTCCGGCCCCTTCGGAAAGCAGCGGCTTGTAAGTTTCCGGCACGCTTGCAACCGCAAGGCACACGCCTGCGTTATCAAAAATCGCCGCTTCCCGGATAGTGAAGCCGCCGACCTGCGGAGGAATAATCAGCTCGGCCTGGACGATGTTTTTATTGTTGTCTGCCAGGGTGATGCTGTTGAGCTGGCCGCGATAGACTTCCTTTTTCAAGCCGACCGGCGCAGCGCCAATAACCGGCACGCTTCCGCCCCCGTCCCCCACAGCCATGAAGGCAAAGGCCGCCGGTGAACCGCTGACTACGGCCTGTGAAATGGCTTGCTCTCCGGCTGGCGTCAGCGCGGCGTTAAATCGTTTGTCACTCATGCTTACCTTCTTTTTTTATTCGCCCTGCCTAAGCCCGTAATTTATGCGTCACGTACACTCACTCGCTGGCCGATTCTGGCTCTGGCTCTGGCTCTGGCTCTGGCTCTGGCTCTGACGCAGCGACAAGTAATGCCGTTGAACGAGGTGCCATGACCGGCTGAACGATGACCACCGTTTCCTCTTGGATAAAGCCTGGGAATGAATCGCTCGCCAGTGCGGCCTTTTCAAAGAAATCCCACGGGGCCGATGCGCCGTCATAGCTAAAGCTCATCATAAAATCACTGACCGGCAGCATCCCAATGCTGTACGCCTCTTTTGAGGAGTACACCGCGATGGAGACCATTGCGGAATATTGGGTTTTGAACTCTACGGCCTTAACCACGACATAAGCCGCCGCAATCTCCTGGCCGTTAAACGTGTACTTTCCAATGAGTGCCATAATGACTCCTAAGTTTTCGGGGCGGTATATGGGATGACTGCCTTCTCGTTGTGAGCATAGGCAAAGTAGGTGTTGAGCTGGCGAATGAGAATGTTCGTGACGATGCTAATGCGGTTAATGGCTTCCGCATGATTCGCAATCATCGTCAGCACCTTTGCATCGCTGATGGTTGGGTCATTAAGTGGCAGGTCATTAATATTGACCAGGTCGATAGACCCCAGCGCTATCTCGCCCGCCTGCTCATGAACCTTGCTCGCAATGCCGTATAATTCACGGAGTATTGAGGGGTCATAAGTCCGCATGGATTTTTGCATCAGTGATGAGATAGAAAGCACCTCGCCCTGGTCACCCTCAACAATCACCGACACGTTATCTACTGGCTCGTAGGTGTTCTCTGAGTCGTATAAAACTCTCGGTTCGGCCATCAGTTTACCCTCACGATATTAATTAAAAAGTTGATACTCGGCTGCGCCTGCTGGCGAAGCTGGAGCGTAGCGCCTACCGGCGTTACCCCGTCGGCACCTATCATCTCTACCCAGCGGAATTTAAACGCGCGGTTAAGCATGGTGCGTTTTGTCACTATGACGTTACCTTCCCCCTTGAGCCAAATATCAAAGGATGCGCCGCAGCCCTGATAATTGGTGACGATTTCTACGCGGTATTTGCTGCCCTCGTCGACGGTCTTGTCCGTACCCAGGTCATGAACGGCCAGCGCGTCAAGATATTTGCTATCGCTACTCGCCACCGTCGCCAGTACCTCGCTGCCGGTGTACTTACGCTCCTTCATGTAAAACTTGCGGTCGAAGTTGACCCACTTGCTGCTCAGGTTGAAGAACGGGGCATCGGAATGCGCCAGATTATGCAGCGACATCACCTCACCCGAGTTACCGACCGCAAGGCCATTCGTGGAGCTTGAAATACGGTTAAACGAGTTATGGAATCGAATGTCATTGGTATGCAGCATGCTGCCGATAATTACCGACAGGTAACCGCAATCAATGGTCATGGCGGAGAAGGGCTGGCCGTCAAAGTCATGAAGGATGTCAAAGAAGTTCGTGCCCGAAGGATTGTCCGCGCAGACGCTGACGCCATCGATAACCAACTTTACGTCAGGCATCGTTGTGCAGGTCAGGACATCACCGGCTTTATAGCTGCTGCCAGTGCTCTCGCCGATGGAGACATTACGGCCTTCGGCCAGCACCACGTAAATGCGGCCCTGGTGGGTGTAACGGAACAGGAATTCTGACTGCGTGGTGCCATTGGTGATGCGCAGGCCTTTGATGTTGTCCATCGTCCCCAGATTGGTTTCTGCCGACAGGCGGCCTACCGAAAGCCAGCGCCCGTTAAAATCAAGGTCTCCCCGTATCTGCGCATAATGGCCTGATTTTTTCATCCAGATGCCGCCGTATCTGTTGGCAGCCATAAAGCAGATCTCAATCTTCCACCCTTCAACAATGGGCGAGGTGCCGGAGGTGGAGTTTTCCACGACCATGCCGATCCAGTTATTGACCCAGTAAAAGCCGGTGAACCGAATGGAGGCGTTGGGCCAAAGATGCTTACCCGAGGCGACGACCTTGATGCAATTCACCGCATAGCCAATATGAATATGCGACAGCGAGTAGCCAAAACCGAAGTTGGCGACCCCATCGGCGCGGTTGTTGCCGTCGATGTAATCGATATGAAGATTGATGTTGGCCATATTGGAGGCGTTGTCACCGATACGCACGGTGGGCGGGGCGTTCCACAATCCGATGTCTTCAACCTTGCCGTCTTTATCCTTCGGCGAGATAAAAGTATCCATGACCTTGAGCTGCATCAGCCGGACGTTCACCCCCTGCACACCGGCACCCGCAATTAATAACGTGTTGCTGATGTTGTAGGAATTGCAGCCCACTACGGTCGAAATCTTGTTGGCTATCGCAAAATCAATCGCATTCTGGATCGCCCCCGTATCGTCTCCCGTTTTTCCCGCGCCAAACAACTCAGGCGTTACATAGGTTAAAGCCTGGGCGGCGTTCCCGCCGGTGAAATGCCCCAGCAGGCTCAGGCCAGTATTTTGCGCCATTTGCGTTTTAAGCTGGCCGTCACCGATGGCGTAAAACTTCGGCAAATCGGTTGACGGCGTGCCCGTCAAAACATAAGGCATCGGGGTAGTGGGCAACGGCTTATAGACTACGCCCGCAACAACAACGACGCGGTTATAGTCCTTGATTTCCAGACCGGCGGCGTAAATACCCGCCACCTGATAGCCCGACGCCTGGACCATCGAATAATAAGCCAGTGCCTGCTGTTGAAGCGCGGCAGCGGCAGCCAGGCGCTGGGACTCATGCTGGATACGCCAGTCTGCGTCCTCCTGTTTGCGCTGTGTATCAGCAACGCGTTGCTGTGACTGCATTTGTAAGCGCCAGTCTGCATCTTCCTGCTGTATTTGCCGGTCATAGGCGGTTTTTCCAGCAAAGGAGGCAATGGCGAAGGCGGTGCCAGCAACATTGGAATAGTATTTAAACCCAATATCAGCGTTGACGCCCTGGCCGACGCGAAACGTTTGCCCTGGCTGCGTGGCGGCCAGACCGGCGCGCGTCCCGTCCGGGTCGGATGTCGTGGTGTAAAAGGTAAACTCCCGATAGTCGGGGATAGCTTGCAAGGACTGTTTTAAATACTGCGTGCGGTTCGCCAGCTGCGACGCCTGGATATTCACCGCCCCATCACGCCCACCCAATACGGCCTCGGCGCGCTGAATTTGGTGGATACGCTCATCCCACGACGCCATTTCTGTAATATTTGTCATTCCACTTTCTCCGAAAACGTGCAATTGCCGTCGTGATAGGCGATCCCGTCATAAAAAATACTGTCATCCGGCTGATAGCCAGGCGGGTAAACCGTGAGTATGTCGCCGTCAAAGAGTGCCGTGCCGATACTGACCACGCCCAAGACCTTCACCGCGATTGAAAGCTGGGCAATATGGCGGCTGACCGGTTTTGCATCCGCAATGAGTCGCTCCAGCTCGCTCACCATCTCGGCGGTAATGCCTATCTCGTTGACGTCAACCGTCAGGCGAAACGTGCCTGCGGGGTCGGCGACCTGCCACCATTCCTGAATGGTCATTGAGTAGCCGAGGCTTTCAATCACGCGGCGTATGGCCGCTACCGTGCCCTTGCGGCGGTGAATAAAGAACGCGTCTTTTACCGCCTGGCGCTTCTGCGCCGCCGTCCACTTTTCCTCCCAGCGGTCAACGGAAAAGGCCCACGCCAGATAGGGCAGGAAATTCACCGGACAAGTGTCCGGGTTCCACAGGTCGCGCAGCGGCACGGCCAGATTGCTGACGCCTGCGCACGCCTCGGCAGCGCGGCGCTCAAGCGGCGTTGCATTAGGCGGCAGCAGGCTATTCATCCGAGCCGCCTGACGTAATGGTGTAAGCGGTACAATTCGCCGCCTGGGTCTTATCCAGCACCACGTCGGCAGGCGGGGAGGTCAGCTCGACGTGCTGCACGCCCTGGGCAGTCAGCGCGGCATAAATCGCTGAATGGCGAATATCGCGCCCGAGGCGGCGCATCTCGTTGATGTAGGCGACCAGGCGCGCTTTTGCATCCGCTAAAATCGGCTCAATCGCTGGCCCTGGGTAAACGAAAACCTTCGCCTCAATCTGGTAATTCACAATCTGTGCTGACTGCACCGTGACGCGGTCGCCCACGGGGCGCATGTCTTCGTCATTGAGTACGGCACTGACCGTGGCTAACAGCTCAGGGGAGGCGGTGCCGTTACCCTCGCGTGACAGGATGGTTACCACCACCTCAGCCGGGGCGGGACTGGTTGCGGACGCATCGGCAACCTGGCCGCTGGCGCTCAGGGCATGGTATTCGTAAGCGCCCGTAGGTCCGGCTACGCTCATGCCTTCAAAGGCTGCCGGGATGCGCTGGCGCAAATCGGCGTCACTTTCCATCTCGGCGGCGACCGGCGGCACGGCATTAGCATCGGCGGGTGTGATGACCCGGCGCTGCACGTTATTGTTAGCGCCCAGTTGGTCAAGGTCATTGGCGCGGGCATAGGCCACCATGACCGCCTGTGCGGCTTCATTCACGCGCTGGCGTAAAAGCAGTTCACGATAGGCATTCTCCTGCAACAGCTTCACCAACGGCTCAGACTCAAGCGACAGCGTGCGCGCAATCACCTCCTGCTCCTCAACCGGATAGAGGGAAATAAGTCTTGCCTTGCGCTCGGCGAAAAGGGTCTCGTAGTCGAGCGTTTCCACCACGTCCGGCGCGGGCAGCTGGGATAAATCGATAACTGTGCTCATACGCCTCCCGTTAGCGTGATATCGGTCGTGACAGCGCGTAACGTGTCGCTGCGCTGTGAGGTGATTGCCATGGTGAGCGCGCCTTGTTCACTGCGTGCAAAGCTCACTGAAGAAGGCGTGATCCGCGGCTCCCATCGCCAAAGGGCGATCACTGCGGCGGATATCAGCCGCAGGCGCGTAACGTCATTGTCTGGCTCGTCAATCAGTGACGGTATGGCAGAGCCGTATTCCCTGCGCATAACACGGCTTCCCAGGGGCGTCATGAGAATGTCGGCAATCGACTGCCGCAGATGCGCTTCATCCTCGCAAGCTTTGCCGGTTGTGCTGTTCATGCCTTCCCAGTTACTGGTCATACCGGCCCTCCTGAAATGCTACCGCCTTGCTGAACTCCTTTATGTCCATGCGCATCGACAACGATGCCGTTCGAACTCATCGCGCCACCGCCCTGGATAACTTCGCCATTAATCACCACCTCGGGGGCATTGATGATCAGGCGCGCCAGTTCAAGGGTGAGCGTGCCGCTGGCCGACAGCAGCGCGCCTTTAATGCCTTCGCACCGGCGCATGCCGCTGGCTGGGTCATAGCTTTCCCTGGCACCGTCCGGGTACGTGGTGACGCGTGACGTCAGGCCCGAATCAGGAGGGGGCGCATCGCTGACGTACAGGCTGAACGCAATAAACGCGTTTTCCAGCTCCCCGCCAGGCGAAAGGATCACAACCTGTTCGCCCACAGAAGGTGCCCACCACGTCACGCCGTCGCCCGCGCGCTGTGCGCCCCAACGTATCCAGTCGGTTTCATTTGCACCCGTCTTTACCCGTGCAACGTATTTCACAGGGTCAATCTCGCTGACCGTGCCGACGCGGATCAGGTTCATCAGTAATCTGTACAGCTCGGCGATTGTCATTGCGTTGCGCCTTCTAATGCGCTGAATACCGCGTCAGCGATTGACTCAATGTCTTGCTCCGTCAGGCCCAGTAACTGCCTGGCGGGATACTTGGCGCTCGCACGGTGAGCGACCTGGTCAGTCAGGCCATACTGGTGAACGCGGGCAATCTTGGCCGCACTCCCTTTAAAGCCCACCACGACCGCATCCGGGTAAGCGTCAGCCCGCAGGAATCGCGCGGCGCGAAGCTTGCGAAACATCGGATCCTTTGACGTTTTTGCTGTTGTTTTCCTGGCTAAATCAATACTCAGATAGCGCTCAATGTCGGCGCGCAGAAAGGAGCGAATGCCGCCTTTTTCTTCATCAAAGCCGGTGATCATTCTGTCACCGTAGCGCCCCTTGCTGTGACGCCAGTTCCTTAAGCGTCTGACTTCACCGTCACGTATAAAGCTGATCCCGCCCTGGGTGCCCAGCGTCTTTTTCTTGCGGGCTTCAAAGGCCGTGCCGTCGGGGTTTTTCTGCTGGCCGATGCGCTTTTGCTGGCTACGGCGAAGGTCACCTGCGATACGGCGGGCCATGGCGCGGCGCGTGGTCGGTTTTGTCACCCCCACGACGTCACGCAAAAGGGCGTCAAGCTCATGAAATAAGGGGGTCTCAGACATTACGGCCCTCCGGCAGCGTTATTTCATCGCCGTCTGCGGCCTTGACCAATATTTCCGACCACTGACTGCCCGGCTCGTCTTCAAAATGCCTCGGCTGGTCGCGGTGCGTGACCGTCACCTTGCCGTCAGGGTCTTTAGTCACGATGACCAATTCGCTGGCCTTGATGACATACAAGATATCGGCGGTATCGTTATTCAGGATCTCCGCCTCGAAGCCAATCCCGTCTTCACGTTTTGCCGGGTTAAACAGCAGCTCCGGCTGATGGACATACGCCCAGGCGAGTATCGGGAGGGTGAGGTCATCAATATTGCCGGGGTAATCCATCGCCAACACGTTGAGGTCATACACGTAGGTGAACGACGGCGACGGCCTGCCGGTGGAAATCACCTGCGCCTTTTTGACGTAGACCTCTAATTGGTCGGGGTTTTCACGGAAAAATTGATTGTGGGCGACGATTTGCGCGCGCAGTAATTCAGCCTTTAACATGTTCCCCTCCCGTTTGGGTTCGCCGTTTTTCAAGAGTAACCACCGCCGCCTTGTCCTTGTTCGCACTGTCCAGCGCGTCGAGCAACGCATCGGCCCATATCACCGCTTCGCCGTAGGTCAGATGCTCACCGCTTAACGGCGGGTAGGGCACCGGCGTGGGTTGCAGGATTTCCGCCGGTAGTGCCAGGCACTGCGCGGGCACGGTCACGCGCTGCACGGTCGAGCAGGCGACGTTCAGCAGCAGCAGGCACAAACACGACAGCGCAGCGGTCACCCTGCAAATCATTGCGCAGCGCGGTGCGGCGCGTTTCACCTTCCTGCCTGTCACGTTCTTTTTCATCGGCTCGGCCTTGCGTTATGTCGTTGAATATTTTCAGCGTGTACTGCACGTTTTTAATCACGGCCTCGGTACTGTCAGCCCGCGCATTCGCCTGCCTGAGCGCCTCGTTTGCGTCAGCCGCGCGATGCCACAGAAACCCGCTGGTCAGCACGGCCAGCACGGCGATAACTGACAGCAGCAGCAGCGGCGACAGCCTGACCGGCATCATGTCACCGGCTCCAGACACATCACGCGTTCGGCTTCGCGGCGCTTAACCAGCCCTGGGAGCTTTCTTCCGCCGCCGTTCACAAAATCGGGCAGGCGGTTACACATGGCTGCCCAGCTACGGGCCTGTGCATGCTTCCAAATTGTGGTGCGCTGGCGCACGCCCCGGCTGTCGGTAAACCACATCAATCCAAGGCACCCCATGTTGAATGCCGCCGACGCCATGGCGTCGAACTGGTTCTGGTTCATCTCGTCGCCATGGAAATTTTTATTGATGCAGCGCTCGGCGCGTTGCAGGTCTTCCACCCACATCGCGGCGATTTCCGCATCACTGTAGAGATGCGACACACTGATGCCGGACGTCGAACCAATCCCCGCCGTCAGCACGTTGGCCGGGCAAAGGTAAGGGTCACGCCGACAGCCTTCCGCGTCGCCAATCAGCTCAAGCCCGCGCACGCTGGTGCGCACCTCTCCGGCGTACTTCACGCCCACAATGCTGATGATTGCCGCCACGAGGCAGGTCACCGCTTTTTTCTTTATGCTCATGGCGTTGACCGCCTCTTTTCAGTTCGTGCCATATCCTGCAAGGTGCACACCACGTCATTCATGTTGTGCTGCGTCGCCCTGGCTGCCAGATCTTCAAGAATGGCCGTGCGTTTTTCTTCTTCCTTCTCGACCCGCCGCTTATGGCTTTTGTTAAGGCGGTAAGTCAGCACGCCTAAAACAATCCCCGCCAGCATTGACCACTGCGCCAGTGACACGATCCCAATCGTGGTCAGAAACGCCGAAGGCAGGTAAGACAGAAAGGCCGTCAGGCGCTCCATGCTTAATCCCATAGCTGTACTATCTCCGCTTTGTTTTCCGTGTCGGCGGCAAGCTCAGGCAGGGTGATAACCTGACCGGCCATGAGTAACGGGCCGCCTTCGCAAAGCCCCGGATTGGCACTCAGCACGGCCTCTGTCACGCCCGCCGTTTTGCCGTAATGGCGATAACACACAAGGTCCAGCGTATCCCCCTGCAAGGCCATGACGTCCATCAGACCAGCTCCGCCAGTCCGCGACTGAGGTTCTGGATATCGCGTATTGCCCAGTTACCGTCCCGCCATAGCGTGTCAATCTGCGAGGTCAGCGCCTGGGCATGCTTCTCACCCTGTGCCGTGGTGTCAAAATCCCGATAGCCTTCGGTTAACAGCGCCTTGGCGATGGCGTACACGGCGCGGCGATAGCGAAAAACCAGTACCGTTGTGTCGTTAATCACCTCTGCGGGCACGTCTTCAAGGGCGGCGTAGCCTGCCTGATTGAATTTCCAGTCAGCCAGCTGCTTGTTTACGTAAACCACCGCCTCGGTGGCCGACTCATTGAGCCGGTCAGTCGTGACCAGGCCGTTAAGCCGCATCCTGAGACGCAGGTCAGCCAGGCGTATTTCGGGCCAAAAGGGGCCGCTGGTGACTTTTGCGCCGCCGTCGTTGACGTCATCGGCGTTCCCTTCGAGGGGATTAATTGCTGCTTTGGCTACCAGGCTCATCGTTCGCTCTCAACAGGTCGGGCGGTGGACGGCATGAAGTCATACAACGAGGTTGAACACTTCCGCCGTGCCGCCCTGGTGCGCGGGGGCACATTCTTTTACTCAGCAGCGGTTACCATTTTGTTGGCTGCTGGTTTTTTAGGTTTCGCCGTGGCGTTCTTTTTGGCCGTTGCCTGGCGTTTCGCTTTTGCCGGTACTGCCTTCGGCTCCGGTTTTTCCTCGGGCTTAATCTCCGATTCATCCGTTAGCGGGGTTTCTGTCTCGGCCTTTTTCAGCAGTCGCGTAAGCAGCTCAATGTCACGCTTGACGCCAATGTCGCTGAATTCAGCAATGGCTTTTTGCAGATACTCCAGGGCTTCTGGCTGGGTGGCTTCTGCCGTGCGCAGCGTGTAACCGATGGCTTTCCACAGCTTGGCGCGAACCGCTTCCGGGGCATCTTCATTGGCCGTCAGACCGTCGAGCGCCTTCAGTAAATCCACATTCACCGTCGCCACGTTGGGCGCGGCCTTAAAGGCGGCGAGCACGGGGTCACAAATTTCGTCCATCAGCGTCACGGCGGCGGTGCGGTTGAACTTGTCCGGCATCGAAAGTTTGTGGCGAATGACGTATTCCCCGATGCGCAAGGCCTCGGCGATGTTTCCGGCGTCAATATGCCAAAGCATGACGCGGGTCAGCACGTCGTCTGCCTGGCCGCTGTCGGCGGCTAACGTGCCATCAACCCAGCCCTGATAATCAGGCAGCAATTTTTGCTTTTCTTCGGCCTTGGCCTTGTTGGCCTGGATACCTTTCAGGCGGTTCTGGTCGATGCGCAGCCGGTGCAGGATTTGCTCATAGGCCGTCTGGTCAGCCAGCGTGCTGGCCCCGTTGCCACGGTTTTGCGCCATGACGTTTTCAAAGTGCTTTCTTGCCGGTGTCAGCATGATGTTTCCCCCAAAGGCCGGGGAAAACTCCCCCGGCATGGTGTTTATGATTTACTTGCCACCGGCTTAAGCGGCTGCCCAGGTGATGTTTTCAATCAGGCAGCCGAAGCCGTAATCTTCAATGACAAACGCATCGTTGGACGATTCGTAGGTCGTGACGCGGTTGAATTCCGGTTCTTCCTTTAGCATCCGGCGCTGTTTTTCTTCCTGCCAGTAAATGGACAGGTTAGAGAGCGAGGTGATGAACATCGCGTGGTCCGGGAAGAACGGCGCGATAAAGGTCGGCATATTGCCAATCTGCTTGCGGGACAAAATCAGCTGACCGGCCAGCGCTTCGCTGTTCGGGTTGTTCTCGCTGATGCCGTTAATCAGCGGGAACTCGCGGGAAGTGACGATATTGCGCCCGCAGACCACCACCAAATCCGGCGAGGACTTGTACCATTCATCCAGCAGCGAGCTGGTTGCGTCATAGGCCAACGCATCCAGACTGCCGTACATGCCCTTTGCAAGGATTTTGTTGGACTCGTCGCGACTGGTCAGCGTGACGTTTTTCATGACCCGCGCCGCCGCGTTGGTGCGATACTTTTGCAGCCAGCCGATATTGACGTCTTGCAACAGCGGGTTAGCGGTTAAATCCGACTTATCGGCACGGCGGGTGCCGTTAAAGCCAATCATGATGCGGTCAAGCGCGCGGCGTTTGATGATCTGATTAGTAATACGCTGCTGAAAGTCCGGGAACTTTGCCCACATATCCAACTGCGAATACGGAATGTAGGTGTCGTAGTTGGTCTGTTCGCAGCGGTATTTGTCATCGTCCAGGGTATGAATGGAGCGCGGTTCACGGCGATCGGTGTTGCCCGAATTTGCACTGGCAACCGGCCCGCTGATACCGAGGCCCAGCTTCTGACCTTCCTGCTCAGGCACGCCGACCACGTTGATCTTTTGCAAAAACTCGCTAGACAGCTGCACCTTGTCTTCCAGCGTTTGCGAAATGCTCGGCGCGATAGCAAAGTGTTTATCGACGTGCTGCGCAGATACGCCGTTAAGCTGCGCCTGGCGCTGGTTGTACAGGTCCCATTTCAGGCGGGTTTCGTTCTTCATGATGTCTTTCCTTACGCTCAAATTCGGTTAATGGCTTGCGGTTTTAGCAATCAGCCAGAAGAGACTGATCGGCACCGTTGGCACCGCCGTGTGACGGTGGACGCTGGTTAAAATTGCCGTCCTGCTTTTCCAGCTTTTCCGTCAGGGCGGCCAGGTCATCCGTGACTTTTTTCAGCGCCGAAGCGTCGGCAAACTTGCCTATTTGCTGACTGAAGGTGTCAAGACGGTCCAGCGTATCCGCCTGCGACTGTGCAACCACTTCGACCGCTTCGCGGATCTCAGAGGCTTCAGCCGAGAAGTGACGCTGACCCTTATTGAGTAGCTCTTTAATGCTGTTGAAAAATCCTTTTCCGCTTTTGACTTCTGGTTCGTCTGTTTCGAATTCCATTGCAACTTCTGCGGCTGCGGTGAAGAAACAGGAAGGATCGGTTTTACGATCAGCCAGCGGATTAACCTGGCTACTGGCGCAGAACTGAAGCATTTCGGTGCCCAGGCTTGCCGGTGAATCGGTAAACGCCAGGCCCATCAGGTACGCGACGCCGGTGTCGGCAAACTTCGGACTCACTTCGATGCTGCTATAAACTTTTTGGCGTGATTTGTTCAGCTCGACCAGCTCGTCGGTTGCGTCGATTTGCGCATACAGGCCCAGCTTTCCTTTTAATGGGCCATCGCTGGTGTCCTCTTCAGTCTTAAGCGCCAGCACATCGCCATACATGCGAAATACGCTGTCTGGAAAAAGGCTTCGTAGGTGTTCCAGATTGCAGCGCGCCCCATAAACCTGCGGGTTATAGCTTTTCGCCATTTGCTCAATGTGCTGGCGTTCCAGCGTTCGGCCGTCACATGTCGCTCCTTCTACTGCCACGCGGAAATATTTAGACTTTGGCATCGTTCAAACTCCGGTTAATTAGTGGTGTCTTCACCCTGTGCCCCTATAGTCAATCGCGCAGCAACTCCGCGCCACATATAGGAATTGTCAGCGGCCAGCGACAATCTCCGGTGATATTCCTGCCCCCGCGCACGCGATAGCCTGTACCCATGAAAACCACGACCGATCCCCGCATCGAAGCCAAAAGCCTTTACTGGCAGGCTTACAGCATCCCCCAAATCGCACAGCGGCTTAGGGTGAGTGCCAACACGATTTACTCCTGGCGACGTCGCGACGCCTGGGACGCTGCCACGTTCATTGAACGCGCGGTGGAGCGGACAGAGGTTCGCTATCTGCGGCTGATTGAAAAGGAGGACTTAAGCGCCCAAGACTACAAGACGATTGATTTACTCGGACGTCAGATGGCCCGGCTGTCGCGCGATGAGCGCAAAGAAAAGCAGCTTGAGAAAAAGGAGAAAGTACCTAAAAACCACTTCAGCGCGGAGCAGGTTGCCGAGCTGCGCGCCTTGGTGATGGAGTCGCTCTATGAACATCAAAAGCGCTGGTATAAGCAGAGGAACCTGCGCAACCGCTTCATTCTGAAATCGCGCCAGATTGGGGCCAGCTGGTACTTTGCACGCGAGGCGCTGCTCAGAGCACTGGAAACCGGCACGAACCAGATTTTCCTGTCGGCCTCCCGCGCCCAGGCGTTCCAGTTCAAGAAATTCATTATCTTTCTGGCGCGCAGTATTGGCGTGGAGCTAAAAGGCGGGGATGAAATTATTTTATCCAACGGGGCGACGCTGTATTTTCTCGGCACCTCAGCGGCCACCGCGCAATCTTATACCGGCGATCTCTATTTCGACGAGGCGTTCTGGGTCGCTAACTTCCTGAATCTGCGAAAAGTGGCGGCAGGCATGGCGACACACGTCGGCTTGCGGCGTACCTATTTTTCAACGCCGTCCAGCGAAGAGCATGAAGCCTATGAATTCTGGTCCGGGAACCTGTTTAACAGCGGGCGAGGGAAGAAGGAGAGGGCGGAATTAGACCTTAGCCATAAGGCCCTGAAGGACGGGAAGCTGTGCGGAGACAATATCTGGCGTCAAATTGTGACGGTGCATGACGTTATCGATCTCGGGTTCCCGATGATTGACCTGGAAGAAATTCAGAACGAAAACAGCCCGGATGAATTCGATAACCTGTATCGCTGCATCTTCGTGAAGCAGGGGGAAAGGGCATTTAACTATAACGCACTGATAGGCTGCGGCGTGGACGGTTACAGCGGCATCTGGCCTGACTGGAATCCTTACGCCCCGCGCCCGCTGGGCAACCGCAAGGTATGGATAGGCTACGACCCTAACGGTAACAGCGACAAGGGGGACAGCGCCGGTCTCGTCGTCCTGGCTCCGCCCATGGTGGCCGGTGGCAAGTTCCGCGTGATTGAGCGCCATCAGCTGCGCGGCATGGAGTTTGAAGAGCAGGCGAACTTCATCAAACAGCTGACCCATATTTATGACGTCCAGCATATCGATATAGACGGGACCGGCATTGGCGAGGCGGTGTATCAACTGGTCGTGAAGTTTTTCCCGGCGGCGCAAAAGCATACCTATACCCCGGCCGTTAAACGCCAGTTGGTACTGAAAGCACAAATGGTTATTCGTGCCGGACGCTTTGAATATGACGCGGGGATGATGGATGTCGTGACCAGCTTCATGACCATCAGAAAATTTATCACGCAGGGCGGCCAGACCTCCTATGCCTCTGACCGCAAGCGCGGCAGCAGTCACGGTGACCTGGCGTGGGCGACCATGCACGCCCTGCAAAATGAACCGCTGGGCAATGATGCCGGCAGCGGTAATGACAGTTTCGTTGAGGAGTTTTAACCATGAGCCGCCGTCGTAAAACCGCCAATAAAGTCAGCCTCAGCGCCGCAGGCGAAACCCTGCACCCCGGCGACGCGGTGCAGCAACCGATTGATGAAATTCAGTCTTTCAGCTTCGGTGAACCGACGTCAATCATGGACCAGCGCGATCTGCAGGACTGTATGGAGTGCGCCAAAAATGGGCGCTGGTACGAACCACCCATCAGCACCTACGGCCTGGCGCGCATGCTTGAAGGTGCCGTGCACCATCAGTCGCCGCTGATTTTTAAGCGCAACGTGATTATGTCCTGCTATAAACCGCACCCCATGCTGTCGCGCCAGGATGCCAGCGCGTTCATTATGGATTACCTGGTGTTCGGGAATGCTTACCTTGAACTCAGAGAAAACCGCCTGGGCCAGCCGCTCAGACTTAAGCACACGCTGGCGAAGTACACGCGACGTGGCGAGAACCTGGATCAATATTGGTTCGTGACCTACTACAACGAAGACTACGCATTTCCGCCCGGCAAGGTTTATCACCTGCGCAGCCCTAGCATTCATCAGGAAATTTACGGTACGCCGGAATACATGTCCGCCATGCAGTCCATCTTGCTCAACGGTGAGGCTACGCTGTTTCGTCGAAACTATTACATCAACGGCAGTCACGCCGGGGTGATTGTCTACCTGACCGATCCCGTTGCCAACAGCGGCGACGTGGAGAAGCTTAAACGTTCATTGACCGAAGCGCGGGGCGGTGGGGCGTTTAAGAATCTTTTTGTTTACGCGGCGGGGGGAAAGAAAGACGGCTTGCAAATTATGCCGTTCAGTCAGATAGCGGCGAAGGATGAATTTACCGGCATTAAGGATGCGACCCGCGACGATATGCTCGCCGTGCACCGCGTCCCACCTCAGCTCATGGGAGTGATACCGAACAACGCCGGGGGGCTGGGTGACATTGAAAAGGCGGCTAAGGTGTTTGCCATCAATGAACTGTACCCCATACAGGAAGTGCTGAAGGACCTGAATGACTGGATCGGCTTTGAGGTTTTCAGCTTTACCCCTTACGCCCTGGCAGAAAACAGCAACTGATCGGCCTTCAATAACCCGAACCTCACCCCTTCTACAAGCCCCTCAGCGCCATGCTGCGGGGCTTTCTCATTTCTTACGTCAAGGCATGGGCACACCGCTCAAAACATCAAATCGGGCCGATTTTTGGCCAAAAAAACGATTTTTGAGGAATACCCTATGTACCCCCCTCAGCACGCGACTGCTCCCCCGCCTCGCCCGCGCATAAAAAGGGTGCCTTTTTTTGCACTTTTGCAGTCCGACCAATCCCGCGCCGTGCCTAGGCTTCATGATGATTTAGCAGTTGTATAAATTTGTGCAAATGGATGCGAATTCGTGCAGCAAATTTGTATCTAGCTGATCCAAAAATTTAACAGTTACATACCATGTGCAAATGTTTGAGTATATATTGTGATAACTTTTAATTAGTCAAAAAAAGAGAGGAAATTTATGAATCAGGAAGATATCTATGATTTATTGAAAGAGGTTGATAGCTCTATAACTAAGGCTCAGAGGGTGAATCAAATTACCAAGCCTAAGGTGAAGACAATACTTGAACATCTACGCTCATCCCTTGAGTACTTAGCTCATGATATAAATGATAATTTTTCCAAGCCAAATGAAAAAATTTTTTATTTCCCCTTTGGAAATGAAAGGTTAGTCTTTGAGGAAAGTGTAAAGAGAAACATGCCATTGCTTAAGGATGAATTTTCGATTGTTTACGAATTAATCAGTGATTTACAGCCTTTTTCATGTGGTGATGATTGGCTTACAATCATGTGTAAATTAACGAACCAAGCAAAGCACACAAAGCCGATAGGGATTCTTGAAGAAGAAGTCACTGAAAGTGTACTCATTTCTGCTGGCGGCATTAACTTGGTTGAGTTTGGGGGCAATGGCTCAGGTATTGAGTTTTCAGGAAACACATACAACGGAGTTCCATTTGATGACTTAGCAATCAATGACGGGGTTGTTGACGTGATAAAAAAAGGTTTAATGACGACGGATTTTGAAGTAAAGAAAAAAAATCAATTGTCTATCGATGGAAATAACTACCTACTATTTCCGTTCCTGAGAAAGTGCTATAACAATATTAGCGCCTTAATACCTAAGGTTTATGAGGAACTTAATAAAGCCTCACAAAGCGATGATAAGAGCTAAGTTAATCTCTAAACCCCTTGGGCATGGTTGCTTAAAGTGAGAAATTTACTGGCCACCCTTGAATTCTGATTGGCTATTTTTTTGTAGATGCCTCCTAAGCATCTCCTGCTGCTCAGTCTCATCTTTTGGGCCGTACTTTTGCTTTAATTTCATGAACTTTTTCAACGGCGAAGGCGCTGCCGGTACATGATAAATCTCACCGTCGCTCTGCCCCCTGAATCCTATATCGCCAACGTGCATAACCTGGCCTGTCAGCAGGCTTTTTATCTCATTCAAACTCAGCTCAATGCCGAGGGTAATGCGTGCACTGTCCCGCATTTTCTCTGCTATCTCAGGTTTAACGCCCGGATCAAAGCGGCGCTTAATGCCCAGACTGCGCCGCTGCTGTCTTCTCTGGCTCTCCTGCTCGCGAACTCGCTTTACCAGCTTTCTCCGTTCCTTCGGTGTCAGCTTTTCCAGGTTAGAAACGGGCATGTCATTTTCTGTTCTGCCATCCTGTGGCCCGATCCCCGGCCCCGTACAGTTATTGACAGAACTCCAAGGCGTCGCGTTCGCGCCGCTCAAATCAACGGCCAAATCAACGGCACGCTTGGGTACTATCTTCCACTCAACCAATCGGGTGATGATCGGGCAGCCACTCCCGACCTGCGTGTCATAAACTCCGCGAATTCTCACCACTTCCTCGCCGAAGGCTGAAAGCTTTTCGCTGGACTCATACCAGTTTTTGACGGCCAGCGCGTTGCGTTTCACGAACGGCCCACCCTGTGCGTTGGTGTAACCGGCCCAATCGCTCCAATAAGCAGCAAAATGCGCGGTGGCAAACTCGACAGATAAGCCCTGTGCTGTGTCACTGTCATCCAGCTTGCGAAGTTCGCGATAAACTGTGACCGGTGCACCGCCGATAAACTGAAACTGACGAATACGCCAGCGAGCCGCCCAGGCAGAAACGGATGCGGCCATTTCCCGCAGTGGCTTGCCTGACTCGTCGTCTGTTTCGTCGTCCAACGCGAAGCCGTCGATGTTCTTAGAAATGTATTTGGCTATATAACCCGTGGCGCTGCCTTTGTCTGGGTCGATGGGTTCAACGTGGAAACGTGCCTTGCGTGCTCTGTCATTTCGTAATTCATAGGCGTCTTCTTCCATAGCGTAATCAGCGATGACTTGTCGAACAGTCTCGACGTGCTCAGGCTTCATAAACATCAGCATATGCCAGTGGGGTGTCCCGTCTTGGTGCGGCTCCGCAACACGTATGCCAAAAATACTGATTTCTTTGCGGGCCAGCTTGGCGCGGATCTTCGCCCAAATATTGCAGAGATATTTTTGTGTCCCAGATGGGCTAGTGCCGTCCCACTTAGGGTTACGGTGCCCGTGAACATTGGTGGCGTGGTAGCGGGAAGGGGCCGTGATGGTATAAAACTCACCGGCGTAGCCCAGTGCTTCACAGATATTTTCAAAGCCACGAATACGGGTCATTAGCTCACAACGACGAATAGCCGGATTTGATACGCTGGCATCATATTTATCAATCAGGCTGATACGATTACCTTCCTCGTCTTCCAGCTCCATCGACTTTAAAAACTCACGGGTGCGGCGTCTCTGCTCTTTCCATTCTAGGATCGCTTTCCGGCTGGCGTATGCACTGGTTTTCTTGCTGACCTGACCAAAGGCGATATACAAATGTTCACGCCAGATTGCAGCCTGGCGGCGGAGCTTTCTTTTCCACCAATCTGGAGAGTAAAGGCGGGCAATAATCGGGGTCATGTCATCAAGAGATAACTTCTTTTTGTCCTTTAACGGCAAGTCTTGCCCAAGTTCACGCGCAATAGACTTCACGCGACTGAACATAGCGGCGGCGGTTTTGAAATCAGAAAGACTTTGCTCTTCGGCCTCGGTGCTGACCTTGCTCAATTCGAGGGCAATAAACTGTGCAATCTCTTCGGCCAGCGCGTCGATTTTCTTGGTGCTCAAATCCGGCAGCTTGTTGTACATCCAGTGAAAATTGATGTTGTCTGCGGTCTGTTTTTCCAGGCGATATTGACGATTAACGAGGTGTAGACGTGGAAATATGCGCTCAACGAAGTTTTTCGTTAAGTACATATTTGCCCGTTTAACGCCGTTGCTGCGTTCCAGGCTGGTGATGGTCCCCATGACTACACGCTGAATAAAATCCGGCTGCTGGTCGAGCATGTCATAGGCGCGAGCAGTTTCTGCAAGCTGCGCATACATCTGATGTTCAGATGCATGTTTTTCTGCATAGGTGGGGATTTCAGCAGGGCGCACTGCTTCGCGTTCTGCATTCCAAGCATAAGCCCACTCAGGTTCGGCGGGCTTAGTGTCACGAAATGCAGGCGGAGGAGTGGGGGCTTTACGCCCCCGATTATCATGCATCATCTAATTCGATTTCATTATTGCAATTGCAGTGAGGGCAAAAACCGTCATTTTCAGCACGCTGGCCTAAAGTCAGGCTTTCTTTGCATGACCAGCAGCTAATTACTTTTGGTTCTTCATTACCTGGCTTCGAAAGATGCCCGGATAACATGTCGTCCCAGGCTTGTGCCTCATCTTCGTCAGGAAATTCCCCATAAAGCCACGTCTTTTCTGTCGCTATGATTGGTGCTTCTGCAAGCTCGGTAGCGTCAAAGATTTCTATCGACTGAACCAGCGGAAGAATGCGGCGTTCTAATTCCTTCTTTATTTCCTCAGGAGTTACTGGAGCGCCTATATTTTCAAGACCAGCACAAAAATCACTGATTTCGTTAGCGACCAATGACTCAACAGTTACATTCATGCTGACGCCCTCATAGTTGCGATAATTTCGCGCGCTTTAATACGTCCATCAGATTTGCAACTGATGGAGCGGCGTGCGTCGATTTGATTAATTTCGAAGCCGCCATAAATTTCTAAGGCTTCCGGTGAGTAGCTATTTGACGCCACGACATAACAACCACGGGCAGCAGCCGCACGCAGCGCGTCAGCCAGGCGATGCTGATCGGCAATGGAAAAACCAGCCGTGTGATAGGCCGTGAAATCGGCAGTCTTGGACGTAGGGATGTATGGCGGGTCGCAATAAATGATATCCCCAGAATTAGCCATTTCTATGCATTCGCTAAAATCCATGCACAGGAATACGGCTTTATCTGCCTTTTCAGCAAAGGCGCGGATCTCGGCAGCAGGAAAATAAGGGCTTTTGTATTTCCCAAACGGGATATTAAATCCGCCCGACTGGTTATAGCGACACATACCGTTATAGCCGTGGCGGTTTAAATAAAGGAATATTGCTGCACGGTAAAACTGATTGCTTGATCTGTTAAATTCATCACGCAGTTGATAATAAGAGATAGGGTTATTTTCATTATTAAACAGGCTGGCCGCATAACTAATAAATCGGCTTGGGTTACGCTTTATCATGTTGAACATATTGATTAGGTCGCCATTAATATCACCCAGCACATAAGAGTCATAATCAGTATTTAAAAACACTGTTGCAGAACCCGTAAAAGGCTCGATCAGGCGCTTACCCTCCGGCAAGTGGCGGCGCAACTCGGCAATAACATGGGCTTTACCCCCAACCCATTTGAGAGGAGAACGCACAATACTACTCATATCAGCCCCCAGACAATTGCAAGGGTAGCTAATGCAGTTGCTATCCAAATGCCGCCGCATGCGATAATTACAAAAGCAAAAGTCCGCCGTGGGTATTTCTTCAAAAAATAGCTAAGTGAGTAATTAATCATCTGCTGTTCCTGAATTTAGAATGAGTGAAACCCGACGTAATAAAACGCCGCAAATAACCGTTATGGTTTAAATGTTAATTCTACAATCTGCGATTGGGATAAACGCTGGCAAATTCCTACCGAAATGACTGATTTCATTTAGCGCATCAATAATTAAAACCCGCTGCTCTTCGGTGAAGTCAACATAGTTTTTATCAGCGTCATTTTCACGAAATGGTTTTTTATCTCCATTCTTGATAGCAATCCTGTTAGCGCGAAATAAAATCATCTCTCGGTTAGTACGCCCAACCTCTTCACCATGAATTTCCTGTAGAGGATTCATATTAAAAAAGCGCGCTGCATTATTGCTACTAATCTTGGCTTTAGTGCGCCAATCAATAGAAAATTCCTTAAACGGCATTTTTGATAATTGTTCCATGGAAACCACCTTAGAAAAATATACCCATCAATTTCGCAAACCAGCGCGGACGTTGATTTTGCTGCCCAGGTGCGCGGGTGTATGGTGCATTAGGATCAGCAACAAACTTACGACCGTTTGGCATTTCCATCCAGAAACCACATTGCGCCCACTTTTCCTGACGCTGATGATTTACTAAGAGCGAAGACAAAGACGGTAATTGAGTTGAGATAGCCATGCTTATGCCTCAATTTCTATGGGAAATAAGTCAGGTTTCTTTTCGTAACGTTTCCAAATATCGGCTGCGTTCCTTATGGCAATTGCTTCTTTACTGCCGCTGTAAGCTGCGACACCGGCTAGGTAGTTCAATTGCTCGACTGCCCACTCAATTTCAGCCGGAGTATTTTGATCACAAACTCTTTTGCCATGCTTCTGGCGCAATTCGTAAATGTTTAAAACACAATTGGCGGCGATATAAAACGGTGCAGAACTGAGGCCATTGGTAGGCGCTGTAAACATTAATTGGTTCATGCGCGAACACCCTTATTTCCCCTTGCAGAACTTTTTCTGAAAGTAGCCTTATCACGCATTAATCGGTCAATGTGATAGCGCTCGTCTGAGGTAATGATTGCGCGGCAGTGGCGAAGGGCATCCAGATATTCCTGCATCATAATAAAACGCTTTGGACGTTTAGAACCTGGCATACCTTCGCGATGAACGGGGATCTGATTCCTGTCCATCAAATGCTGAACTGATTTGAGAGTACGGCCAGTGAGATACGCGAACTCTTCGGCACAGACAAAAATCTGACTTGCCAATTCATTGGTCGACATATCGCGGATTTTTTGAGTCTGTTTCTCAGTCATGCGGCACACGCGCAGAGCACGGCCAGTATCAACCGGGAACTGTCTTGCGTAACGCGTTTCGATTTCGTTGATGTTTTTCATTGTGCTAAAGTTCCTCAGTTGGCCCCCGTTGGGGCTAATTAGGTACAGGGGCTGAGCTGTCAACTCCTGAGTTGAGTACGCTTAATTATGTTGAGAACTGCAAACTATGTCAAGAACGCAAGGTGAGAAGCTGGCTCTTATTCGTGACTCTGAGCGGATTACAAAGAGGCAATTAACTGATTTAACAGGTATTAACTATGGTACTTATCATGGATATGAAAGTGATAAATCGAAAATGACCTTGGAATCGGCTGTAAAGCTCTTTGGTCATCCAAGATTTAACAAGTACCAGGACTGGTTTATGTACGACCGGACGGACCCGGCGAGGGGGCAAATTGCTCCAGCGCTTGCGCTATATACGCAAGACGAAACAGACTCACCCCGCTAAGGGAAGAAAATTGGTTAGATGTTTACTACCTATGGGCTGAAGACCTGCTGGTAGAAATTTCGCAGTACATCGGAGGGTTATCTTATGTCGATTAAGAAACTCGAAGATGGTCGCTTTGAAGTAGATGTTAGACCACGGGGCCGCGATGGAAGGCGTATCCGTAAGAAGTTCGATCGCAAGGCTGATGCTCTAGCGTATGAGAGAAGCATCATTGGCAGGTATCAGAACAAAGACTATCTGAGTCGACCGGCAGATAAGCGTCGCATGAGTGAATTTGTTGAATTGTGGTGGATGCTGCTAGGTAGAAACCTGCCCTATGCCAACCGCAGACTAAATACCATTAATGGAATATGCCGTGACATGGAAGACCCCATGCTTTACCAGATTGATGCCAGGTGCATTGTTGATTATCGCGCCTATCGTCTTGAATGTGGGATCAAGGCATCGACCATTAACCATGACCTTTTTGCCTTGAGTGGTCTTTTTAAAACCATGGCAAAAATTGGTGAGTATCACGGTGAAAATCCGGTTGCTACACTTGCACCACTCAAAGAAATTCGCTCAGAAATGGCCTACCTGACAGCCAAGGAGATAGATACGTTGCTCTCCCAACTGACAGGTGATTATTACCGCATTGCTGTTCTCTGTCTTGCAACGGGGGCACGATGGGGGGAGGCTTACGGGTTAAAGGCTGAAAACATAGTTCATAACAACGTAATGTTTTCGCACACCAAAAATGGTGATAAGCGCGTTGTACCTATATCGAAAGATATTGCTGACATCGTCAAAACTCGGGAGTCCGGGCGATTGTTCCGGGTGAGCTACAGCCGTTTTCGCAAAATGATGAAAGAGGCAAAGCCGAACCTGCCGGATGGACAAGCTGCACACGCATTACGTCATACGTTTGCTACACACTTTATGATGAAGGGGGGGAATATTATTACTCTACAGAGAATTCTCGGTCATTCGGATGTGTCGCAGACCATGACTTATGCGCACTTCTCACCGGATTATTTGGTCGATGCCTTGAGCTATAATCCATTAACCACGGCGTCCGCATTGTGTCCACACTCTGAAGCAGTGTCCACATTGCGTCCACACCTTAGTAGTTTTGAGGGGAAAGTTGGGGATTGATGGGGTTGTAACTTATTGATTTACCACAGCCACATAGGTGGCTGTGGGTATCTGAAACCTCCCAGCAAGGGGAAGGTCAAGGGGACAAAATGAATATTAGCGATGTGGCAAAAAAAACCGGTTTAACCAGTAAAGCGATCCGTTTTTATGAGGAGAAAGGCCTGGTGACAGCGCCCATGCGCAGCGAAAATGGCTACCGCAGCTATGCGCCCAAACAGATTGAAGAACTCACACTTTTACGTCAGGCGAGACAGGTAGGGTTTAATCTTGAAGAGTGCCAAGAGCTGGTGGCCTTGTTCAATGATCCGCAGCGACACAGTGCCGACGTCAAAGTTCGAACGCTAGAAAAAGCGAATGAAATTGGAAGGCACATCGAGGAACTTAAAGAAATGCATCAGAGATTGCTGCTGCTTGCTGAGTCTTGTCCCGGGGATGAAGGGGCATTTTGCCCAATCATCGATAATTTGAGCGGTTGCTGTAAAAAATAATTTTCAGGTTTCAGTGTAAATAAAGTTCATACTTTTCAAGTAATTAGTCCGTCATCCTTCTAAATTTAATAGTTTGTGTATTTATATAGTGCACAATTTAATTGCATGTATTTAAGTTGTGCGATATTAATTATCGCAACACAAAACGCCGCCTATCCCACTTAAAAACATTAGAAGGAATTATCATGAAGACGACTTTGACCTCCGCTGCGCTTGCCATGTCTCTGGTTTCTGCCAGTGCTTTAGCCGCACCGATTTTGGAACCTGCCACCCAAAGTTTTGTGGATTCCTTGGCTGGCTCAACGCCAATTTATAAATTGACTCCAGCGCAGGCGCGCAAAGTATTAGAAGGTGCCCAGGCTCATCCTGAGCACTTGTTGAACGTTGAAATTCAAGACAAAGTGCTGCCGGTAGGCCCTAAAGGTCACACGTCGATTCGAGTCATTCGCCCGCAAGGAATGACGGGTAAATTGCCGGTTATCGTCTACTTCCACGGAGCCGGTTGGGTGATGGGAGATAAAAATACCCACGATCGTTTAGTCCGCGAGTTGGCCGTAGGCAGTCGTGCTGTCCTGGTATTTGTCGATTACGATCGTTCACCGGAAAATCATTATCCTGTTGCGATTGAAGAAGATTACGCGGTGACAAAATACGTTGCAGAGCATGCCGATGAGTTCAACATTGACGCATCTCGACTGGCGGTTGCCGGTGACAGTGTCGGGGGGAATATGGCGGCGGTGGTGACCTTATTGGCTAAAGAAAGAAAAACGCCTGCCATTAAATCACAATTGCTGTTCTATCCGGTGACCTCGGCTGATTTCAACAACGGTTCTTATAATCAGTTCGCAGAAGGGCCGTGGTTGACGCGTGAAGGAATGAAATGGTTTTGGAATCAATATGAGCCAGACGTAGCCAAACGTGCCGATCCGCACATCTCGCCGTTAAATGCCTCGATTGAACAGCTCAAAAATCTGCCTCAGGCATTGGTCATCACCGATGAAAACGACGTGCTGCGAGATGAAGGTGAAGCCTATGCGCGTAAATTGACTCAGGCCGGTGTGCGAGTCACTGCCACCCGTTACGCTGGCACCATTCATGACTTTGTCATGTTAAATGCTCTGGCTGCGACGCCTGCGGCAGAAGCCGCCACCGCGCAGGCAGTGAAGTTCCTGAAAGAAACGCTGTATAAATAGAAACGTTCTAGAAGAGCGCAAGGGAATAACGGCAGAAACTGTGCCTGCCGTTATCTATCAGAAATGCGCGTAGATGCTCAAGGATAGCGTACGACCCGCAGTGTGTTGCCCTCAACGCCAGTGACGATAACCTCTTCACCGGTGTTCAACGTTTCTGCGCCACTGACTCGCCAAGTGCTGTCACCGATGCGGATCCGACTGTAGCCATTTTCGGGTTGCTCCAGCAAATGCCCGTGCAGTCCAACCATTTGTCTACCGCGCTGATTTAGACTTTCGTTTGCAGTGGTGTCATCAGGCTTTCGTTTTAGCCAACTGGCCCACAGCAGCGCAGCGACAATGGTCAGCACGGCAAAAGCCACACCTTGCCACTCCCAAGAGAGCGGCACCACCCAAACCAGTAAACCTACCAGTGCAGCGGCAACACCGCTCCACAGTAGATAACCGCTGGCACCCAGCAGTTCGGCGGCCAGCAACAGCCCCCCGAGTGACAGCCAAAACAGATGTGGACTTGCCATCAACTGCTGCAGCATTATTTTCCGCCTTTAGTTTCTTTCAGTAGTTCAGCGATACCGCCAATCGAGCCCATCAGGCTGGTTGCGTCTAACGGCATCATGATGACTTTACTGTTATTCGCCGAGCCTATTTTGGTCAGTGCTTCAGTATATTTCTGTGCAATAAAATAGTTGATAGCCTGCACGTCACCGGCCGCTATAGCTGCTGAAACCACCTGCGTGGCCTTCGCTTCGGCTTCGGCGCTACGCTCACGCGCTTCGGCCTGCAAAAATGTCGATTGGCGCTCACCTTCAGCCTTGAGTATCTGCGATTGCTTTTCACCCTCGGCACGAAGGATCGCCGATTGGCGCACGCCCTCGGCTTCAAGAATATCGGCGCGTTTTGTTCTCTCTGCTTTCATCTGCGCATTCATGGCGGAAATTAGCTCAGCCGGCGGGCGCACGTCGCGAATTTCAATGCGGGTAATTTTCACGCCCCACGGGTTGGTGGCTTCATCCACAATATGCAGCAGGCGCGCGTTAATGTTATCACGCTGGGAGAGCATCTCGTCTAGCTCCATAGAACCCAGCACGGTACGGAAGTTGGTCATGGTAAGGTTCATGATCGCCTGTTCGAGATTGCTTACCTCATAGGCGGCGCGGGCTGGGTCGATGACCTGAATAAAGCATACCGCATCGATGGCGACGTTGGCGTTATCGCGCGAGATTATCTCTTGAGAAGGGATGTCCAGCACCTGTTCCATCATGTTTATTTTACGGCCTACGCGGTCCATAAAAGGCACCACGAGGTTGAGACCCGGCATCAGCGTTTTGGTATAGCGGCCAAAACGTTCGACGGTCCATTGAAAGCCTTGAGGCACGATTTTGACGCCAGCAAATACCACGATCAGCGCTAATACGACCACAACGGGTATAAAAGTCAGCATGGTTAAAACTCCTGTAATGATATGTCCCGAAAATTCGGTAAAACCGTTCCCTGTGCTACGGGCAAGCCACCGCAGCGGTTAAATCATCGCATATTTAGATCAGAGGGGCATGACTTAAGAATAGTTCAGAGGAAAATTGATTTGCTGGAGGCGTCTCGCAGAAACGACACGCTGTTTTCAAGAGAGAGGAAAACAGCGTGTATTGGGTCAATATCAGGTGTAGACAGTAGGGCTGGGTGACGCCGAGTGCATCATCAAACTCTGTTTTGAGTAAAGTAGAAAATATATCAGTAAAGCAGCGAATAGAGCTGGCGACGATATTTAGCGGCTAAGGCGTCACCCGTGCCAAGCGCGGCTAAAATGTCCATCAGCGTTTTACGCGCAGTACCGTTTCCCGCGGCTAAATCTTTTTTCAGATGGCCAAGCAGCAGCTCCAGCGCTTCTTCATTGCGGCCCACCTGGTGTAACTGCAGCGACAACTGCACCGCCAGCTCGACGTTTTGCGGGTCTTGTTCAATTTGCTGCTGCAACAGCTGAATTTCAGGGGTGTCAGCCGCCTGTTTCAGCAGGGCGATTTGTGCAACCAGCCCCTGATAACGCGTATCGCGATCCTGCAATGGGATAGTGGCGAGCACCGCTTCTGCATCCTCGCTGCGGTTAAGCAAAATTTGTGCCTCAGCCAGGCTCAGGCCAATGTCGCTGCGTTGATTACTGAGGTTCCAGGCGTCTTTAAGCAGTGGCAGGGCGTCAATGACTTTGCCTTCCTGCATCAGTTCGGCGGCCTGCGCGGCTTTAAGTTCTTCTTCTTTAGGTAATACTTTGCTGAGCAGTTCGCGGATCACTTCTTCCGGCTGCGGCCCTTGGAAACCATCAACCGGCTGGCCTTCCTGGAATAGATAAACCGCAGGAATGGAACGTAAACCGAACTGTTGGGCGATGGCCTGCTCTGCATCGCAGTCCACTTTTGCCAGAACAAACTGTCCCGCGTATTCTGCCGCCAGTTTATCAAGGATTGGACCGAGTACCAGACAGTGCTGGCTGCGTTCAGACCAGAAATAAAACATGACCGGGACCGTCATTGACTGGTCCAGCGTCTGATGCAGGTTAGATTCGTTGATATCAATCGATAAAGGTTGTGCAAGCATGAATTCTTTTCTCTCTCGTCCGTTCCGTTTGGAGAATATATGGGGGCAATTTACTCTTCTTCAAGCGAAAAATTTAACTATTGCCTCTGAGCAGCATGTCCAGCAGGCGGCTAGGGAGCAGGCGCTTCAACACCGGGACGGCGTGGGCCATTAAGGTCACCGGATACCGTAATCTGGCTCGTGGACTCTCTAAAGCATGGCGCAATTTTGGCAAAACGGCGTCAGAAGTGAGGGTGAATCTTTCTGCCAGACTCGGATTAACCACCGGTTTATCAGACTGTGTCTGCCTGACGTTCTGGGTAAAGTTGCTGTGCAGCGGGCCTGGCTCAATCAGGCTGACCTGAATTCCGCTGCCGTGTAGCTCCATTCGCAGCGTGTCAGACCAGGCTTCGAGCGCAAACTTGCTGGCAGCATAGACGCCGCGATTTGGCGTAGTGATCAGCCCCATGACTGAGCTAGTCTGAATAATCCGACCTTCGCCGTGCGGCAACATTGCAGGCAGCAGCAGTTGAGTTAGCTGGTGGGTGCCAAAGAGATTGGTTGAAAATTGCTGTTCAAACTGCTCACGGCTAACGGAATGCAAGGGACCGTAAACGCCATATCCGGCGTTGTTGAATAATCCATACAGACGGTTTCCGGTGAGTTCAATCACGTTGGCTGCGGCCTGCGTGACGCTATTTCTATCGTCTAAATCCAACGCGATGGTCTCAAAGCCCAACTGGCGAAGGTTGTCGATATCCTGCGTTTTACGGCAGGCCGCCAGCACGCGATAGCCGCGATTTCTGAGATCCTGAGCGGCGACCAGGCCAATTCCACTGGAGCAACCGGTAATCAATACGGCTTTTTGCATAACTTTACCTGTTGAAGGCCCCTAATATTTGAAGATTATGGTTTACTCATTGATGGAGCAACCAAAGGTGCCAGTTTGCCGGACATCCAGTCGGCAATAAAATTCTGAGCCGCTTGATTTGGGTGAAGCCCGTCATCCTGCATCCATTCCGGTTTAATCGCTACCTGTTCCATAAAGAAAGGCACTAACGGAATATCCGCCTGTTTCGCAAGTGCGGGATAAATCGCGTAAAACGCATCGTTATAGCGTTTACCGTAATTGGGCGGCAGGCGTATTTGCATCAAAAGCGGTTCGGCGTTGGACTGTTTAACCCGCGTCACTATTTGATTCAGCGTCTGACTGATGGTGGGCGGAGCGAAACCGCGCAGGCCGTCATTGGCGCCCAGCTCAATCAATACCCAGCGTGGATGATGCTGCTCAAGCAGCCCCGGCAGACGAGCCAGACCCTGCGCGGAAGTATCACCGCTGATGCTTGCATTAACTATGTCAGGCATACCGCCACGCTTTTTCCACTGCTCGTTGAGCAGCGTGGGCCACGAGGTGTTTGCCGGTAAACGGTAAACCGCACTTAAACTATCGCCTACAATCAGCAGCGTATCAGCAGCAACGGCGCGAAAACTTAACATTCCCATCAACAGAAGGAAGGGAAGATGCCAGCGGAAAACGTACTTGAAGTTCATCATCTTAGTAAACACGTCGGTCAGGGGGAACATGAGTTATCCATCCTGTCCGGTGTTGAGCTGGTTGTCAAACCCGCTCAAACTATTGCGCTGATCGGCGAGTCGGGTTCGGGGAAATCAACATTACTGGGCATTCTTGCCGGGTTGGACGACGGCAGCAGCGGCGAAGTGACGCTACTGGGTAAACCCCTTACCTCGCTTAATGAGGAGGGACGAGCCGCGCTGCGGGATAAAAATGTCGGCTTTGTGTTTCAGTCATTTATGTTGGTGCCCACTTTGAATGCCTTGGAAAACGTTCAACTTCCCGCCTTATTGCGCGGTGAAACCGATGCCAGCAGCCGGGAGCAGGCGGTGCAATTACTGAACCAGCTTGGGCTAGGCAAGCGCTTGCACCATTTACCGGCCCAACTTTCCGGCGGCGAGCAGCAACGGGTCGCCTTGGCGCGTGCTTTTATCGGCAAACCGAAACTGCTGTTTGCCGATGAGCCGACGGGTAATCTTGACCGTCAGACCGGTGAACGCATTGCCGATCTGCTGTTCTCGTTTAATCGTGATAATCATACGACACTGATTCTGGTGACCCATGACGAACAATTGGCGGCGCGTTGCCAAAGGCGACTGCGGCTGCGTGATGGAAAACTGTGGGAGGATGCATGATTTGGCGTTGGTTCTGGCGTGAATGGCGTTCCCCGTCGCTGCTTATTGTTTGGCTTTCCCTGACGCTCGCTGTGGCCTGCGTTCTGGCGCTGGGCAGTATTAGCGACCGAATGGATAAAGGACTCAGTGAGCAAAGTCGCGACTTTATTGCCGGTGACCGAGTGTTGCAGTCTGCACGGCCCATTACAGAGGCCTGGATCGCCGATGCGCAGCAGCAGGGTTTAAAAGTCAGCCGCCAGCTGTCGTTTATGACCATGACTTTTGCCGGTAATACGCCACAGCTGGCGTCGGTGAAGGCTACTGACTTGGCGTACCCCCTTTATGGCAATCTGGACACTCAGCCCGCGGGCATGAAACCGCAGCCAGGTACGGTGCTGGTCGCGCCTCGACTTTTGGCGCTGCTTAACCTGAAAGTGGGTGATAATCTCGACGTTGGCGATACCACACTACGTATCGCAGCCGTTATAAATCAAGAGCCTGACTCGGGTTTTAACCCGTTTGAGACGGCGCCACGAATTATCATGAATTTGGACGATGTGCCGAAAACCGGTGCTGTTCAGCCCGGTAGCCGCCTCACCTATCGCTACATGTTTGCCGGTTCGGCACAGAGTATTCAGAGCTATGGTCAGGCAGTGAAAGGTCTGCTGCGTCCGGATCAGCGCTGGTACGGTATGGAAGAGTCTGACGGTGCACTCAGCCGTTCATTGCAGCGTTCACAGCAGTTTTTAACGCTGTCGGCTCTGTTGACACTCATGCTGTCTATCGCCGCCGTGGCGGTGTCGATGAGTCACTATTGCCGCAGTCGCTACGATTTGGTGGCGGTGCTGAAAACGTTGGGGGCAGGGCGTCGGGCACTGCAAAAACTGATTATCGGCCAATGGGTGGCGGTGCTTTTACTTGCCGCCGTGGTGGGCAGTATTATCGGGCTCGGATTTGAAGCCTTGCTTATGAAAATGCTCGCGCCGGTTCTGCCTAGTAAATTGCCTGCCGCGGGCCTGTGGCCTTGGGTATGGTCGATGGGGGCGCTGGTGGTAATTTCGCTGCTCGTGGGTTTACGACCCTATCGTCAACTGGTTGCTACGTTACCGCTGCGCGTACTTCGCCAAGATGTGGTTGCCAATGTTTGGCCGTTACGCTATTTCCTGCCGGTAATTACCCTCGTGGTGGTCGGATTGCTCGTGGCATTAGTGGGCAACAGCGCTCTGCTGTGGGCGTTGCTTGGCGGAATTGTCGTGCTTTCACTGCTGTTGGGCGGCATTGGCTGGTTGAGCCTGCTGCTGCTGCGCCGTTTAACCGTGAGTCACCTGGGGTTGCGTTTAGCCATCAATCGTTTGCTTCGCCAGCCGTGGATTACGCTCAGCCAACTGGCCGCGTTTTCGATGTCATTTATGCTGCTGGCCCTGTTGCTTGTGCTGCGCGGTGACTTGCTTAGTCAGTGGCAGCAACAACTTCCTCCCGACAGTCCAAACTATTTCCTGCTCAACATCACCAAGGAGCAAGTGCCGCAGGTCACCGATTTTCTACGTCAGCATAAGGTCGAGCCTGACACTTTCTATCCCATAGTGCGCGTCAGGCTGACTAAAATTAATCAGCAGAATGCCACCAACCTGATTAAACCAGGCGATTCAGGCCGTGAAGCCATCGACCGCGAGCTTAATCTGACCTGGATGGAGGGATTGCCCACGCACAATCAGGTCATTCAAGGCAGTGGATCGCCGAAAGCTGGCGAGGTATCCATCGATCAGGGTATTGCTGAACGGTTGGGCATTAAACTCGGTGATACTGTGACGTTTAGCGGCGACACGCAGGATTTCAGCGCCAAGGTTACCAGCATGCGCAAAGTCGATTGGGACAGCCTGCGACCCAACTTTTACTTTATCTTCCCACCGGGGGCGCTCGATGCACAGCCGCAAAGCTGGCTGACAAGCTTCCACTATCAGCAAAGTGGGCCAATGCTGGTTGAGTTAAACCGCCAGTTCCCAACCCTTAGCTTGTTGGATATTGGCACTATTTTGCGCCAAATCGGTGACGTGCTTCAGCAGGTGAGCCGCGCGCTGGAAGTGATGGTAATACTGGTTATTCTCTGCGGCGGTTTGCTATTACTGGCTCAAATTCAGGTCGGTATGCGCCAGCGCCGGCAGGAGTTGGTTGTTTATCGCACGCTCGGTGCCAGTAAAAAACTGCTGCGCAGCACGCTATGGTGTGAGTTTGCAGTGCTGGGATTGGTCGCCGGCATTGCTGCTGCCGTGGGGGCAGAAGCTGCGCTTTGGCTACTGCAACGCAAAGTGTTCGATTTCCCTTGGCAGCCAAACATGGTGCTGTGGTGGTCAGTGCCCATCACGAGCGCCGTACTGTTGTCGCTGTGCGGAAGTTGGTTAGGCGTTAGGCTGTTGCGAGGAAAGGCGTTGTTTCGTGGTTATCAAGGTTAATGAAGGTATTAACTAATAACCAATAGATTTCAAGCTGCAGGTAGCTAACCCATCTGCAGCTTGAAAGAGGCAGAATATGACTAAAGCTTCTCTAGAGCCCAAGCTATTGCACTGGTATATTCCGCCGGCAGGAGGGGAACCAGTGCCTGTAGGTTATCTTTGAGTAGCACAGGACTCGCGTCGTTGAGATTAAGGTGTCCAACTTTGCGTCCGGTGCGCACTTCTTTGTCATACCAGTGCAGATGCACCAGCGGTTGACTCAGCCAGGCGGTGTTCACATCGGTTCCAATCAGATTCACCATCACCGATGGCGTACTGACAACCGGCGTTGGCAAGGGCAGCGCGAGAATCGCTCGCAGGTGCAGTTCAAACTGGCTGATGGATGCACCATTTTGCGTCCAGTGGCCGCTGTTGTGCACACGCGGAGCGAGTTCGTTAATCAACAAACCCTCAGGAACAATAAAACATTCCATCGCCATCACGCCAACATATTCTAGCTCGTTCATAATGGCCGACAGCATCGACTCAGCCTGCTGCTGTTGCGCGGTATTCGGCGTGGGTAAGGCCACGCTGGTGCGTAGAATACCGTCCTGATGCAGGTTGTGGGTCAATGGATAAAATACTGTTTTTCCATCGTGTCCGCGCGCGCCAACCAGTGAGACTTCACCAGAGAAATTAATGCCCCGCTCGACGATGCACTCACCGTAGCAGTCATCTGGCAGCGTCGTTTCTTCACCCTGACGAAAACGCCACTGTCCACGGCCGTCGTAGCCGCCAACGCGACGTTTAACAATCGCCAGTTCGCCCAGGTGGGCATAAATATCTGCCCATTCTGCGGCATCGCCCAGCAGCTGCCACGGCGCGGTAGCTAAACCTAATTGGTCGAGCAGCTGCTTTTGGGTCAGTCGGTCGGCCAAGCGTGGGAAAATATCACGATTCACAAAGCCCGTGTGGCTTGCCAACTCACGGGTTAACGCGGTTTCTGGCCAGCGCTCAATTTCAGCGGTGATCACACTATTTTGAAAAGGAACGGCTTCAGGTTCGGCGTCGATACCCACCGGATAAACGGCGATACCTAACGGTTCACCTGCCTGACGCAGCATGCGGCCTAACTGACCGTTTCCGAGTACGCATACCGGCTTCATGCTTCCTCCCGTGGGTCGGGATTATTCAGGACTTCGTCAGTTTGTTCTTTGCGCCAGGTGGCTAATGCACCCGCAATGCGGCTGTCGTGCAGCGCCAAAATTTGTGCGGCAAGAAGGGCCGCATTTGCCGCACCCGCTTTACCAATGGCCAGCGTACCGACTGGAATACCGCGCGGCATTTGTACGATGGAATAAAGACTGTCAACGCCACTCAGCGCTGCACTTTGTACCGGCACACCTAGCACAGGAACCAGCGTTTTTGCCGCGATCATGCCCGGCAGATGCGCAGCACCACCAGCACCGGCGATGATCACATCCAGCCCATTTTCAGAGGCCTGCTCGGCAAAGCTGAACAATTTGTCCGGCGTGCGGTGAGCGGAGACTACCTCGACATGAAAAGGAATATTCAGCGTTGTGAGGACGTCTGCAGCGAACTGCATGGTAGCCCAGTCACTTTTAGACCCCATGACGATAGCGATTTTTGCCGGGGTAACGTTGGATGTCATGCCTGTAAAGCTCCTGTGATTGTGCAAGCATTGTCAGGTGGCGGTACAAACAAAATG
The DNA here is from genome assembly GCF_002093625.1 of Rouxiella silvae. GTDB lineage: Bacteria > Pseudomonadota > Gammaproteobacteria > Enterobacterales > Enterobacteriaceae > Rouxiella > Rouxiella silvae. The sequence continues at coordinate 7,976 of NZ_MRWD01000017.1, read as the reverse complement.
TTTACCTGACCGAGAGGGCGCAAATAATAGCACGTCAAAACCGCAAGGAAAACGGTTGCGTCGCCGTAATCTAGCGAAGATTCTGCAATCACTTAGTGTAATCAAGGGGGAATAAATCCCTTGATTATTGGTATAGGTTAAAACGGGAAGGTAATAAGTTCTACGCCATCGGCGCTCACTTTCACGACAGAACCTTCTTCGTGCCAGGCTCCGAGCACGGCACGATGGCCTAGCGCTTCCCCGAGCTCAACATTGTGAATGGCTGGACGGTGAGTATGGCCGTGGATCATCCATTCAACGCCGTGTCTCTGCATTTCTTGCACCACCGCGTGCTGGTTAACATCCATAATTGTCAGATCTTTATGGCTGTTTGACGCCTTACTTCCGGCACGCATCTTGGCGGCAATCTGTAGTCGCCACTTAAGCGGGAGCATGAGGAAAAGTTTTTGGATAAGAGGGTTATGTACTTTTTTGCGAAACTTTTGATAGCCAACGTCGTCAGTGCACAAGGTATCGCCATGTAAAATCAGCACTCGACGTCCATAAAGTTCAAGTACCTTCTTTTCCGGCAATAACGTCATCAGGCTGTCGCGGGCAAAACGCCGGCCCAGCAAAAAGTCTCGATTACCGTGAATAAAAAAGCAGGGAATGCCCTGTTGATGCAATGTATTGAGCGCGCGGGCGATTTCGGCGTGTAGCGGCTGGGGGTCGTCATCGCCGATCCAAGCTTCGAACAAGTCACCCAGAATATAGAGCGCTTCCGCCTGTGGCGCATCTTCGCGTAAAAAACGCAGAAAACCGGCAGTAATTGCCGGTTCCTGTGCGCAAAGATGGATATCTGCGATAAAAAACGTTGTCATTCCTGCGTCACGTTATTCGCTAACGGTAACGCTTTTGATGATCACGTCTTCTACTGGTACGTCTTGGTGCATGCCGCTGCGGCCCGTTTTCACTGATTTGATTTTTTCAACAACATCCAAACCGCCGGTCACTTCTGCAAATACGCAGTAGCCCCAACCCTGAGCGTTTTGACCGCTGAAGTTCAGGAAATCATTATCAGTCACGTTGATGAAGAACTGCGCGGTGGCGGAATGTGGATCATTGGTACGCGCCATTGCCAGCGTGCCGCGGGTGTTTTTCAGACCGTTGTTCGCTTCGTTCTTGATAGGTGCATCGGTGTTTTTCTGGTTCATGCCAGGCTCAAAACCGCCGCCCTGGATCATGAAACCGTTAATTACACGGTGGAAAATAGTGTTGTCGTAGAAACCTTTACGGCAATAGTTCAGGAAGTTTTCAACGGTGACTGGCGCTTTGTCAGCAAAGGTGTTGATAACGATGTCGCCGTGATTGGTGTGAAAAGTGACCATAATAATCATCCTGCTTTTGTAAGTGTTTACTCATTGATGAGGCAGTACTATAGCCTTTTCTTATACCATAACTCAAAAGTAGCCGTCAGCCCCTAGTGTTTAAGAGGGCAATTTAAGACAGAATGACGAACACAATTGACGGCTTAGTTGTTATATTATAACAATAACTAAGTGGCCAATATGCATATGCCGCGGCTTATAACGTTTCAGCAGCGTGCTTTTCGTTATATTATGACCGGTATACGTGTAACTATTTGCCATTTATTCACACTATAATTACCCACAACACAATTGGAATAGCTCGATGCTGAAGATTTTTAACACCCTGAGTCGCCAAAAAGAGGAATTTAAACCAATTCATGCCGGAAAAATCGGCATGTACGTGTGTGGGATTACCGTTTACGACCTCTGTCACATTGGACATGGGCGTACTTTTGTTTCTTTCGACGTGGTGGCGCGCTATTTACGTTATTCCGGCTATGCGCTGAAATATGTCCGTAATATCACCGATATTGACGATAAAATTATTAAACGTGCTGCCGATAACGGTGAAGGTTTTAACGATCTCACCAACCGTATGATCGCTGAAATGCATGCTGATTTCGACGCATTAGGGATCCTGCCTCCGGATCTGGAGCCGCGCGCGACTCACCATATTCCCGAGATCATTGAGATCGTCCAGCGTTTGATCGACCGCGATCACGCCTACGTCGCCATCAACGGTGACGTGATGTTTTCGGTGGAGAGCGATCCTGAATACGGATTGCTGTCTCGTCAAGATCTCGACCAACTTCAGGCCGGTGCGCGCGTTGAAGTGGCTGATGTAAAACGTAATCCGATGGATTTCGTGCTGTGGAAAATGTCCAAAGAGGGCGAACCAAGCTGGAATTCGCCTTGGGGTAACGGTCGTCCAGGTTGGCATATTGAGTGTTCGGCTATGAACTGCAAACAGTTGGGGTCGCATTTTGATATTCACGGCGGTGGCTCTGATCTGATGTTCCCGCACCATGAAAATGAAATTGCCCAGTCAAGCTGTGCGCACGATGGTCCTTACGTTAATACCTGGATGCACTCGGGTATGGTAATGATCGATCGCGAAAAAATGTCAAAATCACTGGATAATTTTTTCACCGTCCGCGACGTACTGAAATACTACGACGCCGAAAGCGTGCGCTATTTCCTGATGTCGGGTCACTATCGCAGTCAGTTAAACTACAGCGAAGAGAACCTGAAGCTGGCGCGTACTTCAATGGAGCGCCTCTACACTGCACTGCGTGGCACCGATTCAAGTGCTGAACCCGCAGGTGGCGAAGCCTTCGAAGCGCGTTTTCGCGCCGCAATGGATGATGATTTCAACACGCCGGAAGCCTACTCGGTGCTGTTTGACATGGCGCGCGATATTAATCGCCTGAAGGCTGAAAATCCGGCTGCGGCCAACGGCTTGGCGGCTGAATTACGTCGTTTGGCGGGTGTGTTAGGCCTGTTGGCGCAGGATCCGGAGCAGTTCCTGCAGTCCGGTGCGCAGGCTGACGACAACGGCGAAGTGGCTGAAATCGAAGCGTTGATCAAGCAGCGCAACGACGCACGTGCCAGTAAAAACTGGGCCATGGCCGACCAGGCTCGCGACCGTTTAAACGAGATGGGTATCGTGTTAGAAGATGGGGCAGCAGGCACCACTTGGCGTCGTAAATAAATCTTCAGATTTACAGTTCGGTTTTCCCAATAAAAAAACGGCGGTTAATGACTTAACCGCCGTTTTTTTGCGTTATCAACTGAGCTGATTACGCGGAGGCTTTAACCACCATTTTGCTGCTGGCGAATTCAACCTGCTGATCGGCCAGAATTTTGCAACGCTTGCGGGTTTCGACCTTCCCGTTAACCTTAACCTGACCTTCGGCAATCACCGCTTTAGCCGCTGCACCGCTCTCGCACCAGCCCATAAATTTGAGCAGGTCGCAGAGTTCAACGTGCGGGTGAGATTCGAGAAAAAAAGTTTCCATGCCATCCTGTCTTAGTGAGTATTCACGTCGTGATATTCCTCGCAAGCCTGCAAGGTATTTTGAATAAGTGTAGCAACAGTCATAGGACCAACGCCACCTGGAACCGGCGTAATGAAAGATGCGCGCTCGGAGGCCGCTTCAAATTCCACATCGCCGACTACTTTACCACTTTCCAGACGGTTAATACCGACATCAATCACGATAGCACCCGGTTTGATCCATTCTCCTGGAATAAAGCCCGGCTTACCGACCGCGACCACCACCAAATCAGCATTCTCGACGTGGTGTCGCAGATTTTTCGTGAAACGGTGCGTGACGGTCGTGGTGCAACCTGCCAGCAGCAGCTCCATACTCATTGGACGACCTACAATGTTTGATGCGCCAATGACCACAGCATTCAGGCCAAAGGTGTCAATATTATAACGCTCAAGCAACGTCACAATGCCGCGCGGTGTGCAAGGGCGCAGCTTTGGTGCACGTTGGCATAGACGCCCGACGTTATAAGGATGAAAACCGTCTACGTCTTTGTCCGGATGAATATTTTCGAGTACTTTTACGTTATCAATACCCGCGGGCAAGGGAAGTTGCACCAGAATTCCATCGATTGCGTCGTCGTTATTCAGTTGGTCGATCAGCGCCAGCAGTTCAACTTCAGTGGTGGTCGCAGGCAAGTCGTATGAACGGGAAAGGAAACCAACCTCATCACAGGCTTTGCGTTTGCTGGCAACATATATTTGTGATGCCGGATTTTCGCCGACCAGCACGACGGCCAGTCCAGGGGCGCGTTTACCCTGCGCGAGGCGTTGCTTTACTTTTTCACCGACTTCGCTTCTGACCTGCTGCGCAATCGTTTTACCGTCAATAATCTTTGCTGCCATCTGGGGAGAAATCCATCTTTTAAAAAATGCGGGGGATGCGCCTATTTTGTCAGAACATGCGGCTGCTGTCAGGCGTTGAATGGCAATAAGCTGAACAGATAATAGTCAGGTCGCTGGTTTTTTTAACACTAAACCCTAAAAATGCGTGACAGACCGGTGAGTTAATCATTTTATAACGAATGTAGTTGAGTCCGATATTTCACAGAGTAAATAAGGAAACACAGTCATGACACGTAAAGTGGGCATTATCGGCGCAGGCCACGTGGGTGCAGATACCGCATTTTCACTGGTCACGCAGGGCCTGTGCGACGTACTGGTTCTGATCGATGAAAATGAAAGTAAAGCCACCAGCCAGGCACTCGAATTACAGGACATGGCATCATTTTCCTCTTCCCGTACCGCAGTGATCGCCAATAATTATGCCGCGCTTGCAGATGCAGACGTGGTGGTGATGGCGATTGGGCCCAAAACTCTGCTGCGTGAAGACCGTCTGGAAGAGCTGGCCGAAACACGTGCAGTGGTAAGCGACGTGACGCCAAAAATCATGGCCAGCGGATTTAACGGTGTAATTATCAATATCACCAATCCGTGTGATGTCATTACCCAAGTTATTCAGAAAGTTAGCGGACTGCCGCATGCGCAGGTTTTTGGCACGGGTACTTCGTTAGACACCGCACGTATGAAGCGCGTGGTGGGGGAGTTCTTCAACCTGGACCCTAAGAGCGTTAACGGCTACGTGATGGGCGAACACGGCGAATCGCAGTTTGTTGCCTGGAGTACGGTCAACGTTGGCGGTTGCCCGGTGAGTCAATTAGCGGGTGAAAGTCAGGCGGATTGGCAGGCACTTGAATCTTCGGTGCGCGGCGGTGGCTGGGCAATATTACAGGGCAAGGGCTGGACCAGTTTTGGCATCGCAACGGCAACCGCTCAGTTAGTCGATGCCGTATTATCAGACGCGCAAAGCGTTTATCCGATTGCCGCCTGGGACGAAACCCAGCAGGTATATATCGGGCAGCCTGCCATTATTGGTGGCCAAGGTGTTGTTAAAAGATTGCAACCGGTGCTGGCGACTGAAGAAGCAGCAGCTTATCGCGCCTCGGCCGAGATTATCCGTGGTGCATTTGAAAGCAATTAAGTAACCAATAATCAGTAAGCGAAAATTCACGACGCTGAGCGCCTTCATATTGAAATTTATTTAATTTCAGGCGGCTCGGTGGTCATTTTAAGATAAATTACGGCTAAATTGCTCAGGCATTAAGCAGTAAGCGCGAAAGCCATTGACTCGACACTGGCGGCCCGTATAATCCGAGTCCGCTGTACTGCCTTTTAGCAGTCTAATGCGCCCTTAGCTCAGTTGGATAGAGCAACGGCCTTCTAAGCCGTAGGTCACAGGTTCGAGCCCTGTAGGGCGTACCATTTCGAAGTAAACAGACGTCAACTGACGTCTTTTTTTATGCCTGAAATTCAGTGATTTGGCTGATTTTAGCGCGTCGAAATTCTCTCAGAGTCTACCTACATCTACCTGCATCAAGTAGTATCTGTTGGTATATGTGATGGTATATCCTCGTTCAATGAAATCTTGTACCAACAGCCAGCAACGGAGGGCCTCTAATGGCATTAACCGATGTGAAGGTAAGAAGTGCAAAGCCCACGGATAAGCCTTACAAACTTACCGATGGCGAAGGCATGCATTTAATGGTTCACCCCAATGGATCTAAATACTGGCGTTTGCAGTACCGCTTTGACGGTAAGCAAAAGATGCTAGCGTTGGGTAGCAGTTTTTTTTCCTTTAAAGGAGCTACGTATTTTTTGCGTATCCATTTCTGTCTCGATGGTGTCAGAGTGTAGTTCTTACCGCGCTGATAACTTGCAGGTTTGTTTGAGTCTGTTCGGTCATTGTCCTATCTAATTTTGTGGAGCTGGAGGGGGAACCCCAGAGCGCTTTCAGTAGTACTGTGGATATTCGCATCCAATTGATTTGCTGATCTATTTAAGAAATTTCTTTGCCAAGTAAAGTATTGTTTTTCACTTTCAAATAAACAAAAAAATGGTATATAAAACTATAACCATTGAAAAATCAACGAGTAAATCGATGACAAGAACCCCGAACCTAAGAGTCAACGAGAAAACATTGGCAAAAATGCTCAAAGTAAAAGCGGCTGAGATCTTTCATGCAGAAAAAACGGGAAGAAAATTTCGAGGTCTTATATTGCCTATCAAAAATTCCAGAGGATATCGAATTGGTGAGGTGATGGATTTTATAGACAAGCTTAATCTCTTAAAGCAATTTTAACGCTGTACTAGGGGTCAGTTTGGATATCGAAAATTATTGTACGTTAAGGTGATTTTTTGTACCTCTGAGCTGTGGTAGGGCTTGACCACGTTGTCAGGCAGCTTTGAGCGACACTCGCCCTTACTGAAGCCATAAAAAACTTGTCGAATGTCTCAGGGCGTGAAGCGGACATCAGCTCACATACTGCTGAGCCCAAAGACTATGCCACCTTCAAGATACAAAGCCTCGCTCTCGGCTGACTCCCAAAAGATAATGCATCCTGCTGCGTTGAGCTCCAATTGCAGTCTTTCCTCCCTTCTAAATCAAATCCCCCACATGCCGGCTTCGTTAATGACATCGCGTTGCCACCCCTCACGTCTATGGCATCTAACGGTGCACGAATACGCGATATTGCCCTTTTTCATATCCAGCATCCCTTAAAATATAGCCATGATTTTTGTATTGAATAATAGAATGAGACCGTGCATGCCTAGAGGTAATCGGTTTGCCTGAAAAGAGTGATGCAAGCAGATTTTTTATTTAAGTTCGATTTGATCAATTAAATAGCGCCACCACTAATTCATTGAAATTAAAGGATTTTACATTGAATTTGAAACTAAATTAATTTTACCTCATATATAAAATAAATTTTAACAAAAGGTATTGACTTTTTTTTTGTATTAAATCACACTCAATGGAGTTAAACTTCATTTACAAAACACATTGGGATTTAAACTCCGAAGTATTTTTTCCTCTGTGGATAGTTATCAATAACATGCTTGATTTTATGTTCAAGCATGTCTTGACGCGTACTTAAAAGATTAATGATTCACTCAACTTTGAAATATAGAAGTAAAAAAATTAAAAAATAATCACACACATCGTACAAAATAAAAAAAGAGCGCCTCATAATGAAAAAAATGTTTTTATTATTTTCCGTTGTCTTAGCTACACTACTCTCTTTCAAATCCCAAGCTCTTACTTTAAATGGATTCGGTGGCTATCGCAGTGGTAGTCATGCCTATGAAACACGTTTAAAATTAAGCGAGAATTGGAAATCAGGATGGTTTGCAAGTCTAGAAACAGATAGTTTTAACAAAACTCATGAAAACAGCAATGAGCCTTTTGGATTAAGCTATAATGAAATAGATACAAATTATACAATTCACCTTACAGATAAACTATCTCTTAAGCCCGGTCATTTGCTTCACTGGAGTTCGACCGGCACACGTTTGGGACCCTACCTTAAACTGTCATATGATGTTAGAAAAGACCTTAATCTAGGGATACGTTATCGTTACGATTATAACCTGTTTCATTCAACAGATTTAAACGGTAATAATTCCAGAGCACAACAACAACGATGGGATGGTTATGTAACCTATCAGATCAACGATAAATGGATGACTGCATGGCAAACAACAGTTTATACATATGTTAATGATTATCGATATAACAA
>NZ_MRWD01000016.1 GCF_002093625.1 Rouxiella silvae | reverse complement strand
TTACTAAGATGAGTTGACTCATCCATTAATTTTTCTTATGGCCTATGACAAGTGGTAATTTATCCATAAATAAGGGTTAATTTATCTATTTATGCGCATAAATAACGTCGGTGATATTTGCGGTAATTATTTTATACGCATAAATAAGAGTATTCCGTTGGCGAGGATTTACGGTTTTAAATGCGTTTTTTCCTGAGTGAGCTTAATTCATTTGCAGAGTGAGAAAATTTCAAATAAATAATTAGGTAATATTAATCCTATTGTGTTGTCATCACGTAAGCTATTGGGGAAAAATATGGATACGACTGAAGAAGACTATCGAAAAATATGTCAGGCCACGCTCGATGGTTTACAGGGTGAGTTAGCCAATGGCGGAACTTACCTCACTATCGATTCCAGATTACGCTTGGAATACTCTAAACTGGTTAAGGCGGCCTCAAGTGAACTCAGCGACAAGGCGACGCGTGGACTGATCAGTTGGGAGCAAGCGGCGGCAGAAGCGCAGGAGATGCGCAACGCGATAATGGAGATGATCCGCGGACGCAGCACCCCGTTAGGGCGCGCTATGGCGCAGCAACTCAAGCGTGAGGGTAAAACACTCAATGCACTCATTGCCAACAAAACGCGTCAAAATTTTGGTGAATCGGCGATTTTTGATAATTTAAGTGAACTGCAAAAAAACAAGATATATGGCGATATTGTCAAATCGGCAGGAAAATCCAATCCGCGTGTGAATGCTAAAATGCTTTACTATTCTCGGGCGGGTAAGGGGTTGCTGATACTGTCTCTGGCCGTTTCTGTCTATGTCATTACCACCTCCGACGATAAAATGGCTGCTGTGAAGCAGGAAGCGGCGGTGACCGGCAGTGGCATTGTCGGGGGAATGGCCGGCGGCGCCGTTGCTGGCTTAGTGTGCGGTCCGGGTGCGCCTGTCTGCGTGACCATTGGTGCATTCGTAGGCGGCGCTCTGGCGTCGATGGGTATGAGTCTTGCTTGGTAGCATTTTGGGAGAAACGATGAATTTTACCGATGCCATAACATTAAAAATTATTCATGACGATACTGAGTTTACGCCGGCGAAAAGCGAGATTCTGTTCAATTGTGCGCCAACCGGCAGGATCATTGAGGGCAAAGTGCTTGAGAAAGCCGTGGCACTTGAAACAGGTTTTTTGCTGTTTATTACAGACGATATCCCCGAGGAAGAGTTTTTAACGCTGCTGCTGTGCGACAAAAACTTTACCGTGCTAGATAAAGCGACCCTCGGCGCGACGATGTCTACCGGCGACTTACGCGAGGTTGAACTGAACGGTGACGAAGTACATTTTCGCTTCATCGGCGATACGCTTTGGCGTCTGCGTCCACTTGGGCAGCCGTCGCTACGTTTACCGCTGATCACTGATCCACGCGGGGTATCACGCCCGCTTGGGCTGCGTCAGTATTTCACGCTTCAGGCAGACCCGAAGCGTGGCGGTTGATGGCATTGGGTTAATTTAAGGGCTTACACAGGCTACTGTTTTAAACTAATCCAACAAATCAATATTCATCCCCGAAAATGTTGTCAATTATTCTCGCCAAACTCCCAGTGTGAATATTCTCTTTATTGTTCTGTCGGCATGGCGCAGTCTGGACTCCGCTGTCTACCACTGAATATCCGATGACTTGCCAGTGCCAATAGGCCAACCCCCAGTGCGCCGTAGAGCATCACGTTACTAAATCCTGAATTCAGTGCTTCAGCGGCGAGTGCCGATGAGTGTGCCAAGGTGGCTATTTCGGGCGGTAGGTTTTTTCCTGCGGCGATGCCTTCGGCCACCGATTGCCAATAGTGCGCGTCGGGTATAGAAGGAAACTGAGCCATCAAACGGTTGCGAATGCTTGTCACTAATATTGTGCCCATTAATGCGATATTAATCGCCAGCGTGATGAGTCGCGCACTCATGTCCATACCTGAGGCCATTCCCGCGCGGCTAGCGGGCAGGGAGCCGGTCGTCGTGTGAGTGACCGGAGTATTGGTGAGGCCCAGCGCGATGCCCGCCATTAATGCACCTGGCAGTATGCCAACAGAGTGATTGATACCGTACCTCATCAGCAAAAAACCGCCGCCAATCCCTAACAGTCCCAGAGGAATAATTTTGGCCGCACCGAACTGGTTCACCCACCGTGCGGCCAGCGGCGGCATCAACAGAGTCGGCAGGGTGTAAGCCAGCAGTGAAAGACCGGAGGCAATGATGTCGGTGCCTACGGCACTCTGATAATACAAGGGAAGATAAATCATTAACGGCCAAAAGCTGAAGTTCATCCCGGCGGAGCCAAGCAGCGCACCGAGGAAGGGGCGATTTCGAAATACTGAAAAATCAAACATAGGATGCACATGGCGGCGTTCGATGAAAATAAACAGTGTGGCGCAGACGGCCGCGAGGACAAGGATCCCTAACGCCTGAGTGCTGGCGTAGCCCATCTCACCGCCCTGAGTGATGTAGAAGGTGACGGCCAATACGGTGAGTGAGAGGGTGATCATGCCGCCGATGTCCAAAGCGTGAGCCTGTGGATCACGCGATTCGACAACATTCTTTGCCGCCAGGATGAGTGTGATGAGTGCAATGAAAACATGCACTAAAAAGACCCACTGCCAGCTGGCTATTGTCACAATGATGCCACCAATCAGCGGGCCAAACCCTAACCCAAAGCCGAAGACCATCCCCCATGCAGTGAAAGCGCGGTTACGTGCGTTCCCCGGAGCGAACTGCGACGATAAAATAGCAATCAGGCAGATAAGCATTGCCCCGCCGCTTATTCCCTGCAAAAAGCGCCCCACGATCATCATCGGTGCAGTGGTCGATATCCCGCACAGCAGCGACGTTAGGCCGAAGGCGATAATGCTAATGATAAACAAACGCCTGCGACCAAATCTGTCGGCCAATGTGCCGGTTGCCATCAGTACGGTGGTGCAGGCCAGAGTATAGGCATTCATCACCCACTGCAGTTGCGTAAAATTGGCGCCTATCTGCTTTTCCAGCACCGGAAGAATGACCGGCACGCTGGAGATTTCCAGTCCTGACATCAGGGCAGCCAGACATACGGCGGTGAGCGCCAGTCTGTTTTGAGTATTAGAAGGAACGGCCATAAGAAAGTCCTTTGAAACTTTAGAGGCCGCCAGCATGAAAGAAAGGTGCGGCACTGGAAATATGCCCCAATGCCATATATCGTCAATATTATGCCAACTATGCTAACGCGCTTTACCTCACCCCCCGCAGTTACACCGCCGTTAAATCGGCGGTTAGTGCTGCTTGCTTATGAATGTCTGTGTACCTTCGAGTTTGGCACCGCCGTCGAGGCCTTTGGGCGCGCCGATGAGGCCACTGGCGAACCGCTTTATGACATGGTTGTAGCCTCGGTTGAAACGGGGATTTTCGGCGCACAAGGCGGAATAAGGCTGGTGGTCGACGGCGGTCTTGAGCTGCTCGAAGGCGCTGGCACAATAGTTATTCCAGGCTGGCGCAGTATTGATGCGCCCCCTTCGCCCGACCTGATTGATGCCTTGCAGCAGGCACACGCCAACGGCACCCGTATTGTGTCGATTTGTGCCGGAAGTTTTGTTCTGGCGGCGGCGGGATTGCTTGATGGAAAACGTGCCACCGCCCACTGGAACAGTACTGACGCGCTGGCACAGCGTTATCCTAAAATTCAGGTGATGCACGGCGTAATTTATGTTGATGAGGGCAGTGTTATCACTTCTTCTGGCGGGGCGGCGGGCGTTGATTTATGCCTGCACCTGATTCGGCGCGACTTTGGCGCAACCGTCGCGAATCGGGCGGCGCGAAGAATGGTTACCCCTACACATCGTGAGGGCGGGCAGGCGCAGTACCTCGCCATGCCGGTTACCGAGCGGCATGGGAAAAGTCTTTCCCCGCTGCTTGACCGTCTGCGCGCCCGACTGGACAAGCCTCTGGCAATCGCTCAACTTGCTGCTGAGTCAGGGATGAGCAGGCGCACATTTTTACGTCGTTTTCAGGAATCGACCGGCACCAGCCCCGGAGAGTGGATGCTGAATATTCGTTTGCAAAATGCTTGTCGACTGCTCGAGAGTGAAACGTTAAGCATTGAGCTTGTTGCCGAGCAGTCTGGCTTCGGTTCTGCTGAAACTTTACGCCATCATTTTCGCCGTCGTTTAGGCATAACGCCGACCGAATATCGCAGGCAGGCCTGAGTTCTGGCGCACATTATCTTTTTTCAAAAAAATCAGCTTTATAAATATCGGCGGTTGCTCAGCGGTCGCTATCGCGGGGGTGAATAGAGAATATCAGCCAGATGGCTTTTATTGGTTTTATATTCTAGTAAATACACTGATGGTCAGTTTTTTATTCTGATGCTGTGTTCGCTTTAATTCGTTAAGCGCCCAGTGATAGCAATGCTTTCATTGCTATCAAAATGCCGAAAATTATCTTCGAATAGTAGAAAATGTTGCGTTATATCGTTATTTAATCGCAGGTATTGCAAAGTTATTCAGTTTATCCGATAAATGTTTGTGAAATTTTTCACAATTTTGGCAGCGGGTGTTGGTGGATTAGCGCTAACAGGGTAATTTCTGCGTCAGAATTTTATGCTTTATATGGCGTCAAACTGGAGTCGAGTATGCGAGTGGTGATTTTAGGCAGTGGTGTTGTAGGTGTCGCCAGTGCATGGTATCTGGCCAAGGCTGGGCATGAGGTCACGGTTATTGACCGTCAGGCCGGTCCGGCTGAAGAAACCAGTGCGGGTAACGCGGGTCAGATCTCACCGGGCTATGCGGCGCCTTGGGCAGCCCCTGGCGTTCCGTTAAAAGCGGTAAAATGGATGTTTCAACGTCACGCTCCCTTGGCTATACGCCTCGACGGTACCAGCAATCAGTTGAAGTGGATGTGGCAAATGCTGCGCAACTGTGACATGCGCCATTATCAAACCAATAAAAGCCGCATGGTACGTTTGGCGGAGTACAGCCGCGACTGTCTAAAAGCGCTGCGTGAAGACACTGGCATTCAGTATGAAGGCCGACAGGGCGGTACGCTTCAGCTGTTCCGTACAGAGCAACAGTTTGCCAGCGCAGCCAAGGACATCGCCGTGCTTGAAGAAGCCGGGGTGCCTTATCAACTGCTTGAATCGTATCAGCTTGCCAGCGCAGAACCCGCATTGGCGCAGGTTGCACATAAACTGACCGGCGGACTGCGTTTACCTAACGACGAAACCGGTGACTGCCAGCTGTTTACTCGCCAACTGGCAGAGATGGCGCGGCAGGCTGGCGTGACCTTTGAGTTTAATAAAAGCGTGGATCGCCTGCTGGTCGACAATGGCCAGATTTCCGGCGTGCTGTGTGGTACAGAAATTGTGAAAGCCGACGCTTACGTGGTGGCGTTTGGCTCTTACTCAACGGCGCTGCTGGCAGATTTGGTCTCGATTCCAGTTTATCCGCTCAAAGGCTATTCGTTAACCATTCCGATCACTGACGAAGCCGCCGCACCATTTTCTACCGTGCTGGATGAAACCTATAAAATTGCGATTACCCGTTTCGATCAGCGTATTCGCGTGGGTGGCATGGCCGAAATTGTTGGATTTAATACTCAACTTGCTAAGGCACGCCGCGAAACGTTAGAAATGGTGGTTAAAGATTTATACCCGAACGGCGGAAGAGTAGAAGATGCCACATTCTGGACCGGGCTGCGCCCTATGACGCCAGACGGCACGCCGATTGTGGGTAAAACTTCTCTGAAAAATCTTTATCTGAATACCGGCCATGGCACGCTCGGCTGGACGATGGCCTGCGGTTCTGGGCAACTGCTGGCGGACATCATGTCCGGCGTGACGCCAGCGATCCCCTCGGAGGATCTGGCCGTTGCGCGCTATAGTGCCGGGTTTGTCGCACCTTCAGATACCCATCATAAAATGCATCCGATTGGCTAGGGATCTTTTAGGGGAAGCTAGGTGAGTGATGCGTCGTTTTAGATGTGTAGTTAAGGATGAGTTATTCAGGAGTTTTCATGCCACGCCCGATTTCAGCCACCCTGTCGATGTCTGCTTTACAAAACAATCTGCAGGTTGTTCGCCACCGTTCTGCCCATAGCAAAGTCTGGTCGGTGGTAAAAGCTAATGCCTACGGGCACGGCATTGCTCGAATTTGGCAAAGCCTGCGGAGTACCGACGGTTTTGCTCTACTCGATTTTAACGAAGCTATTCTGCTACGCGAGTCTGGCTGGCAGGGGCCTATCCTGTTGTTGGAAGGATTTTTTAGCGCGCACGACCTGCGGGAAGTGAGCCATTATCGCTTGACCACCGCTGTACACAGCCGCTGGCAATTAGCGGCACTGGCCGCAATGTCAGTCGCGGAACCTTTGGATATCTATCTGAAGGTGAACAGCGGCATGAATCGCCTAGGATTTCATCCCGCTGAAGTCAGTGAAATATGGCAACAGTTGAGGTCTATGTCGCAGGTCGGGCACATCACACTGATGAGCCATTTCGCCAGCGCTGACAGCCGCGAAGGAGTGAAATGGCAGGTGGATAATTTCGAAAGGAGCACGGGACACTTACCTGGGCCTCGATCGCTGGCCAACTCGGCGGCGACGCTTTGGCATCCAAATACGCATCATGACTGGGTGCGCCCAGGCATCATCCTGTATGGCGCTTCGCCAAGCGGTAGAGTGGAAGACATTGCGGATACTGGCCTAATGCCGGTGATGCAGCTAAGGAGTGAAATTATTGCCGTGCAAAATTTATCTGCCGGTGATCGTGTTGGTTACAGTGGCCGTTATCGCGCCGAAGGTCAGCAACGCATCGGTGTAGTGGCCTGCGGCTATGCGGACGGCTATCCGCGCCATGCACCCAGCGGCACTCCGGTAATGGTGGCGGGGGTGAAAACTCAGACCTTGGGAACCGTATCAATGGACATGATTATGGTTGATTTAACGCCGTGTCCAGAGGCGCAGATTGGCTCTCAGGTTGAGCTGTGGGGCAACCAACTGCCGATTGACGAGGTTGCCGCCTCAGCGGGGACTTTGGGATACGAGCTAATGAGTGCGTTGGCCCCAAGAGTGCCGGTGAGTGTGAAGCTGTAGCGGATCCCTGTGGTCTACAAGGCTGGCCTTGTTCGGGGCCAGCCTTTTTATTTAGGTTTTTATATTTAGCCTGTTAACCTAGGTTTTTTAATTCAGTTTTGAGATTGTACTCTTGACCGTTTTGCTGCGCCGCTTTGCCGTCCAAGCCAAAACAAACGCAGTCAGCATGACTATCGCCAGACTGGCCTTTGGCGGCAGGGGTAACGCCATCGCCACCAGGCCTAGTGCTGCTCCTCCTGCCATCTGCACAAAGCCTACCAACGCGGAGGCGATACCCGCTTCCTTTGAGTACGGCTCAAGCGCATAGCTGGTCGCTGGCCCAATCACAAAGGCCAAGCCCGCACAGGCACTGGCAACGGGCAGCATATACACCCAGGTTTCAAGCTGAATCGCTACAGGCAACAGTGCAAGCCCCGCAAACAGCGCAGCGCCCCCCATCAGCATCAGTATTGCGCCGGTAGCCAGGCAAACCGGGCGACCCACCTTGCGGATGATGCGGTTAGCAATATAGCTCATCAGCATTATCCAGAATCCATTGGCACCAAACACCAGTGAAAACTCCAGCGGTGAAAGGCCTCCGGTACTCATCAACACCGTAGGTGCGAGAGAAACGTAGGTTAATGCCATGCCCATCGCACCTGCGTTGACCAAGGCAAAGGCGAGAAAATTGCCGTCACGCAAAATACGAAAATATTGACCCAGCGGCAGGCTGCCCACCGCTTTAGTATTTGCCGGACGCGTCTCGGGTAAGAATGCCAACACGAGGACCATAACAACCAACGTGTAGCCCAACAGCGCCCAAAAAGGTGCACGCCAGCCGTAGTACTGAGCAATCAGGCCGCCAATCAACGGTGCGAGGGCGGGCACAATATTTAATGTACCGTTTAAAAAGCCGTAGGCCCGTGCGGCGTCATCGCCTGAAAGCCGGTCACGTACGCTGCTGAAAAGCACCACCGAAGTACAGCAAACCCCCAAGCTTTGTACCATGCGTGATCCCATAAACATGGCCGCATTAATCGACGTCGCCGCAATCGTGACTCCGATGAGGTATAAAAAGATACCGGCAATCGCCATTGGACGACGGCCATAGCGGTCAACCAGCGGCCCAGCGATCAATTGCCCCAGCCCCAAGACCAATATAAACAACGAGATAGAGGACTGGATCACGCTCTCGCTGCTGTTCAAACCAAGCGCAATCGCCGGAATAGCGGGCAGATACAGATCGATGCCCAACGGACCGAGCAAAACCAGAGTGAGTAATAAAAAGAGGAATTTTTGCATAGCGTTGCGGCGAATCCATTCTAAAAAGAGGAGCAAGAGTAATGATTTAGCGGCGAAATGAAAAGTGAAGCCTGAGGGAAAGAGAGAATAAAACAGACAAACAGGCAGCATTTGCGGGACATCTCGCAGGATGTCCCTTATCCGTCAGGATTTACTTCCAAAAATCATCAAAAACGGTCACCGGCGGCTGGCGTTTGTGCTCAGTGCGCAGATACCAGTTTTCAATAATTTTCGCATACTGCGGTTCAACCGTTTTACCTTCCAGATAGTCGTCAATCAGCTCATAGGTGACGCCAAGAGCTGCTTCATCAGGCAAAGCAGGGCGGTTATCTTCAAGGTCTGCGGTCGGCGCTTTGGTATAAAGATGCTCAGGGCAGCCAAGATGCTTGAGCAAAGCTTTCCCTTGGCGTTTGTTCAGGCGAAAAATGGGGTTAATGTCGGTGCCACCGTCGCCGTATTTGGTGAAGAATCCGGTCACGGCTTCTGCCGCATGGTCGGTGCCAACCACCAGTCCCGCTTTCATTCCCGCAATGCT
The DNA here is from genome assembly GCF_002093625.1 of Rouxiella silvae. GTDB lineage: Bacteria > Pseudomonadota > Gammaproteobacteria > Enterobacterales > Enterobacteriaceae > Rouxiella > Rouxiella silvae. The sequence continues at coordinate 82,934 of NZ_MRWD01000016.1, read as the reverse complement.
GTACTGGGCTTTCATGCGTTCGCGTGCTTTTTCGTTACCTTTAATAAAGTCGCTCAGTTCAATGCCAATATCGCGTAACGTTGCTTCACTGGCCAGTACGGAGTTTTTGATATTAACCGTTAACACATTGTTTGGTTTAATAAAATCAATAGCATCAAGACAGTCTGACTCATCGGCCTGCACGCCATAAGGTAGACGTACGGCGATAAACTGGTAACCTGCTTCTGGCGATTCTTTGCGCAATTCGTTAATTGCCGTTTGGCAAAGTTTGCCGGTAAGAGTAGAATCCTGCCCGCCGCTGATGCCAAGTACTAACGATTTAATGAAAGGGTGGGCGCGCAGGTAACTTTTTAGGAAATCGACGCTGACGCGGACTTCCTGCTCGGCATCGATGTGTGGTTTAACGTGCAGAGCCTGGATAATCTCTTGCTGAAGTGCCATGACTATTCCTCCTGAGGCTGCCAGCGAACATCGCGGCAAAAAATTCTTAATTAAGAAAGTTAGTTTAAAGCTAACCTGCTCCGGAGAAAAGGACAAGGTTCGAGGCGGGTTGGCATCACGTTACGCACACAGTCCTTAGAGGTCGGTGTGCGTAACGCGAGAACAGGCATTTTGGGTGCAGGTCGAAGGGTTGGACTGGGCAAAACGTTTATATTTCCGACGTAGTTGAAGGTCAAAAATCAATGAGTCAAAGCGTAATGTTTTTGTATATTTATATTTCAGAAAATATATAAACCTAAGAATGCTCTAAAAAACCAGCCATTTGAAGGATGTTAATGGCCTGGTGTTGTATATTTGTGGACTGTGAATTATGCAAAATACCCTTGCTGTATTCTTCTGTGCCTATTAGAAGAGTGTCGCAGTGGGTATTATTATATCGTTAGCTTCGAGTCGTTTTTGCCTTAAATCTATTGGGGATTTCAAAATGTTTTATCGGGTTGTTCGTCGTTTACCAGCTTGCGCGCTCGTGTGTGGTGCCGCGCTGTTTAGTGTTTCAAGTCTTGCCGATACCGATGTGTTCACCGCGCTAGATAACCCAGCTACTGCGAAGAAAGACTTCGACGGTAACGTGCAGGCGGGTTACAGCGCGCAAACCGGCAACACAAGTAACAATAATCTTAATGCTAACACCACGATGACGTGGTTCCAGCCTAATACTGCTTACAGTATCTGGGGCTCGGCGGTTAACACCTCTTCTTCTGGTGTGCGCTCTTCAGAAAAATATCAGGCAGGTGCACGTACGCGTTACAACCTGTCAGACGTTAACTATCTTTTCGGACAGGCAAACTGGTTGACTGACCGTTTCAACGGCTATCATGCGCGTGATACTGCCACCTTGGGTTATGGTCGCCAGATCTGGAATGGCCCTGTCCACACGCTGAACCTCGAAGCGGGTCCAGGCGTTCGTCACGATGAATATCAGCAGGGCGGTAACGCCACTAAAGCTATTGCCTATGCGTCCGGTACCTATTCATACCAGATTAGCGATACGGCGAAATTCAGTGAAGGTGTGTCCGTATTGGCTAATGATGATACAACGGTTAACTCTGAGACTGCGCTTTCAGTGGCTATTAACAAGAGCTTCTCACTGAAACTGGCTTACGATATTACTTATAACACCAAGCCACCTTCAAGTGCGCCAGATAAAACCGATACCGTGACTTCAATTAACCTGGTATACGGCTTATAAGCCTCTACACCTAATATGTTTGATTGAAAAGCCGGCAAGTTTGCTGGCTTTTTTTATGTCTAGAAAATGTCCATAAATGCCCCAAATGAGTGCGCTACGGCTAGCAGTATTATTGCTAAAACTAATCCAAGTGACAGGTGGTTAAAAAACACCCGCTCCGAAGTGGTGTAATAAAAAACCTGATCAAGAGCGGATTTTTTAATTAATCTATTGATAATAAAGGGTAAAAATAGGTTTGTTTTCCGCGTGTTCAAATGTGGATGTTCCCTTAAAAAGGAGTAAATCCTTCGCGGTACAAGGTCATCGTGGCTAGCATATTATAATATACCTTGATGATGGTTCTTGGAGAGGCTGTATACCAATCATCCTAAACGTTCATTAATAATACATAAGCATTGATTGAGTATATAAGGTGATTAATTTGTAGAGCTTGTCTAATATTGCACTTTTTTTGTGCAATCGACGCGATGATCTTATGGAAACTGCGTTTTCAAATTAGCCATTAATATGCGTAATTACTGTTTTGTTCTCTGCAAAATATGAGATTCAGGTCACTCTTTATTAAATTAAACACGCTTCAAACGCATCTATTTGAAGGTATGAGATTTTCATCACTATTTTGCTTACCATCTTATGACAACATTTATTTAACAAATAATAAATGAGGTTGAAATCATGCTGACTTACAACGAAAAGGTTTGGATAGGGATCTTCGGCTTGTGTACCCTGTTTTGGATGTCGCTGGCTGCTGCGGGGGTGTATGCTGTTGTTTGATTATCATTACAGCATAGACAAAGGCGCATTTGCATTGATTACCAGACTAAAAACGTCCTGCTTGCTTAGTTAAAGATTATGACGGTAAAATTTTTATAATCCTCCTTAGCGCATCAGCAGGACTTTCTCTTTTCAGCACTCCATTCCCCGCAGTCCCTCTTGCAGCGCCGATCCCCTGACATTCACAGCCTCTTTCTTTTCCAGATCACTTTATCTTTGTTCTTTGCCTTGAAATAGATATAGGGCAGGGCAATTGACAGCACCAAAGCAATCGCAAATATGATGATCAACAACCTAGGCTGGGGTGAGGTGGGATACAAATAATAAAAGCTTAAAGAACAAACAAAGAGAAGAAATATGATAGACCAACGCCGGCGTTGTCTTGCAGACGTGTCAATATAGCCCTTGATCAGATCGGCTTTGCAGTTAGGACAATGCGTAATTTCTGCGGGCATTTCGGTGTTACAAATCGAACAAACGTTGATTTCTGATTTCAGTTTCTTAATCATGCATGATACCGCTATGTAGTAGTATGTTTACATTGATAAAATATCCTATGCGGACGCACAGGGTAAATGTTGAACTGTTGTACAGCTATGTTGCTGAATCATTTGATGTGTCAATAGTTTAGAACAATGTTCCGTAGGATAGCAAATGCTTAACCGAAAAAACCCTTAAGAATGATTAAACTATGCGATATCTTAAGGATCCTTTGGTTTTCAGCGGGCTAAAGCCGCATTTTTTAATGCACATTGACAGGGTGTGGATAGGGCCAACATCTTGAAATGCCCCGATAAGGGGAGACGTTCTAGCCTTATCGAGGGAGTTAGGCGGTTAGGCACAAATTACAGTGGAATATTTTTCCTTTTCCAAATGATATTTTGCCTATTTTTTAGTTTGAATATGTAATGTGGAATAAACATCGATAATATAAATGAAATGGCCACAAGAGAGGCTGCAAATAAAAAACTTCCCGAAAGTGGATAGAAATAATAAAAATAAATGCCTAATACCAAAATAAGTAGCGTACGCAAAATATTTATTTTTCTTCTTTCCCTGCTATTAATATGCCCTCGAACCTTTTCAGCACCGCACTTAATGCAGCGGTGAGAGTTTTCAGATAAATCGCTATTGCAAAAGGGACAAACATTTAGTTCTGATATTTTATCAACGTTCATTATAGATACCACGCTAGTGCTGTGTAATAAAGTATTTTCCCCCTCTATCCCTGAGTTAAACCTTAAGGTTTGATGTTTTTACCCACAAACAACAATGACGCCAAAAAATAGCGTCATTGAGAATTTATTGAAATTTATTCAACAGAGTGGAGATAGACTACGCTTAGTTTATGACAAAGTATCGATAATTTTGTTAATGCTTCTGTTTAGGGATAATCTTAGAGCATCAAAAGGAGTGATTAATGATTTTAGAAAACATTAATTGAATTAACCTATTGTTTTACATTGATAGTTTTCTTTTTTCGCCGCTAATTCTTAGCAACTGGCTGACACATTCGGTGGCCACAAACCTGAGAGAGGGATAAAGCAACTATTATGTTTTCTACTTATTTCTCGAACTTAATCCCGCATTGACTCGGTATCTGGTGCCCGTTGGCCTACAGAATCAGCGGCCCTGAAGATTCAACACTAACATGTCGATGAATAGTCGAACTTTAGCGGCAAGATGTTTTCTATTGGGGTAAATAGCATGGATCGGTATTTCATTACCTTGATACTCAGGTAATACCTTTACAAGACGCTTTGCCAACACATCACTTTCAGCCAAAAATGAAGGCATAAACGCAATACCCATCCCTTCAACCGCCGCATCTTTAATCGCTTCGCCACTGTCAAAGCGGAGTCGCCGGTTGCCATCAACAGAAACAATGATTCCGTCACTCTTTGCCATTTGCCAGACTCCCGAGCCAGCGTGTAGCCCATATATAAGTCTAGGGTGGGTAGCCAAATCTGAAATATCCTTAGGCGCAGCGTAATGTTCAAGATATGAGGGCGCCGCGTAGGTATAGGAAAAATATTTTGTAATCAAGCGGGCTACCAGTAAAGAGTCGATAGGTAAATCACCCATTCGGATGCCAAGATCAAATCCCTCTTCAACCAGGTCAACAATTCTGTCAGTAAAACTCACTTCCACGTCCAACTCAGGCCATTTTTTAAGAAACTCATTTAATAACGGCAGGATAACTATTCTTCCAAAAGCGGCGGTAACAGTGATGCGTAATGTTCCTTTAGGATGCGGATTATCCTGCCTGACACTCTCTTCTGCCTCTCTGATATCTGCCAGAATTTGAACACAACGAGTGTAAAAATGCTGTCCGTCCGTCGTCGTTGAAACACTTCGCGTCGTACGATGCAGCAGTCGTGTACCAAGATAGGATTCTAACCTTGCCAGCGATTTTCCCGCGGCGGACCGGGTTAATCCTAAGCTTTTACCACCGGCTACAAAGCTCCCTGTTTCGACAATAGCAACGAAAGTGCGCATCGTATTCAGCTCGATTGCGCTGTCATTGTATGGATTGGTGTTGAATTTAAGGACACTCATTGTGGAAACCTTTTCGCTAATGGGTTCGCTATATTAACAATGTAGAAATTATTTCACCAAGAGGAAAGTTATATGTTACCTATCAATGCACAAACAGCTTTGGATGGTTGGATAAGCGCCGCAACGCCGGTGGTACAAAAAATGTATGGCCAAACGGACAGCAGCTGGGCTGAGGTTCGTGCTGGTTATGTTGACGGACTTGATAGACTTTTTCCCGCGCCTGAAGGCGTTTCTTTCACTCAGGTCGATTTGGGCGGTGTTTGCACAATGGTCATAACGCCTGAAAATGTGATTGAGGGCCGTACACTGTTTTACATTCACGGCGGCGGGTATGTCCACGGCGGAGTGAACGCCTACCGAGGCTTGGGGGGGAATTATGCGAAACGTCTTCGCGCCCGTGTTTACATACCTGATTATCGCCAGTCTCCTGAATATCCATTCCCCGTGCCTATCGACGATACGTTTACTGCCTATCGCCATCTACTTGAGACCGGTATTGACCCCCGTTCATTGGCTATTTCCGGTGATTCGGCGGGTGGGGCAATGGTGGTCACTATTATGCGCAAAGCACGTGATGCCAACATTTCGCTTCCGACCGCCGCGGTGGCTATTTCTCCTTGGGCTGACCTAACACACGCAGGAGAGTCCGCCTCGGTAAGAGATGGGCTGGATCCTCTGTGCAGCGTCGAATTCCTAAACCGACTTGCGCGTACGTTTTTAGACGGCGAGTTGCCGACACATCCCGATGCCTCACCCATTTTTGCCGATGTCAGAGGCCTAGCACCCACGCTGATTCAAATTGGCGAAAATGAGATCATGCTCAGTGGGGCAACGCGACTGGCGTGTCATTTGGGCGATAATCGAGTCAGAACCTCACTCGAAATATGGCCTGGTATGTTCCACGTCTGGCATCTGTTTGCTGGGCTGCTTCCTGAGGCAGATCAGGCTTTACGTAACGCGGTGAGATTCCTTGAAGATGCACTGCCGGTGATAAAAGAAGAGTAGATTTGCGTTTTTGATAAGCATAAAGAACAGCCGGAAGGTGATTATAACTGGCTGTTCTATGCCAAGAGCATGCTGAATAACGTCAAAAAAAGATGAATTTTAATAGGTAATGTTGGCATAGTCTTCAATACCGCTCATAAAAACCTTTTTATTTTCAATGCTGAGATTGTTCATAGATGAAAGCAATGTTTTTGCTTCTATCATCAAACTTGCTTTTGTTGTTATAGCCTTTACCTCATTTCTTTGTAGGAAGAAGGTGAGCAACTGAGCGATATTGACGCCTTCAATATCAATATCAATGCCGTGCAATCGTCCTTGAAGTACCCCTGTTACAATGTGCTGACAAATTCCATAATCACAAATTCGATTTTCAAATTCTATTCCATGAGCTAAAGCGCTAACAAAAGCAACTCGACAATTTTCTCTCTCTTTTATGGCGGCTTCGCTCTCCCCATCTGCACCATTGGGAGTATAGCCTTTAATGAAATGCCAAACTTGTGCGACAAATATTTTACCTGTCATAGGTATTTTCTTGTACAACAGCGATTGATATTTTAATAAAGGAGGGAAATTTGAAATAGGAGGATGGTCGCCGGATAAGAGAATAACCCCCAAGGTTTGCTTTGCTTTCATCACAGAAGCACGGTCTTTTAAGGTATAACCTTCTAAATACTTTATCAATTCTTTAAGATTACGTTTCACATTTCTGCTGCTCATACGCGGTTGTGTTTTGAAGAAATTATACATAGCCGAGAAAGTAGCGTCTTCACGTTTAGGTTCATGGATGCGAGCCCCATTAAGGTGTGCTTCAAGTAACTCCTTATCAGGGCTAATCTTGGACGCAGTTGATCGTATATATTGGTAAAATAATAATGCACCTATAATTATGGGGGTGGCAATCTTTATCGCTTTTGAATAGTCGAAGTGATCATAATCAACAGGGGCTCCTATTTCTCTTTCATTGTGATTGTGATTAGGTTCCCATATTGTTAATGCCGTATTTATATTGGAAATCGATACTATCTTTTCAGCAAGAAAATCCACCCCTTTATTACAGCTATCAAGCGCAACAGGGATGTGTCCGAAAGTTAACGCTGTGTACTTAGTTAGGATTGAATTTAACATTTATGTAAGATCCTCAAAGTAGTTCAATTAATCTCAAGATAAGCAATAGATTAAAAATACCCCCCCGCACAAAGAGCAATTTTTTAATGAAGGGAAGAATGTACATGACGGGAATGGAAATATATCTGATGCCTGTATGATATGTAATCCGTAATTAACTTATTATTTTATTTTTAACAAATAATCAATGCGCTACTCTCGGCATGAGTCACGTTATATCAATAGAGCATCAACGACTTAAGAAGAGCTAAGGGGAATAATTTTTTTCGACAGATACTCTAGACCGCTGCCCAATTTTGCCAGCAGCTGTTTGGCCTGATTTCTTCTTTCGGTTGTCGTGTATTGATGCGATGTTTTAGCCGCAAATATGATGACGTTGCCACTTGGCACGCGGCAGTAGAGAACCTCATCAAATAATTGATGCAGTACACCATAAAGTGGACTTTCAGCGCGAGGGATCTCGTGATAGTTCAATACCAACCAACTGTGGTCACACATTTTCCTTAAGCACGATCTCAGAAAACTTTCTGTTCCTTGAAGGGGATCCATAGCAAAGGCGGAGTACAGGTCGGAGAAAATAAGGTCATAATGGGGCGTGTGAGTTCTGCGCAGGTAGCTTTCGGCATCTTCAATGTAATAGGCGATGTTGTCGGATACGGGTAATGAAAAACACTTACGTGCGACGCAAAGAACACCTTCTCTCAACTCAACGACGTCAAGGGACCATTGGTCATCAATCGAATGCAATGCACGTACAAGAGCCCCACCACCCAGTCCCAAGATCAGTACGTTATGCGCAGAGGTAAAACCTACTGCCATCAACATGGCTTTTATATAGTTATGAACCGGTGAGTTAATATCGCTTTTGAGCATTTTACTCTGCTCATTGATGCCCTCAAAACGCAGGATCCGGTAGTCTCCAGAGTCAGCGACAACAATGTCGCCATACTCATCAGTGACGTGTAAAACGATATCCCCTTTAGGAATAAGTGTCTTACCTTTCAATAGGTCGCCAATTAATGCCATTTCAAATACTCAATGTTGCCACATTTTCAAAGGGTGATTATACCCGATGAAGATCTCAGCGGGCACTGTTCTTTTGTTGGAAATCTCTTTGCCACCGTCGCATCAGGTCGGAATGTTTTTCTCTGGGACCCCGCGGAATGTTCAAGACCTATAGGCGCAGTGTTAAGTCTACTTTACATTTTGCTCAGTGTTGTATTTTGGCGTGAGGTCTCTCGTGGCAAGCAAGAGCGCAATAACAGCCCCAGCAGCCATTCCTGACACCATCGGTAATGGGCGTCCGTTGGTAAAAATGCCTACTACGGCAACCATTGCGGCACCGGTCAACATTTGTAGCGTACCCATTAATGCTGATGCGGTGCCTGCATTTTCACCGTGCTGGTCGAGCGCTAGTACGCTGGTAGTAGGTATGATCAATCCCATGAAAGCCGAGGCCACGAAATAGAGCAAGATTAACATCCAGATGTTATCACCGCCGGCAGCAAAGTAGGCAAACATCGTGAGCGTTGCCATTGCGCAACCAATCACTGCACCTTTGACTAATTTCACCATACCAAAGCGTTTACCCAGCGTCGCAGTGAACTGCGCACTGGCGATGAAAGAGGCAGCGTTGATACCAAAGCTTATGCTGTAAACCGTGGGTGAAAGCCCATAATGGCTAATCATCACGAACGACGAGTTTGCCAAATAGGTAAAGAATCCCGCCATGCTAAAGCTACCAATGAATACCAGCAGCAAAAAATGGCGGTCGAGCAGCAGCAATTTATAAGCGGACAGGGCGCTGGTGAGACTGCTCTTGCTTCGATCAGATTTCGGCCGTGTTTCATTGAGCAGTTTCGCCATCATAATCAGACCGACCAACATGCAGTTCACTTATCGAGCGTTTTGAAAATGCGGAAGTGCTATAAACTGACTACTTATTAAGTTAAGTAGCCACGTACATCTATATTATAGAATTCAGTTAAGAGGTTTTATGTCGAACAATCTAACTACCTTGGCGAGAAAAAGCATTTTTCTGGCGGCGTTAATACAGCTAGTCAATGCTGTAGATTTTATGATAATCATGCCTCTTGGTCCTGATTTGGCAAGAGAGCTCGCAATTTCACCTACTTATATCGGTTACTTAGGCGGGAGTTATACGCTTGCAGCGGCTCTTTCGTCGCTATTGGCTGCCAAGTTTATTGACAACTTTGATCGCAAACACGTAACAATAGTTGCTCTGCTTGGACTGACTTTATCGACGTTATTTTGTGGTTATGCCTGGAATATGGAGAGTCTTTTCATAGCTCGTCTATTTGCGGGCCTTTTTGCGGGGCCTGCAACTTCCATTGCTCTAGCAATCGTTACTGATCAGGTCCCTGCTGCACAGCGTGGGCGAGCAATGGCTATCGTTATGGGGGCTTTTTCTGTTGCGGCGATTGCCGGCGTACCGTTTGGGCTGAAGATGGCACTCTGGTTCAGCTGGAGCGCGCCTTTTTTGGTAGTAAGTTTGTGTGGTGTGCTAACGCTACTTGCCGTTTGGGTGCTCCTTCCTAATATGATCCATCATCTCGAAGTGAAGAGTCTTAAGCCACAGGCATGCGTATCATTACTGAACTTGCTGAGGAACCCTCTGGTCATTTATGGCTTTATGACTATGGGACTTGCCATCTTCAGCACCTTCCTAATTGTGCCTAATCTCGCATCGTGGTTGCAATATAACCTTTTCGTGCCACGGGAATTAATGAGTGAGTATTACGTGGTGGGGGGCATCGCAAGCTTGGTGGTGCTTCAGTTCGGGGGACGTCTTATTGACAAATTGGGTGTATTGAAGGTCACCATGGTTCTGTCAATGATGGTCCTTTTCCTATTATGGGATGGATTTCTTCATAGTCCTTGGTTACCCCCTCTTGCCATCTTTACAATGTTTATGGCTTTTACGGCGACAAGGACAATAGCAGCCGCTTCAGTAAATACGCTGATACCCCAGCCAAGAGAACGTGCGGCATTCATGTCACTGCAAAGTGTTTGCCAGCATACCTTCAGTGGGTTGGCAGCGGTGATGTCATCTGTAATTCTTGTCGACACTTGTGGGCATCTTGAGAACCTCACGCAACTTGCGGGGTTATCTATGGCCCTGACAGTGATTCAGCCGCTATTTTTATACTTGTTACTGAAAAAAATTCGCTCACCGGCAACATTGAGCGTTGAGATAGTAAGCTGATAACGTTCGATTGCTCATATATTTAACACCGCCAGTACAGGGGAGTGTTTATCATGCCGGAATTCTGTTTCTGAATGGAACAGGATTTTGGGGTAGGGTCAGGATCCGACATTACTAACTGAGCCTTGTATCTAATCCTGGGGGCAGGTCAGAAGCTAATTGAAGGAGGCAACAGTAACTTAGAACTCGTACATTTAAGAATCTCCGCTGGCGGCAATGGCGGGCGACAACTTACTCCCATCACTAAATGACTGACCCTAAAGAAGGTTTAACAGCGTTAATTCCCGCAATAATAAAGCGATATCTGGCATGTAAACTCTCCAGCTAGTTATTTAGTTGATTTAAATGGGCTATATTCACTAATTAGAATGAATTTTCTGGAAAAAGATAATAGCCATTGTAACTGATTCACAATTAGCTACGTGATTTCTTTCCCCAAAACTAGATGTAACTCATTGATCTAAATCAGATCTAACATGCACTCACAGACATTAAAAAAACAGCCGGAAAGTTACCTTAACCGGCTGTTTTTATTAAATAAAGTCAGTTATCTGCCGTTTGCTTATGGAATAATTCACGGAATACTGGGTAAATATCCTCCGGCTCGCGAATATGTTGCATGGCAAAGTTTGAGAATTGCTGCTGCAAAACTTCATATTCACGCCACAGCGTCTGATGTGCACGACGGGTTATTTCAATGTAGCTGTAATAACGTACCATCGGCAGTATTTTCTGTGCCAAAAGCTGGTGGCACAGCGGCGAGTCATCGGCCCAATTATCTCCGTCAGAAGCCTGCGCGGCGTAGATGTTCCACTGTGCAGGGTCATAGCGTTCCTGAATCACTTCATCCATCAGCTTCAGCGCACTGGAGACGATGGTTCCCCCCGTTTCCTGAGAGTAGAAGAACTCCTGTTCATCCACCTCTTTTGCCTGGGTATGGTGACGAATATAAACCACGTCGACGTTTTTATAGGTTCGGCTCAGGAACAGATAGAGCAGAATATAGAAACGTTTGGCCATGTCTTTGGTTGCCTGATCCATTGAACCAGAAACGTCCATCAAACAGAACATCACCGCCTGACTTGAAGGCTCTGGGCGACGCTCATAGTTTTTATATCGCAGGTCAAAAGTATCAATAAACGGAACCTTGGCGATTTTTTGCCGCAGTTCGGCTATCTCTTTTTTAATTCGCTCCTCTTCCAGCAGCTGTGCAGGCTCACTGTTTTCAACCTCTGAAAGGTTGGATTCGAGTTCTCGCAGCGCGCGTTTTTTACCTGCTGACATCGCCGTACGGCGTGCCAGCGAATTTTGCAAAGAACGTACAACGCTAATATTGGCCGGCACACCATTAGAGGTGTAACCGGAGCGATGCGTTTTGTATTCAGTGAGCTGCTTGAACTGATTTTTCTTCAAATTCGGCAGCGCCAAGTCCTCGAATAACAGGTCGAGGTACTCGTCTTTGGATATTTGGAAAGAGAATTCGTCTTCACCTTCGCCATCCTGGCTCGCATCGCCTTTGCCACCGCCGCCACCGCCGCCACTGGGAGGGCGCTCGATACGGTCGTTGGTTATAAAGTGGTCGTTACCAGGATGAACGCGGTGACGCAAGCCACCGCGGCCCTGATGGAACATGGGTTCGTTGATATCCGCATTGGGGATCGAAACTGACTCCCCGCTGCTAACGTCGGTAACCGAACGCTTATTGATGGCTTCGGCGATCGACTGTTTTATTTGCGACTTATAGCGGCGTAAAAAGCGCTGGCGGTTAACCGCGCTTTTATTCTTGCCATTCAGTCGACGGTCAATAAAGTACGTCATATAGCCCCCAAACAACGTTGCCAACGATCCCCGCTTTACCTGCTGTTCTCGTTACGATGATTTCCTCACGCGCAGATACCATTCACAAAGCAGGCGAACCTGTTTGCGTGTATATCCTTTTTCCATCATTCGGTCGACAAAGTCATCGTGTTTCTTCTGCTCATCGGTCGAAGTTTTGGCGTTAAAGGAGATAACAGGCAGCAGCTCCTCGGTATTGGAGAACATTTTCTTCTCAATAACCGTGCGCAACTTCTCGTAACTTGTCCAGTTCGGATTGCGGCCGCTGTTGTTAGCACGGGCACGCAGCACGAAGTTCACGATTTCATTACGGAAATCTTTAGGGTTACTGATACCGGCCGGTTTCTCTATTTTTTCCAGTTCTGCGTTTAAAGCTTCACGGTCGAACAGTTGGCCCGTGTCTGGGTCACGATATTCCTGATCCTGTATCCAGAAATCGGCGTAGGTGACATAACGGTCAAAAATGTTCTGTCCGTATTCCGAGTAAGACTCAAGATAGGCAGTCTGGATCTCTTTACCGATAAACTCGGCGTATTTAGGGATCAGGTAGCCTTTCAGGTGTTCGAGGTATTTTTCGGCGATGTCCTGTGGGAACTGTTCGCGTTCAATCTGTTGTTCGAGAACATAGAACAGATGAACCGGGTTGGCGGCGACTTCCGCATGGTCGAAGTTAAACACTCGCGAGAGTATTTTGAAGGCAAAACGCGTTGAAAGACCGTTCATACCCTCATCAACGCCGCCATAGTCGCGATACTCTTGGTACGACTTGGCTTTCGGATCGGTATCTTTCAGGCTCTCACCGTCGTAAACCCGCATCTTGGAGTACGAGCTGGAGTTTTCCGGCGTTTTCAGGCGTGAAAGGATAGAGAACCGGGCCAGTGTTTCCAGCGTTCCGGGCGCGCAGGGGGCATGCACCAGCTCACTGTTGCTGAGCAGTTTGTCGTAAATTTTGATCTCTTCCGATACGCGCAGGCAGTAAGGCACCTTGACGATATACACGCGGTCGAGGAAGGCTTCGTTGTTTTTGTTGTTACGGAAAGTGACCCATTCCGATTCGTTGGAGTGCGCCAGAATAATGCCGTTAAATGGCAGGGCAGATATTCCTTCAGTACCGTTGTAGTTACCTTCCTGCGTTGCGGTCAACAGGGGGTGCAGTACCTTGATTGGCGCCTTAAACATCTCGACGAACTCCATCACCCCTTGGTTTGCACGGCAAAGTGCGCCGGAATAACCGTAGGCGTCTGGGTCGTTTTGCGCATGGTTTTCAAGTTTGCGGATATCCACTTTACCGACCAGCGCCGAGATGTCCTGGTTGTTTTCGTCACCGGGCTCTGTTTTGGCAATCGCAATCTGTTCCAGAATGGACGGCCAGACTTTTACGACTTTAAATTTGGTAATATCGCCACCGAACTCGTGCAGGCGTTTTGCCGCCCAAGGCGACATAATGGTGCCGAGATAACGGGTAGGGATGTTGTACTCTTTCTCGAGAATGTGCGCATCTTCCTGCGGGTTAAACAGGCAGAGTGGGTGATCGTTTACCGGACTGCGTTCGCCGTTGGCGCTTAGCACGTAAATCGGGACGCGTTGCATTAGCGCTTTTAATCTTTCAGCCAGCGATGACTTACCGCCGCCGACTGGACCCAGCAGATAGAGGATCTGTTTCTTCTCTTCAAGGCCTTGAGCAGCATGTTTGAGGTAGGAGACAATCTGTTCAATCGCATCTTCCATGCCATAGAACTCTTCAAAGGCAGGATAGCGGGCAACAACGCGGTTGGAGAATAAACGCGACAGGCGGGGTTCAAGCGCTGTGTCGACCATGACGGGTTCACCTATTGCCATCAACAGGCGTTCCGCGGCATTGACATAAGCACTGCGATCTTGCCGAGCGATGGTAAGAAATTCCTGCAGTGTGAACTCTTCATCCTTGGCAGCTTCATAGCGCTGGCGATAATGGTCAAATATGTTCATAAATGCCCGTCCTTCGTTATTTAGCACAGGTTAAAGAGAGCCGATAACGCGGTGGAACAGCTCCCGGAAGAAAAATTCCCCAACTGACACTCTCTCAGAGATTTAGCAACCCTTATGCCAACTTGTCGTTGCTCTATTTAATTGAGTAGAGTCAGAGTAATTGTCATGAGCAACACGCGCAGGTTACGTCGTCAGTTGGTTTTTTCTCCTATTAATAAGCGTAGTTTGACCTTTGAAAAATTTCCTCTGCTAAATCGCCGTTTTTTAAGCCATATCAATGACTCAGTTGTTGTAGGATTACTTTGAAGCCTTGCAGGACGGGGGATACAGGCGAAATGAGCAATTTTTGGTCATAATTATTTAATAATCCGCATATAAATTATTCGGTTGGTTTAGGTTTTTGTGCGCTATCGCTGACGCTTTATGACGGATCATTTACACTACTGTCGTTTATACTTTTGGGAATGAATTAAATGAAAGCTTCTTACATCAAAACTCTGCCTCTTGCGGCGGTTGTTGCCATGCTTTGCCAGTCTGCGCATGCAGAAGGACTGTCTCTGGGCGCTGCTGCTTTAGGGAGCACCAGTGTTTACCGTGGCGATAACACCCGTTTTTATCCGGCTCCTGTTATCGACTATCAGGGTGACAGCTTCTACGTCCATTCGCTTCTGGCAGGCTATTATCTCTGGAAAGACCCGCAAAATCAGTTAAGTGTCGTAGCAGCTTATAATCCGTTTGGTTTCAGACCAAGCCACAGTGACGATGACCAAATGAAGCGTTTGGACAAGCGCCACGGCACACTAATGGCCGGTCTTTCTTACTCGCATAACGCTGAGTGGGGCACCATTCGCAGCATGCTCACCGGTGATACGCTGGACCAAAGCAACGGTATTGTTGGCGATTTAGCTTACCTTTATGCCTTTAAAGGCGATAAATGGGCCGTAGTGCCGGGCGTGGGTGTGATGTGGAACAGTGCCAATCAGAATAAATACTACTACGGCATCAGCAGCAGTGAATCACGCCGCAGCGGGTTAGACAGCTACAAGCCTGGCGACAGCTTCAACCCGTACGTTGAAGTCTCTGCACGCTACAGCTTTGCTCCACAGTGGCAGGCATTCTTCACCGGACGTTATATCCGTCTGGCCGACGAAGTGAAAGATAGCCCAATGGTAGACAAATCTTATACCGGCGTAGTGATGACCGGCATAAGCTATACCTTCTAACAGCGGGTAACATTTTCGTTGCGCACCCGCGTGGTGCAACGAGTGCACACTGATGGGGCGTTTCGCCCCATTTGCACATCTTAAGAGCAATCACGCGGCGGAGCTTCGTTTTGAGATGTGCCTCACATTATGGCCGGAGGGTAATGCCTGCTTTTAAAAGCTATCACCGGCGCTCGCTGAATACACACCTGAACGGGAGCAGAAGATGAACGCGAAAACCGTGCAATTTCCCAATGGAATAGAGGTTCCCGCCATCGGACAGGGTACCTGGTTCATGGGCGAAAAGGAGTCTGCATTTCGCTCAGAAGTCAATGCATTACGTCAGGGCATTGATTTGGGCATGACGCTGATTGATACCGCTGAAATGTATGCCGACGGCGGCGCTGAACGTGTGGTGGGAGAGGCAATATCAGGCCGCAGGGACGAGGTTTTTTTGGTCTCAAAAGTCTATCCGCAAAACGCTGGAGGTACCAAAGCTATCAACGCCTGCGAGCAGAGCTTACAGCGCTTGAAAACCGACATCCTTGACCTTTACCTGTTGCACTGGCGTGGACCCATAGGGTTAGATGAAACCGTGCGCGCCATGGAGTCTTTGCAAAAAACAGGGAAAATTCGCCATTGGGGCGTCTCGAACTTAGATACTGAAGACATGGCGCAACTGTGGCAGGTGCCGGGGGGTGAAAACTGCGTAACAAATCAGGTGCTGTATCATGCCGCATCGCGAGGTATTGAATACGACCTTCTCCCGTGGTCTCGCGAGCATCAGATGCCGCTAATGGCCTACTGCCCACTGGCTCAGGCAGGAAATTTGCGTCAAGAAGTGCTGCATCATCCGGTGATGCAGCAACTGGCGCGGGCCAGAGGCGTCAGCAGTGCGCAGATTGCACTGGCCTGGGTTACCCGCAGTGATAACGTGATTGCCATTCCCAAAGCCGTTCAGCCCACACACGTAGAAGAGAACGCCGCAGCTCTGACTCTGCGCCTTAATCCTGATGAAATTGCTCTGATTGAACAGGCATTTCCCGCACCGGCGGAAAAAACCCGTCTCGATATCGTTTAAGCCCCTCTTTTATTAGCAAAAAAAGAACGCCGAGGCGTTCTTTAACATTTTTCCACTTTGCGCATCCTAAATCATTCAATAGCGATTTTTATGGCCAAACGCGCCGGCGTGGTAGAGGTGCTGATCTGCGAGCGGGAAACAGCAGCCGTTTCCACGCAGACCATAGTTTTATAGCCGTCGTCGGCCATGTCTTTCATGGATGCGGAGTTTTCAGCGCCCGGATTCCAGCTCACGACGTCACTGTTACCCTGATGCTCGACGCGGAGGGTGCGGTTGAGAGCGGAGTCAACAATCAGGCTTTTAGCTTCAGGTCGGGTGAAGATTCTGTCTACCTGACCGTCGAAGGTCAGCGCGCCTTCTAACACAGCCTGCTCGCCCGAAGCGACTTTATCGATATACGGCTGCCCCAGACCCTCCACTTTAACCTCGGCAATATCGCCAATTTCAAAGTAGGCGTGTAGTGCGCTGGTGGTTTCGAAATCACCGAGTGATTCAAGCTCGATAGAACACTGCTCACTGAGGGTGAAATGCGCATGCAGGGTAAAGGCGTGTGGCCAGAGCGTACGCGTTTCTTCACTGTCTTTTAACGTTAGAGTCAGCTTTACGCCGGCTTCATCTTCACTCTGCGCCGTTAACTGCCAAGGCAGGTTACGGGCGAAGCCGTGGGACGGTTTGCCTGCTGGGCCAAACCACGGCCAGCAAATAGGCACACCGCCGCGAATGGCAACGCCAGGCTGAAATGCGGTCTCACTGCTAAGCCAGATAACCGACTTTTGCCCGGCAGGTTGCCAACTCAGCAGATGTGCACCCTGAAGCGCTATCGCGGCACGTCCTGTGGGATGGTTAACCACCAATATCGGCAGGTCAGCAATTTGACACTGAGTAATAGCAGGGGAGAGCTGTTTTAAAACGGGAAGGGTAAAAAGCTGTTCGGTCATCATTTAGTCCTGTGCAATGTCTGGTGTGAACTAAGACAGGTGAAAACTGACTGGATGAGTAATTTAAACAGAAAAGGGCGACTTTCGTCGCCCTTTGTCAGTTCACTTTATCTGCAACGAATTATTTGTTGGCGATATGAGTGATCAGATCCAGAACTTTATTTGAGTAGCCAGTTTCATTGTCGTACCAAGAAACCAGTTTCACAAAGTTGTCGTTCAGGGCGATACCAGCTTTAGCATCGAATACAGAAGTCAGTTTTTCACCGTTGAAATCGGTAGAAACTACTTCGTCTTCAGTGTAGCCCAGAATGCCTTTCAGTTCGTTCTCTGAAGCACGTTTCAGCTCAGCACAAATTTCTTTGTAAGTGGCTGGTTTTTCCAGACGTGCAGTCAGGTCAACAACGGAAACGTTCGGAGTCGGTACGCGGAAAGCCATACCGGTCAGTTTGCCGTTCAGCGCTGGAATAACTTTACCTACTGCTTTAGCAGCACCGGTAGAAGAAGGGATGATGTTCTGGGATGCGCCGCGGCCGCCGCGCCAGTCTTTATGAGACGGGCCATCAACAGTTTTCTGAGTAGCGGTAGTTGCATGAACAGTGGTCATCAGTGCTTCAACGATACCGAACTTGTCGTTGATAACTTTAGCCAGTGGAGCCAGGCAGTTAGTGGTGCAAGATGCGTTAGAAACGATCTTCTGACCAGCATATTCATTATGGTTTACGCCCATAACAAACATAGGGGTGTCATCTTTAGATGGGCCAGTCAGAACCACTTTCTTAGCGCCAGCTTCGATGTGCTTGTTAGCCGTTTCTTCGGTCAGGAAGATACCGGTAGCTTCCGCTACAACGTCAACGTTCACTTCATTCCATTTCAGGTTAGCTGGGTCACGCTCAGCGGTAACGCGGATGGTTTTGCCGTTAACAACCAGATGACCGTCTTTCACTTCAACGGTGCCTTCGAAACGACCGTGAGTTGAGTCATATTTCAGCATGTATGCCATGTAGTCAGCGTCTAACAGATCGTTGATTGCAACGATTTCGATGTCAGAGCGTTCTTGCGCAGCACGGAAAACGATGCGACCGATACGGCCAAAACCGTTGATACCTACTTTGATAGTCATATATTCCACCAGCTATTTTTCAGTGAATAAAAGGTTGGTTGTAAAATTACAAAAACCTTGGTGAGCGTCAAGCGGAATCGTGTCAATTATTGCTGTAAGTCAAAGGAAGCCCCTACAATTGTTCGCTTATTGAACGTTCCGTTTCTAAATCAGCTGTTACGCATATTGGGGCGTAATGGCGAGGTTTAAACGCCCCTAGAATCAAATGTGTGATCGCAGTCACACATAGTCTTTCCCCAGCACCAATGGCATAGAGTTTAAGCCAAAACGGGCTGACTCGTTGTTACTTTTTTGTTATAATTGACTGTTATTTTAGTTGATTTTTTTATCTCGAAGAGAACGGCAACTATGGCCAACGAAATCAAAGATACCCCACAAAATCCACAACTTACTGATATACAACGCTATGTGACTCAGGAGCGCGGTACCGAAAGGCCGTACACTGGAAAACTGCTGCACAATACGCGCGACGGTATTTACCATTGTCTGTGCTGTAATGCGCCGTTGTTTTACTCTGATACGAAATTTGATGCCGGATGCGGCTGGCCAAGCTTTTATCAGCCCGTCACGCATGACGCCATCAAGTATCTTACCGACAACACGCACGGCATGGAGCGCGTAGAGATCCGTTGCTCAAATTGCGATGCACATTTGGGGCACGTCTTCCCAGACGGCCCAGAGCCAACCGGTGACCGATACTGTGTAAATTCCGCCTCAATGAGCTTTATTGACGGCGAAAATGGTGACAAAACGGCTGGCTAATGGCTGCTTTTGCGCTGCACACTGTTGTCTTAAAATGCAGAGCAAAACGGCATTAATAAAGTCACAAAATCGATTCAGCCAGTTATTCAAGGCGTGTGAATAATTGGCTGAATAATTCCGCTGAGCGAGGAGTTTGAAATGGAAATCCATGAACTGGTCGACGTCATGACGCCAGAAATTTACCAACGCCTTGCGCTTGCAGTAGAGTTAGGTAAATGGCCCGACGGCGTGAGGCTCACCGAGCTGCAAAAAGAGCACAGCCTGCAGGTAGTGATGCTCTATCAGGCACGTCACAACGTTGATGCTCAGCATATGACGGTGGGGCCCAACGGGCAGATCGTGACAAAAAGTAAGCAGGAATTGAAGCAGCAGTTTCAGGACGTAATTAGACTTAAACCGCAGTAAGCCGTAAACCGACGGTCTCAGTCTGTATTCACGACTTTCGGGTTTAGACGCCGCGTTTTGAACCCGAAACGCTATGCCCCGCATTCGCCTCAAGCCGCCAGATGTCTATCCAGCCAATGAGCGTCAACGCCGCCACAAACACGAATGCCAGCTTAAAACTTATTCCCGGTACCGTCTGCCATGCCCCCCAATGAGCGACCTGTTCACCCAAACGAATACCCAGCGCTCCCAGGGTTACGCCCAAGCCAACGGCGAGCTGAAGCGCAGTGCTAAACAGCGTATTGGCATTCGCCATCTGTGGGGGGGGAATGTCAGAAAACGCCAACGTGCTGATGGCGGTAAACTGCATCGAACGGCTTAATCCGCCTAAAAACAGCAGTAACAGTATCAGCCAAACAGGGGTTGTTGGCGTTAAAGAGGCGCACAGCAGCAGTGATAACCCACTGAGCGCCCCGTTAACCACCAGCACAGCTCTAAAACCGAAGCGACGTATTAGCGGCGTTGTGGCTGGTTTCATGGCCAGGTTGCCGGCAAATACCGCCAAAACTAACAGCCCTGCGCGAAACGGGTCGAAGCCAAAGCCAACTTGTAGCATGAGCGGCAGCAGAAACGGTACGGCGCTAATGGTGATGCGAAAAAGAGTGCCGCCACCCATCGCAATGCGAAAAGTGGGTGTATGTAGAGATTGCGCACTGACCATTGGTGACGGGCTGAACCGGCTGTGATTAATCATTAACACCGCTGAAAGCCCACCCAGCGCCAATAAAAGTGACACCGTCACCCATTCGATGCGTGGTTGACTTAGCGCGCCTAATCCACTGACCAGTCCCAGCATGGCAATGGCGGTAAGAATAAAACCTTTGCCATCAAAAGGTAGCGAATGCTTGCCCGCAGTGTGCGGGAACAGTCGCCAAGTTAACATCATGGCAAGCAGGCCAATCGGCACATTTATCAGGAAAATCCAGTGCCATGAGGCGTATTGTGTGATAAAACCGCCCAGCGGCGGGCCAAGGATCGGCGCGACCAGCGCAGGCCAGGTCAGGGTAGCAATCGCTTTAATCAGCTGCGGTTTAGGTGTGGTTTTGAGCACAGTTAACCGACCTACCGGCACCATCATTGCACCGCCGACCCCTTGGACTATGCGTAGAACAACAAACTCAGTCACGTTGTTGGCAAAAGCACAGGCCAGTGAGGATGCGGTAAATATCATCAGCGCGAGCGTAAAAATATGGCGCGCCCCGAATCGCTCTGCTGCCCAGCCAGAAAGCGGAATAAACACCGCCAGTGTCAACATGTAGGCACTCATGCCCACGTTAAGGCTTACTGCCGTCACGCCAAAGTCGCGCGCCATCTGCGGCAGTGCAGTGGCGATTACCGTACCATCAAGGTACTCCATGAAAAACGCCGCAGCCACCAGCAGGGCAAGTGCAGAGAGGCCTGCCGATGCCGGTTTAGTCTCATTCATCATCACCCCTCCAGCAAATGTCAGCGATCAATCAGATATTCGGTATAACAATTTAAAAAGTTATCATACCTCTTTGTGAGGGTCACGCTGCGTATAGCGTCCACCGAGCGCGGCATAAAGCTGTACCGCGTTAATTTTGCTGTCGAGCACGTTTTGCAGCAGGTTAATGCTGGCCTGACGGCGGGCGCGCTGTGCATCGATCCACGGCTGAATATCGGTGCTACCCTGCTGCCAGCGGGTCAGCGTTAACCGTTCAGCCTCCTGCGCCAGCGCCAGCGCTTCACGCAGATATTGCGCCTGCTCGATGAGCCGCTGGCGCGCCGAAAGCGCATCTTCAGTTTCCTTCAACGCCTGCATCAGCGTTTTCCTGAAATTAACGGCTTCGGTTTCATAGATAACGTGCGCACTCTGACGCGTAATACGTGCAGTGTTGAATTGAATAAAAGGAAGTGCCAGCGTAGCGGCGAGCGAGCCTATCGGATTAGCCAGATAATGTTTCAAGGTTGGACTGGCCGTGCCATAACCTGCCGTAAGGGTTAATGAAGGATAAAAGCTCAGCGCGGTGGCATCCGAGTTTGCCAGGCTACTGCGTAGGCGCAACTCAGCCGCGTGAACGTCAGCTCGCCGCGCTAACAGGTCTGCTGGAAGCCCCGCGTCAGGAGTGGGCAGCGGCGTATCCAGCAGTGAGTCAAGTTCAGGCTGCTGCCTCTGCGGCAGGTCTCCCATCAGAATAGAAAATGTGCGACGTGTCTCAAACAGACGCTGCTGATTGACTGACAGCGCGACCTGGAGGTCGGCCACAGAGCGCTGTGCAAACGTCACGTCTGCGTGCGCTGTCGCACCTGACCGATAGCGTATCTGTGCCCGTTGCAGCGTATTGCGTGCATCCTCCAGGTCTGCGCGAGTATTGGCCAACAGACGATTCAGGTAGCCTAACTGCCAGCGCGCAATCGCCACCGAGGCGCAAACGGCTAAACGCGCAGAGAGCCAGTCGCTTTCGCTCGCCTGTGCGTCCAGATTGGCCGCGTCGCGCTGCGCCAGGTCGGCTCCCCAAATATCCAGCGGATAACTTAGCGAAACGTTCATACCCGCTGAACGTGACATCCACGGCGAAACCCCGTTAATGTCAGTCATAGGGCGCGATACGCCGGCATTGAACGACACTGCCGTTGAGGGCCAGCGCGTAAGGCCGGTCAGATTAGCCTGAAGCTGTGCCAGCTTCATTCGCAGGGCGCTTAATTTAAGGTCGTCATTTTGTCGTAGAGCCTGCTTCAATATTTCGGGCAGCGCAGGGTCACCGAGTGAGGCCCAAAAATCATCCGTGGCTCTGAACGCCGCACTGGGCTGTGAGTGAGAAAGCCAATGTGCAGGCAGATTGGGCTTGGGGGGAGGCGCGCTGCGCAGTGCACTGCAGCCGCTGAGCGTCAGCATTAATCCGATGAGAGTCACATGATATAAACAGAAAGGCTTCATTCGCGAGCCAACGCCTCTGCAGGGTCGAGGCGTGCGGCCTTCCACGCCGGCAGCCAACCCGATAACACACCAACCAACACTGCACAGCCGACAGCAGTTAAGATGGCACTGGGTGAAAATACCAATTTCCAGGGGTGAATAAACAGCGAAAGCAGGGTGCCTATCGCCAATGAAACAGCGACGCCGACGGCTGCACCGGCCAGACACAGCAGCACCGCCTCAGTTAAAAACTGCCGCTGAATATCCTGTTGGCGCGCGCCAACGGCCATGCGTACACCTGTTTCGCGGGTTCGCTCGCTGACCGAAACCAGCATAATATTCATCACCCCAATGCCGCCAACCAGCAGTGAAATAAGCGCTATGATTGAGAGAAACAGCGTCAGGGCAAAGCTGGTTTTCTCAATAGAGCTGACGAAAGCCGCGCTGTCTTGCATGAAAAAATCCTGTCTACCATGCAGGCGAGTCAGCAGTTTTTGTATCGACCGCTTTGCAGCATCGCTGGAAACATGTTCGTTAAGTGAAACAGACAGCGAGTCAAACCAGTCCTGCCCCAGCAGGCGGCTGTTGGCCGTGCTCCACGGTAGCCAGAGGTTCAGCGCATTTCCCGCATAGGCAGAAGTGCTGCGCATAACACCTACAACCCGGCACGGCAGCGTGCCGACTAAAATAATTTGACCTAGCGGCTGGGTACCGGCTGGGAAAAGCTTCCTTTGAAGATTTTCATCAATGACGACGACCGACGACTGCTTGGTCACATCAAGAGAAATCAGGCTGCGCCCGATAACGGGGACCAAATTATTGGTTTTCAAAAACTCGGCACTGACGCCGTTAACGTTGGCGCTGGTGTCTGTTCGTCGCCAGCGAATGGGAAGGGTGCTGCTGACTTTAGGTGCAACGGCGGTTATCCAGCGTTGCTCTGACAGCAGTTTTAGATCTCGCCTCCCTAATGCGCGCAGGTTGGAAGAGGGGTTATCGCCAAACCCCTTGCCGGGATACAGTGTTATCACGTTTGCCCCCAGCGTAGATAAGGTGTTAAGCACGTATTTTTTTGCCCCTTCACCCGCGGCATTAAGAGACACCACCGAGACAATGCCGATGACAATACCGAGCAGTGTCAGGCCAGAGCGCATTCTGTGTGCCAGCAGCGTACGGCAGGCGCTCCACAGCAGGTCACAAGACGCCTCCCAACGTGAACGCCATGAAGGTTGGGCAGCCAGACAAGATTTAACGAAGAGGGGAGTGGAGGATAAACGCACCTCACGATCGGGTAGCGTGTGCTGTACATCAGAGACGATTTTGCCGTCTGACAGGGTGATGATACGGTCAGCGTAATCAGCAACCTGCGGATCGTGGGTAATGATAATCACCGTGTGGCCTTGGCGGTGCAGGTGCTGTAATAACTGCATCACCTCACGGCCGTGGCGGCTGTCCAGAGCACCGGTAGGCTCATCGGCTAAAATAACCTCTCCGCCGTTAACCAACGCCCGCGCGATGCCGACTCGCTGCTGTTGCCCACCGGAAAGTCGGGCTACGTTACGCGTTTCAAACTCGCCTAATCCGAGTTGGGCGAGCAGTTCACGGGCTTTGTTCTGACGCTGCATCCGCGTCTGATGGGCATAGCGGGCGGGGACTTCAACATTTTCCAACACCGTAAGGGCGGGGATAAGGTGGTAGCGCTGAAAAATAAAGCCAAATCGCTGCCGTCGCAAAAGGGCGCGGTCATCGCTAGACAGACGCTGAACAATTTGCCCGGCGACCTGATAGACGCCGCTGGTCGGGGTATCAAGACATCCGATGACGTTCATCAGGGTTGATTTACCCGAGCCAGAAGGTCCTACAATGGCCACCATTTCACCGGCCTCAATGCTCAGAGAAATGTTATTCAACACGGTAATTTCCTCTGCGCCCGTTGAAAAGTGGCGGCAGATATTGTGCAAATAAAGCAGTGGCTGCTGCGAAGGGGGCGAGGACTGTGTTGTTATCATGAAGGACTCACGCCGTCACCGACCAGTTGCAATGTTTCTCCGTCATGAAGCCCCGATTTAACTTCAATCTGTGAGCCGTTATCAATGCCGGTCATTATTTTTCGCAGCGCGACCTTGCCGTCGGCCGTGACCACGGTGACTTGATAATCATTTTCAGCCAGAGGCAATCCCAAAGCGGTGACCGGAATGGTGAGCACGTTTTCAGCACGGCTGAGCACAACGCTCACCTGCGCCGTCATCTCTGGCCGCAGCCTGCCCTGCGTATTGGCAACGTCAAACAATGCGCTGAAGAAAATAGCATTATTAATTTTTTCCGCGGCGGGTTCGAGGGTTCTTATTTGGCTGCAAAAGGATTTTTCTGTGCTACCCAGCGTGGTAAAACAGGCCGTCAATCCTCTGTGGATGCGGCCGATATCGGCTTCGGGAATTTGTGCGCGCACCGTCATCGTGCTGAGGTCGGCAATTTGCAAAATGACCGGAATTTCGTAAGAGGCCACAATGGTTTGCCCCTGTTGTGTGTTAACCGAGACCACCGTTCCGCTGACTGGGGCGATAATTTGCGTATAGCCGAGATTGGTTTTTGCGGTATCAACGCGAATTTTTTGTTGATGGATTTGTGAATCCATCGCGATTAACTGCGCCTGTTGTACCTGCAAGTCGGCCTGAGCGGCTTCTAAATCCTGACGTGAAGCCGCATTTTGTGCCACCATTTCTCGCTGACGCAGCAGCATCAGACGTGCTCTTGTTACCAGTGCCTGATTTGCCTCTTTCTGTGCTAATAGGCTGTTAAGCATGACTTCGGCGTCCTGGAGTGCATTTTGAGAAAGCGCGGGATCGATTTCACCCAATAGTTGACCTTTTTCAACAAAGTCGCCCGGCGCAACGTTTAAACGGGTTAGCTGTCCTGAAGCTTGAGACCCGACGTCTACCTGTCTGACGGGTTGAAGAACGCCGCTGGCTAATACGATTTCTTCCAGCGTTTGCCGAGTTACTGGGGTAGTAGGTAGGGGGAGGCGTTTCACAGGTCTTAATAACGTGAACCCCAAACCCAGTAACGCCAGTAATATCAAAAGAAATGCCGAACCTGCCCTGCTGTTTATTGATTTTAGTTTGGATGGTATTTTAAAAGTACGCATTTTAAATGCTTGCTAAATAATAAGGGGGTATGAGGCTATAGCTGTTGTTTATTATTTTCATTCGGCTATTGGTCTCCTTTATACTTTAACCCTCCCACAGACAGGAGGGTTAAAGTAATTATTACTGCAGACGCTTCACCATTAATTCAACGATTAAGGCAGGCATTTAATCATCTGTTCAACGGTTGCGCCAGGCAGCATGCCTAAAACTTGCTGCTTTAATGCCTCAATTTGAACCGGTGTCAGCCCTTCCAGACCGGTGGCTGGCAGTATGGAGTTCACTACGATACATACGGCGGCGTCAGGCACGGGAATTGGCAAACCAGGCAGCAAGTCTGCGTGGGCAGTCGAACTCATACCAACGGCCCCAAGTAAAACAAATGCAGCTCCAAGCGATTTAAATTTGTTCATAATAATTTCCCTTATTCCTTAAGGTAAATAACATTGCGGAGATAACGATCGCAAATATTTGCGAAACGTTTCTTTGCGTCAAAGTAAATGGTAATTAACTTTGACGAAATGAAAGTTAGTTCAGGTGCGGAGTTTTGTATAGGCTTTTTTATTTATATTTGGAATATACGGTGATTTTAAGAAATAGTGCAGTGAGTTTGTGATTTATTAATTAGTGGCAAGAATGAATTTAATTTAATTATATTTAATAATTATTATTAAGGTCATATTTCCTTCCTTGCCCTTAAGGTCGGGGCTAAGGAAGGAAATAATCTTGTCGATTAAAGTGGGTCGTACTCGCCGGTGCCTTCTGGCCACGGGGTTAACAGATCATAACCGGTTTCAGTCACCGCAATAGTGTGTTCCCACTGGGCGGAGAGCGAGCGGTCTTTAGTCACAACAGTCCAGCCGTCAGACAGCACGCTGGTGGCCGCTTTACCGGCGTTGATCATCGGTTCGATGGTGAAAATCATCCCAGCTTCCAACACTAAACCTTCGCCCGGGCGGCCGTAATGCAACACCTGCGGATCGGTATGGTACTCCTCACCTACACCGTGACCGCAGTACTCCCTCACCACGGAGAAACCATTGCTTTCGGCGATGTGCTGGATAGCCGCGCCCACGTCGCCAAGTGTCGCACCCGGACGTACCGTTTTAATGCCAGCAACCATCGACTGATACGTGACCTCGACCAAGCGCTGACCGCGAATCGTCGGTTTGCCTACGTAATACATACGGCTGGTGTCACCGTACCAGCCGTCTTGAATAATGGCCACATCGATGTTGACGATGTCACCGTCTTTGAGTTTTTTATCCGCAGGAATGCCGTGGCAGACCACGTGGTTAACCGAGGTACATGAGGTTTTGGTGTAACCGTGATAACCGATATTGGCCGGGATCACTTTCAGTTCATTGACGATAAAATCGTGACACAGTTGGTCAATCTCGTCAGTAGTCACGCCGACTTTCACATAAGGCTTGATGAACTCGAGCACTTTTGCTGCGGTATTTCCCGCGGTGCGGGCCTTCTCGATTTCCTGCTGGGTATGGATCTTAACTGAGCTCATATTAATTCGACTTCTTTTAGTGAGGAAAAGGGCGCGGCTTACTCAAAGTGGCCCAATTCATTGAATTTTTGTCATTAATGGCTGCGTGGAGCCTTCATTTTCATATCGTGAAGTGCAGGGTGCCAACCAGCTCAGACAAATTCTGCACCTTGGCACCGGCCTGCTGCATCTCGTCAATTGCCCGCTTGCTGTCACCGGGTTCAAGGTTTACGCCTCGACAGCCGTCGCCAAGCAGTGTGACCTGATAACCCAGTTCTAACGCATCAAGCACGCTAAATTTGACGCAGTAGTCTGTGGCGAGTCCCATAACAATGACATGCTCAATCTGCGCCTGCTGTAGCCAGTCGTGGAGCAGGGTGGCCGCTCGCTTGCCATTGTCGTAAAAGGCACTGTAGCTGTCGATAGCGCTGTCTTGCCCTTTATAAACAATATAGTCGAGGGCCGCCGTGTTGAGGTCGGGATGAAAATCTGCGCCGTGCTGACCCTGCACACAGTGCACTGGCCACCAAACTTGGGGCAACCCGTCGAGCTCGCCCAACGTCCAGGCTTCGGCCTGGGAATTAACAGCGAAACTGCGATGATCGGCTGGATGCCAATCCTGTGAGGCGACCACGGTTATATTGGCATGGCGACAGGCTGCAATCGCCAGATTGGCAATGTTTATTGTCTCATCACCCTCTGCCACCGCCAGCGCGCCGCCGTGGCAAAAGTCATTTTGAAGGTCGATCAACAACAACGCAGATTTCATTGAGAGTCCTTAAACGGTTAATTCACCACGTAAGTCTTGCTGCATCAGCTCACGTGTCTCACCAGCCGAAAGCGACTGACTCAGCAGGTAGTGTAGCTTGGTTAGCGTGGCCTCAACGGTCATATCAAAACCACTAATAACGCCCGCATGTGCTAGAGCGTTGCCGGTGGCGTAACCGCCCATATTAACTTTACCGGAAATACATTGAGTCAGATTGACCACGACGATACCGCGCTCAGAGGCCTCTTTCAGCTCTTTGAGCAGGTCGCCTTTCTGTGGCGCATTACCCACGCCATAAGAGCGCAAAATGAGCGCTTTTACCGGCTGTTGCAGAAAGTTACGCACGACTTCGGCGGAAATTCCTGGATAAATGGTCACCACGCCAATGGGTTGAGGAGTGATGTTGTGCACGCGCAGTTGGCCAGTGGGCGCAGGAATTGACGGCGTAGACAGCCGACGAATATGAATGCCAGCTTCCAGCAATGGCGACATGTTCGGCGATGCAAAAGCGTCAAACCCGTCAGCATGCGCCTTGGTGCTGCGATTACCGCGATAAAGACGGTTGTTGAAGAATAAGGTCACTTCATTAACCGGATGATTGGCCGCGATATACAGTGAATTCAGCAGGTTAATCTGTCCGTCTGAGCGCAGAGCCTCTAAAGGTATTTGTGACCCTGTCACGATTACGGGCTTGCCCAGGTTTTCGAGCATGAACGACAGCGCAGAGGCAGTGAACGCCATGGTGTCGGTGCCGTGCAGAATAACAAAACCATCATACTGGTCGTAATGTGCCTGAATGTCGTCGGCGATATGCTGCCAATCTTCTGGGGTCATATCCGAAGAGTCCATCAGCGGAGAATACTCCTGAATGTGAAAATCAGGCATTTCGGGACGATGGAACTCGGGCATCAGGGCCAGCTGGCGCTGGAGATGGCCGGACACAGGAATATAGCCCTGTTCTGAACGCTGCATGCCGATGGTACCGCCGGTGTAGGCAACGTAAATCGATTTTTTAGTCATTAGCACAATTCTTTTTTTAATCAGCCAGACAGGCCAGGTGGGGGGATTATAAAGGCAGAGTGCTCGAATAAAAAGAATGTCCTTTTTTTCTTGCGCGTGTAAGCCGCACATCGTGCTCAATGGTTAATTTTTGCACTGTCATCATCGCAAGAATTTTCTTCTCACCCCAGATGATTGTCTGCAACTTTGAACGCCTCCTCTTATATGCCTATGTAACAAAATAATTCAAAATACAGGCAGATATATCAAAGCGGTTCGTGTCAAAGCTTCTCTCGCGGACGCTTAGCCCAGTGATGGGCGCAGGAATCTGAATTTCCAATTTGGAAAAATAAATCCAGACATGTAAAAGGACGTCAAGTAATGAAATTTTCAAAAAGTATTCTGTCTCTTGCGGTAGCAATGACGCTACCTGCAGCGCTATTAATGCCTACTACGGCACAGGCTCATGGCTATATTTCTACGCCAACGGCTCGCCATGTGTTGTGCAACAGAGAAGGCCAAGCGAGCACCAGTGAAGGTTGTAAAGCCGCGAGAGCTCATGGTAGCAATGGTTTCACCGAAGCCGGTGGGCATACCAACGTTGGCTCGACCAATTACATGAACCAAATCCAAGACGGCGCAGTGTGCTCATCAAACTATAGAGGCATCAACGTAGGTGTTCCTAAAGGCGACTGGCCTATCTCCCCCCTGAAAGTCAACGCTGACGGTAGCGTCGACCTTTCCTATAAATATACCGCTGTTCATGGTACCGACCATATCGCATTTTACATTACTAAATCTGAGTATAACCCGGCGAACCCGTTGAAATGGAGTGACCTCGAATTGTTGGGCCGCAGAGACGGTGATGCACGACCGGCCAATGCCCCCAATGCACCGGACAGTAATAATGAGACTCACTTTAACTTTAAATTACCTTCACAACAGGCGGGCCGACATGTCATTTTCGCCGCCTGGCCTGTCTCTAAAAATCACGGCACCGGTGAAGTATTTACCACCTGTGCTGACGTAGAAATTACCAATAATGGCGTATCAACGCCGGGTTGGGAGAGAGTGGGTGACGGGATTAAGGCCAATGAGAAAATTATAGCAGGCACCACCGTGCGCTTCCGCCTGTTCGATTCAATGAAAGCCGGCTCAGTCGCGTTTGACACCGCCTACACTGCATCGAATAATATGGATAAAAAAGACTGGCTCTATAAGTTGGCAAAACAAATTAATACAGAAACCAATTTAGCCAAAGTCGGCACCTTGAAAAACAACGAAGTTACCCTCGGCGCTGCTGCCACCTATTACGACGTTTATACCAAAAGTAGCCATAAATACAGCAGCGCGGTTTATCTTGAGGCGGCCGAAGATGACGATCAACCCGTCAAGCCACCGGTCAATCACGATCAGGCGTTTTTAAATGGTCTGAACTTCACTGTGACTCCAACGGTGAATCCTAATAAAGTTACGTTTAAAGGCATCGCGGTTTCCAATACTCAAGCCACGGGCAATGTATCTTACGTTTGGACGCTGCCTAACAATGCTCAAATAACGGGCGAGGGCAAAGGTAGCCAGAGCTTTGAAATAAAGAGAAATAAAAAAGAGCAAAATCTGCAGGTTAGCGTCAAGGTTAACGCCGGTAAGCTCTCTAAAACGCTAAAACAGTCGATTGTTGTTCCTGCAAAAGCGGACAATGATCAGGGTAATGAAACTCAATACCCGCAGTATGTTGCAGGCCAAAAGTATGCGCCTGGCGATAAAGTGTCTACCAACGGCAGCAACTATCAGTGCAAAGCCGTACCACACGGTTGGTGGTGTGCTCAGCCAGCATACAACCCGGCCGGAAGCTACGGCAGCGACGCATGGGATAAAATCTAACACTCAACATGTTGTCTGTATAAGAAAATAACCTGCAAAAAAATGGCCCCTTTCGGGGCCATTTTTCATGCTAAAGGCATGACAAGTAATGAAGGTTTTTTACTTCACTTCACCGCAGGTGAGACACATAGCATAGCGATTTTGCGGGTCGTTCAAGTTATCAAACAAATCAGCCTGTGCGCTCATTTTCAGCGCCACGTCGGCAACCGGCGCAGGCAGATAAGCCTGAGCCACGGCAGGCAACATCGCGTGCACCGAAGCGTTCATTTGCGAGAACAGCATGTCGCTGATGCTCGGTTGGTCAACGTACCAGTTCAACTGCCAGGTAGGCAGTTTCGCCAGTTCGGCGGCCTTTTTAACCGCATCATCAAAGTCGCCCAGCTGATCTACCAAACCGTTAGCCTTGGCATCCGTACCGATCCACACGTGGCCCTGAGCGATTTGGTCAATCTGCTCCGGGGTTTTATTACGCGCCTTGGCAACCAGTCCGAGGAAGGTTTTATAACCATTCTCGATGTTCATCTGCATCATCTGCGAGAACTCCGGTGGCAGAGCCTTGGTCACCGCAATATCGGCCAGCGGCGAGGTTGCCACGCCGTCGGTGTGCACGCCAAACTGGCCCAGCGTATCCTGATAGGTGTTGATTACCCCGAAAATACCAATTGAACCGGTAAGCGTGCTAGGGCTGGCGATGATGTAGTTGGCCGGCGTTGAAATCCAATAACCGCCCGACGCCGCCATGCCACCCATTGAAACGACCACCGGTTTGCCCGCCGCTCTGGCTGCGGCCAGTTCGGAGCGGATAACCTCGGAGGCGCTGACGCTGCCACCTGGGCTGTTCACACGAAAGACAATCGCCTTAACTTTAGGGTCGAGGCGTGCCTGGCGAATTTGTTCAGCGGTGGTGTCACCGCCCACGTCGCCCGGCTGGCCTTCACCGTCAATGATGGCACCGTTGGCAAAGATAACCGCGATTTGCGCCGCGTTGTCGTCCTGCTTAATTTTCGGCGAATAGTCTTCGAGGGTGGTGTAGTTGAAGTCTTTCTTCTGTTTGTTGAATCCGAACGCCTTGATCATCGCCTCGTCGGCGTCACCGCGTGAGGCAAGTTCGTCGACCAGTTTATTCTTCAGCGCATATTGGGCCGTGTCGCCGCCCACGTCTTGCAGACCACTCAGCATGCCCGCAGCACCGGGGAATAACTGCTCAGGCGTTAACTGACGGTTGGCAGAAACAGTATTGAGATAGTTGTTCCACAGGCCGGTTATCCAACGAGTATCGGCATCGCGTGCGGCCGGAGACATATCGTCGCGCATCATCGGTTCAACCGCTGATTTATAGGTGCCCACGCGGAAGATATTGGTGGTCACTTTCAGCTTGTCGAGCAACGTTTTGTAGTACAGCGTATTGGTCGCAAAGCCGTGCAGGTCAACGTTACCCATCGGAGAAAGATAGATTTTGTTGGCAAAGCTGGCCAGATAATACTGCGTCTGGTTATAGCTGTCGCCGACTGCATAGATGGGTTTGCCAGAGTCGCGGAACTCGCGGAGGGCCTTGCCAATGTACTGAAGCGAAGCCTGATCGGTGCCGGTAAAGTCGGTGAGAGACAGCACCAGGCCAGTGATATTACTGTCATCTTTGGCGGCGCGAATCGTATCGACCAGGTCAAACAGCGAGGTTTCCTGCAAACGGTTGCTGGAGGTGCCCAACAGTTCACGTCCCAGTTGGCGAACCTTGTTATTCACCGTGGGTTTATCGACCACACTTCCGCTCAAGTCAACCAGCAGTGCGCCTTTGCTTGGCGTTTCGACGGGTTTTGACTGCAACTGGAAATAAATTCCCACGCCCACCAAAATGATCAGCACCAGGAAAAGATTAAGAATAAATTCTCTTACAAAATTAAGCAGACGCCATGTCCACCTAAAAAAACCGGCGATGATTCGCCACAGTATGCGCATGTTCTCTCCATTAAGAGCGACTAGTGCTGCTATCCTAATGACCTGCCGGATAAAAGTCAGCTTTAAATCATTTCATAATTTGGCAGAGAGGTGGGGGCTGATAGCCAGGGTCAGGCGGGTTATGTTAACGTTAAGCGAATACAACTCATTATCAGGAGAGATTTATGGACGCTCTGGACCTGCTTTTAAACCGCCGTTCCGCCTCACGCCTTGCCGCTCCCGCGCCTTCTGGCGACGTTTTGCAAAACATCATCAACGCCGGTATGCGTGCGCCCGACCACGGTGCGCTTCAGCCTTGGCGCTTTGTGATTGTGGAGAACGACGGGCTAATCCGTTTCAGCAACCTGCTGAGAAGCGCGGCTGAAAAAGACGGCATGGACGAGAAGGCGATTGAGAAAGCCACTCAGGCACCGATGCGCGCCCCGCAAATCATCACGATTATCGCTGACGTAAAAGAGAGCGCCAAAGTGCCAGAATGGGAACAGGTTGTTTCCGCAGGCTGCGCCGTTCAGGCGATGCAGATGGCCGCCTTGGCTCAGGGTTTTAACGGCATTTGGCGCACCGGTGGCTGGACTGAGCACGCCGCCGTACGTCATGCATTTGGCTGCGAAGAGAAAGACCACATCGTTGGCTTCCTCTACCTCGGCACTCCGCAGTTGAAATCCAGCACCCAGGTGATCCCGGCCGACAGCGCCGCTTTTGTCAGTTATTTCTAAAATCCACCATTAAAAAAGCCCCCATCCTAACCTTCCCCCGCTGAAAAGAGCGGGGGAAGGGACCAAGTCTGATCCCCTCCCCATCGGGAGCGGTCAGAGCGGAGGAAGGGGCTATGTCTGATCCCCTCCCCATCGGGGGAGGGTTAGGGTGGGGGGAACCAACGCACGATCCATCCGTTTAAGGATTAAGCAATTATTTCCTGATTTATCCGATAATTCCTTTTTTAGCCGTTTTTGTGAGCGAACGTCCCGCCCAAGTGATAATCCTGACTTATCAATTGTTGGCGCAGCGGCTAACATAGGGAGAACTAAAGGACGAGTTGTCACCCTCTGCCAGTGAGCCATGCCTGATGCGACTGTTTATTGCCGAAAAACCCAGCCTTGCCAGAGCAATCGCTGACGTATTGCCCAAACCCCATCGACGGGGGGACGGATATATTGCCTGCGGCAGTCAGGACGTGGTCACCTGGTGCGTCGGACACTTGCTGGAGCAGGCGCAGCCGGATGCCTATAACAGCCGCTTTGCGCGTTGGGCGCTCGAAGACTTGCCGATTATTCCTGAAAAATGGCAGCTCCAGCCGCGTGCTTCCGTTGCCAAACAGTTGAATGTTATAAAGAAGCTGTTGCTTGAGGCCAGTGAAGTGGTTCACGCCGGTGACCCGGACCGCGAGGGGCAGCTGTTGGTGGATGAAGTTCTCGATTACCTCGAGCTGGTACCGGAAAAGCGTCAGCAGGTGCAGCGCTGTCTGGTCAACGATCTTAATCCACAGGCGGTGGAGCGCGCGGTTTCGAGAATGCGCGACAACAAAGAATTTATTCCACTGTGCGTCTCCGCGCTGGCCCGTTCGCGCGCCGACTGGCTGTATGGCATCAATATGACCCGCGCTTATACTATTCTTGGGCGCAATGCCGGTTATAACGGCGTGTTGTCGGTTGGTCGAGTGCAAACGCCGGTGCTTGGACTGGTCGTCCGCCGCGACGAAGAGATTGAAAATTTTGTGCCCAGAGACTTTTTTGAAGTCAAGGCACACATCGTTACTCCCGCCGACGAGCGTTTTGTGGCTATCTGGCAGCCTAGCGAATCCTGTGAACCTTATCAGGACGAAGAAGGGCGACTCCTTCACCGTCCGCTTGCCGACCACGTTGTTGCGCGTATTGGCGGCCAGCCTGCTATCGTTAGCGGCTATAACGACAAGCGCGAATCTGAAGTCGCCCCGCTGCCGTTTTCACTGTCCACGCTGCAAATCGAAGGGGCTAAAGCCTTTAACCTGAGTGCGCAGAAGATCCTCGATATCTGCCAGCGTCTGTATGAAACGCATAAACTGATTACGTACCCGCGCTCCGACAGTCGCTATTTGCCGGAGGAGCACTTTGCCGGGCGTCATTCGGTGTTAAATGCCATTAGCGTTCATCAACCCGACCTGATGCCGCAGCCTGCGCTAGATACTGATAAACGTAACCGCTGCTGGGACGATAAAAAGGTGGATGCTCACCACGCGATTATTCCCACCGCGCGCAGCAGTCGGGTTAACCTGACTGAAGATGAAAGCAAGATTTATGGCATGATTGCCCGCCAGTATCTGATGCAGTTTTGCGCCGATGCCGTGTTCCGCAAGTGCGTGATTGACCTGGATATCGCCGGTGGCAAGTTCGTTGCCAAGGCGCGTTTTCTGGCTGAGGCCGGTTGGCGTACGCTGCTGGGTAGCAAAGAGCGCGATGAAGAGAACGAAGGTACGCCGCTGCCGGTGGTTGCCAAGGGCGATGAGCTGTTGTGCGAACGGGGTGAAGTGGTGGAGCGGCAAACTCAGCCGCCGAGACCGTTTACTGACGCCACGCTGCTGTCGGCGATGACCGGGATTGCGCGTTTTGTACAAGACAAGGCGCTCAAAAAGATCCTGCGTGCTACGGATGGACTCGGTACCGAAGCCACCCGTGCGGGCATTATCGAACTGCTGTTCCGCCGTGAGTTCTTGTACAAGAAAGGGCGCTATATTCACGCCAGCGATACCGGCAGGGCGCTCATTCACTCCTTGCCGGACATTGCCGCCAGACCGGATATGACCGCCGATTGGGAATCAACCTTGACGCGCATCAGCGAGAAGAACTGCCGCTATCAGGATTTTATGCAGCCACTGGTCAGCACGTTGCAAGACTTGATTGTTCAGGCTAAGCAGAATCGCGTATCACCGGCGTTTCGCACTATTCCTTCCAAGCCGAATTCATTCAAAGCGAAGGCTAGCTCATCTAAATCAAAAACAGGTGACGCACCGAAGCGCAAACGTGCTGCCCCTAAATCAGACCAGGCCGCTGAGTAATCTGCGCAATATATGCCTCGAGCAGGGGAATATCCGCCGGAGCCAGCGGAAAGGAAAACGCTTCGTGAGGCGTAACCCAGCGCACTTCGCTGTGACAACGTAACGCAATATTGCCGTTGAAACCGCTGACTCGCCATGCGTGCAGCTCAATCAGGCGTTCGCCCTGCTGCCAGGTATTGCTGGCAACCCATTTTTCCACTTGAGCATGAATGTTAAGTTCTTCACTCAGCTCTCTGAACAATGCTTCCCGCTGTGTTTCATCGACTTCAACTTTTCCACCGGGAAACTCCCACATGCCGGCTAAATCGCTTTGGCCGTCGCGGCGGGCCAGAAGAATGTGGCCGTCGCGCTCTATAATGGCGGCGACCACCTCAACCGATTTCAAGGGGGTCACTTCAGGTCAAACTCGGCCCACACGGGTGCGTGGTCAGAAGGTTTTTCCATTGCGCGCGTCTCGTAGTCAATGCCGGTCGCAATGCAGCGTGCCGCCAGCGGTTGGCTAGCCAGCACCAGGTCGATACGCAGGCCGCGGTTGTCGTCAAAGCCTTTCGAACGATAATCAAACCATGAAAAGCGGTCGTTAACCTCAGGATTCGCAGAGCGGAAGGTGTCAACCAAACCCCAACCCTTGAGTCTCTCCATCCACTCGCGCTCTTCCGGCAGGAACGAGCATTTTCCGGTGCGCAGCCAGCGTTTGCGACTGTCTTCGCCGATGCCGATATCCAAGTCAGTCGGGCTGATATTGACGTCACCCATCACCACCACCGGATTTTCAACCGCCATTTGCTGCTGTAGATAGTCCTGCAAATCCTGATAAAAGCGCTGCTTGGCCGGGAATTTAGTCGGGTGGTCGCGGCTTTCTCCCTGCGGGAAGTAGCCGTTAATCACTGTCAGCAGACCCTGCGGGGTTTGAATATCGGCCATGATGATGCGGCGTTGTGCATCTTCTTCATCGGTTGGAAAACCACGACGCACCGCCACAGGGGCTTCTTTCGTCAACAGTGCCACGCCGTAGTGGCCTTTCTGGCCGTGATAGAAGACGTGATAGCCATGCTGGCTGACCTCTTCAAGCGGGAACATGTCGTCATGGACTTTTGTTTCCTGCAGGCCGATGACGTCTGGCTGATGTTGTTCGATAATCGCCGCAAGCTGGTGAGGGCGAGCGCGTAATCCGTTGATATTAAAAGAGACGAACTTCATAGTCGGGAACCATTTGGCATTGAAATCAGGCGATGATGTTAGCAGAGTTTTTTCTCAAATGTAACGCGCCTTGCTGGCGTGCGTTAGCGCTTTTAGAGGCGGGCGGCGCAAGAAATGCGCACCGTGGGTGATGATTTAGACAGGGCGCTAATTTTCTGTCAACATTTTGTGACAGTCTCTTTTTACAGTGCCCACGACAGGGTATTATAAGCCTATGAATTTTTGCGTTTCCTGAAAAAGGTCTACACTGATGCGCCTTGAAGTATTTTGCGAAGACCGTCTGGGTCTTGCCAGAGAGTTGCTCGATTTATTAGTGCTGCGCAGTATTGATCTGCATGGGATAGAAATCGCCTCAATTGGGCGTATTTATCTCAACTTCTCGCAGCTTGACTTTGATACCTTCCGCGCGCTAATGGCAGAAATTCGCCGCATTGAAGGCGTGACCGACGTCAGAACTGTGCCTTTTATGCCTTCCGAACGTGAACACCGCGCTTTGCGTGCGTTGCTGGTCTCGATGCCTGAACCCGTATTTTCCATCGACATGAAAGGCAAGATTGAGCAGGCTAACCCAGCAGCTCAGGCCCTTTTTGAGCTTGACGATGTCAGGATCCGCAATCACACCGCCGCCAGTTTAATCAACGGCTATAACTTCACCCGTTGGCTTGAACTCGACAGCACCCGTCCGCACACCGAGCGTGTGGTGATCCACGGGCAAGATTTTCTGATGGACCTCACGCCGATTCAGCTTGACGATGAAAACATCTCTAATGAGGTGGTGGGGGCCGTGGTGATGCTTAAATCTGCTGCGCGTATGGGCCGTCAACTGCAGGATTTAACCATCAACGACGAGCGCGAATTTGACCATATTGTGGCCGTCAGTCCAAAAATGCGTCAAGTGCTTGATCAGGCTAAAAAGTTGGCGATGCTTGATGCCCCGCTGCTGATCGTCGGTGACACGGGCACGGGTAAAGATTTATTGGCACGGGCCTGCCACCTGCGCAGTGCACGTGGCAAAAATGCCTTCCTCGGCCTTAACTGTGCCTCGCTGCCCGATGACGTGGTCGAAAGTGAGCTGTTCGGCTATGCGCCGGGGGCGTATCCTAATGCGGTTGAGGGTAAAAAAGGTTTCTTTGAGCAGGCTAACGGCGGCTCGGTGCTGCTGGACGAAATTGGTGAGATGTCACCAAGGATGCAGATAAAACTGCTGCGCTTTCTCAACGACGGCACCTTTCGGCGCGTGGGAGAGGAGCATGAGGTGCGCGTTGACGTGCGGGTTATCTGTGCGACGCAGAAAAACCTGGTTGAGTTGGTGCAGCGTGGCGATTTCCGCGAAGACCTTTATTATCGCCTCAACGTGCTGACCGTCACGCTGCCTCCACTGCGCGATCGTCCTACTGACATCATGCCGCTGACCGAACTGTTTGTGGCGCGCTTTGCCGACGAGCAGGGCATGGCACGACCCAAACTGAATCCCCAACTGAGCAGTTATTTAACCCATTATGGTTGGCCAGGTAACGTGCGTCAGTTGAAAAATGCCATTTATCGCGCCCTGACTCAGCTTGAAGGCAACGAGCTTCGCCCGCAGGACGTCGCGCTGCCTGATTTCGACGTTGAGGTCACACTGGGTGAAGAGGCGTTAAACGGTTCGCTTGACGATATTAGCAAGCGCTTTGAGCGTTCAGTGCTAACGCGCCTGTACCGTACTTACCCGAGTACGCGCAAACTGGCTAAGCGTTTAGGCGTTTCGCACACGGCAATTGCCAACAAGCTGCGAGAATATGGGTTAAGCAGCCGCAGGCCGGAAGGCGACGCAGAAGAGTAAAGCGCTGTCGTTGGCAAAAAAATGAATCCCGCTATCTGGCGGGATTTTTTATGTCTATTCCTGATGCAGAGACTGCATGACCCGCGCATGCTCATTGGCCTCGAGACAGACAAACTCTGGCAGGATACTGGCAGCAGCCTGCTTCAGGGCTTCAATTAACGCCAGCACGATGGGTCGCGGTGGTTTTGACAGCGGCGTGGTGACGCCAAAATAATACGGAATGTCAACATCAAGCTCCCGCAATACCACCCCAGACAATGGCAAGCCGTAGGCGGTGACCGGTTCAAGGATCGCAACGCCCAGTCCTGCGCGAATACAGGCGAGAATGTTCACCGATGAGTTGGTTTCAATGATTCCTGCTGGTTTAACCTTGGCTTTGCGCAACACCTGCTCATAGCGCCTACGCAGGCGATACGGATTGTAGGGCGTAATCAATTTGCGATCGGCCAAATCGCCAAGCGAAATCTGACTTTTTTGCGCCAGCGGATCGCTTTCTTTCAGTGCTAATACGCAGCGTGACTGACCAATCCAATGCACCAAAACTCCCTGATGCTCAAGGGGCAGGCTGCTAACGCCTAATTCGGCCTGTGCGGTAATAATGGCGTGCGCTGTTTGCTCGGCCGAGTCGCTCAGAATTTGTACCGCATCGTCGAGGTTTATTTTTGCCAGCGCCATGGGCAGTAAACCTGAAGCCATAGACGGGGTTGCTGCAACCAGCAGCGGCGTTTTTTCTTCTTTCCAGATTTCATTGGCTCGCAGTCTTATCTGCTGCAGTGAAATCAGCGCCGTCTCTACGTATTCATGCAGGCGCAGGGCCTGCTCGGTCGGGTGAATGCGCGGCCCGTTGCGTAAAAAAAGTGGGTAACCCATCGCGTTTTCCAAATCTTGAATCAACCGGCTGACGGCAGGCTGTGAGCGCTGCAGAACTTTAGCCGCTGCTGTCACGCTGCCCGACGAGATAACCGCAGAGAAAGCCTCTAACTGTCGAAGATCTAAATCGTTGAGGGAGGTCATTTTCGCCATCGGTAAGTCCTTAATTTTTCATCAGCGACAATTTTAATTGCATTTTTAGAATAAGCTAATTATTAATTAGTATTAAGAATTCGCATACACAATGAATCATAATGCGTTTTTCATATAATTGAATATAAGTATTTTATATACGCTAGACGATAATCAGAGGTTTTAATTATGTCCGCACAGGTTGCTAACGGAACCGGATTAGATGCGCTCGAAAAGCGACTGGCCGAAGACCTCTCATTGCTGGAACTGCCGGCCAAACCGTGGGTTCCTGAACGCATGCACGACGGTTCAACGGTGCGTGACGTGATTATCATTGGTGCCGGTATGTGTGGACTGGCGGCCACCGCCAAGCTGGTGCTCTCTGGCATAAATAATGTGGTTGCCTACGATGCTGCTCCGGCAGGGCTTGAAGGACCGTGGGCTACCTTTGCCCGCATGGAAACGCTGCGTTCGCCAAAAAGCCTGCACGGTCCGGCACTCGGCCTGCCGCAGCTCACCTTCCGTGCCTGGTTCACCGCGCAGTGGGGCGCGGATGCTTGGGCGTCGTTGGACAAAATCCCCAAGCATCAGTGGATGGATTATCTGATTTGGTACCGCCGGGTTCTGGCGCTTCCGGTACAAAACGGCGTACGTATGACCGCAATCGTACCAGCTGGTGATCTGATTGCGCTGGACCTTGAAGGTGCGCAGACAGGGCGGGTTTATACGCGCCACCTGGTGCTGGCCACCGGTCGTTCTGGACTCGGCGGTTTTGCGGTTCCCGACTTTCTCAAGGACGTAGACCGCCGCTACTGGGCACATTCGGCGGATGATATTGATTTTACCGCCCTTAAAGGCAAACGTTTGGCCGTTATCGGGGCAGGCGCCTCGTCAATGGACAATGCCGCCACCGCGCTTGAGTCCGGCGCAGAGTCCCTAGATTTGCTTATCCGCCGTAAAGAGATGCCGCGCATCAACAAAATGACCGGCATCGGCAGTCAGGGCGTGGTGCACGGTATGCATCAGTTGCCCGACGCGTGGAAGTGGAAGTTTGTTGACTACACCGCGACGACCCAAACGCCACCGCCGCGGGGTTCGACTCTGCGCGTGTCTCGCCATGCCAATGCCCGATTCCTGCTCGACTGCGGCATAAACTCGGTACAGGAAGACGCCGGAGAACTGCTTATTGACACCACGCAGGGACTGTTGCGCTACGACTTCCTGATTGCCGCCACCGGTTTTTCAAACGACTTCAGTGGCCGTCCTGAGTTTACCTCGTTGGCTCCCCACATTCGCCGCTGGGCTGATGGACGCTATACCCAGAATATGGGCACGCCGCGCGCGAATCTGTTGGAGTCACCTGACCTTGGACCGGCCTTTGAGTTTCGCGAGCGGGTTCCCGGCACCTGCCCGATGCTTGCGCAGATCCACTGCTTTAACGATGCAGCAATGCTCACCCACGGCAAGGTTTCTGGTGATATTCCGGCAGTCAGCGCCGGAGCAGAGCGTCTGGTACGCGGTATAACCGCTGCGCTGTTTGCCAGCGATGTTGACACCCATTTTGCCAATTTGGTCGCTTATGACATTCCCGAACTTCAGGGCGACGAATGGACTGACTCTACCCCCTTACTCAAGAAGGATACTGCATTGTGATCGATGCAATAGACAAGGCCGCCGGCCTTTCTCCCGATGATGCGCTGTTCGAAACGCGGCGTTTTCGCCCTGAATTTGTTCAGGGTGCCGAGCTTTGTCGCCTCTCGGTGCTGCAACCGGCAAACAGTCAAGCTTTAGGGCATGATTTTCGCCTCGCCGTGGCTTTGCGTATTGCCAGATTAAACGCCGATTGGCCGCTGATTGATGATTATTCAACACAGCTGGCCGCACTGGACGTCGATGCCGCGACGGCGGCCTTTGCCAAGGGGGAGGTAAATCTTGAGCAGCCGCTGGCCACCATCGCCCGTCACGTTGATTTAGTCACGCTGACGCCGAGTGAGGCACAGGCAGGCGATATCAGGCTGCTTGAATTGGCTGGACTTGATAGCGGGAAAATTGTCGCGCTTTCCGAGCTTATTGCCTTTGTTAATTTTCAAGCCAAGGTCGCCAGCGGATTGCGCCTGATGAGGTTGCTATGATCCCGTCCGTGACCCTGAAACCGCTGACCTGGCATCCTTATCTCGCACCGGTTGAGGTTGCCGATGCCACGCCTGAACAGCTTGAAGCGATGAAGGTGACACCGTCTAACAAAAAGATATCGGAATATGTGCGCACGCTGGCGCATGACCCCGAGAGCTACGTTGCCCGCACGGTGCTCTTCAACGCCATCATGTACGTCGAAGGTGGCCTGGCCCACGCCGACCGCGAGCTGGGCGCACTGGGTGCTTCAATCGTCAATGGCTGCAAGTTTTGTGCCGTGGTTCACGCCCGACGCCATGCCAATCTGACCAAAAGTAACGACGTAGTCAGTGCGCTGTATTTTGAGCAACCCGAACTGCTTGGCCCACGTAATGCGGCGGTGTATCGCTTTGCGCGCCGACTTTCGGCGGTGCCGTCGCAGGCAACGGTTGAAGACACCGCGGCTTTAAGAGCCGTGGGATTGAACGATGCTGAAATTATTGACCTGATCCATGCCGTGTCGATTTTTGGCTGGGCCAATCGCCTGATGCACGTTCTCGGCCACGCCGACAGCGGGAAATAATCTTGATTAACGTCAACGCACCCGGAAGGAAACTCACCAGACATGCTTGAACTGCAAAATATAAAGCTCTCCTATGGAAGCTCACAGATC
This sequence comes from Rouxiella silvae, assembly GCF_002093625.1. Lineage (GTDB taxonomy): Bacteria > Pseudomonadota > Gammaproteobacteria > Enterobacterales > Enterobacteriaceae > Rouxiella > Rouxiella silvae. The sequence goes on along the minus strand of NZ_MRWD01000016.1, from coordinate 40,240 downwards.
CTTAACGGCGTTAATCTCTCGGTAAAACGCGGTGACGTAGTGTCCATTATCGGTCCCAGCGGCACCGGTAAAACTACGCTACTGAGATGCATTAACTATTTGGCCAAGCCATCTTCTGGCAGCATCGCCTTTGACCAGATTCGCATGGACTACTCGTCGGTCGACAAACAGGCCGTTCAGGCTATTCGCCTGCGCACTGCCATGGTTTTTCAGCAGTTTAACGTCTTCAAAAATATGACAGTGCTGCAAAACGTGATGGATCCTTTGGTGGTGGTGCAGCGTAAATCGGCTGATGAGGCGAGAAAAATTGCCCTGGAAGAACTTGAGCGCGTCGGTCTTTCAGGAAAAGTTGACCACTATCCGTCACAACTTTCCGGTGGCCAACTGCAACGCACGGGTATTGCACGCGCGCTGGCGGTGCGACCGGATGTGATCCTCTTCGACGAACCGACCTCCTCACTGGACCCCGAGCTGGTGGGTGAAGTGTTGAAAGTGATTAAAGACGTTACCTCGTCCGGTATTACTTCACTGCTGGTGACCCATGAAATGCAGTTTGCCAAAAGCGTTTCAAACCGCATCGTATTTATGGACCAAGGGCTGGTGGCTGCCGAAGGGAGTCCGAGCGACATTTTTGAGCGTCCGACCAATCCACGTCTTGCCCAGTTCCTCCGTTCTGAACATTCTTATAACTCATAAAAAGGATAACAATAATGCCTGCAAACAAATCGACTTTACGCCGCCGTTTCAGCCTTGCTCTGCTGGGGGGTGTGGCTATCGCGGCCTCCTCAATCGGCTATGCCCATGCCGACGTGCGGGTGATTAAAATTGCGACGGCTGCGGAATCAAAACCACTTTCGTGGGGCGCTATCGGCGTTGAACCTCAGGGCTATGAGCCGGACCTGTTGAGAGCCATCAACGCCAAGCTGCCTCAATACAAGTTTGAAATGGAAGGCGCAGGAGAAATCGCTCAAGAAACGGGCCTCGCTACCGGTAAATACGACATGGCAACCGCCGGTTTTTATATTGCCCCTGAGCGCAGCAAACAGTTCCTGATCCCATCCAATCCGGAAGGGGCCAGCCTGATGAAAATCTACAGCCGCAAAGACAGTAACATCAGCGAAATGAAAGACCTGGTGGGCAAAAACATCGTTCCAGTGACCGCCGGCGGTGGTGTTTATAAATTTGTTAACCAATGGCAGCAGGAAAACAGCGGATACAAACTCAATATCAGCGCCTCCAGCGCCGGTGTGCCTTATCCGGACCGCCTGAAAGAAGTTCAGGGCGGCAAATACGACGCGCTAATTCTGCCATCGAACCTCGGAGAACAGACCGTGATCGATAATCTGAAGCTAAATATTAAAGCCAGCGAGCCGGTGGCCATCAAAAACACCTACGTGCTTATCCATCGTTCAGATGAAAACAAAGTGCTGGCTGACGACGTGAACAAGGCGCTTAAAGAGCTGAAAGATGACGGCACTATGGCCAAGCTGTCACAGAAGTGGTTTGGCGAAGACGTGGTTAAATACATCAAGTAGGGCGCTTATCCTTACTCCGCCTTCTTTGGTCAACGGTCAAAGCTGAAATTACATTTAGGAGTGTTTCAACGTGGATCTTACCACCATGATTCCCGAGCTACTCTCGGCTTTGCCGTTGACGCTAGCGATTATGTTTGTGGCACTCATCGCCGGCTTCCTGCTGGCGTTGATTGCGACAACCTTCCGAGTGCGCAGAATACCGGTGGTCAGCCAATTGGCCGACCTCTACGTGTCCTATGCCCGCAGCGTGCCGGTTGTGCTGCAACTGTTTGTGGCTTTTTACGGCCTGCCCATTTTTGTTGGCCTGTTTGGCATGAAAGACTTCATTACACCGACGCTGGCTTCAATGGTGGGGTTGAGTCTGTATCACGGCGGCTATTTATCCGAGGTGATGCGGCCTGCGTATTTGGCCGTTGAGCGGGGACAGCACGACGCCGCTGACAGTCTGGGATACAGTTTTTACCAAAAAGTGACCCGCATTGCCGGCCCGCAGGCGCTACATATTGGCCTTCCGGGTTATGGAAACGCCATTATTTACCTGATCCACAACGTGGCGCTGGTGATGTACATCGGGGCCGCCGACGTCATGGCAACGGCGCATCTGATTATGGAACGCTCTTATAACCAGTATCAGTTTGGAACCTATCTGGTACTTGGCGTTATCTATTCGGTACTGTGCCTGATTGCCTGGCTTATCGTGCGCTTCTTCGAGCTTCGTTTGTCGAAATACACCTCGAAGAATGCGCCCACCAAGATAAAGCTCACGGCGAGCATCTGACAGAGAGAAGGTCACTAACCTATGTTTGATATCGATGTACTGATCCCGGATTTTTGGAGCATTTTAGACGCGGTGCCCAATACGCTACTGATGGCGTTGACGATATTCATATTTTCGACCTTAATCGGCGGCCTGTTTGCGTTTATCGAGCACAAAAAGATACCGGTGCTGCGCCAACTGGTGGTGGCGTACAAAGTCACCTTTAAAGGCATTCCGATGGTGGTGATGATTTTCCTCGCCTACTACGGTCTACCGACGGCGGTGCACTTCACTGCTTCACTGTTCGGGATTGACTATAACGGCCACTCATTGCCGAACTGGGTGATTATTATCGTCGCCTTAAGCGCGTGCGTGGCGGCGTTTCAGGCTGAGGTTATCAAAGGGGCGTTAAACTCGTTTGACAGCGGTCAGGCTGATGCGGCCCATTCGCTGGGTTATACCGGCAGTCAGCTGTTTCGAAGAGTGTTGTTCCCGCAGATGATTATTGCGGCCATTCCTGACTTGGCCAACTCGTTCATGGTGATTATGAAGGCACTTTCACTGGCCTTTGCGATTGAAGTGGTCGATATATTTGCTCAGGCGCAGTTAGCGGCAGCACTCAATTATTACTATCTCGAAGCCTTTTTGGTGGCAGTGGTGTTTTACATGGTTATCGCCTACGTGGTGACCAAAATTGCCGACAAGCTTGAGGCGGCGCTTAGAGTTCGCACCTAATCTTTGAAGAAGTGGATTAAAAAAGCCGGTCAGCGCTGCTGACCGGCTTTAAACGTGCCTAAGACGTTATTCTTTTAAATTAGCAACTGACCAAATTGCGTCGTCTGCCAACATCAGCAATCAGTTAATTTCAGGATGCTGATCGATAAGATTCTTTCTTTTACCCTGTAGTTCCGCAATTTGTGCATCGATATCTTCGATTTTCTGTTCGATATTATCATGATGCTCCTGCAAAATTTCCACTGCTTCCGCTCTGTCAGACGCCGCAGGCGTTGCCCCTTTCAACGGCTTGTTGGCGGTTTCCTTCATGTAAACACCGGTAACAAGTCCAATAACGGCAACCACCATCAGGTAGTACGCAGGCATAAACAGGTTGTTGGTCGCTTCAACCAGCCAGGCGGCAATCGTTGGCGTGAGGCCAGCAACCAGCACCGAAATGTTGAAGGCAATAGCCAGCGCGCTGTAGCGAATGTTGGTTGGGAACATCGCGGGCAGCGTGGAGGCCATAACGCCGATAAAGCAGTTGAGCAACACGGCAAGGATAAGCAGACCGAGGAATATCAGACCAATCACGTTGCTTTGAATCAAAATGAAGCACGGAATTGCCAGAATAAACAGACCGATACTGCCGATAATCACAAACGGCTTACGACCAAAGCGGTCGCTCAGCAGCCCCATAAACGGTTGTACGAACAGCATACCGACCATGATGGCAATAATGATAAGCAAGCCATGGTCTTCCGAGTAGTGAAGGCTGTGTGACAGGTAGCTTGGCATGTAAGTCAGCAGCATGTAATAGGTGACATTGGTCGCGATCACCATACCTACGCTGATAATCAATGCTTTCCACTGTTTGGTGAAAATTTCGCGGAACGACACTCTCGGCGGTTCTGCAATCTCTTTACGCGAGTTGCTGTCGATTTTATCAACGTGCTGCTGGAAGGTCGGAGTCTCTTCCAGTGCGTGGCGCAGATAAATTCCAATCAGACCCAACGGTGCAGCAATAAAGAACGGCAGACGCCAACCCCAATCGAGGAAGTTTTGGTCCCCAACGATGCTAGTGATCAGAATAACTACCCCTGCGCCAAGAATAAAACCAGCGATGGAGCCGAAGTCAAGCCAGCTGCCGAGGAAGCCGCGTTTTCTGTCCGGAGAGTACTCCGCCACAAAAATGGCCGCACCGGTATATTCGCCACCCACGGAGAAACCCTGCGCCAATTTGGCTAACAGAAGCAAAATGGGCGCCCAGATACCGATGCTGGCATAGGAAGGTATCAGGCCGATACAGAAGGTACTGACCGACATAATAATGATGGTAATTGAAAGCACTTTTTGGCGACCGAACTTGTCACCGAGCCTTCCAAAGAATAGACCGCCGAGAGGGCGGACGAGGAAGGGAACAGAGAAGGTTGCCAGCGCGGCAATCATCTGTAGACCCGGATCTGCACCGGGGAAAAATACCTGACCGAGTGCGACGGCAACAAAGCCATAGACACCAAAGTCGAACCACTCCATGGCATTACCCAGAGCCGCTGCGGTGATAGCTTTTTTAAGCTTGCTATCGTCAATGATCGTAATGTCATTGATATGCATCGGTTTAACGCGTTTCTTTCTTAATTTAATCATATACTTCCCTTGTCTAAACTCACTCCACAATTTTAAGCGGGAGAAACTTTACTCTGAATACACGGCCTTAAGCATAAGTATTATAGGAGGTTTAACGAAGGAGGCAAAAAAGTTAACTTCCTGTCCCAAATATAAATATTTATTCACCAATGCCCACTTTACTTTGCAACAACTGAATCTATGGTTAAGGTCATCAGGCGATATCGCCTGCCTCACAATGGAGAAATCAACATGCGTATGAAAAGCACACTGGGCACGCTGGCAGTGGCGGCTGTACTTGGACTTGCTCTGCCCGTCACTTCCGCATTCGCCGCATTGCAGGTGGGTGAAAAAGCGCCTGATTTTGAACTTAAAGCTGCACTGGCCGGTAAGCCAACCACCTTCTCACTGAAGCAGGCGCTGCAAAAAGGGCCGGTCGTGCTCTACTTCTTCCCAGCCGCGTTCAGCGCAGGCTGTACGCTCGAAGCGCACGACTTCGCTGAAGCCACCGACGAATTTAAAAAGCAGGGTGCCACAGTTATTGGCGTGACCGCCGGTAACGTTGAACAGATTGATAAATTCTCACAGCTTGAGTGTCGCGATAAATTCACCGTGGCGGCAGATCCTGGCGCGAAAGTGGCGGCCGAATATAAAAACACGATGCAGGCCAAGGGCAACACTCTTTCCGACCGAACCTCTTACGTGATTGCGCCGGACGGCAAAATTCTGCTCAGCTATACCGATAAAAATCCGGACGCACATATTCAGAAAGCAATGGACGCGGTCAAAAAGTATCGTCAGGCCAATCCGGCTTAACCCCAAGATTTAAGTAGGTTTATTATGCTGACTGCCATTGCCGCCGCCTTCCTGGGCGGGATTATCCTCAATCTGATGCCGTGCGTGTTTCCAGTGATTTCACTCAAGGCGCTGAGCCTGATTCGCCACCACGACACACCGGCTCAGGCCCGAGCGGAAGGCCTGGCTTTTTTGTTTGGCGTAGTGGTGACCATGCTGCTGCTGGCGGGCGTGCTGCTGCTGGCTCGCTCCGGTGGCGCGGCAGTCGGCTGGGGTTTTCAACTGCAATCACCTCTGGTGATTGCGCTGCTGGCGTTAGTGATGCTGGCATCGGCGCTCAACCTTTTTGGACTGTTTGAAGTGGGGCTTTCGGTGCAAAAGGTAGGGGAAGTGGGCGGCGCGCGAGGCGGTTTGACAGGCTCGGCGCTGACTGGGGCGCTGGCGATTATCGTTGCTACTCCCTGCAGCGCACCGTTTATGGCCAGCGCCGTGGGATATGCGTTAACTCAGCCACCGGCAGTCAGTCTGATCATCTTTATTGCGTTGGCGCTGGGCTTTGCTGCCCCTTTTACGCTGATTTCATTTTTTCCGCTGCTGGCGCGAATTTTGCCCGCACCCGGTGCCTGGATGGTGACCCTCAAGCATGGTCTGGCGTTTCCGATGTTGGGAGCCGTGGCTTGGCTTATTTGGGTATTGGAACAGCAGGGCGGACAGCTCGCGCTGGCGGCCATTTTGGCCTGTTGTTTGTTGTTAAGTTTTGCCGCCTGGCTTTACGGAATGGCGCAAAAACGCCGTATGCGGGGTCGACGCCACTGGGCACTGCATATGACGACTGCCGTATTCGTTTTACTGATCGTGCCACCGCTGGCTAATCTTAAAACGGCCACCGGTTCACCTGACGTGGCAGAGGCGTCTGTCGCCCCCGCCGCCGTGGCATGGTCACCGCAAAACGTAGACGCTATAAAGGGGCAGGGTAAGCCAATCTTGGTGAACTTCACTGCTTCCTGGTGTATTACCTGTCAGGTAAACGAACAAACTTCGCTGTCAACTCAGGCCGTTAAAGCGGCTATGGCGCGCACGGATACCATTTATATGGTCGCGGATTCGACCAAGTATAATCCGGATGTTGAGCAGGCGCTGAGTGACTTTGGCCGCGGTGGATTGCCTCTTTATGTGGTCTACCCCGCAGACGGTGGCAAGCCGGTCGTGCTACCCCAAGTGCTGACGCCGAGCATCGTTATTTCCGCACTCGATCACGCGACGCAAAACGGGACTAAATCGTGAAGGGCAGGAATATGAAAACCTGCGGTCATACGCCTTGTTGACACTGTGCTCGTCAAACTTAGCGGAAATAATCTATAAAAAAACCCCACCGAATGGCGGGGCCTGATAGTCGGTAAAATTAATTATTTCAGAACGGCAATGGCAGCGTCATAGTTTGGTTCGTCGGTGATTTCACCCACCAGTTCGCTGTGCAGCACGTTATCTTGCTCATCGAGCACGATAACTGCACGCGATGTCAGGCCAGCCAGAGGGCCGTCGGTGATAGCAACGCCGTAGGTTGATTTGAAATCTTCGCCGCGCAGGGTGGAGAGGGTCACCACGTTAGCCAGGCCTTCTGCGCCACAGAAACGAGACTGTGCGAAAGGCAGGTCGCCAGAAATACACAGCACCACAGTGTTATCGAGTTCGCCAACTACCTGGTTGAATTTACGCACGGACGCCGCGCAAACGCCGGTATCAACGCTTGGGAAAATATTCAGGACTTTACGTTTACCGGCGAAGCTGCTCAACGCAACGTCTGACAAGTCTTTAGCGACCAGCGTAAACGGCTTAGCGACGTCGCCTTTTTGCGGCAACTGACCGGCAACGCTAACAGGATTGCCTTGAAGATGTACGGTCTGAGTCATGATTTATCCTTAATGCGATGTTGCAAGAGTGCTCAAGTTTACAGGCACTTTGTTGCAAAAGTATGGGTTTTTCAATCAGTTCAAGTTTAAGTTAACAATCGGGTCTTTAAAAGGCCAATTTACAGCTTGGAAACTTTCCGTTTTCGCGGGTTCGTTCGCCAGCCACCACCCCAGTGTCTGCATGAACCTGCTCGTGGGGTTCAGTTCAAACGGGTGAGGCGATAAAAATAAACGTAACAAGGGGTTCGAGCGGAATATCAAAACCCCTCGACTATAATGATCAAAGCCTCGCTGCATCTTGCCCGACGGCGTTTTGATGGAGTAGTGAATGAGAAGCGTACGCTTTTATCCTGAAGCCTGGCCGCTGCATACGGCGTTTGTTATCGCACGCGGCAGTCGTAGTGAAGCGCGTGTTATTGTGGTCGAAATTGAACAGGACGGGGTAGTGGGTATCGGTGAATGCACGCCGTATCCGCATTTTGGTGAAAGTGAAATTTCGGTAATGGCCCAGTTGGACTCAGTGAGTCAGAGCATTGAAAACGGCGCTGAACGTGATGCGCTAGAAAAACTTTTGCCCGCAGGCGCGGCGCGAAATGCCCTGGACTCGGCACTGTGGAATTTACAGCAGCAGCAGAGCGGTGAAACCTTGTGGCAGCTTACTGACACGCATCCCGCGGCCTCAATCAGTATGGCGCAAACGCTGAGCGTGGACACGCCCGAGGCAATGGCGGAGGCCGCCATTGCTCATCAGCAAAACGGCGCAACGCTGCTCAAAATTAAACTCGATAATCATTTTATTACCGAACGCATGGTCGCAATCCGCACAGCGGTACCCAATGTCTCGCTGATTGTTGACGCCAACGAGTCATGGCAAAGCGAAGGACTGGCGTCGCGTTGCCAGCTGTTAGCCGACCTCGGCGTACTAATGCTGGAACAGCCGCTCCCCGCCGGTCAGGATGAAGGTTTGGAAAATTTTATTCATCCGCTGCCTATTTGCGCCGATGAAAGCTGTCATACCGCTGAGGACGTACTGCTGCTGGCCGGTCGCTATGAGATGGTTAATATTAAATTGGATAAAACAGGCGGGCTGACCGCCGCGTTAAAGCTGGCAGCCGCTGCCCGTGAAAGTGGGCTGGAGATTATGCTCGGTTGCATGCTGTGCACTTCACGCGCGGTGCGCGCAGCACTGCCGTTAACGGAAGGGGCAAAGTTTATCGACCTTGATGGGCCTACCTGGCTTGAAAAAGACGTGGTGCCCGGCTTGGCGTTTCACGGCGGGGTGATCGATTTACAAGCCACCGGCGATTAAACGATCGGCGCTGAAGCGTATAAAACATCAAGCCCCGGCGCTTGTAGCAACGGGGCGTGAGGGGTTGTCTATTGATCTGGGTGCAATGGCTTAAATGTGGAAAATTACTTCTTGGCCAACGGATCAAATACGGTGTAAGGCGAACAGGTATAAACCTGGCCCGCCATGGTGAGCTGATAAAGCTCAGCACCTTTGGTGCCCGCGGAGTTTTCATTAATGCCGAATTTGATCACCGTGTTGGAGGGATCGGGTGTGAAGGTTTTAGTGTCTGCGTTATACGAAGAAAGTGTGTACTTCACCTTGTCACTCTCATCAGCAGTGCGGTTGCCGAAATAAATCTGCGAAGCATTGGTTTTTGGGTCGGTAATCTGCATAACCATAGTGTCATCGCTGGCGATCGCGCTGGTCAGCACCTTCATTCCACCGCAGTGGGTATAACCCGCCGCCGTGTAATCACCAATCATATCAGCGGCATGTACCACATTGGTCATAGACCCAATAACCAACAGTGACAGAAGCATTTTTTTCATTTTGTTATTTAACCTGATGTAAAAGGGGGCGTTATGTTTGCAAAAGCGTGAAGCCTCGTTAGCGTAGTGTATGAATTCATGTCTCAGCGTCTATTTCTTCAATGCAAGAAAGTATGTCAGCCTATGCCCGGCGCGGTTTTAAACATTAATTTTGTTCAAAACTGACCCGCCGTTATCTTAAAAATGGCTGCCCGCAAAAATTTATCGACAGTGACCACATCTTGAAACACTCTTACGCCGTGCACACACATCTTCATCGGGCCTGCGTGTCATTATTAGTCCGTTAATCGGTTACTGCAATGGTACGCTTTTAAAACCGATGTGTTGGAGCTTCAAAGAGTTAACGCTAGACTTATATTATTGAGAAGAGAAAGTGAGGAATAACGTGGACGTGATTAAGGGTGAAGAACTACAGGTCTCTGACGCAGTTTATGCGTATCAGCTCGACGGCAAAGGTGGCGTGAGCGAGATTGACACGAATTGCGAAGCCAGTATTGCTAAACCCTGCTGGCTGCACCTCGACTATTCCATGCCCAACAGCGAAAAATGGATTAACAGTACGCCGGTTTTACCCGACAGTGTGCGTGAGGCCTTGGCCGGTGAGAGTATTCGGCCTAAAGTTCTGCGCATGGGCGACGGCACGTTGATTACGCTGCGCAGCATCAATCTTAACGCCAATGCGCGCCCTGATCAGTTGGTAACCATTCGTGTGTATCTCACCGATAAAATGATTGTTTCTACGCGTCATCGCAAAGTGTTTTCGATGAATGAAATTATCAATGATATGCAGCAGGGAACCGGTCCAACGGATACGGGCAGCTGGCTGGTGGAGATGTGTGATGCGCTGACCGATCACACCAGCGATTTTATTGAAGATTTGCACGATAAAATCATCGATTTTGAAGACGCCCTGTTGGAGCAGCAGGTGCCTGAGCGTGGACAAATGGCGTTACTGCGTAAGCAACTGATCGTGCTACGTCGCTACATGTCCCCACAGCGTGACGTGTTTGCCCGATTGGCGAGTGAGCGTTTTCCCTGGATGACTGACGACGAGCGCCGCCGTATGCAGGAAATCTCTGACCGTCTGGGACGCGGGCTTGATGATTTAGATTCAAGCATTGCGCGCACGGCGGTGCTGTCTGACGAAATCAGTTCACTGATGGCCGACGCGCTGAATCGCCGCACCTATACTATGTCGCTGCTGGCGATGGTCTTCTTGCCCACCACCTTCCTGACCGGGCTATTTGGCGTCAATTTGGGCGGCATACCAGGAGCCAGCAATCACTTGAGCTTTGCGGTGTTCTGCGCTTTGCTGGTAATTCTGGTTGGCGGTGTTGCGTGGTGGATGAAGCGCAGCAAGTGGTTGTAATCATTGCGTAGTGTATGAGAATTGCATAAAAAAAAGCCGGTCAAAGACCGGCATTATTCGAATCAATTACGCTATGCAATAATTCTAAAATAAGACAATATGGAGCACAACGCCCATCGCTTGACGTTGCATTCACCTGCGATATGAATACTGCGCCAAACAGGGTCAGTCGACATTGATTTAGCGCAACTTTTTACGAGCAAAATATCAATCTCCTACACTCCTGTTAATCAACGCTGAGCATCCGATTGAACAGCATGCCGATCAGCGTCTCTGGGTCATGCTTGATCAAACGGATCACCCAAAAAGAGGCAACTTCAGCGCGTTGATTGGCATTGTGGTCGACGTTTTCAACGAAAGACGTTGACGAAATACAGAGGCAGCACTGAGAGGGGTGACTAGCAGCGACATTTCCAACCACGCCCCCATTGTGTTCTATTATCATTTATTGACTTATAACCCTCAGATTTAGCCAAGAATTTTCTCTCGCAAACCCAGTGTTAGCGCAGTTGCAGAGACTGCGTATCTCCCTTCAGGCTTTACTCCTTTTATCCATAAAGATATCTAGACATCCATACGTTCGTTTTGTAGAGTGTCCAATATTAAACGAATCCTAACGGCTTAGGCTAAACGCGGATAATGCAACAAAAGATGAATAATAACATTGTGATACTTGATGGCGGTATGGGCCGTGAACTTGCTCGAATGGGCGCACCGTTTCGTCAGCCAGAGTGGTCCGCGCTGGCATTAATGGAGGCACCGCACTTCGTTCGACAGGCGCACGATGCCTTTATTGCTGCCGGTTCTCAGGTTATTAGCACCAACAGCTATGCCGTAGTGCCGTTCCACGTCAGCGACGAGGTTTTTGCACGGCGCGGTGCAGAATTAATTGCCCTGTCAGGAAAACTGGCGCGAGAAGCCGCAGAGGCCTCGCCATCACCGGTTAAAGTAGCCGGTTCGCTGCCGCCGGTGCTCGGCTCCTATCGTCCAGACCTGTTTGAACCCATAAAGGCACGTGCGCTGCTCGACGTGCTGGTGGCTCAGCTCAGTCCATACGTAGATTATTGGCTGGCCGAGACGCAAAGTTCAGTGGCCGAAGTTGAGTTGATACGAGAAGCGTTGGGCAACGACAACCGGCCACTGTGGCTGTCGTTTACATTAGAAGACAGTCTAGACGAGCAGGGTGCGGCACGATTGCGCTCGGGTGAATCGATTACTGATGCGGTGAACGCGGTATTGCGATTAAAGGCGCACGCGGTGTTGTTCAACTGTAGTCGCCCAGAAGTGATGGCCAGCGCGGTAAAAGAGGCGAGCCGCGTGACGAAACAGCACAGTACACAGCTCGAAATTGGCGTCTATGCCAACGCCTTTGAGCCTTCTGACAACAAACGCGGCGCTAACGAAGGCCTGAGTGAAATGCGTAAAGATACCGATCCACAGGGCTATTTGAGCTTTGCTGAAGAATGGGTAACGGCGGGAGCCACCATGATTGGCGGCTGCTGCGGTATCGGGCCGGAGCACATTGCTGCGCTGAGTCAGGCGCTTAGCGCAAAATAATAATATCCAGAAAGTGTTTTATGTCTTTATACAGACAATATTAAGGCATTTTTTGAAATAGCTGAGATAGAGAGGGGCATCCCTCGCTAAGGGAAACATTCATGATAGATCGTCGTTCTTTTATCAAAAGTGCAGGGGCAATTTCCATTGCTGCGGCAACCGGCTCACTGTGGCCGTTTTCAAACGCCTTTGCAGATGAAGCGGCTGTGCCTAAAAAGGGCGGTCATCTGGTTGTCGGCGTTGATAACGCCTCCAGCACTGACCGGCTTGACCCGGCATTCTGGTTTGAAACCTACATGTATTTCGTCGGTTCGCAAATTTTTAACAGCCTGGTCGAAATTGATGAGAAGGCCGAGCTGGCACCTTCGTTGGCCGAGTCCTGGTCATCCTCCGATAACAGTAAAACTTGGGTGCTGAAAATCCGCCAAGGCGTACAGTTCCATGACGGACGCACACTGGGCGCTAAAGACGTGGTTTATTCGCTCAACCACCACCGCGGTGAGAAGTCGACCTCGCCCGTTAAAGGCTATCTCGAGCCGGTTGAGTCAATTACGGCTAGCGGAGACCATGAAGTCACCCTTAAGCTGAACTCGCCGGACGTTGAGTTCGTCTGGCTACTGAGTGCGGTGCACTTTGTTATCACCGCCGAAAACGAAAGCTTTGATAAAGGCATCGGCACCGGCGCATTTATTCTTGAGAAGTTCCAGCCGGGCGTCTCGACGCTAACCAAACGCAATCCTAACCACTGGAACAGTGCGCGCGGACACGTTGATTCTGTAGAAACGCTGGCCATGAATGATTCAACTGCACGCGTCGCGGCCTTGGTCAGCGGTTCGGCGCAGCTGATTAACCGCGTTAATCCTCGTATCGTGGGTCGCATTCAGCACATGCCAAACATTCAACTGGTGCGTGCGAAAGACAGTGCGATTTACACCTTCCCTGGTCTGTCTAATCTTGCACCTTTCAACAACGTGGACGGCCGTCTGGCACTTAAATACGCCATTGACCGCAAGCAGATTATTGATACCGTGCTCGGCGGCTTTGCCAGCGTGGCCAATGATAATCCCTTCTTCCCGTCGAATCGTTATTTCGCCGCAGACATTCCACAGCGCCCCTATGACCCAGACCAGGCGCGTTTCCACTGGAAAAAGTCAGGATTTAGCGGTCCATTAACGCTTTCGGTCGCTGATGCTGGCTTCCCGGGATCGGTCGATGCGGCGCAGCTTTATCAACAGTCGGCGGCGAAGGCCGGCATCGATATCAAGGTGGATCACGTGCCGGACGATGCCTTCTGGAACGATACCTGGCAGAAGAAAGTGTTTGTTTCTTCCAACTGGGCCAGCCGTCCAACCGCCGATGCCATGCTGTCGCTGGTGTTCACCAGCCAGTCCTCGTGGAACGAGTCCGCCTGGCACGTGCCGGCCTTCGACGCGATGGTGAAAGCCGCGCGCGGAGAAGCCAACGAAGCGAAGCGCAAGCAGATTTATCATGATATTCAGGTGATGCTGGTGGACCAGGGCAGTGAAGTTATCCCGCTTTACGCCGACGCGCTAGACGGCTGCTCGAGCAAGATTAAAGGCTTTACGTCTATTCCCGGCATGCCATTAAGCGGCAACCGTGCGGCAGAGAAAGTCTGGATTGAAAGCTAATACGCGGGATAGAGATCAGGTAAACGTCATGTCGGAACTTACTACGCAACGGCCTTTGGGCCGTTCCTCTTTGCTACGCCTTGTTGCGCTGCGTCTGTGCTACGGCCTGTTGATGGTATTGGCCGTGTCGGTGCTGATATTTATTGGCGTACAGCTGTTGCCGGGCAATGCTGCCACCGCCATTCTCGGACAAACCGCAACGCCGGATGCCATTCGAGAACTCAACCTTCAGTTGGGGCTCGACAAGCCTGCCGTGGGTCGCTACCTAAGCTGGTTGGCGGGAATTGTGCACGGTGATTTTGGCATTAGCTACACCAGCCGTCAGGCCATTGCTGGCCCGCTGTTTACCCGCCTCGGGAATACGCTATTTTTAGCCGGATGTACCGCAGTGATTGCCGTGCCATTGGCGCTGGCGATAGGATTTTTGTCAGTGCGCTATCAAGGGGGGATCATCGATACCCTGCTCAATGGTGTAGCACGCGCAGCCGTGGCGCTGCCGGAGTTTTTCTCCGGTTATCTGTTGATTCTGATATTTGCCATTACGCTGGCATGGGCACCGAGCAACAGTACGCTGTCAGACTCGATGTCGTTCTCGGCCAGACTTTCAGCGATTGCCCTGCCGTGCGCCACGCTGGTGCTGGCGATTGTCGGGCACATGAGCAACATGACCCGCGCGGCGCTTATTGCCGCACAAAGTGCTGCCTACGTTGACACTGCGCTACTCAAGGGATTAACGCCTGCGCGTATTCTCTGGCGTCACGTGTTACCCAACGCGCTGGGGCCTATCATCAACGTGGTCGCTATCAACTTGGCCTATTTAATGGTTGGGGTGGTTATTGTTGAAAACGTATTTGTTTATCCTGGCTTGGGGCAGTACATGGTCGACAGCATCAGCAAGCGCGATATTCCTGTGATGCAGGACTGTGCGCTGCTGCTGGCGGGAATTTATATTTTATTGAATCTTTTGGCCGACGTACTGGCGCTGGTCGCTAACCCGCGATTACGCCACAGCCGTTAAGCGCTACCCAAGGAATTGTTTAGATGCCCGCATTAAAACCCACGGCAATTTTAGGACTGATAGGGCTGACCCTGTTTGTGCTGGTTGCTATTTTTGCCCCTTGGCTGGCTCCGTATGCGCCAGATAAAGTCATCGGCATGGCCTGGCAGGCACCAGACGCGACGCTGCGTCTCGGCACCGACAATTTGGGACGCGACCTGCTGTCGCGCATGATTTGGGGCACCCGCGTGTCGCTTGGCGTGACCACGTTAGCGGCACTGTTGGCCTTTGCCGTTGGCTGCACGCTCGGCTTTATTGCCGGCGTCAGCGGGGGCTGGCTTGATCAGACCATTTCACGCCTCAACGATATTGTGATGGCTATCCCGACGCTGATTTTTGCACTGATCGTGTTGGCGGTATTGCCGAAAACCATTCTGACGCTGACGCTGGTGTTGGGTTTGCTGGAGTCAACGCGCGTGCTGCGGGTGGCGCGTGCGTTGGCGGTGGACATTGGCATTATGGAGTTTGTGGATGTCGCCAGACTGCGCGGTGAAAGCCTTGTTTGGATCCTCTGGCGGGTGATTTTGCCTAACGCCCTGCAAACGCTTATTGCCGAATTTGGCCTGCGCTTTATCTTTATTTTGCTGTTTCTTTCGGCGCTCTCATTCCTTGGGCTGGGTATTCAGCCACCGACGGCGGACTGGGGCGGATTGGCGCGTGATAACAAAGACGGTATTCTGTTTGGCGTCTGGGCCGCGCTGGTTCCTGGTGGTGCAATTGCAGTCCTGGCGTTGGCGATTAACGCAGTCGCCGACTGGCTAATGAGCGGTACATCACGCTCCTGGGGAGGCCATCATGGCTGATGCTAAACAGGCTCCGCTGCTGTGCGTTGAACAGTTGGTGGTAGTTTCAGCCGATAAGGCGAAGCGTAGATTGGTCGACAATGTCTCCTTCGACCTGCGGGCGGGAGAAGTGTTGGGCCTGATTGGTGAGTCCGGTGCCGGTAAATCGACCATTGGTTTAGCGATACTTGGCCACTGTCGCGACGGTATGCGCATTGAGTCTGGCAAAATTCAGTTTAAAGATACCTGTCTGAATCGCCAGTCGCCGCGGCAGCTGAGGACGATTCGTGGCAAAAAAATAGCCTACGTTGCCCAGTCTGCGGGGGCGTCGTTTAACCCAGCAATTACCCTCGGTGAGCAGGTTATTGAGGCAACGCTGAAACACCGCATTTTGCCGCGCCAGCAGGCTCAGGCTAAAGCGATTGCGCTTTTCAGTCAGTTGGGGCTGCCGGACCCGGCACAGTTTTATCAGCGTTATCCGCATCAGGTTTCCGGCGGCCAGCTACAGCGGGCGATGATTGCCATGGCACTGTGCGCAGGCCCTGAACTGCTTATTTTTGACGAGCCGACCACCGCGTTAGATGTCACCACCCAGCTCGGCGTGCTCAAGGCGATTGCCGACGTTATCCGTATTTCCGGCGTGGCGGCAATTTATATCTCTCACGACTTGGCGGTGGTGGCGCAAATCAGTGACCGAATTATGGTGCTGCAACATGGCAAAACTGTTGAGCATGCACCGACCCAGCAACTGTTAAACTCACCGGCTGAGGACTATACACGACGCCTGCTCAATGCGCAGGGTGAACATCGCGAGCCGATGCCGATGAATCAGCCTGAACTGCTGCGTATCGACAATATCAGTGCGCGCTATCATCATCAGCCCGTGCTGAAAAATGTCACACTGTCACTTTCTCGTGGCAGAACGCTAGCGGTAATTGGTGAATCAGGATCGGGAAAATCCACGTTGGGCAAGGTCATTTGTGGCCTGCATGTACCGGAAAGCGGCAGCGTAAGCCTCGCCAATCAGCCGTTGGCCGCCGGTCTAAAATCCCGCACTCGACAACAGCTGCGAGATATTCAGCTTATTCATCAAATTCCTGATACCGCGCTGAATCCCAAAGAGATGATCGGCAGGCAAGTCTCCCGCGTGCTCGAATGTTTTACCTCACTCAATCGTAAACAGCGTGAGGCGCGCGTAGCAGAGCTACTGGCACAGGTAGGGCTTAACAGTGAACTTGCAGCGCGTTATCCGGCTGCGCTATCCGGCGGGCAAAAACAGCGTGTTTGCATTGCAAGGGCGTTGGCCGCTGAGCCAAAACTGATTATTTGTGATGAACCGACTTCGGCGCTTGATCCACTGGTGGCCCGCGATGTGTTGGCGCTGCTGCGACAGATTCAGGAGCAAACAGGGATATCATACCTGTTTATTACTCACGATTTGCAGGTGGTGCGTGAGGTGGCCGACGATGTTGCCGTGCTGTTTAAAGGGGAAATCGTTCGCAACGGTTCAGTGTTTAACACACTGGCAGAACCACTGGACAGTTACACCCGTGAACTGCTGCGTTCGGTGCCAGAAATGCGCGTCGGTTGGCTACAGGAGCAGCATGCTTAAGGAAGCGTGCTGGTCATAAAAAACGCGCCAAACGTTGAGTTTTCGGCGCGTTTTTTTGAATTTTCAGGCCGTCTAAACGTTGTAAATCATTCGTTTATCAGCGCTGTATTTCAGTGTTATTTAATGTGTACGACATCCAGACGTTCAACAACTGCATCATCTTCAGCCTGCCAACCTACCGGCTGTAACGGGATATCTTCGCGATCAAAAGCCAAGTCTCCGCCGTCAATCACTTCACCGCCGTGGTGAATCGCCTTGAAGTCGAACAAGTTGGTATCATTCAAATGCGAAGGCACCACGTTTTGCATCGCGCTGAACATGGTTTCGATACGGCCAGGGTAGCGTTTATCCCAGTCCTTGAGCATGTCGCCAATCACCTGACGCTGTAGGTTGGGCTGTGAGCCGCACAGGTTGCAAGGAATAATCGGGTATTCACGGGCAATCGCAAAACGCTCGATGTCTTTTTCACGACAGTAGGCCAGTGGACGAATAACGATATGTTTACCGTCGTCGCTCATTAGCTTAGGAGGCATTCCTTTCAGCTTGCCGCCGTAGAACATGTTCAGGAACAGCGTTTGCAGAATGTCATCGCGGTGGTGGCCCAGCGCAATTTTAGTACAACCCAGCTCGGTAGCCGTACGGTATAGAATGCCGCGACGTAGGCGAGAGCAGAGTGAGCAGGTCGTTTTGCCTTCGGGGATCTTGTCTTTAACGATGGCGTAGGTGTTCTCTTCTACAATCTTGTACTCAACGCCCTGCTGCTCAAGATATTCCGGCAGAATATGCGCCGGGAAACCAGGCTGTTTTTGATCAAGATTCACGGCAATCAGCGAGAAATTGACCGGCGCGCTCTGCTGCAAATTGCGTAAAATTTCCAGCATGGTGTAGCTGTCTTTGCCACCTGACAGGCAGACCATAATGCGGTCGCCTTCTTCAATCATGCCAAAGTCTGCAATTGCCTTGCCGACGTCACGACGCAGACGCTTTTGTAGTTTGTTCAGGTTGACCTGATCTTTTTTGGTAATTTCTTGTTTTTCAAACATTAATTCGACACTCAAAATCTAAAAAGGGGCACCGGTGCGGCAAGGGAGGAGTGACGCCCGCCCACAAAGTCCAGCATGCAGTTAATTGGCGTGTATGTTACGGATTACGCGGGTGAAAGCCAACACGTTTTACAGGGTGAGTCCGTGGCGCATTTAACGTTTCGTTACCCTTAATATCCTTGCTCTAAGATTGCCCCCGTTCCCTTGAGGCTAGCGGAAAGGTTAAAAATGCTGCATCGTCATGATTGATGAATGGTTATCGTGGGTAAAAAGGCTAATCGGTAAAAGGGCGGACAATGAATCATTATCATAAAGTTAAAATCGTAGTGACATGTTTAGCGTTGTTAAGCACAGACTCAGCCTTGGCGAGCGAGGCTGGCCCAAATGCGCTGGCGTTTATGCAGGCCAATCAGTTGCAGCAGGTGAAGCAGTTGCTTGAACAGGGCAAAGCAACCGTGCCCACGCAGGCAGCTTATAAAAGGCTGATTGCCTCGGCCGACTCTGCGCTTAAACAGCCGAGCCTCAGCGTGATGGATAAAGGCATGACGCCGCCGAGCGGCAGCAAACATGACTACCTTAGCCTCAGTGCTTACTGGTGGGCTGACCCCAGTAAGGCCGATGGGTTGCCGTGGGTCAGACGTGATGGCCACGTCAATCCGGCGAGCAAAAATAATCAAAGTGATGGCGTGCGGCTGGCCACCTTCACTGCACGGGTGCAGGACCTCACGCTGGCCTGGTACTTTTCAGGACAGCAGCGTTATGCCGATAAAGCCGCCAACCTGCTGCGCGCCTGGTTTATTGTCCCCAGTACGCGCATGAACCCCAATCTCAACTATGCGCAGGGCGTGCCGGGTATTACCTCAGGGAGACACGACGGGGTGCTCGACGGGCGCTATTTTTCCACCCGCATCGTCGATTCACTGCTGATGCTGCGCGGTAATGCCGCATGGTCGGCTCATGATGATGACGCCATGCACCGGTGGATGCAGCAGTATCTTCAGTGGCTGCAAACCAGCCCGCTGGCGATTAAAGAGAGTAAGGCCCAGAATAACCACGGCAACTGGTATGCAACGCAGGTTGCAGGCATCGCCTGGTATCTCGACGAGCCAGACCTTATCAAAAAAATGGTGGCGCTGACGGAGAACAAGCTCGAAACTCAGCTTAAACCTGACGGAACTCAGCCGCTTGAGCTGGCGCGAACCCGCTCTTTCCACTACAGCTATTTCAATCTACAGGCCATCAGTCTGCTGGCGACAGTGGCAAAAGAAAACGGGCAGGACCTGTGGAATTATCACACGGCCAACGGCGGCGGGGTGCTTAAGTCATTAGATTTTATGGCGCAGTACGTCAACGGCAGCAAGCCTTGGCCTTATAAGAGCCTTGACCAGATTGGTGTGCGTGTGGTGCCGCTGCTTTCATGGGCGGATAACGGCACAGGACAGAATCGATATCAGCAGCAGATCCGCTCTGCTAACTATCTATTCACTGACAGACTGGCTAACGACGGCAAGGCCGGGAATAAAGAGACGCAGCCCAAGGCTCATAAAGACGCGACGCGTGGAGCAACAATTGAGGCGCAGAGAGAAACTTGGTTAACCTCGCTGCCCTTGTGGGCTGAATAATCGGTGACTAAGGGCAGTGGATAGGCTGCCCAATATATGTTCATTTCATCGCTGAAGTCGATGCGGCTACAGCCCCCGCGTGTCGGACCAGTCCGGTGGCATGGAAACAGAAAGCACAGTCGGTTTTTCGTTTTCCATACTGCCAATCGCGGCTTCGAGCTGGTTATGATGCTTTTTCCGGTCATCTAGAAAGACGATGAGGATATCTTTAATCGGTGTGGCGTTTTTATTACTGTAACTTTCTGCAATCTCCTTGATGACAAGTCCCTTGTTAGCACTGCCAACGATATAAATCCCTCTATCGGTCAATATTTCATTGTATTCAAATATATCTCTATCTAATGCTATTTTTTGGTATTTAGAATGACTTCCCTCAAGCTCAGTAACAGATGTGTCATCTGAAAACAGTAATGACTCTTTAGGGAAAATGTCACTAACTTTCATTTCATCTAAAAATTCCTGGATCTTCGTGAGATCACTACTGGACTCGCGGGCGGTAATAATACAGTTATAGCTGCTGTCCTTCACGGTGTCTTTAAGTATTTCCGCAGTTGCCACAGAAATTTCATCCCATTTACGTTTCCAAGTCGCGGTAACGGTGGCAATTTTAGACTCAATCTCGCTCGCAATTGCAGTCTTAGGTAAATTCGCAACGGCAGTATTAATCGCAGCGGTTAAGTTCGCATTGGCATTTTCATCTTTCACACCGGTAAATAAAAGTTTAACTACACTGGTATAATTATATTCAGGGGCAAAATCTCTGGTAACCAACGTGTCGTCATAATCAAAGCAGTAAATGACGTCAGTTTTTGTATTGTTAAGGCGTCGGGATTCTACAAACTGGCTGACTTCTTTTTTAACTTCGCGAAGCGTTGTCATTAGGGACGAGTGGTCTGGCATGACCATTATATTGTAATCAGACTTTATTCTACAGGGTTGTACCACCGCTTCTGAGGCCTGAAAGGACGCCGCAAGCTGTGATGAGTTTGTGACCTGTATATTCGCTGGCATTGATGTTTGCAGAGCCACGGTGCTAGGTATCAATATTGGCGTGTTTATTTTTCGAGAGACTGAGTCAATTTCCATTATTCAAAATCCTTTGTTGTTTCATTCCCGAAAAGTCATTATTTTCCGTGAGGTGTGATGTCTTTGAAGGGTTGACTTTGATTGTGTATTAATATGCGGAAAGTTATCAAGAGATAACTGAGTTTATTGATGTGTTTAAGCGGAATTGACAACTTTATTTATATTAATTTAAATGTGTGATGTTTTAGTGAGCCAAGGTAAGCCAGTCGATAAGCTTACCTTTCTCGTTGGGGTGAGTTATAGATTAATTCACGTCGACGCGCTTAATACCGTCGACCGACATAATTGCTTCATATAACGTTTCTATTTTTTGGCGCGGAGACAGCACCACGTCCATGACCAGGTCGCATTTGGTATCGTCATCGTCTTTTTGACTGACTTTTATATGGCCTGGTCGTATACGCATTTTTTGCAGCGCAATTAACACCAGTGGCACGCTTTGTGGTTTCAGTCGAATTTCAATCAAATGATGGTGGCCGATAAGACGATTGCTGATTTGGCGAAACACCTCAAGGACAATGAGTGTTAAAAATGCACCGTAAACGCCAATCTCATACAGACCGCTACCAATGACTAAGCCGATAGCCGCGGTCACCCATAGTCCAGCGGCGGTTGTTAGGCCTTTGACCACTTGCTTCTGGATGATAATAGTCCCGGCGCCGAGAAACCCCATGCCGCTAACCACCTGAGCCGCCACGCGGCTGGGGTCAAAACTGACGTGAGTCTGGCTCAGAATGTCGTCAAAACCGTATTTTGAGACAATCATAAACATCGCGCTGCCGATGCCCACCAATATGTGAGTGCGTAGCCCGGCCTCTTTAGCGCGCAGTTGGCGCTCAATGCCGATTAACCCACCCAGCACGCCTGCCAGCGCAATACGCAGTAAAAAATCTGTAAGCATAGTTTTTCCTCCCTTTTTATTATTCCATCACCAATCCACGTTTTCTGTGACTTAATAAGAATTTCGGGTTAATGGCAGGGTATTTTATGAGCAGAATGAATAACAAAGAGAAATAATCTGTTTCTGGATATAAATTTTTAAGAAAAGTGGCTATTTACTTCTTTTCAGTACTCGACGTCAGCAGAAAAGCTCGGCTATGATGACATTCGTTCGAATTATCAAAATAATCATCCGGGAGCAGGGTTGATGAGAGCTGCGTTACGATTTTTACTGGCTGGCGCCACATTGATTTTAGCTGCATGCAGCAGCAATAAAGAAACAGCAGAAGTTCCCCAGCAGGGTAACAGCTTCAATATAGCCCACCGTAACCTGAACGCGGGCGGTCCTGCTGCCGCAGCCTGTTCTCTGGCCGGCGGCAGCCTTCAGCTTGCCCGTCAACTCGACGGCAGTTCGGTGGGCATGTGCCAAATGACTAACGGACGCCGATGCGCAGAGTCCGCCGTGATGAGTGGCACCTGTAGCTAAAGCGTTTAGTTCACCCACTCTTTGGCGCGATACACCAGCACGTGTGGGCCTTCGGTTAACGTCAGTTGATTTGACTGCAGACTGACTTTAACCCCTTTCTGTAGCATCTCGCCTATCAGCTGATCGCCTTTATTAAGCAGGGGGTCGGAGCACATCATTTGCGTTGACGCCAACTGCTTGACGGTCAATAGGTTATTTTCGAGTTGCCCCTGACCCATAAAGCGATTGCACATCGCGCCGGATACATGCATTTTCTCGCCAAACTCGATAGACGGTTTCCCGCCGTGCTGCGCGATAACCGGCGTACCGTCGAGTGTTAGCAGCTCGAAGCGATGGTGTTGCAGATCCTTTGCCGTCAGTTCGGCCGACTGAACGCTACAACCACTGATGGCAACGGCGGCCAATAGGGTGCCTAGCATAGTTAGTTTTTTCATCTTCTCTCCTGAAGAACATTCCATTGATTTGCCTCTCATCTTACGCCTTGACGATGTTTGGGCAAGCTTTGCCTTTGGAAAGCTCGTCAAGATTCGCAAGCGTGGTCTGAGAAATACTGGTTAACGCCTCACTGGTTAGGAAAGCCTGATGACCGGTAAAAAGCACGTTGTGGCAGGAAGATAAGCGGCGGAAGACGTCGTCGAGCACCACCTCGTTAGACTTATCTTCAAAGAACAGGTCGCGTTCGTTTTCGTAGACGTCCATGCCTAGTGCACCAATTTTCTGCTGCTTAAGGGCCTCAATAGCGGCACTGGCGTCGAGCAAGGCACCGCGACTGGTGTTAATAATCATCACCCCGTCTTTCATTTTGCTAAAGGATTTCTGGTTAAGCAGGTGATGATTCTCGGCGGTCAGCGGACAGTGCAGTGAAATAATGTCCGACTGCGCATACAGGGTGTCCAAGTCGACGTACTCGGCGCCTAACTCAAGAGCCAGCGGGCTGGGATAAGGGTCGAAAGCTATAATACGCATACCAAAGCCTTTGAGGATACGCATGGCGGCGACGCCGATTTTGCCGGTGCCAATGATCCCAACAGTGCGCTGGTGCATATTAAAACCGGTTAACCCCTCAAGTGAAAAGTTCGCCTCGCGGGTGCGCTGGTACGCGCGGTGAATATGGCGATTCAGGCACAGCATCAGGCCCACGGCATGTTCAGCTACGGCTTCCGGCGAATAGGCCGGCACGCGAACCACGTTAATCCCCAACTCTTTAGCGGCGGCGAGATCGACGTTGTTAAACCCAGCGCAGCGCAGCGCCAGCGTTTTTATCCCCAGCGCGGCAAGCTCGGTAAGCACTTCACGGCTGGCGTCGTCGTTAACAAAAATACACACCGCGTCGCAACTGGCGGCCGTTTTTGCCGTCGCCTGACCCAACATGAAATCAAAAAATACCAATTCAAATCCATACTGCTGATTGACCAGCTCAAAGTATTTGCGGTCATAATTCTTGGTACTGTATACGGCCAGTTTCATGCTCTGTACTCCGACAAGTGAGTTGTCCATTAACGGGAAGCGCCTCGTAAAAATACCACTGGGCACCCTCGCAAACAAACGGTAGCCAATTGTAACGTTATTTTTATGCTATCTTGCTGATGTTATAAAAATATCAGGATATTTCATGAGGAAAGGACGTAAACATCTTCTGCTGACGCTGTTAATGGTGGCGATGGTGCTCGTGTTGCTGTTGATTACACTGTGGAAAACGCTGCCACAGTGGCTTCCTGTCGTCGCTAAACACTGGCTACCGCCGGAGACTCAGCTCAGTATTTCTTCCTCGCCAAGCTGGTCTGATGGCGAACTTATTCTGCCTGGCGTACGCTATTTAGCGCAGGACTGCCTGCTTGCCGATGTGCAAAATGTTCGCCTGAATAAGCCGATGACCGGCTGGAATTTGCAGCTCGACGCCTTAAATATCGATACTGCCTGCCTGAGTAAACTCCCCGCCAGTGAAGGCGGTGGGGCACTTTCTCTGCCTGACATTCAAAAACAGTTGCCGTTCGGCCAGGTGCATATCGCCCATCTGAACGTCACGCCATGGCAGCAGTACGCCGGTGACCTGCAGGTGATCAACGACGGTAAAACGCAGACGTTACACTATACAGGTGCAGCGTTGAGTTTTGATGCTGCGCTGGATAATCAGCAACAGCTGGTCATCAATACTCTGAGCCTGATGCCGCCCGGCGGTGACGAACCCCTGAGGCTGGCGGGTAAATTAACGCTGCCTGTCGCGCTCGATACGCTTCCCGCCGAGGGCGAGTTGCACGGTGAAGTGCACACCTCACTGGTGCCGCTTCCGGTGGCGGTCAGCTTGAACTGGCAGGAAAAGAGCGGGCTGCTGAGCCTGACAGAGCAGGGGCAATCCCAGCCGCTGGTTAACCTGCCGTGGCAGCTTGGCGATAAACAAATTCAAATTCTACAGGGGCAGTGGCGTTGGCCGTATGCGGCGCAGCCGCTTTCCGGTGCCCTGAATCTGACGCTGAACAACTGGAGCGATAAGCTTGACCAAACGACGCTGAGCGGACGCCTCAACGTACTGACTCAGGGGCATAATGGTAAGGGTAACGCCGTTCTGACCCTCGGTCCCGGCAGGGTCGGACTGCTCGACAGCGATATCTCCTTTCAACTGACTGGACAGGCCAATCTGCCGCAAATTTCACTGAGTGCGTCCTTCCCAGGTACGCTCAACGGATCGGTGCTTAATCCGCTGATTGCTCTGCACAGCGGCGCACTGTTGCGAGCGTGGGGAAAACCGACGCCGACGCTGAGCCTGCACGATGCGCGCTGGCCACTGGCGGGCGTTAAGCTCAGTGCAAAGGGGGTAAGTGGGCCGTTGCAGGCAATTGTGCGAGCCAGTGATGCTTACTGGGGGCCGTTCCAGCTGCACCTCAACGGTAAGGCTCAGGACTTTTGGCCCGATAAAGGCGCGTGGGATTTTAACTACTGGGGCAATGGGCAGTTACCGCCGCTCAAAGGGCGTTGGGACTTGGCGGGCAAGGGCAGTTGGCATGATACGCTGATAACATTGACTCAGCTGTCTGCTGGCTTCAATCGCCTGAGTTACGGCCTGGTTAACGTCGATGCACCACGGTTAACGTTGACTCAGCCGCTCACTTGGCAGCGCCCCGTTCCTGCACGCTATGAACATTCTCAACCAGACCCGGTGCCTGATTTCAACGGTGCGCTAAAGCTGGTGGCGCAAAAAGTTTCGCTTGAAAATGGCGGCTATCTCCCCCCAGCCGAGCTAAGTCTGGCGTTTAAAGGCGACAGCCCAATGAACATTGCGCTCAACGGCCAGCTTGAGGCGCTGCCGATTGGTCCTATCAAACTAAACGGTCGTTGGGACGGTGAGCGACTGCGTGGACAGGGCTGGTGGCCGAAACAGGATTTAACCGCCTTTCAAAGCCTGCTGTCGCCAGACCTGAATATCAAACTGCGCGGTGGCAGTTTCTATGCACAGTCGGCGTTTTCCGCCGCGCGTGGTCAGGGATTTGTCGCTGGGGGACACTGGGTGGTGAAGAACGGCAGCATGTGGTTAAAGGACGGCGATTTGAGCGGCCTGGATTTCTCGCTGTCCTACCGACTGAAAAATCAAAAGTGGCAGTTTGGCATCAAGTCGCCGGTCAGCCTGCGTATTGGTGAGTTGAACAACCTGTTCCAGATGCAAAATATCACTGCCGAGTTGCAGGGCAGTTATCCGTGGTCCGAGGCTTCGCCCTTGCGTTTAACCCACGTGGGTGTGGATGCGCTGCTTGGTCACATCAGCCTGTCGGCGCTGCGCCTGCCGCAGCACGACCCTGCCGTGTTAAAGCTGCAAAAAATTGACCTCAGCGCGCTCTTTACCGCCTTGAAACCCAAGCAGATGGCGATGTCTGGCCGCGTCAACGGCGAGCTTCCGCTG
Source organism: Rouxiella silvae (assembly GCF_002093625.1). Classification (GTDB taxonomy): domain Bacteria; phylum Pseudomonadota; class Gammaproteobacteria; order Enterobacterales; family Enterobacteriaceae; genus Rouxiella; species Rouxiella silvae. The sequence goes on along the minus strand of NZ_MRWD01000016.1, from coordinate 13,969 downwards.
TACGTAGACAACCCGAAATGGCTGATTCACGATGGCTGGATTGCCAACGACGGTGGTTTGACGCTGCGACTGGATCCGCAGTTTGCCGCGGCGATGGCCGGTGATAACGTGGCGAACCGGTTGGTTATCCAACTGCTGCAGTACCTCGAAATTCACCGCTCGTATGCCAAAGTCAGCCTGGATAATCTGGGGGAGTTAACGATGGCGGCACAAATTTTTGGGGTTAACAACACTGAGGGCAAGCAGCGCGAAATTCATCTCAACTATACCCATCAGGAAAATATCTATCAGTTGTGGCGCAGCCTGCGCTTTGGCGACAATTTACAGGAATGGCTGCAGCAGCAGCTTTCTGCTTCACCCGCGTCGGCTTCTGCTAACAAGGATAATGAATTGAGGAAGGAACAATGAATCCTATACCGGCCTGTATTACGGCATTGAGCCTGTCGCTGATGCTCAGCGGCTGCGTGCCGCGTATCGAAATAGCGACGCCTACGGCGCCGATTACGATCAATATGAATGTCAAAATTGAGCATGAAATTCATATCAAAGTGGATAAAGATGTCGAAGATTTGTTGAAAAACAAAGGCGATCTCTTTTAAGGATGCGGCGATGAAATTGTTAAAAGGTAAAGCTCTGGCATTAGCCATAATGCTGTGCGGCGGGTTGTTTTGCACTTCCGCATTGGCGCTAACCCTCGAGCAAGCCAAGCAGCAGGGGCGCGTGGGCGAAACGCTGAACGGGTATTTGGCCCCGGTCAAACAGGATGCCGAAACGCTGGCATTAATTAAACGTATCAACCAGGCGCGCGAACAGCAGTACCAGGATGTGGCGAAAAATAATCAGGTCAGCACCGCCGATGTGGCCAAGCTTGCCGGGCAAAAATTAGTGTCGCGTGCCGCGCAGGGCGAGTATGTTCGCGGTATTAACGGACAGTGGCTGCAAAAGTAGCCCCAAAAAAAGCGCGCTCTATTGAGCGCGCAACATTTACTACAACACTACCGGCACACATGACGATTCTAAAGTTAATTACCCGATAGTGAAGCGACTGAAACTACGCGGCAGCAACCTGTTTGATTGCAGCGTCGATTGCGGCTTTCGCATCAGCCTGTGCTTTGGTCGCAACTTCTGGACCGTAAGCGATGCCTTCAGCGAACACGAACTCGACGTCGGTCATGCCGAGGAAGCCCAGGAACAGGCTCAGGTATGGAGCAACCAGGTCGCTTGGGGTATCTTTGTGAATGCCGCCGCGGCTGGTCAGAACGATGACGCGTTTGCCTTTGATCAGGCCTTCTGGACCTTTCTCAGTGTATTTGAACGTCACACCGGCGCGCGCTACCAAGTCAAAGTAGTTCTTCAACTGAGTAGGGATGTTGAAGTTGTACATCGGTGCAGAGATAACGATAACGTCGTTAGCCTGGAGTTCTTCGATAAGCGTGTTAGACAGCGCCAGCGCTTCTTCCTGACGTGCAGTCAGTGCTGCATCAGAAGGACGCAGTGCGCCAACCAGCTCACCGTCTAGCACAGGGATGGGATCCGCAGCCAAATCACGTACAGTAACCTGTGAAGCGCTGTTGGCGGCTTGGAATTGAGCAACGAAGTAGTCTGCCAGTTGGTTGGTCTGGGAGAAGTTAGCCAGAATACTTGATTTCAGAACCAGTACTTTACTCATTTAACATTCCTTCACTGAGTGGGGTCATACAGGGACGAGGCGTCCCGAGAATGTTTTCTACTTTATTCATAAAACTTGCTGAGTGATAGTGCAATATTTCGAGGTCTAACATCGAATTTTTTGAATGACTTGATCGCAAGATAGGCGACAGCCACTAAACATTAGCCATCTTTTAGAAACCGCAATCGCTTGTGATAACATAGTGTTATTCAGGCAAGGCCCGCGCCTGCCGACCATCAAGGAATCTCGCACGTGAAATCAACGCTCGCGGCACTATCAGCACAACTTGACGGGCTGATGCTACGTGACCGACAACGCCTGCAACGCCGTTTGCAGGGCGCAAAAAAAATCAATGACCCACAGGCTTTGCAAGGACTGACGCAGGAGCTGGAAAGCGCGTTTCAACAAGGGCTGCAAAAAGTCAGCAGCCGTGAAGCATCACGCCCCAAGATTACCTACCCTGATAATTTGCCGGTCAGTCAGAAGAAGCAGAACATTTTTGAAGCCATCCGCGATCATCAGGTGGTGATCGTCGCCGGTGAAACAGGATCGGGGAAAACCACACAGATCCCGAAAATTTGCATGGAGTTGGGCCGCGGTATCAAAGGCCTGATTGGCCACACCCAGCCTCGTCGGCTGGCGGCGCGCACCGTGGCTAATCGTATTGCCGACGAACTTGAAACCAGCCTCGGCAATACTGTGGGCTATAAGGTCCGTTTTAACGATCAGGTGAGTGAAAATACCCTGGTCAAGCTGATGACTGACGGTATTCTGCTGGCCGAAATCCAGCAGGACAGAATGCTGATGCAATACGACACCCTGATCATCGATGAGGCGCACGAGCGCAGCCTTAATATCGATTTTATCCTCGGGTATTTGCGTCAACTACTGCCGAAACGTCCTGATTTAAAAGTCATTATCACTTCTGCGACCATTGACCCGCAGCGTTTCTCAAAGCACTTCAATAATGCGCCCATTATTGAGGTTTCTGGCCGCACTTATCCGGTTGATGTACGTTATCGTCCGGTTGTTGACGATGCAGACGACGGCGATCGCGACCAGCTACAGGCCATTTTTGACGCGGTTGACGAGCTGGGTCGTGAAAGCCGGGGCGATATTCTGATCTTTATGAGCGGCGAGCGCGAAATACGCGATACCGCCGATGCGCTAAATCGCCTTGATTTGCCAAACACTGAAGTTCTGCCGCTTTACGCGCGTTTGTCCAACAGCGAACAGAACCGTGTGTTTCAGTCGCACTCGGGTCGCCGCATCGTGCTGGCGACCAACGTCGCCGAAACGTCACTCACCGTGCCGGGCATTAAATACGTTATCGATCCGGGCACGGCGCGCATTAGCCGCTACAGTTTCCGCACCAAGGTGCAACGGCTGCCGATTGAAGCCGTTTCACAGGCTTCGGCCAACCAGCGTAAAGGCCGCTGCGGACGCGTTTCTGACGGTATTTGTATTCGTCTTTATTCGGAGCAGGACTTTCTCTCGCGGCCCGAGTTTACCGATCCCGAAATTCTGCGTACCAATCTGGCCTCCGTTATCCTACAGATGACCTCGCTGGGGCTGGGCGATATTTCGGCGTTCCCGTTTGTGGAAGCCCCCGACAAGCGCAATATTCAGGACGGTGTGAGGCTGCTAGAAGAGCTGGGCGCGATTAATACCCCAGAAAACGGTCGCTACACGCTCACTGAGCAAGGACGCAGTCTCGCCCAATTGCCGGTGGACCCGCGATTGGCACGCATGGTGCTGGAGGCGCAGAAAAACAGCTGCCTGCGCGAGGTGATGATTATCACTGCCGCGTTGTCGATTCAGGACCCGCGCGAAAGACCCATGGACAAACAGCAGGCCTCTGATGAAAAGCATCGTCGATTTGCTGATAAAGACTCGGATTTCTTGGCCTTTGTGAACCTGTGGGACTATTTGCAGGAGCAACAAAAGGCGCTGTCGTCTGCACAGTTCCGCAAGCTGTGTCGTAGCGATTTCCTTAACTATTTGCGCGTTCGTGAATGGCAGGACATCTATACCCAACTGCGTCAGGTCGTAAAAGAGCTGGGTCTGCGCATTAATAGCACCGCCGCGGACTACCGCAGCGTGCACTGCGCGCTGCTGACCGGTCTGCTTTCACATATCGGCCAGAAAGACGTTGAAAAGCAAGAGTTTACCGGCGCTCGCAACGCGCGATTTTCCATATTCCCTGGCTCGGGACTTTTTAAGAAGCCGCCTAAATGGGCAATCGTCGCCGAACTGGTGGAAACAAGCCGGCTTTGGGGGCGCATCGCGGCTAAAATTGAACCTGAATGGATTGAGCCACTGGCACAACATTTAGTGAAATACAGCTACAGCGAACCGCACTGGGAGAAATCTCAGGGCGCAGTGATGGCTGATGAAAAAGTGACTCTGTTTGGCTTGCCGATCGTCATGGCACGTCGCGTAAACTATGGCAGCATAGACGCCGTGGTTTCCCGCGAGCTGTTTATTCGCCATGCGCTGGTCGAGGGTGACTGGCAAACGCGTCACGCCTTCTTCCGCGACAATCAGCGCCTGCGTAATGAGGTCGAAGAGTTGGAGCACAAGTCCCGCCGTCGCGATATTTTGGTCGATGACGAGACGCTATTCCTGTTTTATGAGCAGCGAGTGGGCCGAGAGGTGGTTTCCGGCAAACATTTCGATACCTGGTGGAAAACGCAGCCCACCGACAGCCTGAACTTTGAAAAAAGCATGCTTATCAAAGAGGGGGCGGGCAAAATTAGCGCCCTCGATTATCCTAATTTCTGGCATCAGGGAAATATTAAGCTGCGGGTTACCTACCAGTTTGAACCTGGCACAGAGGCTGACGGCGTTACCGTACACATTCCGCTGCCGTTGCTTAATCAAATTGAGGAACAGGGCTTTGACTGGCAGATCCCGGGCATTCGCCGCGAACTGGTCATGGCGTTGATCAAATCGCTGCCTAAACCGACCCGCCGCAATTTCGTACCCGCACCTAACTATGCCGACGCCTTTTTGGGCCGAGCTACGCCGTTTGAACTGCCGCTGCTCGAGTCAATGGAGCGTGAACTGCGCAGAATGACGGGCGTTACGGTGTCACGCGATGATTGGCAGCTTGAACAGGTGCCCGATCATCTTAAAATGACGTTTCGCATTGTGGACGACAAAAACAAGCCGCTGCGCGAGGGTAAAAGCCTGACGGCATTAAAATCAACGCTGAAAGAGCAGGTGCAGCAAACGCTTTCTGCGGTGGCGGACGACGGCATTGAGCAAAACAATCTCCACGTCTGGAGCTTTGGTGCTTTGCCTGACTGCTATGAGCAAAAGCGCGGCGGTTATGAAGTGAAAGCTTATCCTGCGCTGGTGGATGAAAAAGACAGCATTGCTATCAAACTGTTCGACAGCGAGCTTGAGCAGTCGCAGGCAATGTGGCGCGGCACACGACGTTTATTGCTGCTGAACATTCCATCACCTATCAAGTATCTGCATGAAAAATTGCCTAATAAGGCCAAGTTGGGGCTCTATTTTAACCCTTATGGCAAAGTGCTTGACCTGATAGATGACTGTATTTCCTGTGGCATTGACAAACTGATCGCCGAGTCAGGCGGGCCGGTGTGGAGTGAAGAGAAGTTTGCTGTCCTGCATGAGCACGTGCGCGCGCATCTTAATGAAACGGTGGTGGGCATTGCGACGCAGGTCGAGCAAATTCTGACTACCGTGTTCAACATTAATAAACGACTCAAAGGGCGCATTGATATGACGATGGCACTGGCGCTGTCGGATATTAAAGCGCAGATGTCGGGGCTTATCTATCGCGGTTTTGTGACGCAAAATGGCTGGAAGCGCATTCCAGATACGCTGAGGTATCTGCAGGCGATTGAAAAACGCATGGATAAGCTGGCAATGGATCCGCACCGTGACCGCGCACAAATGCTAAAAGTAGAAAACGTGCAGCAGAAGTGGCAACAGTGGCTGAACAAACTCCCGCCGGTGCGTCAGGTCAGTGAGGAAGTGCAAGAAGTGAGGTGGATGCTCGAAGAGCTGCGCGTCAGTTACTTCGCGCAGCAGCTCGGAACGCCTTATCCTATCTCGGATAAACGTATTTTGCAGACCATGGAACAGCTGGCTTAATTAGCCAGCTGGTGGCCACTTAATTCAACCAACGCTGCCCTGATTGCCGGAACGGCCAGGGCACGATTATCCGCTAAATAACGGTCCTGCGCGGCGGGTGCCGAACTTTGGATCCCAATCAACGTCCATTTACCGTTTTGTTTCAGCAACAGCGGTGAACCGCTGTCGCCCGGCAGGGTATCGCAACGATGCGACATGACGCCCGGCTGAGCCCATCCCGTAATTAAACAGTCCTGATGACTATACAAATCGTCGAGATGATCTTCAGGATAGCCCGCCTGTGTAACCTTGCGATCGTTGGCTTTTAAGGCGGCGGTGAGTTCGTCACGCGTGCCTTCCCACAGGGGAAGTGGCTTAATAGGCAGTTTTTGTTTTTCATCGGTAATGCGCACTAGGGCAAAATCATAAGACGCGGCCTGTGGTGGCACAATCCAACCCTCGCCGTCGGCTTTCAGTTTCTTTCCCAACGCCGGGTCAACCAGCGTTTGTAGCTTAGTTATCTGGTAGCGCCATTTTTGATGTTGCGAGATAAAGCGTAGGGCAATCACTTTGTCGATTTTACCCGGCGGCGCCAGCACGCAGTGTCCTGCGGTTAGAACCAAATGTTCCGAGATGAGCGTGGCGGTGCAAAGGTTACCGCTGGCAGTTTCAATTTGACCTATCGCTTGCCACGGCCAGCTTTTAACTTCACTAACGTGCGTACGATGATCCTGGCCAAAAAAAAGGGCAGTTTTTTCTTTAAGGCTTATTGTGTCTGAATCGCTATCCGAGTCGGTAGAGTCGGCATGAGCAGGAAGGGCGAAGCAGAAAAAGCACAAGACAAGCGGTAAAGCTATGCGCATATCGTTTTGACCTTAAGTGCGGGGATTGACCGGGAGCCAATTATTAAGATGTTGATTATAGCTGGTAATAGCTTTCAGATAATAGGAGGTTTAGATAAATCAAATGTACGAGGTTGGCTGATTATGCGTTCTGATATATTACGTTGCAGTCTAGAAATAGAAGAATAACGTAATCAGGCCCAGCAGAATCAGAGAACTCAGGGTGATTTCGAACAGGTAGCGTCGCAGCATCGTCCATCAATACCTCAAGATTGCCTGGTTGATAATACCCGTCTATTTGGAACGTAGGGTACGTAGGCCGGAGAAAAAAACACCCGGCGAACCGGGTGTCAAATAATCAGTCTTGATAATGGTGAGACGAGTTGCTCACAAAGACTTATTACTTAGCTGCTGGAGCAGCTTTTTTAGCGTGTTTTTTCACGTGTTTTTTAGCAGCCTGCGCTTTCTGAGCAACTGGCTTCTTAGCAGCGTGTTTTTTCACGTGTTTTTTAGCAGCCTGCGCTTTCTGTGCAACTTTCTTCTTGGTAGCGTGTTTCTTAACATGTTTTTTAGCAGCCTGAGCTTTTGCAGCAGGGGCAGCAGTAGTTGTGGTGGTTGCAGCAGCAGCTGGAGCAGCAGTAGTTTCAGCGGCGAATGCTGCAGAAGACAGGCCCATTGCAGCGGCAATTACCAGAGCTAATACTTTTTTCATCGTTAATTCCTCAGAATTTAATTTATGTATCCACCCCACTGCGGGGCCGGTAGGAGAATACTAGGCTTGTTAGTGTTCGCTGTCCGTGAGTGATTGGTTTCGGCGTGTAACGGTATGTACAAATCAATTATTTATTATTATTCATTGTGTTAGGTTGTTTTGAGTCAGGGTGTTACATTGAATGTACAAGCTTTAGTTACAACATACTGATTAATTCAGTGACTCAGGGTCTCTGAAAGCCTCTAAATGTCTGTAATTGAGCGGGATCTGTGACGGGGAATTAAGAATATTCTGCAGAAAAGGGCGGGCAATCCCTCAGGCCCTAGATGAAAAGACCTGAGGAATGCGTTTTAATTAATAATAATGTTTCACTTTGAGCGGAAATTACAGATAACGAGTTTCAAGATGCTTACGGAAATAGTCGGTATTCAGTGTTTCGCCGGTGGCATTGGTCATCAACTGATCGGTTGAAAAACGGCTGCCGTGCTGCCAGATGTTTTGATTTAACCATTGGAACAGGGCCGTCAAATCACCGCGAGAAATATCTTCTTGCAGCGTTGGAATTGCTTTATTGGCCGTTTGGAACAGTTGCGCCGCATACATCGCACCCAGAGTGTAGGTTGGGAAATAACCAAAGCCACCGTCGGTCCAGTGAATATCCTGCATACAGCCGTTGGTATAATTGCCCACGGTGTTTAAACCAAGATACTGCTGCATCTTGCTGTTCCACAGCGCCGGGATATCTTCAACTTCAATTTCTCCCTCAATCAATGCCTGCTCAATTTCGTAACGCAAAATAATATGCGCTGGATAGCTGACTTCGTCGGCATCCACGCGAATAAGCCCTGGCTCTACGCGTTGGTTGAGGTTAATGAAACCTTGTTCACTCAGACCTTCGCGTTGTCCAAACTGTTCCACCACCAGGGGATAAACCGACTTTAGGAAGACTTCACTACAGCCCAATTGCATTTCAAACAGCAGGCTTTGAGATTCGTGAACGCCCATTGAACGTGCATTGGAAACCGGCTGACCCAGCCACTCTTTAGGCAAATTTTGCTCGTAGCGCGCATGGCCAGTTTCATGGATAACGCCCATCATGGCAGTAATGAATTCGTCCTGACTGTAACGGGTGGTGATGCGTACATCCTGCGGTACGCCGCCACAGAAAGGGTGCGCGCTGATGTCGAGACGCCCTGCATCAAAGTTAAAGCCTAGGCGTTTCATTACGCTCAGCCCCAGCTCTTTCTGCTTGCTGATATCAAAGGGGCCCTGCGGCTGTACAAACTGAATAGACTTTTGCTTTTCAACGACCTTCTGCAGCAGCTGCGGCAGCCAGGTTTTTAAATCACCAAAAATAACGTCAAGCTTGCCGGCCGTCATGCCCGGTTCGTACAGGTCCAGCAGCGAATCGTAACGACTAATGCCGGCAGCCTCTGAACGTAACGTGGCTTCCTGACGGCTTAGTTTGACGACTTCGCGCAGGTTATCGACAAACCCTTCCCAGTCGTTCGCCGGACGTTGGCGACGCCACGCGTGCTCACAGCGTGCCCCGGCCAATGATTTTGCTTCGACCAAGCTTTCTGGCAGCAGGGCTGAATGTTGATACTGGCGCGCCATTTCACGCAGATTGGACTGCTCAACGTCATTAAGATCTTCCTGCTTGGCCTGCTCCAGCCACTCGCCGACTTTAGCCGCCGTCAGAATTTGGTGCTGGAGTACACTCAGTTCAGCCAAGGCTTCAGAACGTGCTTTGCTGCCTTCCGGTGGCATCATAGTCTGCATGTCCCATCCAGCGATGGACGAAAGATGGCTGAAACGCGACAAACGGGTAAACGTTGCGCGTAACTGTGAATAAGCTGTCGTCATGGTGAACTCCGTACTTTAAAAATAATATGAATAGCGGGGCGAAAGAAAGGCCCCGCGCAGGCACGATTATTGTGGTTCTATTGCAAGATTGAAGGCCGGTTTAATCGGCCAGCTAAAGCGAATGCTGGCGCCGCCAAGTGGGCTGCTATCGACCATAACGCGTCCCTGGTAAGCCACCGCAATTGAGTGAACGATGGCCAGTCCGAGCCCACAGCCGCCGGTTGCGCGGTCACGGCTTGGATCAAGGCGTACAAAGGGTTCGAATATTCGCAACCGTTCTTCCGGCGGAATGCCCGGCCCGTCGTCCTCAACCTGTAGGCTGGCTTCTTCTCCCTCCTGCCACAGGCTGATGCGCAGTTTTGCGTTGGCGTAACGCTGGGCGTTGTTGACCAGATTGTCGAGTACCCGCTCCATTAAGCGTAGGTCTACGCCGCCAAAGTCTGCCGCTTTGGTGACGTTGAGTTCAATTTCATGTTCGGTATTTACCAGCCGGAAATCGTCCGCTTTGTCTTCAATCCATTCTGGCAGATTGATTTTAGTTAAATGCAGTGCCACCTGTGGGCGATCCAGACGGGCGTAGGTCAGCAGTTCATCAATAAGCGACTCTAGCTGACCAATGTCGCGATTAATGGCCTGCTGTTCGGCCTCGGGAATATTTTCACTGATTGCCAACCGATAGCGCAGGCGCACCAACGGCGTCCGCAGTTCGTGGGCGATACCGTCGATTAGCTGTTTCTTGCTGGCAATCAAGGTATTAATATTGTCGGCCATTTGGTTAAAGGCGATACCCAGCCGGTTAAGGCTTGAGGTCGAATCAAAGTTGGTTCGCTCGTCCAAATACCCGTTGCCGAGCCGCTGGGCAGAGTTCTCAAGCTTAAGCAGGTCCTGCCAGTGGGGGCGCATCCATAAAAATACCGGCAGAGCCAATGACAGGCCAATAAAAATAAGCAGTCCCAAATCGAGCAGCCGCATTTCGTGCATATAAAACAGATAAGGGATGGGGCCGACCACCAACACATAATTACTGCGCGGAACGCGCTGTATAAAAGTGTATTCACTGTCGAGAGCAACAATTTCGCCGTCGCGCAGTTGATCATTCAGCGCCGGGCTCAGTTTACGCTTGCCTAATGGCTCAATGTGCAACTTGAATGAGAGATTCAACTCAAGCGTGCTGATGGTTTTGTTCCAGTCCTTGATCGGAATTTCACGCAGCTCACTGCGCATTAAATAGAGTGAGCTTTTCATCAGGTCGTTCATCGACTGGCGACCGGTGCGTTCCGCGGTCACTTTGTAGACCAGTCCAACCAGCATCGCCATAACCAAAAAACACACCAGCAGTAGCAGGAAGAACTGAACAAAAAGTTTTCTCATTCCCGCACAGACTCCCAGGCATTAGGGGCAAACAAATAGCCTTTGTTGCGCACGGTCTTGATACGAAAAGGCTCGAGGGCGTTGTCATAAAGTTTGCGGCGCAGGCGTGAAATAGCGACGTCGATACTGCGATCCAGCCCGTCGTAGCTCACTCCGCGTAGGTTAAGCAGCAGCGCCTCACGGTCCATAATTCGCCCCGCGTGAGTTGCCAATTCCCACAGCAAGTCGAAGTCGGAGGTTGAGAGGGTAATGGTTTCATCACCCAGCGTCACTTCGCGGTTGACGGGGTCAATACACAGCTGACCGAAGTGCAGGGCGTTGCCTTTTTGAATCGGCTTACCGGTCTTTTCTGGCTCAACCTGACTGGTTGGACGCTGACGAAGGTGCAGGCGCAGGCGCGCCAGCAGCACGGCGGGTGGCGTCGTTTTAAGAATATAGTCATTGGCGCCCATTTCGAGCGACAGAATATGATTCATATCGCTGTCCAGGGAGGTCAGCAATACGATAGGGCCGTCGTAGGCCGGACGCAGGTCACGACAAAGCGTCATGCCGTCTTTACCGGGTAACATGATGTCAAGTAACACCAAATCAGGCACTTCAAGCTCGATTCTTGCCTGAGCGGTGTCGCCACGAGGTTCAACCAGAACCTCAATGTCATGCTTACCCAAATAGGCGGCGATAAGCTTACCAACCTCGGCGTCATCTTCTACAAAAACGATTTTATTCATGGGTTTGCTGTTAACGTGAAAATCGGATCTCAGCATAGCGCGAGCGGGGCATCAGCGCTATGTTCCCTTGGGGAAAAGTCTACATTAACGCAGTCTTCTGCCACCGTCGACACAGTGTGTTCTGCCGGTCACATAGTTACTGCGCAGGATATAATCAACCAGGGCCACAATTTCGCCTTCACCCGGTTCTATTTTCATCAATGACTTATTTAAGGCGTGTTCACGATACTCGGCGTCATCGTCGGGATTAAACAATATGAGCGCCGGAGCAATCGAATTAACTTTGACCTCAGGGGCCAGCTTTCGTGCGAAAGACAGGGTCATGTTATCGAGCGCAGCCTTACTCGCCGAGTAAGCAATATGTTTTTTACTGCCTTTTTCGACAACAAAATCAGTAATATGAATGATATCTGCCCCCGCCGTACCCTGACCGCGAAGACACTCCTCAAGCTCGATGTTGAGCAAATAAGGCGCATAGACGTGTATTTGCAGCATCATTGCCATCGTATCCTGCGGGGGCGTTTCTGGGGATTCGGCTACCCATGCACTTGCATTATGAATAATGCCGCGCAGCTTGCTGGTTTTGGCTCTCACTTTTTCAGCGAATGCCAAAATGCCGGCGTTGTCAGAGAAGTCGGCCTGAATACAGCAGGCACCTTTCTCCCTCAGGCTATCGAGCGCAGGGTAAGGATGGCGATAGCTAACAATCACCGGAATATTTTGCTGTAGCAATGACTCGGCCAGCGCCAGTCCAATTCTCTTTGCTCCACCGGTGATAAGCACCGGCGCAGCAGGGGTTAATTCGGTCAAGTAAAGCTCCTGAACTCTCTGGCAAAGTATCAATAAACTATGTCATTATATAGGGCAAACTATGTAATTATATAAAGCTATGCCATTATATAGATGATTGTGTTTCTCGTTTCAAAACATTATCTTCAAAAAGTAAGGTCTTTTCTAACGTGGTTAGAAGGGTTAGCACTGGCCCAAAGAGGAATGGAGATGGCTGATAGTCGCCTGGCACCCGATGTGCGCAGTGAAAAAGCGTCGTTCGATTATATGGAATACCTGTCTGCATCGTGCAAGAAACAATGGAGTTTTCTCGATGCTATCTACGGCGTATTGCCCTTTTTTGGCATGGTGTTGAGGTCACGCACCACCCAAGAAAAGTCCAATCAGGACAAACTTAACGCACTGGCGTTACAGGTCGTTTCTACCCAAGTGAGTGACGAAATCAACATCGTACGCCTAATTGAACTGGCCCAGCAGCAGAGCATGTACAGTATAGATATCCATTTGCCTTACTCCCTGACTGAAGAACAGCTTACCGCCATTGAAAAAGAATGCAGACATCCGCTGAAATTGACGCAAAATGATGAGCATCTGGCGGTAGAAATTCTTGAGCAATCCTCAAAGCATTAATCTTGCGATAAAAAATTCTAATTAAAAGGGGCTGATTATTATCAGCCCCTTTTAGATCGTTAATGCGTCTATTCGGTCTTATTTGAATAGATCAGCGGTCACAGTCAGGTTACCGCCACTTTTGTTCTGCCACTGACGAGTCACGTGGTAGAACTTCGCACCCTTATCAGCGGCGCGCTTAGCCACTTCTTCAGAAACGTCGGTCATGCTGTTGAAGTGACCGGTGAAGGTAACGGAGTCAAACGGCGTCATCTGTGCCGCTGTCACGTTATTCACTTCTTCCACTTTTCTGCCGTCTGGCAGGGTCACGGAGTAGCGTTTGCCGGTAGACGATTGCGTTTCAAAGAACAAGCCTACACTGCGGCTTGGGCTTGAGGACGAAGCGACGCCAGGAATTTCAACTTTCTTGGCTTCGGCACCCCCCGCGGCCAGCGCTGCACGGCCTGCGTCTGAATCGTAAGGGATCGCATCAGGGCTTTGCGTAACACGTTTCGGTGCATCTTTTTTATAGATAAACGCTGTAACGTACTGATTGCCACCGTTGTTGGCATCAATTTGACGCACGATAAAGAACGAGTAAGCGCCTTTGGCTTTCGCCGCTTTGGCAATGGATTCAATCACGTCAGGCTGGCTGCGGAAGAAGCCGCTTACGGTAACGGTATCGAAAGGCTCAAGCTGGAAGGCCACTTCTTTTGGCAGCTGTTTAACGCCACTTACGCCATTCACGCTGTTAAGCACCGGTTCCGGGGCGGCTTTTGGCGCATCCTTATGGAACAGATCAACTACCACGCGCCAGTTGCCACTGTCGTTGGCGCTGTTGGTGTCTTGAATATAGTAGTAGTCAGCGCCCAGTTTATCGGCGCGTTTTGATGCTTCGTCTGACGCATCACCCAGGTTGTTAAATTGACCAGTAAATGCAATGCGATCAAAGGGCTTAAGGGCAGCTGCTTTCCCGGGACTGATTTCTTCCGCTGCCTGAGCTGCAGACAAAACAGAGAATTGCGAGATTAATAAAACAACGGCCGATGCGATGATCGTTTTCGTCTGCTTCATAAAAAATCCTTTCACCTTGCGCAGTAATGTTGAAACATGCTGAATTATTGATGTGTAACAGATTAGCTGCCGATTATTGCATGTAATAATCAAGAGCGCTTGAGTAATTTTTTAAGCGCTCAAACGTGTTAATCGCTACCTGGGTCACTTTATTTTCCACCAATAACTTATATAAGTTTAATGACCGAGTAAATAAGTGAAA
>NZ_MRWD01000128.1 GCF_002093625.1 Rouxiella silvae | reverse complement strand
CGGTTATCGTCAACAAAAGCGTCGGGGCTGGGCTGGACGCGAGTCCGCTGACGCTAAAAGTTCTTGAAACTCAGGGGATTAAGGTCGGCGGTGGCAACGGCGGCGCGCTGAGTTATCGCAGTGACAGCCTCAACATCGCCAGCGTAGACAGTAAAGGTAAGGTCACGGCGAAGGCTCAAGGCACGGCGAGGGTGACGGTGACGGAGGCGGAGAGCGCCAACTACCTGGGTCAGGCGGTCACGGCTGACGTCAGCGTGGGTCTGAAAGACGCGCCGTCGCTCACGGCCAAGCCTGTGAAGGCGGACTTTGGTTCGACGCCGCCAGCGCTGGTTGTCGAGGGCGGCAACGGCGGGAAATTAAGCTATACATCATCGGA
>NZ_MRWD01000127.1 GCF_002093625.1 Rouxiella silvae | reverse complement strand
CCCTGAGTTTTAAGAACTTTCAGCGTCATCGGCTCGGCTTTTAAAACTGTGCCGAGTATTTTCCTAACGGTAACCTTGACTTCGATAGCCTCCGGCGCCGCCGTGGTGGCGGTTGCCGCCTGACTGACCGTAATGTCGGACTGACCCGCGCTTACCAACGTCAGATCGCCTTTGTCAGAGACCTTAACTACGTTTGCATTCGATGATGTATAGCTCAATTTTCCGTCGTTACCGCCCTCGACAACCAGCGCTGGCGGCGTCGAACCAAAGTCCACCTTCACAGCCTCGGCCGTGAGCACTGGCGAGTCGTTTAAATCCACGCTGACGTCAGCCGTGACCGCCTGACCAAGGTAGTTGGCGCTCGCCGCCTCCGTCACCGTAATCTTCGCAG
>NZ_MRWD01000126.1 GCF_002093625.1 Rouxiella silvae | reverse complement strand
GTAGGGGAACCTGCGGTTGGATCACCTCCTTACCTAAAGATACGCATTGTGCAGTGTCCACACAGATTGTCTGATAGATGTAAATGAGCAAGAGCACCTGTTGATGCAGTGGGGGAAACCCTGCGCTGATACGAAAAAGTGCCGAGTCTGTGGATTCGGTGCTGCATTTTCGTGTCCCCATCGTCTAGAGGCCTAGGACACTGCCCTTTCACGGCTGTAACAGGGGTTCGAATCCCCTTGGGGACGCCATCCGATAACGCGTGAAAGTCGTTATCACTCTGACCGTGCAGGTCAGAAATTATCTTAAAGATGACTTTAACGAGTCGTGTTTAAGATATTGCTCTTTAACAATCTGGAACAAGCTGAAAAATTGAAACGATACAGCTGAACATAACTCTCCGTAGAAGTACTG
>NZ_MRWD01000015.1 GCF_002093625.1 Rouxiella silvae | reverse complement strand
AGCCAGGGTTATCCACGGCCACTTCAGCAAGAATGTCTTTCTCCAGTCAGTCATTTTTAAATAATGTAAATAGAGTAGAAACGAGCGCTGCAACCCCCGTCTCTTATTCAGTAAGGTCAGGAGAGCAAAGCGCCCTAGAGGGACTTTCGGAGACCCAAAAAACTGAGGTGGGCAATGTGCTTACGCGGCCAGATAAGCTAGAATTAACCGCAGTTCAAAAAAAATTGTTAGACAAAATAATTAATCATACGGAATGCAGTAATGATCGAGATAAAGCCAGCATCGCCTGGCTAAATAATGAAAGGCAGTTAAAGCAAGCGGGAGTAGATCGAAGGCATTTTGCCAACTTTTGCAACGTCAATTTCGACAGTCTTTCTAAAAGCATTACTCGGGAGTTACAGTCTCGAGTAGTACTTAACGCCGCACAGCAGCAGTATGTTGAAAACATTATTGCAAAAAAAAACTGCACGGGGAGCTTAGAGAAAACACTGCAAGTGTGGTTGGATAACAAAGCTGAGTTTGAGAGGGAAAATATAACAGCAGGCTCTTTTGCCGTACGAAGCAACGTTAGCCTACATTCCTTTTTTAACTATTTATATGAAAAAAATCAGGTTAATGAAGTGCTGTCTCCGGAGCAGGAAGAGCTTGTTCAATGTATTATCAATGAATACGGTACGTCAAGGGATATAGATAATGCTGCTTGGATAATGATAAACTTCAAGGATGAATTTATTGCCTCGGGAATTTCAAGGCCGATATTTGCCCATAAATACGGTATTGTGTTAAGAGTTATCAATACTAACCTGAGTCGGTTAAATATTAAAAACCCGCTAGGGGAGGATTCACATTATTCTGAGTCGCACCGTTTTCTTTCATCAGCACCGCAATTAGTCGCTTTTAAAAAGAAGGTTTTCGATAATTTTTTGCAACAGAGGAAGGCTAGGGTCGAAAAAATAATCCAAGATGAAGGATGCATCGAAAATGCTGTCAAATCTGCTGCTGTATGGTTGAAATACAAAGATGCATTTATACGTCAAAAAATCAAGCAAGATGTATTTAGCCATTGCTGTCGTATTGGCTTGAAAAATCTGAGTTACCAGGTAGGTAAAATATCTTTCATTGAAAAGAAAAACGTGAGTTTAAATGAGAAACAGCAAATGCTTATCAATGATTTATTCCACGAAACTGGCTGTAAGGATGATGTTAGCCTTGCGGCTCAGGTATGGAACGATAGAGGAATAGAGTTAGAAAGCGCAGGAATTAAACAAAGTACTTATTCTAGCTTATGCGGATTTCGTCCTAGCTATTTGTCTAAAAATATTCTTATTGAAACTAAAATTGCGGTTGAGCTTTCTCAGGGTAATAAAACATTTTTAGAGAGTCTCATCTTATCTGCTAGATGCAAGAAAGATATCACTAAATCTGCAAAAACTTGGGTTGATAATGCAACCAGTTTAGCGGCTCGGGGGATTAATCATATAAGCTTTGCCTCTGCATGTGAACTCAAGGTGCAGTCGTTTACCCGAGCAGTTATTCAAAATCATAAGATAAAAGCTTCACTCAGCGCGACCCAGCAAGCACTATTACAGCGTATTATTGAGTCAAGAAAAATAGCAAAGACTAAAAGGAAAGAGACTGTTCTTGCCCTCACGGTAGTTGCCTGGCTTGACTTTAAGCAAGAACTTACTGACGCAAATATTGATCAAGCCGTGTTTGCCTTTGCCTGTAAGGTAAAACCAGTCTCCCTAAGGCGTAATGTATTACATGAAATAAAGCTTCATGCCGAACTCACGAGCACGCAACGAAATTTAATTGATAATATAATGTGCGCGGAGGTATGCTCGAATAACTTAGTCAAAACATCCTGCGCTTGGTTAAATAATCAGACGGCGCTTAGTGATTTAAGGATTAAATTAGAATCTTTCGCCAGTAAATGCAACGTTCCCCCGAAGTCGTTAGAATGGTTAGTTCGCTGCGAGCGTCAGGCGAGAATAGCGCTATCTGTCGAGCAAAAAAATGTAATTGACGCTATTATTGAAAATGCGCATTGCAGAGTAAACTCCGAACTTGCTACTACGGCTTGGCTTACAAATCGGGTGAAGCTTGAAGAGGCAAAAATTCACAAGTTAACTTTTGCCAGACGCTGCGAAGTCGACATAACGAAATTTATTTCCGCGGTAAGCTATAAGATTAAAAAGTCCCGCCTCCAGACTGTGGAAAAGCAGATGTTTTCGCCTGCCATAACCATTAAAACCGAACCCACTATCGCTGAGCAGACCATTGATGAAATAACACTCGACGACGCAGGTCAGGTGGTAAACGTCGCTAATAGCGATACTTTGCGTCTGAGCAATCGACCGCTATTAGACAACAGCCTGCCTATAGTTCACTCTCTGACTGACCCTCATAAAAGCCTCACTCTGCAAACCTTGGGCCTCAGCTCTGTCGAACAGATAAATAGGCTTAAAGTGACAGGTTGGGGCGAAATGCATGCCGTTTTTAACACCCTGCATATTGAGCAGGCTAAACGCCTTAAAAGTACATTACTGTCGGAAGTGCAGCGTCAGATTGCCAATGAAACAATACAGGCAGAGCGAATGAATAAGATGATGGTCAGCCGGGGGTCACATCGTCAGGCACCTGACAGCGATGAAATAATCAATTTGGGGATGGGCGTGCTAAATCCCGGGCCGGATCCCGTTGCCGCCTATACTGTGCTAGGTATTTATGCCGGTGAAGTCGTGAACACTGAAAATTTAAAACAAATAGTGCGAAAAAGGGCACTGCAAACAGTTATTCCCACAGCTGGGCTACACGTTCAGAAAAAGTAATCGTCGATGCCTATCAAAGTGGCAATGTCCTGAGCAATATCAATACCGGTTGTTTATCGAATGCGTCTGAACTGGCAGAAAATAACGTGGCCTCGGTTCAGATTGGCAACAGACTCAATGCTTACATAACAATAAGGGAGGTAGCACCCGGTGAGGAGTATTTTGTCTCTTATGGCAGAATGTATGATCCGCTGTTTGACGTTGGCGTTGCCAAAAAAAAAGAACGGCTGCTAAAACTTTATAAAGAAAATCTGCAAGCCCTGACATTGATGGAGGTGACTGCAGTACATTTATCGCAATATTATGGTGTGGATATAATGTCCGACGCTGAGCGTGCGCAAAATATTAATCAACATTCGATACGGTGGAAAATATCACGCAAAGAGGTCCGAAGTTGGCTTGATGCCCATCCCATATCAGACGTGATTATTAAACAGGAGCCGATTGAAAATAATGTCGGCACCACTGAGTTAGTGGTTATTACCGAGCCACCCGTGGCTAAGCACGCGCGGCTTGAAGCAGTGCGCGGTTTTTCGCAGGCAGCCTCAAAGGCGGCGTCATTAACACTACCTTTATTGACTACGCCCTTATTAACTACTCCAGCGCAACTGGCCTCAATTTATCATACGCTGATATTTGCGGCAGGGCTGGCAAAAATATCTCCTGAGTCGGCGGCCAAGCATTTAGACCAAAACCCCGACCTGGGTGCCAAGCTGGCAAGCATTAGCGGCTATAGTACAGCCATCGATGCTGCATTGTCGTATTACATTGAGCTAATGCAACTATTATTCGACTTGGGTGCAATATCCTCTGAAAATGTGTACAGGAATATGTTGACCGAGACAGGGGGGAATATATCTGCTGGGACCCGCTCGCTGACGCTTATTAATTACGAGACCCATCAAACTACCCATAAGTTCGTTACACTACTGTTGGCCGCGGGTGAGGGGGGCAATTCACACCAACCATTCCGAGACTTTCTGCAAAGCCATAAAACCGATGCTGCACATTCCATTATTATGATGCAGTCAGAGAGAGACGGTTTTAATCGCTTAAAGCACGCCGCCATTGAAGGCTGGTTAAGACATCCTCGCGCGTTATCCAACCAGGCTGTAGAGGTTTTGCAACAACTTCAAGGTTCAAACCTGTTGCCTAAAAATAGTGAACTGAAGAAATTCTTAAAATATCAAACATATGATTTAAGATGTAAGAACACGGATGAAGCTTTGAAGCCGAAGGCTGCTTTAGAAACCGGCTTGCTCCATGCGAAACTGATTGCGGCAATGCCCCAGTATACATTGGCGGTGGAAACTGAATTTAATCGAATTGAGCAGCTGAATATTTCTAGAGCAACCCATAGCGATATCGCGAGAAGGGCTAAAAGCCTAGCAGAAACAGATCCAAGTCATAAGTTTTTTGACCTCTTTGACAATATTGCGGGGGTTAGCGCAGGTTTTCACTGGGTCAATCAGGCATCTCGGCGTACATCAGAGATAAAGGATCGTTTGTTTGAGCAGAGTGAAATCGTGAGAAGGCAGGCGATGAACGCGCCAGAGAGCGTTTTACCGCAGTCGATTAACGTAATACAGGCGCTTTTCAACGGGATTTTATCGCGGGTGGCAGAATCGGAAGAACAGATGCGTCTTGAGTCAGTGCGGCCGTACAGTGCCGAGGGGGCAATTTCAGTTAAACCCGTTCGGCATAAAAATATCACCAATCAGCACATTATCAGTGATGACGATCGCGAGATGGCAGAGCTTACTCAGCAGTTGCGGCCCCTTATTGTCGTGGATAGAGAGCTTGAGATGTTGAACCAGGACGCCAATAAAACGGCTGTTCTCGAAAACCGATTAGCTGAACTTAAGGGACAGCATAGCGAAGCGAATTCCTCAAAAATTAGCACGCAGTTTCAGAAAATGCTCGATACCGTGCTGCTAACGCCAAACTGCAACAGTAACAGCGCAGAGCAAGAGCTTGTGAGATTGAATTATAAGAGCAGGGTGATTGAACTAGAAATTAATGACATCAAGACTCAAGAAATTCGAAATAATCTATCCAAATTGCAGACATTTAATCGTCAGCAGCAGGCTATGGCTAAGAGGGCACAAGTCGTTGAACGGCGGATATTGCCCGATTAAGGCAGCCATACGTTTCGCAGGCGTTGGGGAGTAAAGATTTATCAGTCGAACCTGACCGGTTTGACTAACTTATAACCATTTACATCACTTTATGCAAAAATTGAATAACGTTAGAGCGCAAATGACTTTATTGTCTCTTCATATCTCCCATACACTCCCAAAATCATTAGCAACTTCGCTAAGTTATAAGAGCGTTTATAAATGAAAAAAATAATTCCTTCCGTTCTTTTTGCAGCCATGGCTGCCACTTTTACCGTACAGGCGGCAACACCGGCCAATACTCTGGTTATTGCACAGTCTTTGGACGACGCGTCCAGTTTTGACCCGGCTCAGGGTTTTGAGCTGACCACTGTGCAGGCGTTTAATAATATCTATCAGCGTTTGATTCAGTCTGACCCGAACAACCCTATCGATTTGAAGCCGACGCTGGCTTTTTCATGGCAGGCGGGCAGTGACGGCAAAAGTCTGACCTTTGCCCTGAACCCGAAGGCGACCTTTGCCAGCGGTAATCCGCTCACGGCAGATGACGTGATTTATTCACTTTCACGCGTGGTGAAACTGAACCTTGAGCCTTCCTTTATTCTGACCCAGTTGGGTTGGAGCGCTAAAAACGTTGATGGCTTCCTGACCAAGGTCGATGCACAGCACGTTAAAATCAGCTGGACCGAAAACGTAAGCCCGAACTTCGTGCTAAGCCTGCTTTCTGCGCCGGTTTCTTCTATCGTTGACTCCAAGTTGGTGTCACAAAACGCCAAAGGTGACGACTTCGGCCATCAGTGGCTGAGTGATCATTCAGCAGGCAGTGGTCCGTATCAAATTCGCACCTATGTGCCGCATCAGGTGCTGGTGCTGCAGGCTAACCCGAGTTCGCCTGGCGGCGCGCCAAAAATTCCTACCGTGCTGATTAAAAATGTGCCCGATGCCGCCGCGCGACGTCTACTCATTGAGCAGGGCGACGCCGATATGGCACGCAACCTCGGTGCTGACCAAATGGCAGGCCTTGAAGGCAAACCGGGCGTTAAACCGTTGGCCGTGCCTTATGCCTCTCTTTATTTCCTTTATTTCAACGTTAAGGCCTCGCCTGCGCTGGGTAATCCGGCATTCTGGGAAGCGTCGCGCTACCTGTTTGACTACGAGCATATTGCCAAAGACCTGCTGAAGGGCCAGTTCCAGGTGCATCAGGCGTTCCTGCCGGACGGTTATTTAGGCGCATTGAACGACAATCCGTACAAGTTTGATCCGGCCAAGGCAAAAGAAATTCTTGCAAAAGCCGGTTTGAAAGACGTGAGCTTCACCATTGCGGTGACCAACCAGCCACCGTACCTCGACATTGCGCAGGCATTGCAGGCGAGCTTTGCTCAGGGCGGCGTGACCGTTAAGCTGGAGCCGGGCGTAAGCTCGCAAATCTCGCTGAAAGTGAAATCACACAACTACGACGCAACGCTTTCCTCGTGGGGTCCGGACTACTTTGACCCTAACACCAACGCGGCAGCCTTTGCCTATAACCCGGAAGACGGCAGCAATACCCTGGCGTGGCGCGCCAACTGGAGCATTCCAGAACTGAGCAAGCTGACGCTGGCAGCGACTGCCGAAAATGACAAGGCCAAGCGCGTGGCGGACTATCGCCAGTTGCAGTTGGCGGTGCAGAAGAGCTCTCCGTTCGTGATTGGCCTGCAGGCGCGCAGCCTGATTGCCGTACGCGACAACATTAAAGGCTACGTACAGGGCATTAACCCTGACATGGTGTTCTACAGCAAGGTCACCAAGTAATGATAGACAGTACTCCCCCGGTCGGGCTGTTCCGACAGGGTTGGCGTTGGTCGGGCCGCCTGGTAGGCGGCCTTGTTTCGTTAATGCTGACTCTGCTTGGGCTGCTGGCCTTTACCTTTGCGCTCTCTCATTTAGCGCCGCTAGACCCCACATTGCAGATTGCCGGTGATCACGCCAGTGAAGCAACCTATGCGCAAGTACGCAAAGATCTGGGTTTAGATAAACCGATGCCGGTGCAGTTTTGGCACTATCTACAGCATCTGGCGCACGGCGACATGGGCATGTCGAGCATTACGGGTCAGCCGGTGGCTTCCGACCTGATGCACACTTTCCCCGCCACCATTGAGCTGGCGACCTGCGCGATTATTCTCGGCGCGGCGCTGGGCATAACGTTGGCGCTGCTTTCCGTTTATAAACCGGGAAGTTGGATTGATAATGTGGTGCGGCTGGTGTCGTTGCTGGGCTATTCGGTGCCGATTTTTTGGCTCAGCCTGCTCGGACTACTGCTATTTTATGCCGTACTGCACTGGGCCGGAGGTCCGGGTAGGCTCGACGACGCCTATCTTTACACCCTGGAACCGCGCACCGGTTTTGTGCTGATTGACACCTGGTTGTCTGGCGATCGTGAGATGTTTTACAACGCCATTAAGCACATGTGGCTGCCGGTCACTGTACTGGCTCTGCTGTCGATGGCCGGCATTACCCGCCTACTGCGCGCCTCTATGCTGGGTGAAATGAACAAGGAGTACGTGATCCTCGCCCGTTCAAAAGGCGCGGGTCGTGCACGCGTGCTGCTGTGTCATGTGTTTCCCAACGTGTTGGGTACGCTTATCACCGTGCTGAGCCTCTCCTATGCCAGCCTGCTTGAAGGTGCGGTGCTGACAGAAACCGTCTTTGCCTGGCCCGGCGTGGGTCGTTATCTCACCACCGCGCTGTTTGCCTCCGATACGCCGGCAATTTTAGGCTCGACGCTGCTGATTGGCACCTGTTTTGTTCTGCTGAATGCGTTGGCTGATGCGCTGACTTATTTACTCGATCCGCGAACCCGGTAAGCACTTTTTATGACACAACTCATTCCTGAACAACCGACCCAGGTGCGGGTAACGCCCAGCAGAGGACCGCGTCGACTGACTACGCTTTCCATCGGCACCACGCTGGCGATTATTCTGCTGTTGGCCGCGCTGTTTGCGCCGTGGCTGGCACCGTTTGACCCCAACATTCAGCACATCGAAATCCGCCTGATGCCGCCTTCTGCCGAACATTGGCTAGGCACTGACGGTTTTGGCCGAGATCTGCTTTCACGGGTTATTTTTGGTGCCAGACCTACCTTGCTGCTCGTGTCGCTGATTTTGCTGCTGACCATTCCTTTTGGCCTGCTGGTAGGGATCAGCGCCGGTTATCTTGGCGGTTGGGTAGAGCGTATTCTGATGCGTTTCACCGATATTGTGCTGTCATTGCCGAGTCTGGTGATGGCGTTGGCGCTGGTGGCAATTCTTGGCCCCGGCCTGATGAACGGCGCGCTGGCGCTGGCATTTACCAGTTGGCCGCCGTTTGCCAGACAGGCTCGCGCTGAAACCTTGGCGCTGCGCCGCAGTGATTATCTGGCTGCTGCCCGCATGCAAGGCATCGGCGGTTTTCGCCTGATGTTTGGCCACATTTTACCGCTGTGTCTGCCAAGCGCGGTGGTGCGTGCCGCACTGAGTCTCGGCGGTATTATTTTGTCTTCCGCCGGACTCGGCTTTTTGGGGATGGGCATTCAACCGCCGACCGCAGAATGGGGCTCGATGGTGGCCGAAGGCAGTAAAGTTATCTTTGACCAATGGTGGGTGGCCGCCGCGCCTGGCGGGGCGATTCTGTTCGCCAGCTTGGCGTTTAACCTGTTAGGCGATGGCCTGCGCGATAAAATGGATACCCGTCATGGCGAATGAATCTACGACGATCAACGGCGCAGGCGATGCGTCGAACCTGCTGGTGGCCAGAGACCTGACCGTTTACGTGCCGGGCCCGCAGCCGATTGAGCTGGTTAAGTCCATTTCATTTAGCGTGGGCCAGCAGCGGGTGGCGCTGGTGGGAGAGTCAGGTTCAGGCAAGTCGATGACCGCAAGGGCGTTGATGGGGCTGTTACCGTCGCCGTGCGAGATGCAGGCCAGTCAACTTACCCTCGGTGGGCAAGACCTGACGCACTTAAAACAGCGCGAATGGAATCAGCTGCGCGGCAACCGTATTGCCATGGTAATGCAGGACCCGAAACACGCGCTTAATCCGGCAATGTCAATTGGCAAACAGGTAGAAGAACCGCTGCGCCTGCACGGAAAATTCAGCCGCAGTGAGCTCAAAGAACAGCGTCTTGAAATGCTCAACGCCGTCGGTTTGCCGCATCCCGCACAGCTCAGCAAGTACTATCCGCACCAGCTTTCGGGCGGCATGGGGCAGCGAGTCATGCTGGCGATTGCGCTGATAAATCACCCTCAGTGGCTGATAGCCGACGAACCCACCTCCGCGCTGGACTTTGAAATGCGTGAGCAGGTGTTGAAATTGATAGAGCGTCTGGTTGACGAACGTAATATGGGTCTGCTGCTAATAAGCCACGATTTACAGCAAGTTGCGCAATATACCGAGCAGGTCATGGTGATGTATAAAGGGCAGATTGTTGACCGCCTCGCGTCCGACCAGCTGGCGCACTCGACCCATCCGTACACCCACACACTCTGGTCGTGCCGCCCGAGCAGGGCCACGCGTGGCGAAATGCTGCCGGTTTTGGACCGTGAGTTACTCGCCAGGCTCGGCGGTGAGAGGGGGCAGTCATGAGTCAGGAAATTATCGCCCAGCTGCACCAGCTCAGCGTTTCGCACCGTCAGGGTTACGACGTCAAAACGGTGGTGCACGATGTTGATTTAACTATCACGCAGGGCGAGTGCTTTGGTTTGGTCGGGCCTTCAGGCTGCGGAAAATCTTCACTGCTGTGGGTGTTGGCCGGTCTCAACACTCAGTGGAGCGGCAATATGTCGCTGCTGGGACACCGTTTAACGCCGGGCAAGCCGTTTACCGGTTCGCTACGTCGTGAAGTACAAATGGTGTTTCAGGACCCTTACGCTTCACTGCATCCGAAACACAAACTGCTGCGCACGTTGAGTGAACCGCTGAAGCTGCTCAAAGAGCAGGATATTGAACAGAAAGTTGCGGAAGGTTTTCGACAGGTGGGATTAGACCCCGCGCTTATCCACCGCTATCCGCATCAGCTTTCGGGCGGTCAGCGTCAGCGCGTGGCCATTGTCAGGGCGCTGCTGCTTAAACCCAAGCTGCTGTTGCTGGACGAGCCGACTTCGGCACTGGATATGTCCGTTCAGGCAGAAATTCTCAATCTGCTTAACGAGCTGAAGGCCGCTGGCGATTTGACAATGATTTTGGTGAGTCACGACGCTGACGTCATCGACCACATGTGCGATCGTCACGTGACGATGGCGAAAGGTTTTGTCCTTGGCGAAGCGTAGTTAACAGTGTTGCCCCTTGGTAATAACTGAGGGGCAACACTGTTTAAGTGTAGTGACTATTAAACAGTTAATCTGTTAATTACCCAGAGTATTACCCTCTGTAGTGAGTTTACGTGTAAGGAGATAAAGGTAAAACCAACACGACGCTAAATTTTTATTGAAATCACTCGCCGCGTTTCAAGCAATTCCCCCGCAGTGCCACTTTTTACATATTCACTCTGCCTTAGATCATATTTATAAAGCGATGCCAGCCATGCCGATTATTAATTTCATAAACACTAAAAGTAGGGCTTTTTATTTTATAGATAACAGCATCTTATGAAGTCTACCTCGGCATGTTTCTTGCTTAGCCCTTAACATGGTTAAGCTTATTTGGACCCATTTTACCGATGACTATTTCTGCCTTGGACTTTGTATTGGCCTCTAAAACAGTGAAATACTCTGCCTGAGGCAGTTGCTGCAAATGGGCGAATTAGTGGGCAAATCCAGCCAGCATATTCACGTGCTACAGCGTGAGCGAGGAACGGCCAACATTTTTCTTTGTTCAGACGGTCAATATTATGGCGACAGCTTAGGGGAAAGGGCTGATCAGGTGGGGCTAGCCGAGCGGCGTTTAGCCAATAAATAAATTAGACCAACTTGATCAAAGCGGCCAGTTTATGGCCAATGCTTCACGACTGTTTAGCTGCATCGCCACCGTGTTGTACAGCCTCAGCAGATTGCCGCGCGGGCCATTGACCAACCTGAGGCGATGAACTGTTACAGCGACGTGATCCACAGCCATCTCTCGCGGGTGTTTGAAGCCGTCGACACGTCAGCCAATCCGGCGATTCAAGGGATTGTTGATGCAGCACCACGGGCTTAGTGAGCAACATGCCCACAAAACGCTGCGTGACATGGCAATGAACCAAAATAAAAAGTTGGCCGAAATCGCCGAAGCGATGCTGGCAGTGGCGGATTTATTGGCCAAAAAACCGAATAATCCCTTAAGAGTCGTTGCACTGGCAGTGTGCCATCAGGTTGTGCAAAAGGTATCAGACAGTGCAATAAAAGGTTTGGGTGGTACTCATTATTTCATAACTCACTGATTTATATAAACTCATCTGGTTCCGTTATATTGGCACGCAAGCTGCATTATATTTTACACAAGTACTAGGCCAACGGCGGCTTAGTCAGGATTACGGATAAAGGCGTCCGTTAGCGTTCAGGAAACTGAGCGCTAACAGGACGCTTTTTTTTGCCTGAAATTTATCAGCCACTTTGGCTGTTACCCCATAAGGACCCGCAATAAACCAGAGAAAACAGATGTCGCGCCGTCGATTTATCGCAGGAATCGCGGCCTTGGGCGGCGGTATGATGTTGCGTATTACTGGTTGGCCAACTTCGGAATTCATCCGTTTAACGACGTGCGTAACGTGGTGGTGCCGCCACCGCAAATGGTGGTCAACATGAAGATTGGCAACATGAGCGGCTACCGGCCACGGCGCTGACGGGGAACCGGATGTCGACTGGGTCTCATTGGCCGTCGAACGACAGACGCTGGTGTTTTATATGGGTATTGCCAGCAGTGGCATGATTAGCCAGCGTTTAATCCAGCACGGGCTGTCTGCCAGTACGCCGGTGGCGATTATTGAGCGCGGCACTCAGCCCGAGCAGCGGGTGATGACCAGCGTGTTGGGAACGTTGGCTATGATGATTGAGCTTCATGCCGTCGAAACACCAACGTTGTTGATCATTGGCGACGTCGTCACGCTTTACCGCGAAGCCAATACTTTTTATAACGAAACCAATGCCCTACGTTCAGCTATTACACCGCGTTGTTCCGTAGGGTAATAAAAAGGCCGAACGGATGTTCGGCCTGAAGTCATCTCAAAAATCCTTAAAAACCTGATTTATTTCTGAGTGCCGTCTTCAACTTTTGGTGGATAGGGCAGATCTGCCGCTTTACGCATCTTGGCGACGTCCTTTGCCGTGACCGTCGCCCCTGCCGGATCCCCAAACTGCTTGCTGACATACTGACTAAGTTGCGCAATCTGCTCATCGGTTAGCTGGTTGGCAAATGACGGCATCATGACTTCGCCCTGACTCATATGACGCTGTACGCCACCGAGAATAACGGACACCAGGTTACGGCTGTCGGCCGCGCCGGTGGTCGTGTGGTTAAACAGTGACGGATAGGCATGGAAGCCCTTACCGATACCCGCACCAGACTGACCGTGGCAGGCTGCACAGTTGCTGTTAAACAGGGCAGAAGCGGACTGATCGAACGCCTGCGCATCAGCCCTGTCTGCAAACACATGGGTCGCCGGTTTACCCCACTGGTCGCGCGGCTGCGTTTGCCTGTCGTCACTTATCGCCGGGACTGAGCGAATATAGGTAGCAATCGCATTGAGGTCACCGTCGGTCAAGTGTTGCAGGCTGTGCTCAATCGCCTCTGCCATCGCGCCAGATGCCGAAGCCTTGCCTGCCACGTTACCGGTTTTTAGATAGGTGACCAAGTCCTGCTGCGACCAATTGCCAATACCGGCATTCTTGTCCGGTGTGATGTTAAACGCCACCCAAGAACCCAGATCGCCACCGCCGAAGGCTTTGCCGTTGTCCATGCCCATTGTTAAGTTACGCGGCGTGTGGCAGGTGCCGCAGTGCGCTAAAGCATCGACCAGATAGCGCCCCCGGTTCCAGTCATCGCTTTTGGACGGATCGTTTTTCAACGTGCCTTTATCAAAGTTGAACCACTTCCAGAAGGACATGCCCCAGCGCTGGTTAAACGGGAAAGACAGGTCAGTTTTCGCCGGAGCTGCGTGCACGCCGGGCAGTGAAAGCAGGTAAGCCTTAATGGCTAGCACATCTTCACGTGTCATTTTGGTGAAAGAATCGTAAGGCATGGCCGGATAAAGCTGTTGTCCCTCTTTACCCACGCCGTCGCGCACGGCGCGAACAAATTCATTGTCGCTCCAGTCACCGATGCCAAACTGCTTGTCTGATGAAATATTAGTGCCGTAAATAACGCCAAAAGGTGAGGCCAGCGGATAACCGCCGCCAAACTCGGCATTTCTAGGCGCACCCGGTGCGGTGTGGCAGGCGGTACAGTCTGCCGCCGTTGCCAGATAGGCGCCGCGTTTAATCATTTCGGCCGAACTCGACGCGTCGTCTGCAAAAGCGCTGGCCGCTGCCGCCAGCGGCAACAGGGCCGCCAGCAAAATTTTTATTCTCATTTCACATCCTCATACGGCAGCCGTCTTTGGCCTGCCGCAGTCCTTTGGAAGACTCAGGCCAGGCTTTTCAGCACCGTATCCGCCATGCGAAGCGCCAGCGCCGTACCGGTTAACGTCGAGTTAACGGTGGAAGCAGAAGGCATGATGCCGGTACCGGCGATAAACAGATTCGGGTGGTCATGGGTGCGACAGTCACCATCAACCACCGAATCTTTCGGGTCACTGCCCATGATCATAGTGCCGGTAATGTGCTGATTGTTGTTGTATACGCCACGCTTGC
Organism: Rouxiella silvae; assembly: GCF_002093625.1. GTDB lineage: Bacteria > Pseudomonadota > Gammaproteobacteria > Enterobacterales > Enterobacteriaceae > Rouxiella > Rouxiella silvae. The sequence goes on along the minus strand of NZ_MRWD01000015.1, from coordinate 79,323 downwards.
TGTAAACGACCTCCGTGCCGCCCATGCTGGTGGCAATTTTCTGGAAATCGAGCATCGACTGGTCATAGCCTTTATGCACGTAGTCCGGGAATTGGTAATAGACTTCAAGGCGCGGAATTCCCCATTCGTCTTTCTCCGTTTTACTCGGCACCACGCGGTTCTCTGGCTCAGGCAGCATTTCCAGCAGGCAGTTCAACAGCACATAACGCTCGGCCTGATACGCCAGTTTGTCGTTTAACGCCTTGCCATAATAGCCTTGTTTAACAAGACGTTCGGTTAAGGTGCGCACCGGCGACGTGTTGGCTAGGTCAACGCGCAGCGCAGAACGTTCGGCGCGGAAGGCTCCGTCGCGCAGGTTATTGATACTGCCTGGACGCATAGGGCCTCGGCCAAACCATACCGGCTCATCGGCCAGAAACTCAACCGCCGTGCCGGGGTGGTCCATCAGATTGCGTCCCACCATGCCGGAACTGTTGGCGATGCCGTTGGGATACTTTTCGCTGGTTGAGATAAGCAGCAGTTTTGGGCTCTCCAGCCCGTTAGCCGTCAGCACAAAGCGTTTGCCGGTGACTTTGTGGGTCTGTTTTTGTGAGTCGAGGTAGTGCACCGCGACGATATTGCCGCTGTCGTCGGCCTCGATTTTATACACCACTGCGTTGGCAATGACCCGCACCCCGGCTTCGACTGCTTTGCGGGCCGAAATTCCACCGTGATACTGGGCGTCGATCGGACACACCGGCATGCAGTTGTTGTTGCCGCAGCAGGCAGGACGGCCGTCGTAAGGAATGCTGTTACGCGCCTGCGGACCGATTCCAACCACGTAGCCTAAAGGGGCTACGCGCTGTTTGATGCGCTCAAAGCCGTAGGAAAGAGGAATGCCCGGCAGCGGATAAGGCTCCGATCGCGGTGATCCCAAGTCGTCGTCACCGGAGACGCCCATCTGAATTTCCGCTTCGGTATAGTAAGGCTCCAAATCTTCATAGCTAATGGGCCAGTCGCGACCCACGCCGTACAACGTTCTGATTTTCATGTCGTTAGGCAGCAGGCGGAAGGCTTGTCCTGCCCAGTGCCAAGTGGTGCCCCCTACGCCTCGCAGATACTGCGCGGCATAAACATCTGGGCCTTTCTGAATCAGATAGTTGTTATCTTTTGGCTGGAATTTCGGCTGCGGTGCCCAGGGTTTTGGCGGATAGGGTTCGGTGAAATCACCTTTTAAAGGCGATTGGCGGAACAACTCAACCGCCTCATCGCGCTTGATGAATGGACCGGACTCGAGCATCAGCACAGAAACACCGGCCTTAGCCATTTTTTCTGCGGCGAGGGAACCGGCGATACCGGCACCGATAACAATGACGTCGGCGTGTAATGAATCAGCCATGGGTAATCACCTCGCTGTCAGGTTTATGGACCCAAAAGTTCGGTTCGCCAACCGCATAACTCGGGGGTAATACGCTGTCTTTGACCAGCGCGTAACTCACAATATTTTCAAAACCAATGCACACCTGACTGCCTGGCTGGCCGACTACGCCGAGATACCAGCCGTTAACAAGCTGCTGATACAGCAGGCCTAACGCCGCCGGTTGCTGGGCGAGCAGCTGATGCAGCGGCTCACCGACTACGCCGCCGTGAGCGTCGAGCAGCGTTGCCAATGCGTCGAGCTGAACGTCGAGCTCATCGTGATGCAGCCAGCTGTATAACGCCTGACCCAGATGAGGTTCGAGGTTGCTCACGGCGGTCAATTTTCTTGAAAGCTGCATGAAATTCTCGGGCATAGCTATGGCCGAAGCCAGCGGCGGGGCGGCGTGAGCCGGTGTTGCAAACACACTGCTTCCTAACAGCTGGCTGCCAATCCCGACGGCGAGCACGCTGGCGGTGCCGAATACCATTCGGCGGCGTGAAAGATTGATCATGGTTTTCTTCCGTTAAGAGTTACTTCAAGACGCTCGCGGCGGTTTCAGAGGCCTGATTGTCAATGTCCTGTTTTGGCGTACTTACGCCCACTGCGCCCACCACTTCACCCGACAGCGTGAGCGGGTAACCGCCACCCAGGGGTACGGCATGCGGAATAGCCAGCACGGTTGTTTCCCCGCCCTGTAGACGTTGCATGAATTTCAACGAAGGGGCGTGATACAGCGCCGAAGTCTGCGCTTTGCCAATAGCGGCGTCGACACAGCCCGCAGGAGAACCGTCGAAACGGTCAAATGCCAGCAGTTTTCCGTCGGCGTTGACCACGGCAACGCAGCCGGCGCTGTGTTGCTGAGCCAGCGTGGTTTTCACACTGTTAATAACCTGATGAGCCTGGGTGTTATCGAGTTGTGGATGCAACGCAGCCATCACACAGGGGCTTGTTAACAGCACACCGGCTGCGCAAATGATGGAGAGAAGGCTCTGTTTCATGATCTGTTCCAGTTACAAAATGAGTAGAGTGATTGAATCAAAAGGTTCGCAATGCCCGAGTTGTGATCGAGATATTTATAAATGTTTCCCGGATGTTAATTCACTTCTTTTAAGGGGTGAATAGATGGTTTCGTAAGTAAAGTAATTAATTATGGGGTTTTTGGGTTAATTTAGTTAAAAAATAGGCTGAAAGCCTTATGCTACTTGGGGTTAAGCAAATTGTGCTATTGCGAACCAAGTGATACGTAATGGCCTAGTAAAATTCTAAAATGTGAACTAAACGGCCTGAAAATGTTGCAGATGAGATGAGATGAGATGAGATGAGATGAGATGAGTCAGCAGGTTGATTGAAATGACTGATAGCCGCAAAGCGCGACTGGCATCACGCTATTGTGAGGGGCGAAAAGGGCAAAAAAAGGGTACAAACGCAGGATAACAGCAATTGCCTATCAGCCTGGTTGAGAAAACTCGCCAATCAGGCGTTGATAAAGTGCCACGCACGCAGCCAAGCTTTGCACATCGCAATATTCATCGGTTTGATGTGCCATGTTCGGTTCTCCTGGGCCAAGAATAACACAGGGAGGATTACCCACGGCGTTGAGCAACACGGCTGCGTCGGTAAAATAGGGCACAATGCGCGGCGTAATTGGCTCGGCGTGAAGCGGTTGGCAGGCGTCTATCACGCGCTTGATCCATGGATGCAGGCTGTCGGTGAGCACGGCAGGCAGGTCAACCAACGCAGTGATGGTTACAGCGTCACTTAAGTGATTTTGTAATCTATTGATCAGTGCAGGATGCACTACACTCGGATCAGTACGCAGGTCAACGTCAAAGCTGGCGTGGTCCGGCACCGAGTTTATATTCAGCCCGCCGCGAACAGTCCCCACGTTTAACGTCGGTTTTTTCATTAACGGATGCGGCGGACCGATTTCAAAGCTGCGTATTTTACCAATGGCATCGGCGGCCAGGTAAATCGCATTAATCCCCAGTTCGGGCATCGCGCCGTGTGCCGTTTTACCCTGTGTTTCGCAGCGCAACCACAGCGCCCCTTTATGGCCTATGATCGGGTAGTTGGCCGTAGCTTCACCGACAATCACTGCCGCCGGGCGAGGTAAATCAACCGATGGATCGCCGATAAGCGCCCGCGCGCCGTCGCAACCGGTTTCTTCACCTCCCGTTAATAGCAGCACGACGCCGCAGCCTGCGCGAATGGCCTCGCGCTGATTAATGCAGGCAACGATAAATGCCGCAACGGCTGCTTTCATGTCGCTGCTGCCGCGGCCAAAAATTTTACCGTCGACAATATCACCGCCGAACGGTGCGTATTGCCACGGTGTACTGCCCAGCGGCACCGTGTCGAGATGTCCGGAAAAAGCCAGCGGAGCGCCTGAACTGCGGCCTTTTATCCTGGCAATCAGATTCATTCTTCTTACGCCAAATGGATGTTTGCTGACCTCAAATCCCTGAATTTTAAGATAATCGCAGAGCCACAGCAGGCAGTCCTCCTCGTTTCCGGGAGGATTTATGGTGTCAAAAGCCAGCAATTTTTGTGTCAGTTCAATCACAGACAAAGTAGATGGCATGAATTTCCCTGGTGTTGGTGATAATCAAGTGTTGCTAAAAACGCGCTGTGGATTGCCAATCAGCAATTGCTCAAGCTGCTCTCCACTGACGCCGTGGCGGCGCAGGCGGGGAACAAAGTGCTTTAGAATATAACCATAGCCGTGTCCGCCGAAACGGGTCAGCATGGTTTTTAAAAATACATCCTGTGAAAGTAAAACCTGTTTGATAAAACCATCGTCGATAAGCTCACGAATAGCGCGGGCGTTCTCTTCGTCTGAGGGGGATTGTGCGCTCTCATCGGCATAAAAATAGCTCATGCCAATCATGTCGTACTCTAAAAATGCGCCACGTTCTGCCAGCGTGCGTTGATATTTTTTGTCGGCAAAGCTTGGATTCATATGGCAAAGCACGGTGTGATTAAGATCAGCGCCTTCTTCGGCCAGCACGTCCAGTACCTTATGACCCAGCCTTTCCCAGCCGGGTAAATGCACCTCGAGCGGCACGCCGGTGGCGGCACTGGCTCGTGCAGCCGCGCGCAGCGATTTTTCTTCATTGGCGGTAAAGGCGCTGGAAACGCCAATCTCGCCAATGAGTCCGGCAATAACTTCCGGCTTGTCGTCAAAACCGCCAACGTCATAAATTATCTGTTCGGTCAGCGTTTCCAGAGAATGCGTTTTCACATAGGCCGGATGAGAAGGTTCGAGATAAAAGCCAGTGCCCATAATAATGTTCAGGCCCGTCAAGCGTGAAATGCGCTGTAGCGCTTTAGGGTCACGACCAATGCCCAGATTAGTCGGGTCGACCACGCTTTGACCGCCCTGAGCCTTAAATTTCATTAACTCTTCGGTAGCCAAATCAGCGTCAAAAAGTTGGCAGTTATCGCGGCTGGCCAGCGGGTTTAACGACAGTTCGCCAAGATTTTCGATTTTTACCGGCATCTCGGCAATGTGGCGATCGCTGCAACAGCAGGGCGCCACCCACTTTCCCGACGCATCGAGCAAAATATGTTCGTGCATTAACGTCACGCCCAACTCGCTCACCGGTATGGGCCCCAGAACCGTATTCACAAAGCCGCTGGAAACGCCCAGCGGGAAAGGGTCGGCGTGACGGAATATTGAATGCTTATTCATTGACTACCCCTTGCTCGTTCGAACCGGGTTAAAGATGCGGGTGTTCAGCCAGATAGCCAGCAAAATGATCAGGCCGGTGGCAATCTGAGTATAAAACGGCGACATGTGCGAGAGGATCAGCCCGTTTTGAATCACCGCAATCGACAGCGCGCCAAGCAGGGTGCCGATAATTGTACCAAAACCACCAAACAGGCTGGTGCTGCCCAATACCACGGCGGCAATCACCTGTAGCTCAAAACCTTCACCCTGATTTGATGAACCGCTGCCAAGACGTGCGGTAATAATCATCCCGGCCAACGCCGCAGACATGCCGCTTAACACATAGACCCAAAGGGTGATTGAACGAGTATTGACCCCTGCACGGCGCACGCCCTCAGCGTTGGCACCGATGGCAGTCACGTAGCGGCCAAAACGGGTGTGGTTCAACAAAACGTGGCCAAGCCCCAGCGCCAGCACGCCAAGAATTGCCGGCAGCGGCAGTCCTAGCACCCAAGCGCGGCCGAGCCAAATAAAGTCGCTCCCGGCGGGCAGTGGAATGGAGTATCCCTGGGTCATCAGCAGCGCCACGCCGCGAATAACGGCTAATGTAGCAAGGGTGACGATGAAGGCAGGAATTCCTTCATAGGCAATAAAATAGCCATTAATGGCGCCGATCAGTCCGCCGAGCGCCAGACCCGCCAGCAGTACCACCGGCCAAGGCCATCCCCAGTTGTTAAGCGCAATCGCCGAAAGAGCGCCCACCAGCGCCAGCGTAGAGCCTACGGATAAATCAATGCCACCGGTTGTGATAACTAACGTCATCGCCGCCGCCACAATCAGTAACGGCGCGCTCTGACGCAGTATATTCAACCAGTTGTATTTGCTTAAAAAATCATCGGTGGCAAACGAGAACACTACGCAGCAAAAGATAAAGAAAACCGCAATGCTGACCACGCCGGAATGATTGTGCAAAATGCGGCGCGACAGCGAATGTTTAATCAGTCGTGGACTGGACATATTCATAATGCTCATGGGCTTACCTTTTGAAAGACTCAGTGATGAACGGTTTCACGAGCCGAATGTGCCTCGAACTTTTGCCCGACGATCAGATTAACGATGTCAGATAAACTGGTGTCTGCTATTTTTCGCTCGGCTACGTTGGTGCCTTCGTACATCACCATGATGCGGTCGCACACCAGGAACAGATCCTGTAGACGATGGGTTATCAGTATTACGCTGACCCCACGGGCACTAACGCGTCTGATTAACTCCAGCACGGCTTCTACTTCGGCAACGGCCAGTGCGGCGGTGGGTTCATCCATAATTAATACTTTGGGTTCAAACGCGGCCGCGCGGGCAATGGCAATCGCTTGACGTTGCCCCCCTGAAAGATTACGCACCAGCAGACGGGTATCAGGGATCGAGATCCCCAAGCCTTTCAGCATTTCACGTGCCTCTTCGTGCATTTTTTTCTCATCGAGAAACGGAATGCCCAGTAGGCGAGTTTGTGGTTCACGGCCCATGAACAGGTTACCGGCCACGTTAACCGTATCGCACAGCGACAGGTCCTGATAAACCATTTCAATATGGCAGCGGCGCGCGTCTGAAGGGTTGTTGAAATTAACTTCTTCACCATCGATGCACAGTTTTCCGCTGCTGGGCACGACGGCTCCGGCCAGTATCTTGGTTAAGGTTGATTTACCCGCTCCGTTATCGCCTACCAGCCCGAGCACTTCTCCCGGAGCAAGGCTTAAGTTAACGCCGCGAAGAGAGCGGATCGAACCATAGGTTTTGGTGATATTAATCATCTCCACCCTGGGTGTGCCTGCAAGGTCTCTTGACATAAATCTGCTCCATCACAAAGGGGATGGCGGGTCGCACATTCGGTGAACGTACCACCGTGTCTGTATACAACAGATTTGCCGTTACTGGTCATTTCCGATTTTTCTTTCCTTGTAAACCGGTTTACCCAAATGACAAAAATAACGGCGACCTGTTTTCCCGCTCAGCCGATTAACAAAATAGTGAGTGTGGATATCTGAATCGCCGAAAATGAATTTGCAGTAAGCGTGCCAATATTTGCACAAAAGTCGTTTGGCGGGGGGATTTGCTGGGAAAAGGTTGTGCAATAAACTGAATAAAAACAATGAGCTAATTCTTGTGAAAAATATTTTACGCTGAGCCATATTTTTCACAATTGGTTTTGTAAAAATGCTACCCAAGTGAGGGCGTACAAAAAATAAGCTGCTCTAAAACGGTGCAATAGCGCCGTCGTGGGGCAGCGTTGTCAAGGTTTCGCTCGCCAGTGAGCCACTGAATCTCTGGAGATTAACTCGACGGGAATTCTCGATACGCGACTGACGTTTTCGTCATCGTTAAGCAGTTTGACCAGTGTTTCAACCGCCGTTCGCCCAAGCTCGCGTGCGGACTGGCGAATGGTAGACAGCCGGGGAGTGATCAGGTCTGAATAAATTGCGTCATCAAAACCGACCAGCGACAGTGAATCCGGTACGCTTAGGCCGTTGGCGCGCACGCCGTCAAGTAAACCAAGTGCCAGATAATCACTGGCGGCGAAAATTGCGCTCGGCGGAGTAGGCAAGGCAAGCAGCGTTTCTAGCGCCAGTCGGCCAAAACCGCGATCATAATCGCCATACAGCACTAACGCCGGGTCGTAACTTATGCCACTTTTTACCAATGCCTGTCGATAACCCTGATGCCTTTCGCGCACGCTCATCAACTCGTCCGGGCCACCGACAAACGCAATGTGACGATGTCCCGCGTCGATTAACGCCTGGGTGGCGAGTTCGCCACCGTGCACGTTGTCAGAAAATACCTTGGGCACGTCGCAGCCCGGCACATCTTCATCAATCAGCACCACATGGCGCTGGCCTTTTAGCTCAAGGCAGAGCTGGCCATTATCAGGGCGATTGGTGGTAAAGAGCAGGCCGTCGACCTGGCGAGTGTCGAGCCAGCGGATAAACTGGCACTCTTTCTCGAGATTATTTCGCGTAACGCACAGCACCAGGCTGTATTTGTGTTCAGATGCCGCCTCTTCAGCCGCATCAGCCAGTTCGGCGAAGAACGGGTTGGCAATATCAGGCAATACTAAACCAATAGTTTCACTGCCGCCCATGCTCAAACGTCGCGCAAGGCTATTGGCTCGATAACCTAGAGTGTTGATTGCGTGTTCAATGCGCTCCACCGTTTGCTGTGGCAGCACAATGCTGTTGTTGAGATATCGTGATACGGTGGCTTTGGAAAGCCCCGCCATTTGTGCAACGTCGGATAACACTACCCGTTTAGTGGCCATAATTTCTCTCTGCTGTCCTGGCGGATGGGCCTATATCAACTAGGCTAATTGACTCTACGGGCGACATCAAGACAGCATATGCCAAACGCAACGACAGCGGGTCATTTCTTGCCACTGTCACGGACTTTTTGTCACCAACCAAGAACACGGCTGAAATTTTATACTTGACAATTTATCTCGGCCGATTAATTGTAATTGACAGTTTACCCGCATTACCGTTTTATCGAAAAAGCGTCGTTTGGAACGTCACTCTTCGAATTCTTCGCCGTAAATTCTGATATCTGATCCGCCCAAAAATAACCCTGACAGGTCCATGTCACGGGAATTGCGCCGATTTTTTCTGCGCGAATTCCTTTGGCTATGCCTGCTGGTATTTCTTATTGTCCTCTCTTATTTTATAGGATGTCATTATGTTGACCAACACCGGTAAGAAAAATGTTGCAGTGCAGATGAATAAATTCGCGCGTTCGACACTGGCAGCAATGACGTTGAGCCTATTATTTTCAAGCAGTGTTTGGGCGAAAGAAGCACCGACCTATGCGATGGTGCAAATTAACCAGCAGGCACTGTTTTTTAATCAGATGAATAAAGGGGCCGCCGAAGAAGCCAAAAAGTCTGGGGCCAAGCTGATTATATTTAATGCCAATGATAATCCCGTTGCGCAAAATGATGCGATTGAAAATTATATCCAGCAGGGCGTGAAAGGGATTATGGTTGATGCCATCGACGTTAACGGAATTATGCCTGCCATTGCCGAAGCGGCAGCCAAAAATATACCGGTGATTGCGATTGATGCCGTATTGCCAGCGGGCCAGCAGAAGGCGCAGGTTGGCGTCGATAATATTAAAGGCGGCGAAATATTGGGTAACTACTTTACCGATTATGTCAAAAAGAATATGGGCGATAAAGCCAAAGTTGGGATCGTCGGCGCGTTAAACTCAGCGATTCAGAACGACCGCCAAAAGGGTTTTGAAAATACGCTTAAGGGTCACAGCGGCATTAGCGTCGTTGGCGTGGTTGATGGGCAAAATATTCAGGACAATGCCTTAACGGCGGCTGAAAACTTAATTACCGGCAACCCGAGCATGACCGCAATTTATGCCACCGGAGAGCCAGCACTGCTGGGTGCCATCGCCGCCGTTGAGAATCAGGGCCGTCAGAAAGACATTAAGGTCTTTGGTTGGGACCTGACCTCTAAGGCGATCTCAGGCATAGACCAGGGCTACGTCACCGCCGTATTGCAACAAGACCCGCTAAACATGGGCGTTGAAGCCGTCAAAGCGCTGAATAAAGTCGTCGCAGGACAAACTGTAAATAAAGTGATTTTGGTACCGGCCACTGTGGTCACCAAGGCAAACGTAGATAAGTTTCGCGCTGAGTTTAAATAAAAATTACCCGTCGTCATTTCGGCTGCAGCGGCGTTGGCTGCATTCGTTAACCCCAGTCACTTACCTGTGTAAGCTCTTGGGGATTAACTTACTGGCCGCCTTGCTGCCACCGCAATGACTTAGGGTAATTATGAGGTTAATTGCGGCTGCAGCGGCGTTGGCTGCATTCGTTAACCCCAGTCACTTACCTGTGTAAGCTCCTGGGGATTAACTTACTGGCCGCCTTGCTGCCACCGCAATGACTTAGGGTAATTATGAGGTTAATTGAGGCTGCCGCGGCGATGCTGCCTCGCTGCTGCTTGGAAGGGCGAGTGCAGCCCGGTCATTATTTAAGTATTTGTACAAGTTCGATTTGCGTGGGGAAGGCGCTCAGGGTCCCGGTTCTGCCGATGGTAATAGAGGAAGCCCGTGCCGCACGGTGCAGGTCTGCGGCGGTGAGGGGCGATTGGCGCAGCAGCGAAGAGGCGAGCATCACCGCGAGAAAAGTGTCACCGGCGCCGGTGGTATCTTTAACGCTTACCGGCTCTGCGGCGACGCGCGTGACACCTGTGGCATTGAGCAGCATTGAGCCTTCTGCGCCAAGGGTAACCACGGCCTGTCCCACGCCTGCATTGAGTAGCGCGTGGGCGGCAAGCAGAATATCGTCTGCGTGGCCGAGCCGCTGTGCTTCGAGCTGATTGACGACTAGGATGTCAATCAACGGCAGCAGTTCAGCAAAGGTGTCTTTTACCGGCGAAGGGTTAAATACAGTAGTCAGCCCTTTCTGCCGGGCAAGGCTAAAAATAGCCTCCGTTTTTTGATGGCTAAAGTTTCCCTGTTGTAATACCACGTCGCCGGGTTTGGATAATAACAATTCTTGCTCGATATCATTAATTGATAATGCATCAGCGGCAGTGGTGGTGGTGATGTTAGCATTATCTCCGTCGGCGCAGTTTAATATTAGTGAGGTGTCGGTTCGACAATCTCTGGGTGAGTTTGGCCGTAAAGTAAGACGCTCTTGCTCTATTTTTTCCTTACACCAATGGCCTTGGTTATCATTGCCAATGGCGGCAATTAGGATCGTGTTAATGCCACAGCGCGAAAGGATAATTGCCTGATTGGCCCCTTTTCCACCAAGGTCTTGATGGGTTTTAGCACCGTGAATAGACGATCCTTTTTGCGGTAAATCATTAATTAAATAGGTTTCGTCAACACTGATGTTGCCGATAACGAAGACTTGCATAATATATTCCTTGAGGAGAGTAATACAATGGCGTCTATATCAGCAGAAAAAACCAGTGCAATACAAGAGATATTTTCAAGAAGTAAAGCAATAATTGGTGTAGTGCACTGCGAGCCTTTTCCTGGCTCGCCTAATTATCGCGGAAAATCGATTAACCAAATAATGGATGTTGCCCTAAGTGATGCGCAGGCTTATTTGTCCGGGGGGGTTCACGGATTAATTATCGAAAATCACGGTGATGTTCCTTTTTCTAAACCGGAAGATATCGGTTATGAAACTGCGGCGTTTATGTCAGTGATTACCGACAGGATTAAAAAAGAGTTTGGCTGTCCGCTGGGCATTAACGTATTGGCGAATGCGGCTATTCCCGCGTTGGCTACTGCGCTGGCAGGTGGCGCTGATTTTGTTCGTGTAAACCAGTGGGCTAATGCCTATATCGCTAACGAAGGTTTCATTGAGGGTGCGGCGGCAAAAGCGCTGCGCTATCGCGCCCAACTGCGGGCCGAACATATTAAAGTCTTTGCCGACAGCCACGTTAAACACGGTAGCCACGCCATTGTCGCTGACCGCACAATCACCGAACTGACCCGCGACGTAGATTTTTTCCAGGCAGATGCGGTTATTGCCACCGGCCAGCGCACCGGTGACAGCGCCACTATGGATGAGATTGACGAAATACGTGCCGCCACCTCACTGCCGTTGCTGGTGGGTTCAGGCGTAACCCCTGATAATATCTGTCAAATTTTGCAGCGTACGCAGGGCGTGATTGTCGCCAGCACTCTGAAATACGGCGGCGTATGGTGGAATCAGGTTGAGCCGGAAAGAGTTAAACACTTTATGTCGGTGGCTCAGGCCGAGCTCGGAGAATAAGTCATGTCACAGCAGCCAAGCTTCACCGATCGTTTACTGAGCGAGAATCAGGGTGTTTGGCAGGCGATGCAGCAGCACCGCTTTGTTACCGATATCGAGCAGGGCATTTTGCCGACAAAAGTGTTCAATCAGTATCTGGTGTTCGAGGGCGATTTTGTGGCAACCGCCATCGAAATTTTCTCGTATGCCGTTATTAAAGCACCCGATATTACCCATCGCCGCTGGTTGATTGGCGTGTTGGACGCGCTGGCCAATGAGCAAATCGCCTATTTTGAACGGGTGATGGCGCACAGAGCCGTCACTCCTGAAAGTTACGTGCGCGGCGCGCCCGAGGTTTATCGCTTTAGTCAGGGCATGCTGCGGGTGGCCGAAACGGGCAGCTACGCACAAATACTCACGCTGATGTTTGGCGCAGAATGGATGTATTACCATTGGTGCAAGCGGGTGAGTCAGGCAGAAATTGCCGATGCCGACGTTAAGGAATGGGTAGTGATGCACGCCGAGGAAACCTTCATCAATCAGGCCAGCTGGTTGAAGGTCGAGTTGGATAAGTGCGCGGCCACTCTCGGCGAAGCACAGCAGGTCCAGCTTTCAGGTTTATATGCACAAGTATTGCAGTGGGAGATTGATTTTCACAGCGCGGCGTATTTGTCCTGAGCCATGACCCAAGTGATAAAAAACCCCTTGCTCAGTGACCTGAATAAGGGGTTTTTATTGCCAATACGCAGCCTAAATTACGCCGTCGGTTCCCAACTAATGCGGCACTCGTCGCGGCGGAAGGTCAAAACGCGGCTGCGATTAGAAATCAGCTGCACGTTGTAACCCTGGAAATAAAGGCAGAACGATTTTTCCCACGGGCCGTCCGGCATGCTCACCAGCAGTCGCCCTTGGCCTACCGATGTCAGCGTTCCACTGGCACGTAGCGGGCCAACACCCATCATTAACTTGTCGCCCTCAATATCGAACGCCGCCTTTGACTCGGGATGGAACCAGCGGCCCTGAATGAGATGCAGGCAATCATTCGGTTCTATCGGTGTGAAATAGCGCTTCGCCAAGCCAATTTCACCTTCTATAGCGCTGCCTTTCATCTGTAAACGCATTGGCAGGTGGGCCGAAAGTGAAACCGCACTGCCGTCCTCACCCTGATAAAGATTCTCGGCTGCACCCAAATAGCTGGCGACGCCGTCGGTAACGTTAAGCCAATAAGGTTCGGCCTGGCTGGCATACAGTCCATTGACGAGTGCCGTACTTCTTGCCGGAAGCGGGGTATCGAGAAGGGCGGACATCACCTCGAGCAGCGCCGTGTAGGAGGCAGTATCTTCGCGATTCGACACCAGCGCCACGCCAATTTTATGCTCAGGATGCAGCAGGAAATAGGTTTTGTATCCAGCGTGAGATCCGCCGTGTCCCAATAACTGATGGCGGCCAATCTGGGAATGCGTGATGCCTAATCCATAGGCAGTTGGCGTGCCGTCGTTGAGCGCGCGAGGTTGGCTTAAGTGCTTAAGAACGCCGGCACCGGGGCCGCTGTCTTTTAACAGGCTTTGCAACCAGCTCGACAGCGAACGCAAACTGCCGGTCAGGCTGCCCGACGCCGAAAGGTGCAGACCGGCGCTGGAGGTTTTCCAGCCATCTGCGGACTTCCAATAGCCGGGCGTCAAATTAGGGACAATATCAAACCAGGTTTCAGGGGCGTGGAAAGCAATATCAAGCGGTTGAGCAATATGCCTTTGCAGCAAGTCTTCGAACAAAATGCCTTTCTGTTTCAGAATGGTTTCGACTAAACGATAGCCGGTGTTCGAATAAGAGATTTCGGTCCCCGCAGGGAAATTCAGACTGCCGTCGGTGGCGAGAAAATCAATCAACGTTGCGGCATCGGTGACGTTATAAACCGAAACGCCCAACAGGGAGAGGGTTTCACGGACGTCAGGCAAACCGCCGGTCATGTCCAGCGCCTGACCCACAGTGACCTGCGACATCGGCGCTTTTAGCTGGGGTAAATATTGGCCCAGCGTATCGTCGGTCGATATACCCGCATCGCTGCGCAAGAGGGCCAGCGCGGCAAAAATATGCTTAGTTACCGACGCGTAGCGCACAACGCTGTCAATGGCAAAAGGTTCTTTCGTGGTCAAATTCGCCAAACCGCCGCAGGCCTCTCCCTGCAACGTAGCGACGTCGAACAGGGTAATGGCACCGCCCGGTTCACCAGGCTGGTTCCAACGGTCGGCTATTTTTGCTGCTGCAGAGCGTGCTGCTTGCCAATTTACTGAAGCTGTGGAAGTCATTCCTGTCTCCATATTATGCTCTGCCGAACGCCCTGACACTGCGGTCAATGGGCGTTTGGTAGGCTAATAGTTGTGGTTAAGCCTTAATCGATTTCCGGTTCTTCGAGGTTTAGGCTGAGTTTTCTAAGCTCGGCTGTATGCGGATGTGTCACATTACCCGCCCGTAGATCGTTCGCACTTACAAGCTCGACCATTTGACCACCGATCATCACTCCAATTCTGGTGCAAAGATGCGTTACCACCGCTAAATTGTGGGTGACAAGCACATAGGTCAATTTCTTTTGCTCACGGATGTCAGTCAACAGGTTCAAAATCTCGGCCTGAACCGACACGTCGAGTGCGGACGTCGGTTCATCGAGCAGCAAAATCTGAGGTTCAGAGATTAAGGCGCGGGCAATCGCCACGCGTTGACGCTGGCCGCCTGAGAGCTGATGCGGAAAACGAAAGCGAACGCTCTGCGGTAACGCGACTTCATTGAGCGCATCGGCAATACGTTTTTCGATATTAAGAAAGCCGTGCACCTCCAGCGGTTCGGCCAATATACGGTCGATGGTTTGACGGGGATGCAGCGAGCCGTAGGGGTCTTGAAACACCATTTGCACACGACGATAAAAGCGCTTTGGGCGTTTGGGCAACTGCGGTTCACCGCCGATGTCCATCGTGCCCGACCAGTGCTGATTAAGCCCGGCCAGCGCGCGCAAAATGGTCGATTTACCCGAGCCGCTTTCGCCGACAATGCCAAAGCTCTCGCCGTTGTCAACGTTGAAACTGACACCCTTCACCACCTCGGTATCACCAAAAGAGATGCGCAGTTGATCTAAATTAATCATGATGTTTTCCACGCCTCGTCGCGTACCAAAATCGGCAATCGGTCCCTTGGGTGCAGCAGGGAGGGCAGACACTCCAGCAGGCCGCGGGTGTAAGGGTGTTGAGCATGGCGAAGATTACCGGCTTGCAGCGTTTCAACAATGCGTCCGGCGTACATGACCGCCACTCGGTCGCAAAACTTTGACACCAGCGGCAGGTCGTGGCTGATCAGAATCAACCCCATGCCGCGGCTGGAAACCAGGTCATCGAGCAGGCGCAAAATTTCAGCCTGCACCGTGGCATCGAGTGCGCTGGTGGGTTCGTCGGCAATCATTAGCTCAGGATCGGGGGCGAGCATCATGGCAATCATGACTCGCTGGCCCATGCCGCCGGAGACTTCGTGAGCATAGCGCTGGGCAACCTTGTGCGGATCACGAATTTTCACCTGATCCAGCAGGTCAATAGCCGCTTCCATGGCCTGTTTCTTGCTGCCGCCTTTGTGCGTTTGCCAGGCTTCTGCCACCTGTTTACCAATCGACATCACGGGATGCAGCGAGTATTTCGGGTCCTGCAAAATGAAGCCAACGCGCTTGCCGCGGATCTGCCGCATCTGTTTTTCGCTGGCGTTGCGCAGGTCAATGCCATCAAATGATAGGGTGTCGGCGCGGCACTTGGCGCTGGAAGGTAGCAGGTTCATCAGGCAGCGAGCGGTCAGTGACTTGCCCGATCCGCTTTCACCCACGATGCCGAGCTTCTCTTTGCCCAGTGAAAAGGAGACCCCGCGCACGGCGTCAAAGCTGCCGCTGCGAGTTTCAAAAGTGATATGTAAATTCTTGATATCGACCAGCATTAGCGTTCCTTAGGATCGAGGACGTCACGTAAACCATCGCCGAGAAAGTTAAAGGCCAACGAGGTGACAAAAATAGCGATAGCCGGAATAAGCGGCACCCACCATTCGCTAAACAGGAAACGGCGCGCGGTGGCAATCATCGCACCCCATTCCGGCGAAGGCGGCTGTGCGCCCATGCCCAAAAAGCCCAGGCTGGCGGCGGTGATAATGATTGAACTCATATCCAGCGTCACGCGCACCACCAGACTCGGCACGCACAGTGGCATGATGTGACGCATAATGATGCGCGCTGGCGTTGCGCCGGTTAAGCGGCAGGCGGCGATATAGTCCGTGCCGCGCACCTGCATGGTTTCAGCGCGGGCGAGACGCGCGTAGGGCGGCCAAGCGGTGAGGGCAATCGCGAGTATCGCGCTCTCTATGCCTGGCCTTAATGCAGCCACGAAGGCCAGCGCCAAAATCAAACGTGGGAAAGCCAGAAACACGTCGGTGATACGCATCAGAATACGGTCAATCAACCCGCCCGCGTAACCTGCCACGCAGCCAATCAGCAGACCGAGCGGGGCCACAATCGCGACCACGATAATGACCATGCCGAGGGTGATGCGACCGCCGTAAAGTATGCGGCTCAGCGTATCGCGGCCTAGTTCGTCAGTGCCCAGAAGATGCAGCGCAGAGGGTTTGGCCAGTCGGTTTGCGAGATCCTGATCCCCCGGATGATATTGGGTGAGCAGCGGCGCACAGAGCGAAATCGCCAACACGATGAGCACGGTAATAAGGCCAATCAGCGCCAGCGGGTTAGCGCGCAAACCGAGCCAGATGCGGTAGCGTCTGCCCCATACCGCCTGCGTGCGTGTTTTAGGAGTTTCATCGAGCAGCCAGGCCCGAGACCCCGGTCGTGAAGTTAAGCTGGTCATTTTACGCGAGGATCCAGAAGTCGATAGAGAAGGTCGGCCAGCAGATTGAGCAGCACATAAATGGCGCCAATCAGCAAGGTAGAACCGATGACCGGGTTCATGTCGGCATTCATTAGCGAAACGGTGAGGTACTGGCCGAGACCCGGCCACGAGAAGACATTTTCTGTCACCACCGCGCCCTCAAGCAGCCCGGCATAGGTCAGCGCCAGCACGGTAATCAGCTGAACGCCGACCGTCGGGAACGCATGCTTCCAGATAACCCGACGGGCAGACAGCCCTTTGGCCCGCGCGGTTATCACGTATTCCCCGCTGAGTGCGTTGAGCATGAAGGTGCGGGTCATGCGGGTGATATAGGCCATGCTGAAATAGGCCAGAATCAGCACCGGCTGCACCATGTGCGCCAGCGCATCCCAGAACGCACCGGTGTCTCCCGCCAGCAGCGAGTCCACCGTGAGCAGTCCGGTCACCTGCGGGATCATGTCCTGATAAATGATGTCCTGACGGCCTGGACCCGGCGCAATACCCAGCACTGAATAGAAAATCAGCAGGCTGAGTAACGCCAGCACGAATACCGGCAACGAGTGTCCTGCGAGGCACACCACGCGAATGGTCTGGTCAATCCAGCTTCCCTGACGCGTTGCCGCCCACACGCCAAGTGGAATGCCGATGACCGCCGCGATAATAATCGCGGCGGTGGCAAGCTCGAGCGTAGCGGGGAAGTAGCGCGCAATATCACTGGTGACCAGATTGGAGGTTAGTGCAGAGCGGCCGAGGTCGCCGTGCGCCAACTGGCTGAGATAGTGTAAAAACTGCATCCAAAGGGGCTGATCCAGCCCCATTTCATGACGTACACGTTCGACTACCGATTCCGGCGCATTATCGCCCACTGCGGCCAGCACCGGATCTGTCGGCATTACCCTGCCAATGAAGAAGGTAATAACCGACAGGCCAAACAAAGTAAGACAAACGCTGATGCAGGTACTCAGAAAACTATTGAGTCTCTTGCTCACGCTTTAACAACCTTCTCGTATGGGCTGGTGCTCATGACAGTTAATACCACGCCGGTGATGTCGTGGCGGCAGGCGGCGGTCAGCGTCGGCTGGAACATAATCATGAACGGGCTGCTTTCCATATGCTGCGTCTGCAGCTGCTCATAAAGTTTGATGCGGGTCGCAGGGTCAGACTCGTGCAGGGCCTGGGTGCTGAGGTCAGAAATCGCCTTATCCTGCCAGCTACAGCGCCACGCCAGCGTGCGGCTCTTGGCTTTGTCGCTGTTGTCAGGGTTGCTGCAGAACGCTTCGGCGTTGGAGTTGGGGTCAAAATAGTCGGCACCCCACTGAGTCAGCGCCAACTGCTGTTGACGGGCACGCATCTTGGTCAGAACCTGACGGCTTTCTGCGGCCAGCAGCGTGACTTTAATGCCGATTTCACCCAGATTGGACTGAATGGCCTGCGCGATATCGGTAGACGGCGAGGCGGAGTAATGGTCGAGCGTTATCTCAAAACCATTAGGGAATCCGGCTTCGGCCAGCAGCGCTTTGGCTTTAGCCACGTCGCGTTTGTACATAATAGCGTTCACCGCTGCCGGGAAACCTTCTGGCAGGAAGCTCTGATGAATCTTATGGGTCAATGGAATAATGTGTTGTTGAATACCTTCGTAATCAATCGCCCATTTAATCGCCTGCCACACCTGCGGTTTCGACAGGTTAGGGTGTGCCACATTGCCTGAAACCATTAACGTACCCGCAATGCCTTTCTGCACCAGCGTGAAATTTTTGTCATCTTTTAGTGGACGCAACTGCTCGGTCGTCAGGTTACGCGCAATATCAATATCGCCTTTTTGCAGCATCAGCAGTTGTGCAGAAGGGTCAACGATGTGGCGCATAATCACGCGCTCAATTTTACCGGCGTGCGGATTGTTTTTATTGCTTTCGAGAATAACCGTTTCACTGACCTTCCAGGTGCGCAGCTTAAAGGCACCGGATCCGGCGCTGTTGGTCTTCAGCCAGGCGTTACCCAAGTCGTCGCCTTTCTGATTGGTCATGCAGGCGGATTTTTGCACGATGCTGCCAACGTTGGCCGACAGACAGTAAAGGAGGAAGGACTCAGACGCCGGTTCAGTCGTAGTAATCACCAGCGTTTGCTCGTCAGGGGCAGTGATCATCTGTTCAACGTTGTCTTTTGTGTAACCAAACTGATTGATGATATAGGCTGGGCTTTTATCAAGCTTAACGACGCGTTGCAGCGAGAATGCGGCATCCGAGGCGGTGACCGGCGTGCCGTCGGCAAATTTGGCTTTCGGATCCATTTTAAAGGTGAAGGTTTTTTTATCGTCAGAAGTGGTCCACGACAGGGCCAGGTCGCCTTCAATTTCGTCTGCGGCGGTGAGTTTAGGTTTCACCAGTTGTTGATACATATTGCCGGTCACTTCGCTACCGACAGATTCGAAGGATTCATGCGGGTCAAGGCTGGTAATGATGTCCAACTGAATTGCCATCACCAGTATTGATTTTGGGGTGGCGGCGAAAACATTGTTGAAACTCAAATATGATAAAACTGGAATGGCTGAAAAACCGGTAATAAAATTACGCCTTGTGACCATGATGACTCCCATCGTGTTGATATATATACTTAAAATTTAAAATTATGTTTTCTAACCCTTGACTTGTTCGCTGCGCTTTGTCTCTAATGGACGCCATCACAGCTGCGCCAGCATGCGCCGTTTTTCACAAGAAAATATAATGTGAAATTCTGCTCATCATTGGTGCGATTCAGAAATGAATTGCACCTTTTAAGAGCGAGGGCTGATTGATTCCTGTCGTGCTTAACCAAGGGTAGACCTTTTTTATGAATAGCAAAGTCAATGAAACTGAAAGCCTGGTGCCGGTATTTGACGGACATAACGATGTTTTAATGCAACTTTGGTTAAATCATCGCCAAAATCCAGAGCAGGCATTCCTCGAAGGACCCGCTTGCGGACAAATGGACCTGTCGCGCTGTCGTGAGGCAGGCTTTGCTGGAGGCCTGTTTGCGGCCTATGTACCCTCTCCAACGTTCCCTGACCTAGCTGAACAAGCAAGTATCGTGCCGAGTTCGGGTATAGACACTCGATTCTTGCTCGAAGGTGTTAATAAACATCCTGATTTTTCTCCTACACCAGATTTGAATTCTGCGCGCGACATCACAATTGGCATGATGGCGTTTTTACTGCGCATTGAAAAAGCTTCCGCAGGCGCGGTAAAAATCTGCCGAAACGCCGCAGAAATTCGTCAGTCGATACAAAATCAGGCATTAGCTGTAGTTATGCATATAGAAGGCGCGGAGGCGATTGACCCCGACCTTTACCTGCTCGACGTGTTTTACGCCATGGGCCTGCGCTCGATTGGACCGGTCTGGAGCCGACCAAACATTTTTGGCCACGGCGTGCCGTTCAAATTCCCTTCAACGCCGGACATTGGCCCAGGTCTTACCGAGTTGGGCATCAAGCTGGTGAAGGCCTGCAACCAGAAACGCATTATGGTCGACCTGTCGCACCTCGATGAAAAAGGCTTTTGGCAGGTCGCGCAACACAGTGATGCACCGCTGGTGGCCAGCCACTCAAACGCGCATACCTTGAGTGCTCAATCGCGTAACCTAACTGACAAACAGCTTGCGGCTATTAAAGAGAGCAACGGCTTTGTTGGCGTTAATTTCGGCATGTCATTCCTGCGCGAAGATGGCCAAAAATCGGCTGACGCCACTGTTGACGAAATGGTACGCCACGTCGATTATCTGGTTGAAAAATTGGGTGAAAACAACGTGGGGTTCGGCTCTGACTTTGATGGCGTAACTTTAACGCCGGACATGGTTGACGTGCGAGGCCTGACCAAGCTGGTCGCGGCATTGCGTAAAGCGGGATACAACCAGCAGGTGCTGGAAAATATTTGCCATAAGAACTGGGTAAATGTGTTAGAACGCACTTGGGGGCAGTGACCGTTTCATAAGGAGGGGGTCTAAGGCCTGCGCTGCGCTTACTGGGCAGCGCCAAGACCCCGATAATTCGCTCACACCGCGTAAGTCTCAGTCCGTGAACATTAGCATCGGATAAAAATCGGCAACCTCTACGTCAAATTCTGCTTCTTTTAGAAGATTTTTTTAATGCCTTTAAGAGGCTAACTCCAGAGTCTGACAAATAAAACCGGCGATTGCTCTCTTCAATCAGGCCTAATTCATTGAGCTTGTCAATTGATGAGTCAATAATGTTTGGAATAAACTTTCCGACTGAATGAGCGTCGTTTTTTGTTATACCAATAACGGATCTAGAAAATTTTAATATTTCATATGCGTTTACGTTACTCTTTATATAGTTTAACTGCTTATTAAAGTTAAAACTTTGCTCTTTCAATATTGAAGTTTGAGTCAAACAGTCTGAGTCTGAAGGTTCCGACAGTGTAATAACCTCAACTTCATTCCTTCGTGGTTGAAATGCGTTGATTGTAGGAGGTGATTGCCTTTGGGGTGCAGTATCGTCTATTTTTGATAATCCTTTAGCGATCATTGTTGTCAGTTTTTTCTCACTTATTTCTTTAACCGGTAAAGTCATCCGCTTTTCTAAAAGTAAGTTATTTAATTTGTTTTTTTTATACTTTGCAAGGATAGCAGGAACTGCAGCCAGCATTATTCCTTCATCAAGATACGTTCCTTTTGCAATTTCAGATACTACGCTGTGGTTTTCAATAGGTAAGTGATATAAAAGGGCCGTCGTAAGCATAAGTCTTTCACTATGAGGTGTGGTGTTTCTCTCACGTTCAGATTTCTTGACTAAATAATTGAATTTAGTTGTTAAGAGGCTGATGTATTTCATGCGGTTCTTAGAGAACTCATCTGGAGTAATTTTATTACTTTTACTTTGTCCAGGTTCATTTCTAGCTTGAGGAACCCTACGGGGGGCTTGTTGTTTACGTCGATCTCTGCTCGTGAGAGGGTCAGGGAAAGATGTTCTGGTATGTTCTCCCATCTGGCGTATCGCAGGAAACGGCCGAGTTCCTACTGACATCATTGACTGCTTATAAACATGCTGATGTCCGCTGTAACCTGACGGTTGAGTGAAAGGTTCAGGATGGTTAGATAGCGGACCGAATACCTGTGACGGGTTAATAGAATTTATCCTTGAAGGAATACTCGCCATTGTTAATGCTGCAGAGGAGAGCTTTGCAACAGGTGCTGAAGTGCAGATCGTATTTTTTCCTATAGAATACATTCCCCCTCCTAATGATAGCGTGTTTTTATTGGTTATATCGTGTTGATGCGACATAATATTTATTACGATGAAGATGTAAACTTTGATCGTCTATTAAAATCCTGTATGCAATTAATGGGCAGTTATTTTAAGTTACAGGTTTTTATCGTATCAGGACTGTGAACCGTGGACTGAGATGTGGTTATCAAGATCAGGCTGTTCGGAATGAATTTATGGTCATCAGGAAAGGGTTATAAAAGAAGGATTTATTGTGCCGCTTATGATTTTATTCAGAGTTTTCCTTAAAGAGTAGAGTAATTTCTGATTTTTTCCAGAAGTAAGAAAACGACCTGAATCCCGATTAAACTTTTATTTAAAACTCAATTGACGGATTCAGACTGCCACGCTCGATGTTACTCATAAACATTACAAACATGAGAATGGCATTCATCAATGAGGACAAAAAGCGTAGAGAGGCAAGAGGTGCGCTTTCCACCTCTTGCCCGGTTGCGTCGCTGTGCGCCAAATGCACATTGATGCATTAAAACTGCAAAATATTCTCAGTGTTCAATGCTGTTAAGATTTAAACATTGAATTTTTGCGATAAAAAATTTTCAAATGAAAATCAGAGCCCTAACGTCTGCTTTAACGCGCGTTCTACGCCCCTCAGTTCAGCAAGTCCACGTAATCGACCTATCGCTGAGTAGCCTGGATTGGTTTTCTTCTTCAGGTCGTCAAGCATCTGGTGGCCGTGATCCGGACGCATCGGAATCGGGCGCAAATCATTGGCACCTCGGCGACGCTGCTCCTCGGTAAGAATCGATTTGATAATCGCCACCATATCCACGTCGCCGTCAAGGTGATCTGCCTCATGAAAGCTGCCCGGCGTAGCCTCACGCGAGGTGGCGCGTAGATGAATAAAATGAACCCGGTCGGCGAAGGTATCGAGCATTTTTACCAGGTCGTTGTCTTCACGAACGCCATACGAACCGGTGCAAAAGGTAAACCCGTTGTGCACGCTGTCCACCGTTTCTTTCAGCCAGTGCATATCTTCAATGGTTGAAACGATGCGGGGCAGGCCGAGGATAGGGCGCGGTGGGTCATCAGGATGTACCGCCAGACGCAGGCCGTGCTGCTCAGCAATCGGTACGATGGCGCGCAGGAAATAGGCCAGATTTTCGCGCAAACCGGCCTTGTCGATGCCGTCATAAGTTGCTAAACGCGCGCGGAACTGGTCCAGCGTGTAGCCCTCTTCGGCACCGGGTAGACCGGCGATGATATTGGCAGTCAGTGTCGCAGTCTCTTGCGCTGACATGGCGGCAAAATAGTCTGCCGCCTGACGTTGCTCCTCGGCTGAATAGTCTGTCTTCGCGCCGTCACGCTGCAAAATGTGCAGTTCAAAGGCCGCGAAGGCGGTCTGGTCAAAACGCAGCGCGCGTGAGCCGTCGGGCAGCAGGTAGCCCAGATCGGTGCGGGTCCAGTCAAGTACCGGCATAAAGTTGTAGCAAATGGTGGTGATACCACAGGCAGCAAGATTGCGCAGCGACTGCTGATAATTGGCGATGTGCTGTTCACACTTCCCGCTGCGGGTTTTAATCTCTTCATGCACCGGAATACTCTCGACCACTGACCAGACTAATCCTTTTTCCGCCAATTCTGCCTGCCGCTGTTTAATCGCCTCGACCGGCCAAACCTCGCCGTTGGCAATGTGGTGCAGTGCGGTGACTACACCGGTTGCGCCAGCCTGACGCACATCATCGAGCGAAACCGGATCGTTAGGGCCATACCAGCGCCATGTTTGTTCCATTTTTAACTCCTCATTAATGCAAGGTAGCGGCAAAGTCGCCACTACCAATGTTTAGACGGCCTCGGCCGATTCGATGGGGTCTTTAACGATAAAGAAATACGACAGCGCGCCGGCGAAGGTGACGCAAGAGCAAACCACTAATGCCCAGTTAAATGAGCCGGTAGTGTCGAGCACCCATCCAGTAACGATCGGCGCAAAAGAGGCAAAAATAAAGCTGCCAAAGTTCTGGATACTGCTCACTGACGCCACCATGCGTGAAGGTGCGATGATTTGAACCAGTCCCCAGGCAGAGGTGCCGGCAAAGTGAATAAAGAACAGTGCCAGACTGATAAAGGCCACTGCCATGGCGGTACTGGATGACTGAATGACCAGCAGAGTGCACGCCGCCGAGCAGACCAGCCCGAAGCAAATCAGTGTCTTGCGGCTTTTTAACAGCGAATAACCCTTGTTTGCCAACCGGTCAGCGACTACGCCGTTGACCAACATACCCAAAGAGCCAAACAGGAAAGGTATCGCCGCAACCCAGCCTGTATTGGCCAGACTCAGGCCACGTTCGGCTTGCAAATAGCCGGGTAACCAGGCCAGATAAAGCCAGCCGGTATAGTTAACGCCGCTAAAGCCGAGGATCATGCCCCACACGGTGCGGCGTTTAAAAAGCGATCCCCATTCACGCAGGCTTAGGCGTGTTTTAATCGTGGGCTTGCTGCCTTGATCAAGATAGGCGGTATCTTGCGCAGACAGGTCCAGCTGTTCGCGATTGCGATACCACGCATACCAGCAAACGGCGATAGCAATCCCCGCCACGCCGATGATCACAAACATCATTCGCCAACCGAAGGCCAGCATCAGCGCAACCAGAATTGGCGGTGCAAACGCCTGACCTAATGTAGTGGATGAGTTAAAAATCCCCATCGGCAGGCCACGTTTTTTAACATTAAACCAGTCATTGACCACTTTTACGCCGCTGGGCATAAACGGTGCTTCACCTATGCCAAGCCCGATGCGCAGCATAATGAAATGACTAAAGCTGTTAACGCTTCCTGCCAGCGCCTGCATCACCGACCAAAACAGTAAACCCCCGCCAAGCACAATACGCGGTCCGAAGCGGTCAAGCAGGATCCCGCTCGGCAGCTGAGAAATACCGTAGGAGAGAGAAAACGCTGACAGCAGAAAACCAAATTCAGTTGCAGAAAGGCCTAGATCGCTGCGGATCGCCTGATTAGCAATCGAAAGTGAACCGCGGTCGAGAAAGTTGATAATCCCGGCCAAGAACAGCAGGGTAAGTGAAACGGTTTGGATGCGTTTTATTTTGTTCGATCTGGCGATGTTTTCCGGCAGTACGCTGTCCAGAGAAGAAGCTTGCATAGCCTGTCCTTATTTATGTTTTTTATCGTAGAGGCGGTAAAAGAGATGCCTGCTGGCCCAATCGTCTGCTGGTCAGGCCATCAGGCCTGTGTATAATTCAGCAGTATTAAACAAATTAATGTGATCAATGCGACAATATTGAACTTCCGTTTCAATAGGCTACAGGCGACGCGCAGCGACGTTTGGCGCTATCATAGCGTCATAAATATTGCGCGAGAGTGGCTATGCGGTTCTGAAAGTCAAAAGTAAATCAGGCAGATAGCTGACATTAAATCGGGGAAATAAATGGAATTACCAACGCTGAAAGTAGAAAGACTTTACCGCCAAATTTCTAATTTACTGATTGGCTATATTAACGGTGGCCAATTTCTGCCGGGCCAAATGATCCCCTCCGAGCGCGACCTGGCTAAGCAGCTTGGGGTCAGTCGTTCATCGATCCGCGAAGCACTGATAGCCCTTGAGATAACCGGCTGGGTCGAGATCCGCACCGGCAACGGCGTTTACGTCAGCAATCCTCTTCCTTCGCAGCACAGCGGTGCGGTTGAAGAAGAGTTCAGTTTGCAGTCGCTGATTAAAGCCCGTCAAATTTATGAGTGCACCACCGCCGAGCTTGCGGCGTTGAACGGCACTGACGATCAGCGTGAAAAGTTGGCAGAAATTAATCGAGAACTGACCCAATTAAGCATCAATAATCGGGTTTTTCTAGCGGAAGATAAGCGCTTTCATCTACAGATTAGCGAGATGACCGGTAACGAAGTCTTGCGCGACATGATGGAATACTTGTGGAACAAACGAGAGTCGGCACGCTTTGTTCGCCTTGAATCGCACTATGCAGAAACTGATTTTCCTTTACAGATGAACGCCGATCATCAGGCAATTACCGACGCCATACTGGCGCGCGACCCGGTTGGCGCGAAAAAAGCCATGCAGTCGCACCTACAGCACGTCTACGACCGGCTGTTTAATGAATAAGTAGGGGGCAGAGTTTTTTGCTCCGCCTTCCCCCGCTGAAAAAAGCGTGAGAAGGGGCTAAAGGCTGTGTCTGACCCCATCAGTTAAATTGCAAAAATTAACGGTGCTCGCGGTGATCCCCTCCCCATTTATGGGGAGGGTTAGGGTGGGGGAAAGTCGTCAACGGATCATACAAACTCAACCATACTGCTTTTCGCCCCAGTGCAGCATGCCGCTAAGCATCGGCTTGAGTACGGCCTGTAGCTGCTCGGCCTTCGCCGGTGCGTAAGGATAAGGCTCAATCTCGTCCATATAATTACACTGTGCCAACTCGAGTTGAATGGCGTGCTGATGATTCTCCGGCTGACCATAGGCGCGGGTAATGTATCCGCCTTTAAAACGCCCATTCAGCACGTGCGTAAACTGATTCTGCGCATCACAGCACGCCTCAACCACGCTAATCAGTCCCGCTGCGCAACTTTCACCGCTGTTAGTTCCCAGATTTAAATCAGGTAACTGCCCGTCGAACAGGCGCGGAATAACCGAGGCAATCGAGTGGGCGTCAAACAGCATGGCATAACCAAATTTCTGTTTGATGCTGGCCAGCTCCTGCTGAATCTTCTGGTGATACGGCTGCCAAATTTCATCGAGATAAGTCTGACGCTCGGCATCCGTTGGCTGCTGGCCTGCCTTAAAGGTCGGGCGACCGTCGAACAGCGTATCGGGATAAAGCCCGGTGGTGGCCGTGGTGTAGAGGGGTTTGTCATCGGCCGGCCGGTTTAGGTCAATCACAAAGCGCGAATACTGGCCAATGATAATGCTGGCACCCAGCTGTTTGGCAAAATCATAAAGCTCGGGAATATGCCAATCGGTATCGGAAAGCGGCAGGGCGTCGTCGCTCAGGCCGCTGGCCACGTCCGGCGTCAGGCGGGTACCGGCGTGGGGAATGCTTATCAACAGCGGTGCGCTACCCTGAATAAACTGGAACGGGTTGGCAATACTCATAAACGAATTTCTCCTCGATAAACAACGGTGCAGGGCAGTTGTCCACCCAACCAATAAACCAGTTCTGCCGGACGCGCCAACGGCCAGTGCACAAAGTCTGCAACCTTGTTAGCCTCTAAGGTGCCGTGCGTGTCCTGCAACCCTAACGCTTTAGCGCCGTAGCAGGTAATGCCCGCCAGTGCTTCTTCGGGCGTCATGCGAAACAGCGTGCAGGCCATATTGAGCATCAGGCGCAGTGACAGCGCCGGAGAGGTGCCCGGATTTGCATCGCTGGCCAGCGCCATCGGTACGCCGTAGCGACGGAACAGTTCCACCGGCGGACACTGGGTTTCGCGCAGCAGATAAAATGCGCCAGGCAGCAGTACGGCGACGGTGCCACTGGCAGCCATCGCCTGAGCGTCTGTTTCGGTAGCGTATTCAAGATGATCGGCAGAAAGCGCGTGATGGCGAGCCGCCAGTGTGCTGCCGTGCAAAGAGGAGAGCTGTTCGGCATGCAGTTTCACCGGCAGTCCGAGAGCCGTCGCTTTGTTAAATACGCGCTCCACCTGATCGGGTGAAAAGGCCAGGTGCTCGCAAAAGGCGTCTACCGCATCGGCCAGACCTTCTTCCACGACCTTCGGTAGCAGGCTTTCACAAATCAGGTCAATATAATCATCGGCTTTGCCTTTGTACTCAGGCGGAACCGCGTGCGCGGCCAGGCAGGTTGACGTGACTTCAACCGGCTGTGTGGCGCCGAGCTGGCGGATCACCCGCAGCATTTTTAGCTCGCTCTCTTCGCTAAGCCCATAGCCTGATTTAATTTCGATGCAGGTCACGCCTTCTGCCAGCAGCGGACGCAGGCGGAATTCAGCTTGTTCAAGAAGTTGTTGGTGGGTAGCGCTGCGGGTGGCGTTTACCGTGGAGAGAATACCGCCGCCCTGAGCAGCAATGTCGGCATAGCTCACGCCGTTGAGGCGCTGCTCGAATTCCGCGCTGCGGTCGCCCCCAAACACCAGATGAGTATGGCAGTCAATAAAACCGGGGGTGACGATGCCACCGCCAAAGTCAGTGCGCTGCCCTGTTGAGAAGTCAGGGCATTCGCTGAGCGGCCCAATCCACAGAATTTTACCGTCTTTTACGGCCATTGCGCCGTTTTCAATGATGTTGTAGCGCCCGTCGCGCAGGGTCACTAAATCCGCACCAAACCACAGACTGTCGCAGTGAATTTTTCCCTCGAATGAGGACTCGGAATGCAAGGGTGCCGCCATGAGACTCTCCTGACAAAAACGTATCTTGTATAGACAACCAAAGACAAGCTAGCGCATAAAACATCAGGCGGCAAGCACGGCAGCAATAGCTTTTACTTATAACTTACCGTGAAGCACTAATTTAACCATGGCTGGTGAAGCGGCCAAAAAGCTGGTAACGCGAGCCGGGATAGAGTAGCCGCGCTGAGGTGACCACCTGATTGCCACTCCAGGTGCGGCGGTGGATAAGCAGGCACGGCTCATGCTCTTTCAACTGCAAATGTGAACTTTGGGAGGCGCTGGCGCTTACCGCTTCTACCCGATGCTCGCCCGAGGTGAGCGGCGCAACTTTCATTAAATAATCGTAGGGCGTTTTATTGCTGTAAACCTGCTGCAAATAGTCTGGCGCCGTTTTAGGGTTCACAAAACGGTCTTCAATCTGCACGGGAATATCATTCTCAAAGTGCACAATTTGCGAATAGAACATCTGTTCGCCGCGCGCGATGCCGAGCTGCAACGCCTGTTCCGCATCAGCAGGGCGGGCTTCGCATACCAGTATTTTACTGCTATGTCGGTGGCCACGTTCGGCAATTTCATCAGCGATATTATGCACTTCGAGCATCGGCGTATAGGCTTTTGCCTCGGCCACAAAGGTGCCAACGCCCTGCATGCGAATTAAAAACCCCTCACTGGTCAGCTCGCGCAGTGCGCGGTTGATGGTCATTCTGCTGACGCTGAGTTCGTTAACCAGTTCGCTCTCTGAAGGCACGCGTTGGTGAGGTTGCCATACGCCCGCGCGAATTTGACCGATTATCGCCTGTTTAACGCGCTGATAAATCGGGGCCGGGGTATCGCTTATCGCCGCAGACAGCTGCGACAAGATTTGTTGTGACACCACCTGTTGTTCGGACAACGGTTGGTCTGACATGCCACTCACCTCACTTATTAACTTTATTTTAAAAAAATGCGACATCGAGAGTTTACAGTTCTCCGTGGCGTATGTATATGTATAGACAAGTTGGTGAATAAAGTCTCAAAAGTTGGATCAAAATGTCTATTTTGCCGTTTTTTAATCAATCAGGAACTTCAACCTAATCAGGACCACAGCTATGCCTGCATATTTTGCCTCTCGCGCGCTATTACCCAGCGGCTGGGCACACAACGTCCGCTTTGATGTTAACACCACGGGCTATATCAATGAAGTCGTAGCCGACGCCAGCGATGAAGGCTGTACGCGGTTGAAAGGTTCGGTTATTCCAGGCATGCCAAACCTTCATTCGCACGCCTTTCAGCGCGTGATGGCCGGGCTTGCTGAGGTTGCCGGCGATCCGCAGGACAGTTTCTGGACCTGGCGCGAGCTGATGTACCGCATGGTTGGTCGTTTAACGCCACAGCAGGTTGGCGTCATTGCTCGCCAGCTGTATATCGAGATGTTGAAGGGCGGTTACACCCAAGTCGCAGAATTCCACTATCTGCATCACGATACCGAAGGTAAAGCCTATGCTGACCGCGGTGAAATGACGGCACATCTTAGCCATGCCGCCGAGCAGGCGGGTATTGGTCTTACTATGTTGCCAGTGCTTTACAGCTATGCCGGTTTTGGTGCCCAAGCGCCTCAGCACGGCCAGCGTCGATTCATTCAAGACGCCGAAAGCTATTTAATCCAGCAGCAGATTATCGCCAAACAGATTGCCCATAAAACGACCCAAAATCAGGGCTTGTGCTTCCACTCGCTGCGTGCCGTTTCGCTGGAGCAAATGCAGCAGGTACTCGGCGCAAGCGATGCGAAGCTGCCGGTGCATATTCACATTTCCGAGCAGGTGAAAGAGGTCAATGACTCACTGGCCTGGAGTGGACAAAGGCCTATTGCATGGTTGTTCGATAATCTCGAGATTGATGCGCGCTGGTGCCTGATACACGCGACGCATCCTGACGCATTCGAACTTAAACAGCTGGCGAGTAGCGGTGCAGTGGCGGGACTGTGCCCCACCACAGAGGCCAATCTGGGTGACGGCATTTTCCCAGGGGTTGATTATCTCGCCCACGCTGGCCGCTGGGGAATCGGTACTGACAGCCACGTTTCGCTTAGTGTAATTGAAGAGCTGCGCTGGTTTGAATACGGTCAGCGGCTGCGCGATACCCGCCGTAATCGACTGACTACAGCTAATAATGCCTCCGTTGGCGACGTGCTCTACAGTCAGGCGCTGGCGGGCGGCGCTCAGGCCTGCGGGACGGCAATTGGCAAGCTTGAGAAAGGCTATCGTGCAGACTGGCTGGTGCTCGATAACGACAGTCCTTATCTGGCGGCCGCAGACGACGCACAGCTGCTGAATCGCTTTATTTTTGCCGGTGATGTCTCACAAATTAGAGACGTGTGGGTTGCTGGAGAGGCTAAAATTATTGATGGACGCCATCCGCAACAGGCGGAAGCGGCGGCAGATTTCCTTGCTTTGCTTAAGCTTCTCGCTCAGAACTAGGAGTCGGTATGAGCCCAGTGTCATCTCTTCACGATAGCCTGACATTTTTTACCGTTCAGAGTCTGCCGGTCACCCCGTGGCGCAACGGCGGCGGCGAAACGCGGGAAATAATCAGCACACCGCAGGACGCCAGCGACTTTAACTGGCGCGCCAGCATTGCGACCATCGCGCAGGATGGCCCGTTCTCGGCGTTTCCCGGTATCGATCGCTCAATTACGTTGTTAACTGGCGAGGGCGTGCATCTGTTTGCCGAAGGTGTGGTCGATAAACAGTTGACGACCCCAGCCGAGCCTTTCGCCTTTTCCGGCGACGTGGCGCTGATGTCACGCCTGACCGGCGGCGTGACCACCGATTTTAACATCATGACCCGTCGGGGCACCTGTCGTTCGGTGGTCTCGGCAAAAACTGAAGATTTTTGTGCGCCATTGCTAATGGGTGGCGTGCTGTTGGTGCTCAAAGGTGAGTGGCTACTGCAAGGTGAGAAAGCCCTTACCACCGGACAAGGCGTAGTGTGGACGAACGCTCAGGATGTGACCCTTGAACTGCTACTGACTGCCCAATGTGCTGACAGCCAACTGCTTTGGGCGGCAATTTTACCGCAGTAAACCCGATTTACTGCGGTGAACCAAATGCAGTGCGCCAAAATAGCGCGCGGTGCACACCGGATTGCACCGTCGCGGTGGACAACATTTCTTCGGTCACGATTTGGTTATGCACTCTGATATCAATAGTGGCGGCAGAGCGCGGATTTTTAAGTTCCTGGCACGAGTTAAGGCATCAATTAATAACTGGCATAAACTTTGCCTAATCTACTTGCTAACTTGTATAGACAAGACTAGACAGAGGCTCGGCTCATGACTCAAAGAGCCATTTAATTTAAGACAGGTACTTTCGACAGGAGTGGCAAATGAGCAAAAAGTTTTCCAAAGCCGGACTGAAAAAATCCTTTACCTTATTGAGTTTGGCCGTGACCTTCGGCTGCGCCAGCGCCGGTGCTGCACACGCGGCGGATACGCCGGTGGCGATTGGTATTTCTGGTTGGACAGGTTTTGCCCCTCTTACGCTGGCCGATAAGGCCGGGATCTTCAAGAAAAATGGTCTGGACGTCACCCTTAAAATGGTGCCACAGCAGTCTCGTCACCTGGCAATTGCCTCCGGTTCGCTTCAGTGCGCTGCCACTACCGTAGAAACCTATTTGACCTGGAACGCCGCCGGCGTGCCGATCAAGCAGATTGTGCAGCTTGATAAGTCTTATGGCGCAGACGGCATTGCCACGCGTCAGGGTATTAATAAAATTAGCGACCTTAAAGGCAAAACCATTGGCGTTGACGCGCCTGGCACTTCTTCCTACTTCCTGCTGGCGTGGATACTTGATAAAAACGGCATGTCTATGAAGGACGTCAAGCTGGCAACGCTGGGCCCAGACGCCGCTGCGCACGCCTTTATCGCCGGTCAGAACGACGCCGCCGTGACCTATGAGCCTTATCTGTCGAGCATTCGCCAGAGTCCTGACAAGGGAAAAATTCTGGCTACCACCCTGGAATATCCAATGGTGATGGATACGCTGGGCTGTACGCCAACCTTCCTGGAAAAAAATCCAAAAGCCGCACAGGCGCTGGTCAACAGCTATTTTGAAGCGCTGGATATGATCAAGAAAGAGCCTGAAAAGTCGAATGAAATTATGGGTGCAGCGGTGAAAGAAACCGCTAAGCAGTTTGCCGAGGAGTCGAGCTATTTGCGCTGGCAGGACCTTGACCAAAATAAAAAATTCTTCAGCGGCGAAATAACCAGTTTCAGTAAAGAAGCGGCCACGCTGCTGACGCAGATGAAAATTTTGCGTAAAACGCCGGACATCAGCACCTTGTTTGACCCGCAGTTCGTGAATAACGCCACGGTCGCGAAATAGTGATCAACAAGAAGGAGAGGGTAATGCAACGTTCTGTTACTGACGTCGCGCCGAACCGCTCAGAGTCCGTCCAACGCGAGCCGGCACCGTTGCCGGCGAGCAAAAAGGTCTGGCACAACCCGATGATGGTTCCGCTGCGACCGGTTGCTGCGCGTCAGCGCTGGTTTCTTGGCTTTTGTTTCTTTGTGGTGTTTTTTGCCGCCTGGGCGCTGGTGACCTTTACCGGCGCGGTGTCTCCGACTTTTCTGGCCAATCCGGCCAGCATGCTGGAGGAAGGCTGGCTGCTGTTCACCCAGTTCAATTTTGCTAACGACATTGGTATGACAGTGATGCGCGTGTTGGGGGGCTTTGTATTAGCCTCTATTATTGCCGTACCGCTGGGTATTTTGATGGGATCTTATAAGCTTATCGAGGCCTTTTTCGAGCCATTTGTCTCATTTTGTCGCTATCTGCCCGCGTCGGCGTTTGTGCCTTTGCTGATCCTGTGGGCCGGTATCGGCGAGATGCAAAAGATTCTGGTGATTTTTATCGGTTCGTTTTTCCAGATAACCCTGATGGTGGCGGTGACCGTGGGCGCGGCGCGTCGTGATTTGGTCGAGGCTGCGTATACCTTAGGTGCGACCAACCGCAGCGTAGTGCGTCGGGTAATTATTCCCGGGGCGGCACCTGAAGTGGCCGAGTTGCTGCGTTTAGTACTCGGTTGGGCCTGGACTTATGTCATCGTCGCCGAGCTAATTGGCTCTTCCAGCGGTATCGGACACATGATTGTCGACAGTCAGGCGATGCTCAATACCGGACAGATGATTTTCGGCATTATCGTCATCGGCTGCATTGGTTTGTTGTCAGATTTCCTGTTTAAAGCGGCCAACCGTCGCATGTTTGTCTGGAGTTCGCTGAAATGAATTATCCAAAACTGAGCGTTCGTCAGGTGGAGCGCATTTTTACCGGACCGAAAGGCGAGAAAACGCAGGCACTGCTGCCGGTGGACTATCAGGTTAACGAGAACGACTTTATTACCATTCTCGGTCCGTCGGGCTGCGGCAAATCTACGCTGCTGCGTATTGTGGCCGGGCTAGACCAGCCAACGCGTGGAGAAGTGTGGCTCGACGGCGAGCGGGTGGAGGGTCCGGGTGCCGATCGTGGCATGGTGTTCCAAAGTTATACTCTGTTTCCGTGGCTGAGCGTGCAGCAAAATATTTGCTTCGGCCTAGAAGAAAGGGGGGTTAGCAAGGCGGCGCAAAAGGAGCGCAGCGACTACTTCATTAATAAGGTCGGCCTGCGCGGCTTTGAGCACCACTTTCCGCGCCAGCTTTCCGGCGGCATGCAGCAGCGGACCGCCATTGCCCGCGCACTGGCTAATGACCCGAAAATCTTGCTGATGGACGAGCCGTTTGGCGCGCTGGACAATCAGACCCGTGTGATGATGCAAGAGCTGCTGTTGTCGATTTGGGAGTCGTCGCGAAAAACGGTGCTGTTTGTGACCCACGATATTGACGAGGCGATTTTTATGGCTAACAAAGTGGCTATTTTCAGCGCCCGTCCCGGAAGAATTAAAACAGAGGTGGCGGTCGATTTCCCGCATCCGCGTGACTATCGTCTAAAAACGTCGCCAGAGTTTATGGATCTCAAAGCGCGAGTCACGGAAGAGATCCGCGTCGAAACATTGCAGACGCAGGAACACTAAAAGGCGGGTGAAAAACCCGCAAAGCAACAAAATCCCCGGAGAGGTGCAAGACCGGGATTTTGTTTACCCTAACTTGTCTATACAGGAATAGATTATGGCTTCTTCATCCACAGATATGACACTTTGCCATCTGCAACCCGGTCAGGTTGATTTGTCCACGCTGCGTAAGATTTATCAGGGCAATGTGCGCATAGAACTGGCTGATTCAGCTCGCGCCAACGTGCTGGCCTCGCAGGAAACGGTCAAGCGCATTGTTGAGCAGGGACGCGTGGTTTATGGAATTAACACCGGCTTTGGCAAACTGGCGCAAACCAGCATTCCCGCCGAACGCCTGGCCGAGCTGCAACGCAATCTGGTGCTCTCACACAGCGTTGGCATTGGCGCAGACCTGCCCGATAACGTGGTGCGTCTGGTGATGGCGACCAAGGTCCTGAGCCTGTCTCGCGGCCATTCAGGTATCCGTATTGACGTCATCGAGGCGCTGATTACGCTGTTTAACGCCGGTGTGATGCCATGTATTCCTGAAAAAGGGTCAGTGGGCGCATCCGGTGACCTGGCCCCGCTTGCACACCTTTCGCTGATGCTGATTGGGGAAGGTGAAGTGCGCGTTAACGGTGAAAAAGTTTCTGCAATAGAGGGTTTGGCTACTGTGGGGCTTGAACCGTTCGTGTTGGGGCCAAAAGAGGGACTGGCACTGTTAAACGGCACGCAGGTTTCCACGTCACTCGCGCTGCGCGGTCTGTTTGAAGGCGAACGCGTCTTTGCGGCGGGTCTGGTGGCCGGTGCGCTGTCGCTGGAGGCGATTCAGGGGTCAGTTAAACCTTTAGATCCGCGTATTCATGAGGCGCGCGGTCAGGAAGGCCAGATTGCGGTGGCGGCGGCGGTATCCAAACTGCTTGAGGGCAGTGACATTGTCACTTCACACGCCAACTGCGGTCGCGTGCAGGATCCGTACTCCATTCGCTGCGTGCCGCAGGTAATGGGTGCATGCCTGGACAATCTTAAGCATTCAGCGCGAATTTTGCAGATTGAAGCCAACGCGGCGTCAGATAATCCGCTGGTGTTTGCCGAAAACGGCGACGTTATTTCTGGCGGTAATTTCCACGCCGAACCGGTGGCCTTTGCCGCTGATATTATCGCGTTGGCGGTGGCTGAAATTGGCGCGATCTCTGAGCGTCGTCTCGCGCTGCTGCTCGACACGGGCCTTTCTGGGCTGCCTGCCTTCCTGGTCAATGACGGTGGCGTTAACTCCGGTTTTATGATTGCACAAGTTACGGCCGCCGCACTGGCGTCCGAAAACAAGTCTCTGGCTCATCCCGGTAGCGTAGACAGCCTGCCAACCTCCGCCAATCAGGAAGACCACGTGTCAATGGCCACTTACGCCGCGCGTCGCCTAGGCGACATGTGCTTTAACACCGCCGTGGTCGTGGGCATTGAAGCCATGGCAGCGGTGCAGGGCATCGATTTTAACCGTCCGCTAAAAAGTTCGGCAGTGATGGAGGGCGAAATCAGCGCGGTGCGCGAAAAAGTCGCCTTCCTTGAGCGCGACCGCCTGATGGCACCGGACGTCGAAAATATGCGCCTGTGGGCCAGCCGTGAATTCTGGCCAGCGGCGGTACAGTCTTTATTACCCAGCTTTAATTAACTTAAAAAAACAAATTTTACATTATCGAGGAGTGAAAAATGAATTCACCACAGAAAACCGCCGTTGCCCGCGTTGTTCGCGCCCCGCACGGAACCGAATTGAGCTGTCAAAACTGGCTGATTGAAGCGGCCTACCGCATGATTCAAAACAACCTCGACCCCGACGTTGCAGAGCGTCCGGAAGACTTGGTGGTGTACGGCGGGATCGGTAAAGCAGCCCGCAACTGGCCGGCGTTTGAAGGCATCTTGCAAAGCCTGCGCGACCTGAAAGAAGACGAAACGCTGCTAGTGCAATCCGGTAAGCCAGTGGGCATATTCCGCACCCACACGGATGCACCGCGCGTGCTGATTGCCAACTCAAATCTGGTACCACACTGGGCCAACTGGGAGCATTTTCACGAGCTGGATAAAGCCGGGTTGATGATGTACGGCCAAATGACTGCCGGTTCATGGATCTATATCGGTGCGCAGGGCATTGTGCAGGGAACCTATGAAACCTTCGCCGAAGCGGGCCGTCAGCATTATGACAGCAATCTGCGCGGTCGGTGGATCCTCACCGCCGGTCTGGGTGGCATGGGCGGTGCACAGCCTTTGGCCGGTGTGTTGGCAGGCGCTTGCGTATTGGCGATTGAGTGCCAGGAGTCGCGCATTGATTTCCGTATTCGCACCCGCTATCTGGACTACAAAGCCCACAGCATTGACGAAGCCTTGACGATGATTGAAAAGGCTTGTGCCGAGAAAAAAGCCATTTCTGTTGGCCTGTTGGGCAATGCGGCTGACATCATGCCTGAGCTGGTAAAACGTGCTCAGCAGGGCGGCTTACGTCCTGATATCGTCACGGACCAAACCTCGGCCCACGATCCGCTGAATGGCTATCTTCCGCACGGCTGGACTCTGGATCAGTGGCTAGCCGCCCGCGAGTCAGACCCTCAGTCAGTGATTAAGGCTTCGCGTGCGTCCATGGCAGTGCACGTTCAGGCGATGCTAGACTTCCACGCGATGGGCATTCCTACTGTGGACTACGGCAACAATATCCGTCAGGTCGCGAAAGACCAGGGCGTGGCTAATGCTTTTGATTTCCCAGGCTTTGTTCCTGCGTATATTCGTCCGCTATTCTGTGAAGGCAAAGGTCCATTCCGCTGGGTAGCGCTTTCGGGCGACCCTGAGGATATCTACAAAACCGACGCCAAGCTGAAAGAGCTGTTCCCAGACAACGCCAACCTGATCAATTGGCTGGACATGGCGCGGGAACGCATTGCCTTCCAGGGCCTGCCGGCACGCATTTGCTGGCTGGGACTGGGCGAGCGCCACATTGCCGGTCTGGCGTTTAACGAAATGGTACGCAACGGCGAGCTGAAAGCGCCGGTGGTGATTGGTCGTGACCATCTTGATACCGGTTCGGTGGCGTCACCTAACCGTGAAACCGAGGCGATGAAAGACGGCTCCGATGCTGTATCGGACTGGCCATTGCTCAATGCATTATTAAACACCGCCGGTGGCGCAACGTGGGTGAGCCTGCATCACGGCGGTGGCGTGGGCATGGGCTTCTCGCAGCATGCGGGAATGGTGATTGTTTGTGACGGAACAGAAGCCGCCGATAAACGTTTGGAGCGTGTGCTGTTTAATGACCCGGCCACCGGCGTGATGCGTCATGCCGATGCAGGCTATGAGCTGGCGATTGAGTGTGCTAAAACTCATGACGTGAATATGCCGATGCTGTGATTGTGTGACAACGTCACGATGACATTTTCAGCATAGCCGACGGACAGGGGGCGCAGATCTTCTGTCCGTTTTTTCTTGACGTTCTCTATATTTAAGGCATTAAGGGGGGAATGAGGTGGAGATAAAATCTGAATCAACGGCCGTTCGTTTACAGCGCCTGGCGCGTCCTGATGCGAGAGTGCTTGGGGTCTATAATTCAGGGCTGTCAGCAGACGCCGTGCGCGAAAAATATGGCGTTGAGCACGTTGCCAAACTGGCCAGCAATGAAAACCCGCTGGGTGCCAGTCCGCAGGTGACCCGCGCGTTAATTGCCGAGGCCTCCGGCAGTGCGATTTACCCTGATTCTGCCAGTCGCGCGGTGCGCCAGAAAATTGCGTCTGCGACCGGCGTCGGCCTTGAACAGGTAGTGATGGGCAACGGATCGGAAGAAATTCTGCAAATGCTCTGTACTGCGTTTCTCAACCCCGGTGATCGAGTGGTGACGCTGATCCCCTCCTTTGGCTTGCATGAAATTTTCCCGCGCATGATGGGGGCAGAAATCACGATGGTTGGCGTGGACGCGCAGAGGCAGTTTGACGTTGCTGCCTGGGAGCAGGCACTGTCTACGCCGGTGAAGCTGGTTATTTTCAGTAATCCCTCCAACCCGGTGGGCTGTATGCTGAATCGAGAAGGATTCCAGCGCATTATCGACGCCGCGCCGCAGGACTGCGTATTGGTTATCGATGAGGCCTATTATGAATACTGCGAATCTGACCTTGATTATCCCGACAGCCTGCGGGTATTGGCGCAGCAGACGCGCCCGTGGATTGTGCTGCGCACGCTGTCGAAAGCCTACGGATTGGCGGGCCTGCGCATTGGCTATGGCTTGGCCAGCGACGTTGAACTGGTGAATCTGCTCGACAGAGTCCGTACGCCGTTCAACATCAACCGTTCCGCTCAGGCAGCTGCACTGGCTGCGCTGGAAGATAAAGCGCACGTCGCCGCCAGCATGGAGTTTGTCAGCCAGCAGCGGGCGATAATTAGCGCAACATTGAGGGAGAAAGGGTATGAAGTGGTGCCGTCGCATGCCAACTTTGTGTTCTTCGACTGTCAACGGCCCAGTGTGGAGCTGGCAGAGCAATTACTGACCTATGGCGTGATTGTCAAACCGTGGCGCGAACCCGGCTATGCGCGCTGGATTCGGGTCTCGGTGGGCAGTGAGCACGATAATCAGCTTTTCTTGCGCAGCCTTGAGCTGATTTCCATGCAGGCTAATGCGCAGGAGGCCGAGTGAGTCGTCGCCACGCCTTCAATCTGAATGACTTTCGTCAGCAGGCCAAGGCCAAACTGCCCGCTTTTGCCTTTAGCTACGTGGACGGCGGCGCTGACGATGAGGTAACGCTTCGCCACAATCAGCAGGTTTTTGATAACTGGCGTTTTGTTCCGCCGGTGCTGATTAACGCCAGCCAGCGCAGCCTGCATCTTCCACTCGGGGGTAAACAGGCTTTAGCTCCGGTGATGATAGCGCCAACCGGCTATAACGGCATGCTGCGCCATGAGGCGGATTTGATACTGGCCCGAGGGGCGCAGCGTGCGGGGATCCCCTATATACAGAGCACCGTGTCGACCGCGTCAATTGAAGAGATTGCCGCCCAAAATATTGATAGACACTGGTTTCAGCTTTACGTGTTAAAAGACCGGCAGGTGACTCTGGGCCTACTTCAGCGCGCCAAACAGGCAGGCTGCGAGAATCTGGTGGTGTCGGTTGATGCGGTGCATTTTGGCAATCGCGAGCGGGACAAACGCCACTATCGCCGCCCAATGAAACTCTCAATTGCCAGCCTGATTGACGTGGCGCTGCATCCGGGATGGGTATGGCACACTTTGAAACCAGCCGGTATGCCGGGCTTTGGCAATCTCAAACCCTACGTTCCTGCCGACAAACAGCGCGGCGCAGGCGGGGCAAGCTATTTTTCTGAGCAAATGGATACCACACTTGACTGGAGCACTGTCGCCTGGCTGCGTGAACAGTGGGGAGGCAGGCTGTGGATTAAGGGTATTCTCAGCGTCGAAGATGCCAAAAAGGCGCAGGGCCTTGGCGCAGACGGCATCGTAATTTCTAATCACGGTGGTCGTCAACTGGACGGCACGGTCAGCCCGATGGAGGTGTTACCGGCCATTCGTAAGGCCTGCGGAGCCGATTTTTCGCTATTGATCGACAGCGGTTTTCGGCGCGGCACGGACATCGTTAAGGCACTGGCGCTGGGGGCTAACGCTGTGCTGCTGGGGCGCCCGCTGTTGTTTAGCGTTGCCGCCCACGGCGAGGCGGGTATTAATAAGGCACTGAGCCTGATTATCGCTGAAATTGACCGTACACTGGCGCAGCTCGGCTGTAGCAACCTGAGCCAACTAGGGCCGCATCTGCTGAGTTTGAAATCGACATAAAAAAAGGAAGGCGATTGCCTTCCTAAATCAGTTTTTCAGTAACACAGCCTCATTAGATGCAAGGATTAGCTTTAAATCTTGAATCCTCATAGAGATATTCCCAGTCATCATCGCTACGATGCGCATATGCAGTGAATGCGGCAGCAAAACGGCCCGCTTTTTTAAGTTTATAGAATATTAAGAGCACGTCCGGTACCGCGGCTGATAATAATTTTTTTCCCGAGGGATGTTGTTTCGAAACGCCACTGTGGGTAATGGTTAGAGCTATTACTGCTACTGGTATAGACAACTCCATCAGTTTTTCCGTCTAACGCTTTGCCGGTTGCGTGTTGAATAAACTGATAATACTCATCTGCTGCATTATTTGTATGGTTAGATAGGCGTACTGATTTCCATTACTGATAAGGGTTGTCAGTATTGATGTGTCCACTATTGCCATTCAGATAATTTTCTAAATTACTTTTGGCGCCAAGGTATGTATTGCCACTCGCATTTCGTAAAATATAGTGCTTAGTGTTATCAATAATTATTTATGAATAGATGTCTCCCACGGCGCCTGGTTTGCCAATAGCTTTACAAAGCTGGCCTGAAGGGAACGTAATGTTTTTCGTGGTAGACCTAGAGTTTCTGTTTATGACTTTAATGTTGTCTTATATCACTGGCTTAACGTCAAAGCCATTTTAGGATACTGTTGACAATCCTGACTTGGGTATATCAACAAGATAATAATCACCATGGAAGAGGGAATCAGACACTCTAACCGGGGCATCGCCAAACCAATCTTTATTGTTGATAATCCACGGCCCGTGATAGTGATCGGAATAAATGACGATGACCTTGTTTTCATTGATTATTTTTTTGAAAAATTCTTTTTCCGTCTCGTTTGTGTTTTTAAGGAAGTTTTGGTCAGCATTATGCATATTTAGAATGATTTGCTTGCCCCGCTTACGGGCTTTGTTTAAATCATCTGCTAACCAAACCATTAGGCTGGTTTTTTTATATTCAAATTTGGTGTTGTGTACATGCTTGTTCAAATATACATCATAACTTGGATGATTTTGTAATTGCACATAGTGAATGTCGCCATCGTCCCATGAATACGCCAGGCTGCCATAACTTGTGACTATATGTCCATGCTGATAGTGCCATGTAAGATTGTTACTGAAGTTGCTTTCATTTTTTTTGCTTTCAATATGCTTGTGCATATAAGTTAGCATGTCGATATCACATATATCTTTATGGCATTCACCCACGTTATTCGCATAATCATGATTGCCCAAACCAGTGAAAGTTTTAAACGGGAGGTCATAAATTTTGTGGAATGAGTCAAGCGAGAGGGTTCTGCCATACTCGGTAATATCGCCATTGATAATACCAAACTTGATGGTTTTTTGTTTGTTAGCATTTCTAAGGCTTTCTGCGGTGAGTTTATTTTCTCTTTCCCACCTTGACTCATCCCAATTATGGACACTACCACTTTCTGTTCGGAAGGCCTGTGGGTCTGCCATTGCGGCTATTCTGTATTCACTGGCATGAACATATGAACAGGTTAGCGCTAAGGCTAAGCCTATAATCAGTTTTTTTCTTTTAATTAAGGGTGCTGTTTTTTTTGCGAACATGATGTATTCCCTTGGGTGATTTTCTATAAATTGTGCCAATAACGATTTCTTATCTATTTCGATTGGCTTGAAATACGGCTGTTTATAAGGTTTTTTACTCAGATTTTCGTTATAAACATTTTAAATTGAATGTGTATTAAAACAGAAAGCCTGTTTTTGATTAATCTGACAAGTACGGTTCTTTGTTTTTATTCGCGTTTTAAAAAACTAATATTTCATTTATTAGAGGCTTATCAATACCCTGCATAAAATTTAAGGCGGTCAAGAGGACGAGTGTCTGTATGTTTTGATACGATAGGATAATATTTATGTGGTTGATTTTAGAAGCGATGGCTAACAGACTTCAAAGGATTGGCGCAAGTATTGCTTGTCTATTGAACCGGCTATCATTGGATAGCCTGCTAACATCCTAAAACGTGAAAGAAAGAGAGAGGCAGTACATGCAAGCACAGAATATTATTTTCCCCGCACAAGTTCTGCGCGGCCCGGGCGTTTTGTCGCAGATTGGCGAAATTTGTAGCCTGCTGGGGCAGCGCGCGATGGTTATCGGGGGGCATCAGGCATTGGCCGCCGTGGGGGATAAAATCAATCACTACCTCGAAGGCGCGGCGGTAACGGTAGTCGGCAGCGAGTGGTTTGGCGGTGAAACCAGTGAGGGAAATATTCTGCGTTTGGCCAAGCAGGTTGAAGCGCTGTCAGCCGACATTATTATCAGCGTCGGTGGCGGTAAATCGCTCGACACCGGCAAAGCGGTGGGTGTGATAACCCGTGTGCCGGTAGTCACCGTGCCGACCATTGCCGCAACCTGCGCCGCAGTAACGCCGTTAACGGTTCGCTACTTTGACGATGGTCACTTTCGTGACCTTTACCCACTGCCGCAGGCACCTGCTAGCGTAATCATCGACAGTGATCTGCTGGCCAAGGCACCGCTGCGCTGGTTGGCGGCGGGTTTGGGCGACACGCTGGCCAAGTGGTACGAGTTTCGCGCGATCAGCAGCCATCAGAGCGAGTTAACCGGCGTTGCCCGTTCTTCCAGCGCCAACAGCCGCATCTGCTATGACCTGATCGCCACCTACGGCGGCGCGGCCTGCGACACGGTGCGAGCAGGTCAAGCCAGCGCCGAGCTGGACCAGGTGCTTGATGCTATTTTCATGTTTGCCGGATTAACCTCACTGATGAGCAGCGGTGCTCACGCTGCCGCGGCGCACGCCATCTATGAAGGCTTTACCGTATGCGATAAAACGCGCGAGTTTGGTCACGGATTATTGGTTGGGCTGGGTAATCTGTGCCTGCTGGCGCTGGAAAATCGCAGCGACGAAGAATTGCGCGAAGCGGTGTTGTTGTCTCATGCCTGTGCGGTTCCGCTTCGCTTAAGCGAAATCGCCAGTCTTACGGCTGAGGAACTTGAGGCGATAGTGCAGGCTTCGTTGCATGCGCCTGACATGCATAACATGCCGCATCCAGTGACCGCTGAGTCACTTTATGCGGCGTTTGCCCGCGTAGAGTCTATGGCAGATACGCTGAATTTGTCCTGAGCCGTCTGAGTGCGATGTGCCTTCAAATAGACGCCAGGAATCCCCCGTCGATATACAGCACCTGCCCGGTAATATAGGCCGCGGCAGGGCTGCTCAAAAATACCGCCGCACCCACCAAGTCTTCTAGCCTGCCGAAGCGGCCAAGGGGTATTTTAGCCCGCATGCTCGCGCACCATTGGGCATCGTGATAAAACTCGGCCGTTAGCTCAGTCTGAAAATATCCGGGACCCATACCGTTAACTCTAATTCCCTGGCTGGCCCATTCGGTGGCAAGCGTATGCGTTAACCCGACCATTGCCGATTTCGATGCTCCGTAAGCCGCGGCG
This sequence comes from Rouxiella silvae, assembly GCF_002093625.1. Lineage (GTDB taxonomy): Bacteria > Pseudomonadota > Gammaproteobacteria > Enterobacterales > Enterobacteriaceae > Rouxiella > Rouxiella silvae. The sequence goes on along the minus strand of NZ_MRWD01000015.1, from coordinate 35,699 downwards.
CCCGGCACGCCGACCTCACTGGTCAGTGAGCAGAGATTAAGAATGCTGCCTCCGCCGCGTGCGGCCATACGTTTTGCCGCTGTCTGAGCGCAGAAGAATGCGCCTTTAAGGTTGGTATCCATAATGCGGTCCCATAGGGCTTCGTCCACGTCGAAGGAAGGGCAAAGCTGTTCAGTACCGGCATTGTTAATCAAAATGTCCACGTCGAGATTAATCGCCTCAAACGCGGCTGAAAATGAGTCTGGTCTGGTCATATCCAACAGCATTGGCCGACATTCGCCGCCTTGGGCAATAATAGTGTTAGCCACCGCCTCAAGGGTTGAAAGCTCGCGTCCACAAATCACCACGCTGGCACCGGCCTGGGCCAAACCGGTCGCCAGTGCCTGACCTATTCCGCGTGAGCCGCCGGTAACCAGCGCACACTTTCCTGCAAGTGAAAAAGAGGGCAAAAGCGAAGACGTTGTCATGATTACGCCTCTTCATGCGGCACAGGGGCGGTGGGCGTCAGGCCGTTGAGCCAGTCGGTAAAGTTGTCACTGGCGTTGTCCAGCGGCTCGCTGCCGAGCATCATCGCCATGGCAAAACCGAGCGCCGAGCTGTCCGGCGTATGGCCGCTGCCGCCGTCGACGCGTAAATTCAGCACCAACGTCGGGCAGCAAAACATCGCCAATCGAAACAGGCGCTGCCAGTTGGCGGGCAACAGTCCGTGACGCTGCAGTGAGTCGAGAAGCGGTTGCCAGTAAAGCTTGCCCTTGGCGTCCAAAAAAGCCGCCCGCAGCGGGGTGAGCTGCCAGTTATGATCAACATACAGCGTGTCACCGCGGCGCAGCACGTTCACCTGGTACAGTTCGGCGCTGCGAGCGGGTTCATAAAGCCACAGCGGATGGGCAAAAATGTTGTGAAAGGTGGCCTTGATTTCTGCCAGCAGCGCGGGAATGTGCCGACCGGCAAACGCGGGATCAAAACTGACCAACTGAGGCCGTTCGCCGCTGGTTTCATACCAGACATTGGCGTTATGCGCGTCTCCGTGGGCGGTGAGGGTACCGTGATGTGACAGTGCAATCGGAGACAGTCGCGCCGCCGCATCGGCAAAAAGCTGCCGCAGGCTGTGGGCGTATGGCACACCGTTTATCACCCAGCGCAGATTACTCAGGCTTTGCCACGACAGCCGTTCTTCCCCTAACTGAAATGCTTTATCAACATAAAAGCTCGCCACGCGGCCACCGAACCCGGGCGTCAGGCCTTCGCTTATCAGGCGGTGGTAAAACAGCTGATGAATAGGTTCGGCGCTGACCTGATTCAGTGTGGACTCGTGCAGGGTGGGCAGCGTTGCGGTCCAAATCTCTTGGTCGGCGCGGCGCTGAGCCTCCACCACAGGCAACATCGCCACCCAGTCATGATTGAACTCAATTTCACGGCAAACGTCGGCCATCCGGCGGTCAAATCGCTGTTGGTAGAGCAGGATTTGTCGCCCAGGCTCGCCGCAGGCATACAGCGGAACGTCGACCCGAAAACCGCTGTCGCGCAGCAGTTCGGCGTTGTAATACTCTTCGATGGTTTTATCTTCGCCTTCTTCATTGTGATATTTGAAGAAAAGTGCGCGACCGTCGTCGAGTTCGACTGTGCCGTTGAGGGAATTAAGGCTGTACTGGTCGCGGTTGATGGTCAATGAAAGCGTCGCTACGTCGGTCACTTCACTTATCAGCTGGCGCAGCGCGAGGGTTGCCTGTTCCCAGTCACCGGCCTTGCTTAGCGCCCGAGCCTGAGCAGCTAAAGGTTGCTTGCCTGTTGTTTTGTCCATCACTTTCACCTTAATTTGCTGAGTTTTTTCCTGATTTTTTATCCAACAGCCGGTGGCGTAGGTCAGAAACTGCTAACGCGTGGCCTGGGAAACCTTCATACAGCGCAAAAGCGTGGGCTTTTTCAGCCAGCAGGTCATAACCCTCTCGGGTCACGTAACCCACCGAAATTCGCTTCATGTAGTCAAATACCGAAAGTGGACCGGCAACCCGCGCCGCGCCGTTAGTGGGCAGTACCGCATTGGGGCCGAGCACAAAGTTACCCAGCGTGATCGGGGTATAGTGGCCGAGCAGGATTTCTCCGGCATTGCGAATTTTCCCCATCACCGCCATCGGTTCCTCAGCCAAAATTTCGAGGTGCTCAGGGGCGTAACGGTTTACAAAGTCTACGGCGGTGGCGAAATCTTTGGTGAGCACCACGCCGCCGTGAGTGCCGCACAGCACCGATCGTGAGAAACCGGCGCGTTTTTCATCGATAGACGCCCAATAATCCGGTAAGGCTTTTATGGCTTCTTCCGCTACGCGACGGCTGCTGGTCACCAGATAAGCCGATGAGTCTGGGCCGTGTTCAGATTCAATAATCAGGTCGAGTGCCGCCAGCGCGCCGTTTGTGCTGTCGTCCGCCAAAATCAGGCTTTCGCTGGGACCTGCGGGCACGCCCGGGTCAATCAGACCAGAAAGCTGACGTTTCGCCGCCACAACCCACGGGCTGCCGGGTCCGACGATTTTAAGGCATTTAGGAACGGTTTCGGTGCCATAGGCCACCGCCGCGACTCCCTGAGCGCCGCCGCATTTGTAAATTTCAGTGATGCCAACCAGCCGTGCGGCCACCAACGTGGCGTCGTCGACTTTTCCGTCGGGACCCGGAGGGGTTATGACTACGCAGCGTGGAACGCCAGCCACCAAGGCCGGGATCGTGGTCATTAGGAATACGCTGGGAAATGAGCCTTTACCGCGTGGCACATAGCAGGCCACTGAGTCGATTGGCACGTGTCTGTCGCCGGCAAACGCGCCGGGGCGGATCTCTTTCATCCACATTTCTTCAGGCTTTTGCGCCTCGTGAAACGCGCGAATGTTTTCAGCGGCGAAGCGGATTGAGTCAATCACCTGCGGGTCAAGGCGTTCAAAGGCGGTGGCGAATTCGGTGTCTTCGGCCAGAATGCTCATTTGCTCATCGGTTACGCCGTCAAAATCTCTGGCAAAATTCAACAGTGCGGCGTCACCTTGAGTGCGAACGGCTTCAATAATCGGCGCAACGCGTTCGATAAAAAATGACAGGTCAGATTCAGTGCGTTTAAACAGGGCTTCGGGCAAGGTATCGCTGTTGCTAAGATCATGAAAAGAGACGTTGTGTTCTACGGTTGCCGACATATTCAAACTCCGCGTAAAGGTGAGGCGGCGGGGCGAGGTTGCCCACCGCGAATACTGTGTAAAACCTGGCGTTGCAGGAGGAGAAACGCGTTGCTGACCATCATATCTTCATGGCGTGGTCTAGGCAGCGGCACGTCAAAGGTGGTTTGAATGGTGCCTGGACCCATGACCACTATTCGGTCAGAGAGATACACCGCCTCTTCAATATCGTGGGTGACAAACATCACGGTTAGCCGGTGCTGCTCCCAAATACGGGTGAGCAACTCCTGCATCTGATGGCGCGTCATGGCGTCGAGCGCGCCGAAAGGCTCGTCCATCAGTAAAATTTTGGGCCGATAAGAAAGCGCCCGTGCAATGGCCACCCGCTGCTTCATGCCCCCGGAAAGTTCACTTGGCCAGGCGTCGGCAAACGGCGTCAACTGCACCAGCTCGATGTGCTCATCGGCAATTTTACGACACTCTGCTCGGCTGTAGTGGGCTGCCTTAAGGGCAAACTCAATATTTTGCCGCACGGTTAACCAGGGAAGCAGGGTGTAAGATTGAAACACCACGCCGCGATCGATGCCCGCGCCGGTGATGGTATTGCCGTCAACCGCCACCACGCCGCTGTCGTAATCTTCAAGCCCGGCGGCAATCGACAGCAGGGTACTTTTGCCACAGCCTGAGGTGCCAACTATTGATACAAACTCGTTATCGGCAATCTCGAGCGAGATATTGTGCAGTACTTCACGCGTCTGCTTCCCCTGCTGAAAGCTTTTATGCAAATTACGAATGCTTAACGTTGCCATCAGCTGCGCCTCTTGTTGTAACGGAATAAAATGCGCTCGGCGCCGCGCATAATCTGGTCGCTGATTAACCCGAGAATACCCAGCAAAAGGATGTAGCCGATGATGGTATCGGTCTGGAAGAAGCGCTGTGAAACCACGATGCGATAGCCCAGACCTGAGGTTGACGCGACCAGCTCGGCCAGCACCAGCCAGGTCCACGCCCAGCCGAGGCTGATACGCAGTGCGTCCCAAATGCCAGGCAGAGCGCTGGGCAGCACAATTTTGAACAAGATTTTTCGGTCGGGCATCCCCAGCGTGCGGCCTAGCCCAATGAAGTCAATTGGCACGCGTTTTACTGCGTCAATCACCATTAAAACCTGCTGAAAGAAGGTGCCAATCCAGATGATTAGAAACTTTTGCACGTCATCGGTACCGGTCCAAAGAATGGTTAACGGCACAAAGGCCACCACCGGCATATAGCGAATAAAATCGACCAACGGTTCGGTTATCGCTTTGAAAAAACCATAACATCCGGCCAGCACGCCGATGATTATCGACATCAGCGATGAAATAATAAACGCCACGCTGATTCGGTAAAGACTGCTTTTGAGGTCATCCCACAGCGTGCCGTCCTGCGCCAGGCTGACCATTTTTAGCCACACGTCACTAAGCCTGGGCAAGAATATGGCCGGAACCGCGCCGCTGCGGGTGGTAAGCCACCAAGCGAGCAGCAGCAAGGCAAACAGCAGGGTGGCGATGCCCACGAAAAGCCTGCGCGACGGCAGGCGTCCTATCACCAGTAAATTAAGGGGTTTACGTTTTTTGCTTAACACTTTTAAAGCCCGTTGACGAAGGAGGCGTCGATCACTTGAGCGGTGGTGACCGGTTTAGGGATTAAACCCGCTGCGGTGGCGGCTTTGAGCACGTGAACAAAGGTCTGGTCGGCGAAGCTGTGGCTTAACACTTTTTTGTTTTCGGCCAGTGAATAATATTTAACGCCGTCAAAGGCGGTTTCGAGGTCGGCAGGCGACGCGCCAACAGCTTTGGCGATGACAGCGCGGTCTGCCTGTGTGTTGGCCTGATAGTGCGTGAGTGCGGCGTCCCAACTTTTAATCAGTGCGGCAACCTGGCCGGGTTTGTCTTTAATCACCGAGTCGCGCACCACTAAAACATCGCCGATCAGGCCCGGATCGGACGAGCCGCTGTAGAGCATTGTCAGGGAAGGGTCCTGCTTTTTGGCTGCGCTGATATAGGGCTCATAGGTAACGGCGGCGGGTACGCGCTTGGCGATAAGCGCACTGCCTGCAGAGTCAGCTGGCATCGGCACGGGAATAATGTCACTCCACTTCATGCCGGCTGAGGCGATGGCGCTGTGCAGCAAAATGTCACTGGTGGTGCCTTCTTCATAGGCTACCTGTTTGCCCTTCAACTGCTGCAATGCGGTGATATCTTTACCCACCAACAGGGCGTCGGCGGTTTCACTTTGGTCGAGAAGCAGCACGACTTTTATCGGTAAACCGGCCGAAACCATCGCCATAGCGGTGTGCGTGGCGATGTTTGCACCGTCTATTTTACCGCTTGCTAGTGCAGCATTGATGTCTTTATCCTCGGCAAAATTAATAATATCAACGTGTTCCAGTCCCTGTTTTTTAAAAATCCCTTCCTGACTGGCGACGTGCCACTGGCCGTAACCCAGCCAAGGCTCGATGCCCATCTTGAAAGTTCCTGCCTCCGGTTGAGCCGCCGTCGCCGCCGCGCTGAATATGATCAGACAGCATGCCAAAGCGATGTTGGATTTCGTCGCGTTTTTGTTTTTACCTAACAACACAGAACCAGTGGACAGAGTCATATTTCCCTCGCGAAGCGTTTAGATTGTAAGCAGTGGAAGTCATTGATGTTATACATTCATAAATGAATTTAGAGAAGAATGTTAATGCGGCCGACTGGCATTTTGAGAGCTGCACCAGACTCCGTCAGGATTTGCACCTTTTTGGTGCTGCGCAGGGCAGCGTTGACCCATGATTATTTAGCCCGCCGCAGACAGCGTTTGACTCTTCGCCTCATTTTGTAAAGCATTAAGAAACAGCGTTAATACCGTGCTTAGCGCATTTCCTTTTTTTACCACCAGGCTGAATGGGGTGGCAATGTTTATTTCATCGGGCATTAATGGTTTTAATTTTGCCCCCCCAAAAAGGTGCAGTGCATAATGTTTTGGTAAGAAGCCAATATAGTTTCCGCTTAAAATAAGCATGCTGACGGCCTCAACCTGAACCGCAATGGCATTTGAAGATGAAAATTCAAGGTAAGTATTTTTTTCGCTGTGGTTGGCGTAGAAGTGATTGACAGTTTCTGCTGATTTTATCTGCTGCTGAGTTATTTTTCCCGATGCAATGGAATACAGCGGGTGTTTATCACCACAGTAAAGATGGGATATTTCCTCATACAGAAAGTAATAATCGAACTCGGGTTTTTCGTGATATACCGGCACTAGGCCACAGGTAAAACGGCCATCAAGAACGCCGCGCTCAATTTCGTCTAACTGCGTAGCGTGCAGCCTGACACTGACCTTGGGTGCTTTACGGTGAATCTCGCTAAGGGCATGAATAATAGGTGATTTTGTATCGGTTATGGTATTGTCGATAATGCCGATGTTCAGCTCGCCGAACATGTCGTGGCGGGCGTTATTGAGCTTGTCACGAAATTGACTGATGGAAGAAAACAGATCCAGACAGGCCTGATAGGTAATTTTCCCATGCTCGGTAAGAAAGAAACCTTCTCGCCCTCGGGTGCACAGTTTCATTCCAAAACGAACTTCGAGGTCTGAAATTTGTTTACTGATCGCCGCCAAGCCAATATTTAATTCATTACAGGCAGCCGTAAATCCCCCGGCCTCCACCACGGTTTTAAATACACGTAAAAGTTTTAAATCTGCAACCCCAATACCGTGCTGGTTTACATCGATTTTAGTGGGCGATGTGTTTCCTGATTTGGAAAGTGGACTTTCCATATAAAATATTTACCCCCACCGCAAATAAAGCCAACATCAAATCAATCAAGACGTCTCAATTAATAATTTACGAGAGCAGGAAGGCCGTTGAACTTAATAATGAGGTAAAGATTTTCCGACCTGTCATTATCAGTGAATCTCATGGCGGGTGCTGGAAAATACCGCCGCCTGACTGCTTTCTCATGTATTTCATTGCAACACTTATGCCAACACCCTAGCCAGACAAAAAGGAGTCATCGATGTCCCAACCCGTAGATCGTCTTTGGGGTGCACGTTTTAAACAGGGACCCGCACCGGCCCTGAGTGCGCTTTCCCGCAGCCCTGACTACTATTTTGCGCTTGCCGAATATGACCTTGAAGGCTGTCGTGCTCACGCCTATGAACTACAGCGCGCGGGCCTGCTTGACCCACAAGAGACCGCTCTGATGGTGGCGGCCATTGCTCAGTTAGCGGCGGATTATCGCGCCGGTGACGTTCAACCGATTGAAAACGATGAAGACGTCCATACTTTCATTGAACGTATGCTGACTGAACGTCTGGGGGAGTTGGGCGGTAAACTGCGTGCCGGGCGTTCACGTAATGACCAAACGGCCAATGATCTGCGTCTTTATCTACGCGACAACGGCCGTAAAATTGTCGCCGCACTGCTTGAGTTGCAGCAGGCGTTGGTGAAGCAGGCGGAGCTTCATATCAACACCTTGGCACCCGGCTTTACGCATCTTCAGCAGGCACAACCGATCGTTTTCGGGCATCAGCTGATGGCTCACGCCCAGTCATTTGTACGTGATGTTCAACGTTTTCAGGACTGGGATAAACGTTGTGCGCTTTCACCGCTTGGTGCAGCGGCAATGGCGGGTTCTGCCATTGCGATGCATCCTGAGCTTTCGGCGGCAGACTTAGGCTATGACGGTGCCTGCGAAAACTCGATTGACGCCGTTGCCAGTCGCGATCACGTGGCCGAATTCTTGTTTGCCGGCGGCATGTTGAGCGTTAATCTCTCGCGCATTTGTGAAGAAGTATGCCTATGGGCCTCGCGCCAATTCCGTTGGGTTGAATTGAATGACGGATACGCCACTGGCAGCTCCATCATGCCGCAAAAGAAAAACCCCGATATTGCCGAACTCACCCGTGGCAAAAGTGGCCGTCTGATTGGCAACGTTACCGCCATGCTGACCACCATGAAAGGGCTGCCTTTGTCTTACAATCGCGACCTGATCGAAGACAAACGCAATGCAATCGACACCGTTGACCAACTGTTGCTGGTGCTGCCTGCCATGGCCGGAATGATTGATACCCTCGTCGTTAACGTAGAGCGCCTGCGCGAACACGCCCCACAGGGTTTCACGCTGGCAACTGAGGTGGCCGACTGGCTTTCGCGACGCGGCGTGCCGTTTAAAGAAGCACACGAAATCACCGGCAAACTGGTGCAGGTGTGTGAGCAGTACAACCTTGAACTGCATCAGGTGAGCGACGCTCAACTGCGGGAAGTGGATAGCCGACTGCTTCCAGAAGTGCGCGACTGCTTGACCCTTGAGGCGGCAATTCATGCCCGCAGTGGGTGGGGCGGAACCTCACCGCTGCGCGTAGCCGAACAAATCGCGCGCCTGAAAATCGTTCTCCAGCAGCAGTCTGACTGGGCCTCTTCGTATCGCGGACTCTCGCTTTAATTTCTTGGGAGCATCTAATGCCGAATTTACGCCCGCAGGGTGCAGAGTCGAAAAGTTCCGACATCGACCTGAGTGAGTTCCAATACGTTCCGCAGCGCTACTACGGCCGAATTGTAGCCTCGGTGGTGATTCTGGTGCTATTGGCGCTGCTGATTAACGCCTTCGCCCACGGCAAAATCGAGTGGCGCTTTGTCGGGCAGTTCTTTACCGCCAAGGCCATTCTGACCGGTTTGGGTAACACCATCGTAATGTCGATTCTGGCGATGGCGTTAGGGGTGATCTTCGGCGTGATTATCGCGGTAATGCGCATGTCGAGCAACCCGGTGCTGAGCAGCGTGGCCGTGGGTTATACCTGGATTTTTCGCGGTACGCCGCTGATTCTGCAACTGCTGCTGTGGTTCAATCTGGCGCTGATTTTTCCGACTATTGCCATCCCTGGACTGTTCAGCTTTCAGACCGTAGACATTATGACGCCATTTACCGCCGCACTGCTTGGGCTGAGCATCAATCAAGGGGCCTACACCTCTGAAGTGGTGCGCGCGGGACTGATTTCAGTCGATTTAGGCCAGTATGAGGCGGCGAAGTCTATTGGTATGACACGCATACACGCCCTGCGGCGCATCATTCTGCCGCAGGCGATGCGGGTGATTATTCCCCCTATTGGTAATGAATTCATCAGCATGGTTAAAACCACCAGTCTGGCGAGCATGATCCAGTACTCCGAGCTGCTCTACAACGCACAAACCATTTACTTCGCCAATGCCCGCGTCATGGAACTGCTGTTTGTGGCCGGTATCTGGTACCTGGTGGTGGTGACGTTGCTGTCATTCGGCCAGAACCGTCTTGAACGTTACTTTGGGCGTGGCACTCGCCGCCGCAACAGCTGAGGAGAAGCCTGCAATGAAAAGCATTATTAAAGCCGCCAACGTCAATAAGTACTTTGGGGATTTTCAGGCGCTTAAAAATATCAATCTTGAGGTGCAGCACGGCGAAGTGATGTGTGTTATCGGGCCAAGCGGCTCGGGAAAGAGCACCTTTCTGCGCTGCATTAACCAGTTGGAGCGCATCGACAGCGGCGGTATTTGGGTCGATGACGAGCTGGTGGGATATCGCATGGAGGGTAAAAAACTTTATCCGCTCAACGATAAGCAGATTGCCCGCCAGCGTTTGAAAACCGGCATGGTGTTCCAGCGCTTTAACCTGTTTCCCGACAAAACGGCACTGGAAAACATTATCGAAGGACCTTGCCAAGTATTGCTGCGTCCGGTGAAAGAGGCGACGCAGGAGGCGATGGCACTGCTTGAAAGAGTGGGGCTGGCGCACAAGCGTGATGCCTATCCGATGGAGCTTTCGGGCGGCCAGCAGCAGCGTGTAGCCATTGCTCGGGCGCTGGCAATGAAGCCAAAACTGATGCTGTTTGACGAGCCGACCTCGGCGCTGGACCCGGAGATGGTGGGTGAAGTGTTGGCGGTGATGCGCGGCCTGGCGGCAGAAGGTATGACAATGATTGTAGTCACCCATGAACTTGGTTTTGCACGAGAGGTGGCGAATCGCGTGGTCTTTATGGATGAAGGCGGAATTATAGAAAGTGGTAATCCTGAAGATGTCTTGCTGAATCCACAAAATCCAAGAACTCAGAATTTTATTTCTGCCGTTCTCATTTAAAAAATATACACAGGGGAAATCTATCAATGAAAAAAACACTGTTATCGCTGCTCGCGGCGGGTGTATTGCTCAACGGCGTCGTGTTGAGTCAGTCCGCATCGGCCGCTGAAGCCTTAAAACAGAAAGATGAGATTAAAGTGGCGATGATGCCGAACTATCCGCCGTTGGAGTTTAAAGACCCAGCGACCGACAAACTCACCGGCATGGACTATGACTTGGGTATGGAAATCGGTAAGCGTTTAGACCGCAAAATCACCTGGCAGGAAATCGGCTTTGAGCAGATGGTGAACGCCGTCGCCACCAAACGCGTGGACATGATCCTCTCCGGGATGACTGACACTAAACCGCGTCAGGATATTGCGACCTTTGTTGACTATTACAACAGTGGACCGCAGTTCTACACCACCGTGGCGCACAAAGACATCAACACCATGCTTGATCTGTGCGGTAAAAAAGTCGGCACCAGCCGTCGCACGACCTTCCCGGCAGAAATTGCGGCGTGGAGCACGGCAAACTGCGTGCCAGCGGGTAAACCGGCCATCGTCGTCGTGGGGGCGGAAGGCACCGCCGATGCGCGTACTCAGCTGCGTCAGGGCCGTATCGAAGGTGTGGTGCAGGGCAGTGAAACGCTGCCGTACATCATGAATCTTGAAAAAGACACCTACAAACCGCTTGGCAAAGCCTTCGCCTATCAGGTGACCGGGATTGGCATTAGCAAAGACGATACGGCGCTGATAGACGGCGTGAAAGGGGCGTTAACCGCCATGATAGCCGACGGTACTTATCTGAAAATACTGACTAAATGGGGCCTGCAAGACGGCGCCATTCAGGAAGTGACCATCAACAAAGGCAAGTAACGGCATTTAATCAAAGCGGGATAACTCATGACGATTTCCAACGCGGCCAGCCTTTGGCCGCAGGGTAAACGGGGCTGTATGGCGCTGGCGTTTGACCTCGATGGTCCCACCGGTGATGCCATGCTTAACGGCTCTATTTGGCACAAGCCTGAATATTTTACCTTCGGCGGCTATGGGCCTTATCGGGCGCTAGCGCGACTGCTGGACCTGCTGGATGACTATCAGTTACCGGCGACATTTTTTGTGCCGGCCTGGGTGGTAGAGAATTGGCCCAAGCAGTGTCAGGCTATCGTCGAGCGTGGTCATGAAGTCGCGTACCACGGATATCGTCATGAGTCCTTTTATGCGATTGACGCAGAAAAACAGCGTTGGGTCATGGAGAAATCCCGCGATATTTTCTGGAAATTTCTCGGCATTCGCGCCCAGGGATTTCGCACGCCCTCCGGGGACTGGCATCAGGATACACCGGCGATGTTGATTGAGGCCGGTGTGACCTACTCAAGCAGCATGCGCGGTGACGACAGGCCGTATCTGATTCAGGTTCCTGGCTATGAAAAACCGCTGGTGGAAATTCCTGGCCGTTGGGAAATGGACGATTATGCCTCCATCGCCTATACCCGTGAACCCAACTTTCCCTCGGGTCTGGACCGCACCGCCAGCTATGAACTGACACTGGATAACTGGTGCCGTGAGTTTGACGGGGCAATGAACGAGGGGCTGAGTCTGACCACTTTATTTCACCCAAAAATTACGGGTAAACCGGGCCGTATCATGCTGCTCGACCTATTCTTTGCCCACCTGCGCAGCCGCGATGACGTGTGGTTCGCACGCTGCCAAGAGGTTGCCCACTGGTGGCTACAGGAGCACTTCGATGTCAAATAATCACGCAACTACGCAGGATAAATGGCCGCAGGGCAAGCGCTGCGCGGTGGTCATTACTGTCGATTTTAATGACATACAGGGCATTCTAAGCCAAGTGCCTGCCGTGGCGGGGCGCGAGAAAACGCTGTCAGTTTGGCGCTACGGCACCCTGCGGGGCATTGACCGGCTATTGGCGCTGCTGGCTGAAAAAAATCTGCGCAGCAGTTGGTGCGTGCCGGGTGCGGTGGCCGATGAACACTCGGACAAAATTATGCACATCGCGCGCGCTGGTCATGAACTGGCAACCTGTGGCTATGAGTTTGCCCAATTCGATAATTTGTCGTTGGAGCAGCAAATCTCGAGCCTCAAACGCGGACAGGCTGCTCTTAAGGCGCAGACCGGTGAAAAGCCGCGTGGCTTCCGCGTTCCTTCCGGCAATTGGGCGCCCGGTTTTGCCGATGCGCTTAGCGAAGAGGGGATCGACTGGAGTTCTTCGTGGCGCGGGGACGATGTGCCTTATTTTCAGCCGATGCGCGACGGTTTACCTTCAAAACTGGTTGAGCTGCCGATGCATTATGAGCTGGAAGACGAGCCCTATTTTGCATTCAACCTCAGTCCGGCAGTGCCTCCGGCGCAGTCACGAATTGCCTCCTACAGCCACACGCTGGGCAATATGAAGATGGATTTCGACGGTTTTTATCGCTTTGGCCTGTGCTATGTGCTGCGCTTGCACCCTGAAGTCATCGGCACGGCGGGGCGCATTGGCCTGCTGGCCGAGCTGTTCGACTATATCACTTCACATCCCGACGTGTGGGTAGCGACAGCGGGTGAAATAGCCGACTGGTGGCGGCAGACACAGCCACAGAATGACGCCTCGCATCCGGCACAAGTCTGGCAGCAGCACACCGAAAATGGAGTTCAGCCATGAGTGAAATACTTGACGTACAGTCAACGCTGGTGGCGTTTGTTAACGACACCTGTTTTGATGATTTACCCGCCGAACTGGTCGCGCGCGCTAAGCGACACATCATTGATACACTGGGGGCGGGACTGGTCGGCGCTACGAGTGAAGTTGCGCGGGACGTCACGCAGTTTATTTTAAGCGAAGGGTGTTTACCGCTTGCCACGCTGTGGGGACGGGCAGAGAAAACCTCGGCCCGAAATGCTGCGTTACTAAACGGTATTGCCAGCCACGCGCTAGAACTCGATGACACCGGCGGCTGTGACCACTCCGGTGCAGTGGTGATCCCGGCCATGATGGCAGTATTGCCGCTGTGCAAAAAGCCGGTCAATGGGAAAGAGTTTATCACCGCGGTGGTGCTGGGCTATGACGTGGCGCGCCGCGTACTGGAAGCCTGCGGCGGTTATTCAGCTCACAACGGCACAGGCTGGCACTCAACTTCAACCTGCGGCGTATTCGGGGCGGCAGCGGCAGTGGCAAAGTTATTAGGCCTGAACAGCGCACAAATTTCCTCTGCTCTGGGCATCGCGGGCAGTTTGAGTGGAGGACTGTGGGCGTTTATTCACGACGGCTCTCAAAGTAAAAAACTTCACGCCGGCCGCGCAGCCGAAGGTGGTGTACTGGCGGCGTTGAGCGCACAGGCTGGCATAACGGGTCCTGCCGAACTGTTTGAAGACCACTGGGGCGGCTTTCTTAAAACGTTGGCTCCGGCGAGTGCCAATCAACAGGCGCTGGTTACCGAGTTGGGACAGGTATGGAAGCTGATGCGCTGCTCAATAAAACCCTATGCTTCCTGTCGCGGCACGCATGCGGCGATTGATGCTACGGGTATTTTATTAGAGAAAATGCACACTGTAGCCGAAGACGTGGAACAGATTCAGGTGACGCTGTCACCTTTCTTGCAGGAGATGTGCGGTGATGAAAAGATAAGCACGTTGGCTGCGGCACAGATGAGCATCAAGTATGCAGTGGCTGCACGGCTGGTTTATGGACATGCGGGTCTGGATGCCTACGGGGACGAGCAACGCAGCGACCCAAGGTTGCTGGCAGCAATTTCTAGGGTGAGTTTGCTGGTTGACCCGACCTTCAGCGCAGACGGAGAGCCAGAGGTTACGTTAATAACTAAAAGCGGCACGCGGTCGACCCACAAAGTGGATATCGCCCTCGGTGCTCCGGCTAATCCGGTCAGCGATAAGCAGTTGCGCGACAAATTTATGTCGCTGGCAACGCGGACAGTGAGCGTAGCGCAGGCTGAAACCTTATGGCGTGATACGCTAATGCTAGAAGACGTGGATGATTTAAGGAATATTGAGACGCTGCTCCTTAGAGCTTAAAAAAGTTTAGAACCTTAATATTTTTATTTATCTTTAATCTAGATTCCATATCGGTTTTAACTCCGCCAAACTTATGCTGGTTTTTATGACGGGGAATAATATGAAAGCGGGGAAGTTTGATAGAGTTAAATCCGAGATTGACGCTAATTAATCATTTTTTATAATCGATACCGCAATGATTGTTAGATTCGTATTTTATTTTTATATACATGCACGGCGTGGATTGCGGTTCGTTCAATATTATTACTGAAGTAGGGCTGATTTATTCTTCGCTTTGATTTTTTTTACTTATCCTCTGGTGTGTTATTTCTGCAATCTAATGAGGGATCTCATTGATTGGGTAGTGAAGTTGTTATTCACCGGCTATAAAAATTTTAAAAGCTGAAGCAGCGATATAAATTTTCTTGTTTGCACCAGTAGTCTTTATACTCTGCGGTGGGTCTGCCAAATGAGATTCTGACATTTTTGTTTACTGATTTACCGTAGGCAATACCGGCACAAATATTAACCCATGCCGCAAGTGTACCTATCGAGAGGTGCGGATACTGCATAATCATTCCTGTGTTGATCCCATCCAAATAAACCCTTTGATTGTCCTGGGTACGTAGCATTAGCTGTATAGCGCAGGGTTCATCACACATCGCCAGAATCTTGCCAAACTTCAGCCCATCAATTTCACCCATTAACTCTTGTAAACAATCCGTGTTAACGCGTACGCCTCGTCGTTGATAGAACAGCTGCTGATAGTGTGAGAAGAGACTTTCAATGCTGTATTCACTGGTGTCGTGGATGCTGCCACCGGCGTTGATAAACTTTTTAAGGTCTCTGTTGCGCGAACTCCGGGTCTTGGCACTGACAGAACGAACAATGCAAATTTTACGGCGAGCATCAAGTAGGTGACTACAGTTACGCACTGACTGACTGTTAATCTGCGACAAAAATTTGCTATGAAAGGGCAATATCACTCTGGTGTCAGGTTTAATCGGCAGTATGATTTCATCGAAACTCAGCGGGTAACGATCGATATTTTTAGAATGAACTATCGCGGGGTCACCTGCAATATAAGTATTATTCCACACGCAAACGCCACCAATTAGCTCTTCTTTTTTATTTCTTTTAATATAAAATCGTTCATGGAGGTCAAAGCGCTGATGTAGAAAATTGAGTATTTCTGGATTGCTAACGGTGTTTCCTCCCCAGAGCGTGTAAGCTTGTTTATAAGTTTCAAAAGAAGATTCTTTCCATCCAGATAAAAACCTCAATAGGTCCATTGTTTATGTGCTCTATAATGGTTGTTCTTCATTTAATAAGTAGAGAGTTTTTGAATGTTACTGCGAGGATAATAAAGGATTGCATTCTTGAGTGCTAGATATATTGTATTTTTATTTGGACGCGGGTGGGGAGACTCAAGTGTTGGTATTTTAATTCGTCGGCGATGAGATGAATTATAATTCAGTGAAAAAATGTAACTTCTCGCTGAATTATAATTTAACGGATGTTTATCCTATTGACGCATTGTTTAACGTCGAAAAATTGTACACTTCCGGCCGCCGGTCTTTTAACACCTGATTAAAATCGTTCCAGTTACGGTGACGTTTAGCATCGGCCAAGTTAACCGTTGCCACGACTATTTCGGCATTAGCCTCACTAGCAGGACCAGCGACCGGCCAGCCGGTATAACTGGTTATTATACTTTGTCCGATAAACGGCTGTTCTCTTTCTATACCGACTCTGTTGGCAGCGGCGATAAAAATCGAATTGCTGTGTGAGGCTGCCATGACCAAAATATTGGCCATTGCTTCACGACTGGCATCCTGACCAGGAATAGGCACCCAGTTGGTCGGCACGCAGACAATTTCAGCGCCCTGTAAAGCAGCCATCCTGAAGCTTTCCGGGAACCAGCAGTCATAGCAAATCTGGCAGCCAATTGTCCCAATGCGCGTCTTAAACACCGGAAAGCCGAGATTACCCGGTTCAAAGAACAGCGCTTCGTCACCCCACAAATGCACCTTGCGATAGCGGCCAATGTATCCTTCTGGTCCGATGATAACCGCCGAATTATACAGGCTCTCGCCATCACGCTCAGTGATCCCGGCGACCAGATAAATCTTCAGCCGCGCCGCGCAGGCAATCCATGCACGGGAAGAGTGACCATCGGGAATATTTTCCGCGAGGGTAAAAGCCTCGTCGCGTGACGAAAAAACGTAGCCGGTATTACACAGTTCGGGCAGCACCAGCAAATTAGCGCCTTTGGCCGCTGCCTGTTCAATCATCGACACGCTGGTTGCAACGTTGCGCGCCGTTTCACCAAAAATAGGCTCCATCTGAATGCAGGCTACGGTAATCGGAGCTTCGTTACGTTTTGAAACCATGATGTAGACTCCTGGATAATCTAGAATTTGCCTTAAAAATTAAACCGGTTTACTAAATATAATGCTCATCAATCGGTTTAAATTTCAAGCTGAAAAATACTCAACAAATTGATTGACATAAAATCTTGTCGCGCCTCAATATGCTGTAGGGTTGACTAATTTTTCCTCTAAAACTGCCGGAGAAATGAACATGAAGAGACGTACATTTTTAGCTGGGACCGTTTTGGCCGGAGCAACATTGCTCAGTACTTTGCTGCCGGCGGTGGGAGGAATCGCCACGGCTTCTGCAGCGTCGCTGACCAAGGTGACGTTTATTCAGGAGTGGCCAGTCGCCGACGGATTCTGGATCCCCTGGATCCTGGGTAAAGAGAAAGGTTTCTATGCGCAGGAAGGGATCGACCTTGACATCGTGTCGCCGCCCACGGTGGCAGATACCATGAAGTTTCTCGGCACCGGACGTGCCAACGTTGCATTCACCACGGTTATGGATATTATTTTCGCCAAAGAGCAGGGGGCACCAGTTGAAGCGATTGGTCGCTACGGTAAAGAAAACAACTGGGGCATTATCAGCGAGCAGGGTAAACCTTATACTGTTGCGCAATTGAAGGGGAAAAGTGTCGGGATTTATAACGATGCTTGGACCAAGGCGCAGTTGGCGTTGATGCTAAAAAGCGCCGGTTTAACGCTCGATGACGTACAGATGGTGACTGCCGCCGACGATACTGTGCCGCTGCTGCTGCAAAAGCGCGTCGATGTTATTACAGGTATTACTAATGCCGAAGGGACAGAAATGACCACCACCGGTAAGCAGAAGCCGGAGTTTTTGCCCGCTATTGCCCACGGCGTGCCGAATACGCCTATCTTTATGCTGGCCGGTAATCAGGACTGGCTTAAGGCGAACCCTGAGCTGGCGAAGGGTTTTATGCGCGCCACGCTGAAAAGTATCGCCTACGCGGTGGACCATCCGTATGAAGGCGTACAGGCCTTTGCCACCGCCTACAGCAAAGCTTACGATCCGGTTTATATCAAACAGCAGTGGGCCGATACCGTTCCCCTGCTTTCACCGGCCGACAGCAAGTCTTTAGCACTCGACGGCGCTATTTGGCAAAGCCTGCTAACCGCAATTAAAGCCGAAGGCATTGTGAAAGCGCCGCTGCCTGCGAGTCAATACTTTACCAATCAATACCTTCCTTAAGGGGGCGCGATGAGTACGCCTTCGAGCATGAAACCGGCTTGGCCTTATCGCCCCGGGCCTGATATTAGCTTTGCTGCCCCCGAAGGCCTGCGCGCCGCTCAGCGTATGGCCAAGGCGGCGGCGCTGGCCGGTGTGCAGGTCGCGCGCCGCGGTATCAGTGAAATTGAGGTGGAACAAAGAGTGCATGACTTCCTGCTTGAGCAGGGCGCGCAGGGGATATGGACCATTACCAATGTCGGACTGGGTGAAAATACGCGAGTGTGTTTTCCTACTCAGGGGCCGGGTGAGCAGCGAGCGGGTGAAAGGGACGTATTAATGGTAGACGTGCATCCGATAACCGCCGACGGCTCATGGGGGGATTGTACCCGCTGTGCGGTCATTGGCGATTATCCCGCAGCAGAACAGGCGCTGAAAGATCTTGAGCGTATTCACGACGAAACATTGGCTCTGTGCCGCCCAGGCATGCCGGCCAGCGAGCTGTTTGGGCTTTCGCATCAGCGACTGACACAGGAAGGTTTTATTTTGCTGGATTTGCTTGGGAATATCGGCCATTCGCTCACGGCAGGTGCCGCTTACACTCACGGATTTATAGACGCGGGCAACAATTCGCCAATGTGGGGTGCGTGGGCAATTGAGCCCTTTGCTCAACGCGGTGAGGTGGCGGTAAAAGTGGAAGATCTCGTGTGGTTTGGGCGCGAAGGCTGCGAAATTTTGTGACGTGAAGGAGAGAGTGCGATATGACACACCCGAAGTTATCGCTGCAACAGGTGACACGTCGTTTTGGAACGATGACCGCGCTGGCCGCTACTGATTTAGACGTACAGGAAGGAGAGTTTGTTTGCGTAGTCGGGCCCTCCGGATGTGGTAAAAGTACGCTTTTTAACCTTATTTCCGGCGTACTAACGCCGGATTCTGGCAAGATACTGATTGATAATGAAGATGTTACCGGTCACAGCGGTCACGTGGGTTACATGTTACAGAAAGACCTGCTGTTGCCGTGGATGACGGTTATCGACAATATTGTGCTCGGCGCAATCCTCAAAGGCGGTGCGAGCAGGGAGCAGCGAGCGGCAGGCGTATCTCTGGCGCAGCGCTACGGTCTGGGTGAGTTTATTAATCACTATCCTGCGGCGCTGTCTGGCGGTATGCGTCAGCGGGTAGCGCTAATGCGAACGCTGGCAATGCAGCATGAAATCATGCTGCTCGACGAACCGTTTGGCGCGCTGGATTCGCAAACCCGTCTCTCGATGCAGCAGTGGTTGTTGACCGTTTGGGCCGAGCAAAAGCGTACCGTCATTTTTGTCACCCACGATATTGACGAGGCGGTTTACCTGGCCGATCGTGTGGTGGTGATGTCGCCTCGTCCTGGTCGAATTCGTGAAATTTTGACCGTGGATATTCCTCGACCGCGGCCGCTTTCTTGCCTGACGAGTCCTGAATTCACTGCGTTAAAAAGACAGATTCTGGATTTAGTCTTTACTGAAAACGCTAGCGAAAACCAACAGGAACCCTTAGCCCATGACTGATACTTACAGCACAACTCTTGTGCGTAAATTGCTGTTACCTTTAGGCGGGCCGCTGGCGGCGTTAATTCTGGTGCTGTTGGTGTGGGACGTTTCGGTACGAATTTATCATATTCCGGCCTATGTGTTGCCATCACCGGAGCAGACTTGGGATCACATACTTTCCGATTTACCGGTGCTGCTACAGGGCTTTCGCATTACGTTTGTCACCTTTTTGATGGGCTTCATATTGGGGGCAGGAGCCGGATTTATCTTTGCGGTGTTGATGGATGCCACGCCGTGGGTCCGCAGTATTCTTTACCCCATTTTGATTGCCAGTCAGGCGGTGCCGGTGATTGCGATTGCGGCGGCGTTGACCATTTGGCTGGGGTTTGGGCTGGCTCCCAAGTTAGTGATTGTTGGATTGGTCGTTTTCTTCCCTGTGGTGGTGAACGTGCTTGATGGCCTCAATTCGGTGGATAAAGACATGCTCAATCTGGTGAAGTCGATGGGCGGTTCTCGCTGGAGTATTTTCCGTTACGTTAAACTCCCTGCAACTTATACGCCGCTGTTTTCTGCACTTAAGCTTTCGGCAACGTTCAGCGTTACCGGCGCGGTCATTGGCGAGTGGACTGCTTCCACCAGCGGTGGTTTGGGGGCCTATTTACTGCAAGCCAACTCGCGGTTAAACACGGCGGGCACATTCTCGGCGATTGCCTTTTTAGCCCTGCTAGGCGTGGTAAGTTTTCTGCTGGTTATTTTGATGGAATATGTCATGACGCCGTGGCGTTCGTCTTCCAAGGCAAGGCGTTGGTCACGACGTTATTGGGGATGAGTCTTCTATCGTAAAATATTTTTCAATGTCTTTAAGGCCAAGGGCATGCGCCGCGCTTACGGGGCGTCGGCCCAGACCGATCCAAGGACGTGAAGGCACGCAGCCTTAAGGAACCCGCGACCCTGAGGGCTTGAATCTCACATATTAACTCTCATAACTCGTAGATTAAATTTCACAGCTTGTCGTTAGTCGTTAGTGTCTTTTGTCCTGTGTATTGGGAATTTGATATTAGGAATTAGGAATTAGGAATTAGGAATTAGGAATTAGGAATTAGGAATTAGGAATTAGGTCTTGGGTCTTGGGTCATATATTTTCGCTTTCCGGGTTTAGCCCCTTCCCTCGCTCTTTTCAGCGGGGGAAGGCTGGGATGGGGGAGCAGCGACTACAATCTTCAAACATTCAGTACTCCTACGAACATCCACACCCATCGCGATATCCAATAGCACTCGATTATAAAAATGCGTTAAGATCGCACGCAAATTATTGATAACGAGTCTTATATGTCCTCCACAGAAATTTTACTGCGTTTGCAGGACTTGAGCTTCAGCCTGAATCAGCAGGTTTTGTTGCGGCCCACTTCTTTAGAACTCAATCCTGGCGAGTTCACTTTGTTGACTGGGCCTTCCGGCAGTGGCAAAAGCACGCTGCTGAAAATTGTCGCCTCTCTGCAAAGCCCAACCGGCGGCACGGTGTGGTTTGAAGGTAAAAACATTAATGAGATCAAGGCAGAAAGCTATCGCCAGCAGGTTTCTTACTGTTTTCAAACGCCGGTGCTGTTCGGTCAAACAGTGTTGGATAACCTGGCTTTGCCCTATCAAATTCGAGGTGAAAAAATTGATAAATCTCGGATGACTCACTGGCTTAAGCGCGTCAACTTATCGCCGGAGATGCTAAATAAAAACGTCCAGGAACTATCAGGCGGCGAGAAACAGCGCATTTCACTGCTGCGCAATCTACAGTTTTTACCCAAGGTGTTGTTACTTGACGAAATAACCAGCGCTTTGGATGAAGAGAACAAGCAAACCGTAAACGCAATTGTTGCCGAACTGGTTAACGAGCAGCAGTTGGCGGTAATTTGGGTGACTCACGACACCAACGAAATAAGCCATGCCAAGCGGGTTATTACGCTGGCACATGACACAGCGGCAGAGAGTGACCATGAATCAGCATAATATTACCAATGAATCTCTCGCATTGGCCCTAGTGCTGGTGGTAGTGGCGCTGCTGGTCAGTAAAAAAGAGAAGCTCGGGCTGGAAAAAGACATCATCTGGAGCGTGGCGAGGGCGGTAGTCCAGCTTATCGTGGTTGGCTACGTGCTCAAGTACATTTTCGAACTCAATAACGACTGGCTCACGGTATTAATGGTGCTATTTATCTGCGTCAATGCAGCATTGAATGCAAAAAAACGCAGTCGTAATATCGATAACGGTTTTATTATCTCGTTTATCGCTATCACCGTAGGTACATCGCTGACTCTGTCGGTGCTTATTCTGTCTGGGTCTATCGAATTTTTACCGATGCAGGTGATCCCGATTTCAGGAATGATCGCGGGTAACGCCATGGTTGCCGTGGGTCTGTGTTACAGCAATCTTAATCAGCGTTTCGCCGATAATCAGCAAAAAATTCTCGAAATGTTGAGCCTTGGTGCGGGCAGCAAACTGGCCTCGGGGCTAATTATTCGTGATAGCATCCGTTCAGCCATGATCCCAACCGTTGATGCGGCCAAAACGGTGGGGCTGGTCAGCCTTCCTGGCATGATGTCAGGGCTTATTTTTGCCGGTATTGATCCCGTCAAAGCCATTAAGTATCAGATAATGGTCACATTTATGCTGTTGGCGACGGCAAGCCTATCAACAATCATTGCCGGATACCTTGCCTATCGCCGGTTTTATAATGATCGGGTCCAGTTACGGATAATGAAGTGATTTTTGGAAGCGGCTAAATTTTGAATTTTTCCTTAAAAAAGCCGATGCCAATCAGCCTTCCAAACAGAAACGGGATAAATGCCCGCTGCCGTAGCCACAGCTCCATGCCCGACGGCGCTTTACGGCGCGGCTTTTGACCGGCCTTGCTTATCATGATTTGCAGCGACTGGGTCGCCCAAGTTGGAAAGGTACGACGTCGCTGCACGCGTTTTAAATCACCGAGCGTCAGGGTGCCTGTCAGCAATTTGGGGGCCACAATATTGGCGGTGGCTACCGCGTCCTGAATCGCCAGATTGACACCCACTCCGCCAATCGGTGACATGGCATGTGCAGAATCACCGATGCACAGCAACCCAGGTTTAGCCCACTGTTTCAGGCGGTCGATGCGAGTCTGCAACAGCTTAACCTGACTCCAGTCAGTAATGTCTGTACCGAGTCTCTGCGAATCAAAGGGCGAAATCTCGGCTACGCTGGCAATAAAAGTCGCCAGACCTTGGCGTTGCAGGTCATCAAAGCTGCCTTTAGGTATCGAATAGCCACACTGCCAATAATCACCGCGGTCAATCATAATAAACCCTTTGCGTGGGCCACGATGGCCGGTTGACCATTCAGGGTCACAGTCTAGCTTTGCCACTCTGAGCCACAGGACATCACGCGGGGCACCAAAATTCATCACCTCGAGAGCGGCTTTTTCGCGCACTATCGAGCGACGACCGTCGCAACCGACCACCAGTTCTGCGTTAATCTCAACTGTACCTTCCGGCGTTGTCACCTTAACACCGGTCACTTTGCCATCACGCTCAATCAGGTCATCCACGCAGGCATTTTGCTGCAGGGTAAAGTTAGGCAATTGCCGTGCCTTGGCGCTGATAAAATTGAGAAAATCCCACTGCGGCATGAAGGCGATAAACTTGCACTGCGTAGGCAAGCGGGTGAAGTCGGCAATGGTTGACTCTTTACCTGCAATTTCTCCATAGAGCTTTTCGGCACGCTGGTGTGGGAGCTTTAAGAATTCGTCGAGAAAGCCAAGCTGCCAAATAATTTCCAGCGTGGAAGGATGGATCGTATCACCACGGAAATCGCGAAGAAAATCACCATGTTTTTCAAGCACGGTCACCTTAACGCCCTTTAGCGCCAGTAAATAGCCAAGCATCAGGCCGGCGGGACCTCCGCCTACGATGCAGCAGGTAGTGGTGGCGCGAGTGGCGGCAATGAATGAAGTCATATCGGCGGGTTCTCCCGAATTAAGAATGAAATTTTTTACTGTCTATTTTGATAATGATAATCATTTAATGAAATTTAAGTCAGTAAACTCTACTCCTTATCTTTCATTTGTGCCAACGCATGCGCATTAACTGTCGCACTCGGAGGGAAAAAGGGCATAAAAAAAACCTGTCGACGTGAGCCGGCAGGTTTTTAAGGGGGATGCTGTTTAAAAGGGCTTAGGCAGCAGGTTTGGCAATCACGTTGCGGTTTTCCATACGGACTTCAGCAATGTTGACGTCAATAATGTCGCTCTGGCGATAAGCCACTTCACCTTTGATCAACACCGTACCGGTATCCTGGCTGCACACCAGCTCGTCGCGGACGGCATGCAGGAATGGCGCAGGAATAAAGGCGACCGCGCCAATATCCTGAAGGCGAACGCGCAAACCGCCGCGAGTCACGTCGATAACCTCGGCGCTGAATTTAACCTCAGTGCCGACTTTATCTTCGAGATAACGTGCATACAGCCAATCACCCACGTCACGCTCGGCCATGCGGCCTAAACGACGACGCTCGGCGAGCTGAACGGTCATATCGTCCTGCGGCTTATCGGCACTCTGCTGTGTAATCATCGCCTTAATCAAACGATGGTTTACCATGTCGCCGTATTTACGAATCGGTGATGTCCAGGTTGCATAAGCTTCCAGCCCAAGACCGAAGTGCGGGCCAGGAACGGTACTGATTTCTGCAAAGGTCTGGAAGCGGCGAATGCGGCTGTCGAGGAACTGTGTTGGCATGGCATCTAGCTTACGGCGCAGTGCGCAGAAGCCCGGCAGAGTCAGCAACGTAGGACCGTCAGCCTCAACGTCATTTGCCTGCAATACGGCCACGGCATTTTCAACCAGCAGTGGGTCAAAACCGTGATGTACGTTATACACGCCGAAACCTAAACCGTCGCGTAGTGCAATGGCGGCACAGACGTTGGCGGCGATCATGCACTCTTCAACGATGCGGTTGGCAATGCGGCGGTGCTCGGCAATGATCTCCAGCACGTTGCCTTTTTCTCCCAGCACGAAGCGGAAGTCAGGTCTGTCTTTGAACACCAATGCGTTAGCGGTGCGCCAAGCGCTGCGTACGTCGCACACGCGTTTGAGCAGATGAATTTGCTCGGCGATGGTGTCGTTCTGCGGCTTCCATTCGCCGGTGCCGGTCTCTTCCAACCAGTCAGACACTTCGTCATAAACCAGCTTGGCGTTTGACTCGATCCAGGCAGCAAAGAAGCGAATATCATTGCCCAGTGCACCGTCGGCAGACAGAGTTACGCTGCACGCCAGGACTGGGCGGCGTTCATTTGGCAGCAGAGAGCACAGATTATCTGAGAGTTCGCGCGGCAACATTGGAATGTTAAAGCCCGGCAGATAGTTAGTGAAAGCGCGTTTGCGGGCCAAATTGTCCGCATCACTGCCTTCGGTCACGTAGGCTGTTGGGTCTGCAATGGCAATGTTCAGTTGCAAGGTGCCGTCGCCGTTGTCTTTAACATACAGCGCGTCATCCATGTCTTTGGTGCTGGCGCTGTCGATGGTAACAAACGGCAGGGCGGTTAAGTCTTCACGCGTCAGGCCTTGTTCCAGCAGCTCGGTTACGTCAAAGTTTGGCGCTTCGCGTTCCAGATTATGACGCGCCAGGGTCACCCACCACGGAGCCAAATCGTCAGCGCCGGTAGTGATCCACTCGGTCAATTCGGCCTGAAAAGCACGATCGCCTTCTTTCAACGGATGGCGGCGCATTTCGGCAACGCACCAATCACCTTCGTTAACTTCATGATTGAAGTCACGACCGGTACGGCATTGAATGGCTTCACGCAGCAGCGGATGGTCCGGCATAATAGAAAGACGATCGTCTTTTTTAATTACGCGGCCCACAAAGCGGCTCAGAAAAGGTTCTACCAACGTTTCTGGCTGAACGATTTCACGCTCTTTTTCGGTTTGCACAGAGGCAATAATCCGGTCACCGTGCATGACTTTTTTCATGTACGGAGGCGGGATGAAATAGCTCTTTTGACCGTCTACTTCAAGAAAGCCAAAGCCTTTCTCAGTGCCTTTTACGATGCCTTCGACACGTGGCGTCTGAGAGTGAAGTTGCTGTTTTAGCTGTGCGAGCAGCGGGTTATCTTGAAACATATCGTCCAGAGATTGAGGTTAGAGTGGTTCGATTAGCGGCAGACAGTTTTACGCGAATCGGCCACCTTGGGCAAGCGGCATCTGCCTATTTTGCCATGATTAAAATGGGTTGAAAGTCACCGACGGCGTTTTTTGGTCCAGGGTAAGAAACATTGAGCGCAAAGTGGTAGCGCTGGAATATCTCAGCGGTTAAAAACAATGTAATGATTAATACGGGCAGTTTGCCAATACCACAAGGCGTCGGGTTATGCCTGCACCGATTTCACCAGTACCGAAGCCACAGGTCATCAGGCGCTCAACGGCGCTTTACACCTGTCTTCAT
This sequence comes from Rouxiella silvae, assembly GCF_002093625.1. GTDB lineage: Bacteria > Pseudomonadota > Gammaproteobacteria > Enterobacterales > Enterobacteriaceae > Rouxiella > Rouxiella silvae. Next base: position 9,872 of record NZ_MRWD01000015.1, on the reverse strand, counting down.
ATATACAATCAGTTCACCCATTTTGTTGAAACTATAAGGAACTCTCCTGTCCAGTTGCTTTCGGTGGGTGTTTCACCAAAACTACATCGACTCATGCAAAGGGGGAGCGAACGGCTTAACGGTCACATTGAGAGCATGTTGAGTCACTGTTTTAAGAGTAAGAAAAATGAGCAGGCTTTTATGCAGCTTATTGAGGTGGAAAAAGCCGAGCAGGCCTTGGCGAGTGACGAGGCTAAGCAACTGCTGTCGGCACTTTATTCACCTTCGCCGTTTCCCCCGCCAGAAAAAACTGTCGAAGGTTTGTCGCAGGAAATAACCTGCTTTTTGGCATTTTCCGGCCTGACTTCAATTGGCATACCCACGGACCATAATAAACAGGTGTTCAAGCAGCTTAAAAAACTGCTCACGCGTAAGGGAGCGCTGAAAACCTCAAATGGCGAAGGATCGGACAGGAAACTGCTTGCGTTTCTTTCATCTCGACGTACAGGTTGCTACCTAATACAGCAGATGATCCCTGCTATGTTCATTCCCTTGATAAAAGAAGGCGATCGCTTTATCGCTGGACTGGGAACTGCGCTGTATCATCTTATTACCTGCGATCCCCTGCGCGTTTTATTCCCTGTCAATGGCCCTCAGTACAGGGACGAACGCTCGATATTCGCCGTTTCGCCCAAACCTGATAATAATGTTGAGCAAGATACGGCGGGCACAGAATCTGCAAACTTGCTCACTCTCGCTTTTCCGGGGGCAGAACCTTATTACGGTCCTCGTCATGAAAACCGACTTTACCGTATTTCCCATCACTCGACTGCGCTGTTTCAAGGGCCATACTTCAACGTTGAACGCCAGTGCTGCGTCAGTGAGCCTGACGGGAACAGGACACATCTGGCACCTTATTTATCAGGCACCACGGTGGATATCAGACTGGATACCGGTAGTCACCGGGTTCTGTATCAATTAAATAGCGGGCGAAGCGCGGTGATAATAGACGCGGCGAACGGAGCGGTAGCGGTGTCTTTGGATGTGCAGGCGGCATCGATGAAAAAGGCAACGGCAATGAGTGAGGTTTCAGCGGCTTTCAGGCCAGCACCGGTACTTAAAAAAATCGGTCCTACAACGGCGATAAAAGCACATAAAGAGAGGGTAGGCGGCACAGTAGCTGATTGGATAAGAGAAAAGTTACAACACCTTGACCGCACAATGAGCCTGTTCAGCGCCGCCGATGCGCAGAGATTACCTGCCAAGGCCGCCTTCAATTGGCAAAGTCGTAAAGAGGCACGGTCTTTAAACGGTAGCACAGCGGCAAGAAGCAAGACATTAATCAAAAATCCCAATATCGAGCAATTATTTCCCGATGATTATACCTACGATGATATTACACAATGTTATAAACCGCTGCTCAGTAACGGGGAAAAGGTGTTCAGCGTTTTAAAGATGGTTGAAAAAATGCTGGACGACACTAGCATGACGTTATTGGCCGGAAGCCCGCTTTATTTGGATGATACAACGCGTGATATTCCACGGGTAATTTCTCAGTTCTATTCTTGTGCAAGCTTGGATATGGGGCGACAACCTCTCTCTTGGATTATCAATGGTTATGTAAAATATATTTTTTATTTATTAAATATTGAGAGCGTTTTTGAACTGAGTCGCTTTGCAGAAATATACGCATTGCTTAACACATTGGCTACCATTGATGACGGTCTTGCGCAAAAGTTAAAAACTTATATAAAAATAGACTCTGGGAGTGAATTCATTAATGCTCGTCTCGCTCGCGTAGTCGGTATCATTTCTTTTCCCTTTCATCTTGCTGATGGCAATGTTTACCGCACGCATGAAATGCGCGGTTGGAAACTGATGTTAGGTATTGTAATTGAGCAGTACTTTCCTGCTAATAGGCGAGGCAGGCCGATAGAGAGGGCAAATGATTTCATACATTTGCTGACGGATGAGTCGGTAAAGAACACCGATAAGCAGAAATTTATGAAAATGCTCACCCATCCTCCCGTTTGCTTCATCATTGAGCTAATGTCGCTCGATGTATTACATGAACGATTGGCTAACAATAGACATCAGGAAATAATAAGTCGCCTCTATAAATTTAATGCCATCGAACTTGGACGTCACGACGCTCTGGCTTTTAGTAGCCAAACGGTGGTTGAACAAATTTATGCCTTTCATCATGGCAATAATACACTTTCAAAAAAAAATGGGATAAATAATATTAGGCAGTCTCTTATTACATCAGTACGTATTACGCTTAATTTTATTATGGAAAACTGGTTCTATCAGTCAAGTCAGCAAAGGGTTAAGCTGAATGTGTATAGTCTATCCCTTACCTGCTGGCTAACAGGGTCGTCGCGTAGTTTAAGAAAAGATGATTTTTTTCAGGGAGGAGTACTGAGTTTTGAATTTAACAATAATCGTCATTTTTTCTATATGGATGATTCTGCAGAATGCTCCTATTTAGGATCGGATGAAGATAGAATAAAAAATGAAATGCTTAATAACCGTAATTTTTTTAAAGGTGGAGAGATTGAAGAGGTTTTTTTTGAAAAGACCGGCTATCGATTTCATGAAATAGAAGGTGGGCTAAGCCTAGTGTTGAACGAGATCGGTTCGTTTAACGTAGGTGGGGAGTTTTTACAGGCAGCCGAAGTTTTTGTTGACCTGATCGCGTTCAGCACACCAAGAAAAAATAAACTTATGGGCAGCACCTTCATAACCCGAATGCAAGACTGGTACAGTGAAATTTCAATTGCCTCATTTATTCCGCTTTGGGGATGCTATGAGGGAGTAAGCAATCAGCAGCTTGATACCCTAGAGAAAATAATAATCTGTAGCATTGAGGCACCGACGCTGTCACTTGTCGCCGATAAAAGTACCGAATTAATGAAGTTAATTAAAAATACGCTCTATTTACGGCCCCAGGATCTCTTTTCTGATATCACCGACACCACGTCTCCCTCAGGGACTCTCTTAATATCCCCAAATCGAGGCGTGATTCTCTCTACCGAGGCGCCGGGTGAGAGAGCGGCTGGACAGGCTTCTGAGATGATTGCGCGGTTTCATGGTTCAAGCGTCGAGTCGTTTAGCACTTATCAGTCATCCAGCGACTCGCTGTTTTATTACGATAAAAAGGGTGTGAGAATTATTCGTACGTCCGTAAAGTCGATGAGTTCTTTAAGAGCAATACAAAATTCGGTGAGTCTTGATGATATATCAAGCACGGTATATTCCCTTGAAGGGAAAGTGACGGTCAATAATATTATTAAATATGCCAGTGAAAACGATTTTCTGGCTAGAGAAGAGGACATTAAAATATTCCTCGATATGATAAATGACAGAATAAAAGACAAGCAGAAACAGACGATTCTGGAAACTTTTGAAATTCTGGGCGATCTATCAAATGGATTGCTGGCTAATGTACCGCACCTGATAGCTAAAAAGCAGGGCATAAAGGCGGTTGCCTATTCGGTCATGCTGTTAGCAGCCCTGGAAGTGTTTAAAGCCACCATTCTTGCTGTATATAATGAAGAGAAACACGGCGGATATCAGGATACCAATATTGTTGATTTTAAACTTCGTTTTTTTGATAAACTCAAACTGCACTTTGAAATTAAAAAAAACGACACAGCAAAGCCGGTTACGGTTGAACACAATATTGAACTTACGTCTGAGCAAAGTCAGGAGTTTCAGCGCAGAGGTATTGTCAGAGTCCCGGCGGACGAAAGAGTTAATTTCCGCTTATTTCAACAGCAATCAAAAATAGCAAGAAATTTCAATAAGCTGGTAATGGATGCTTTACTGTTTGGCTTACCTTTCCCACGGAAAAAAATGCCTTCTCTTTCATTAACCCTTGAGCCAGACTCCGCGTCAATCACTGTTGCTGACAGCTATTTTCGAGTGCTTTCTATGCAAGACTCAGATTTTATAGACCTTATCTCATATCGGCGGAAAATCAATTACCCATTAAAAGAGTGCCCCGTGATTTGTCTTCACATTAGCTCAGCCAGTGTCGGCGTTTTATCGACACTGCGGCGTGAAGAACTGCCGCTTCTTGAGGCGTTGATTAAATATAAAGGACAGAAAGTGCAGGTTATCTATCCCAGCACTATTAGTATGCAGACTCAGGCTATATTGGAGGCATACCGCAATGCCAAAGTTGGCGATTACGTTCAAGAATACAACTACGTGCATCGTTGGCAATTTTTGAGAATAGTCACAGAGGAATATCTAAACTTTAGTCATGGTGACATTTGCCAGTACCTGAGAACTCAAAAAAATGTGGATCCTGATGCAGTTAATATTACACGCATTGATTTTTCACCTTTTAGGATCCGCGTGTTTCCACTACGGGAGATTAACCAAAACAAACAGTTTAATCACGTTAGCCAACGGCAAAAACCAGTCTTTATTTTTCCTAAAGCGCTGCCCGCTGATGTTTCATTGATGCTGCATCAAGTAATAAACGCTTCTGCTGAACAGCTTTTAGGGGAGAGAGTGACAAATCTTGAACAGCACAGGATGGCGGGTCTGGGAATTGACCGCGTTAAATCAATGGTAACGCCTTATTACACTCTGCCCGCTCGGTTGTTTTATCACAGTCGGATCATTCGTTATGGTTTTGTAAAATCCGACCTGGATAAACTTCAATTTAATTATTCGCCAAATGGTCAGATGCAGACTTTCAGCTTAATGGAGGTGTTAGCAGGGCGTTTGAAAGGATCCCTCGACGGCCATCCTTTTATGCAGGGTAATAGAATGTTTAGAAATGAAATAACGCGCTATCTGGAGGCTACCGTGAGCGAGCTAAAAGCAGAACGGCAAACAATTGAGTTATATTACGCGCTGTATCGGCGCAAAGGGGACTATTCACAGTGTCCGTCCGAGTTTATTAATCGCATAGCGCAAAGGTACGGGGTGACGCAGGCTATTACCGGCGAGGCAACAGTGGAGATTATTTATTTGCATCGCAGACAAAGCAAAACGCTACAAGAAGCATTGTTAGACAACACGGACAACAGTATTGTGGCTTATCCCCTTGGCTGGCCACGCGAAGCCTGCAATGAGATGGATGTTTATCGCGGTACTCGCTATGGAAATCTAACGCCGTCGATTGGCTAATATTCTGTAATGAATAACAAAAAAGGGCGCATAAATGATTATGCGCCCCTCTGCTGCTCTTGATGATTAATGCTTAATCAGGCAATGCGGCGAGTATCGACCACCGCTTCACAGCGGCGAATAGCCACAGGAATGGATTTCGAGGTCGGCGTATGTGTCTGATCGCCAAAGCTCGACAGCGGCACCAGCGGGTTAGTTTCGGGATAATAGGCGGCCAAATTTCCACGCGGAATATCATAGCTTACCAGTTTGAAGCCGCTCACTTTGCGTTCAATACCGTCGTTCCACAGTGTTTCAATCTCGACCAGCTCGCCATCATTAAAGCCCAGGTCGGCCAAGTCTTGTGGATGAATGAACAGGACTTCGCGCTGGCCGTATACGCCACGATAGCGGTCATCGAGACCATAAATAGTCGTGTTGTACTGGTCGTGTGAACGCAATGTTTGCAAGGTAAACGGTGCGTTTTCATGCTCAAATGGCGTAACACGTTCAGGCAACAGTGCGGCACTGAAATTTGCCTTGCCGCTTGGCGTATTGAATTTGAGCTCGGCTGCGGCGTTCCCCAGATAAAAACCGCCTTTAATATCACAGCGCTGATTGAAATCGCTAAAGCCGGGGATCGTGGCCTCAATATGGTCACGGATCAGATTGTAATCATCCGCCAGTGCCATCCAGTCGAGGTAACGTTTACCCAACACCGCATCGGCAATTCCGCAGACAATCGCCGTTTCAGAACGCTGCTCGGTTGAGAGTGGAATACCCACGCCTTCAGAGGCGTGCACCATGCTGAACGAGTCTTCAACCGTAATAAACTGAGAACCCGTGGCCTGCATATCCAGCTCAGTGCGGCCAAGTGTCGGCAGAATCAGCGCTTCGCGTCCAGGGGTGAGGTGACTGCGGTTGAGCTTGGTGCTGATTTGTACTGTTAAATCACAGTGACTCAGCGCCTGCTCAGTGCGTGGCGTATCAGGAGCCGCTGCTGCCAGGTTGCCGCCCAAGGCAATCAGCACTTTGGCTTCACCGCGCAGCATCGCTTCCAGAGCCTCGACGGTATTATGGCCCTGTTGGCGCGGCGGGGTAAATTTGAAATGGCGCTCAAGGTTATCGAGCAGCGCTTTTGGTGCTTTTTCATCGATACCCATAGTGCGGTTCCCCTGCACGTTACTGTGGCCGCGTACTGGACACAGGCCCGCCCCTGGTTTACCCAGTTGCCCAAACAGCAGCTGAAGATTGGTGATTTCACGCACTGTTGGCACAGAGTGTTTATGCTGCGTAATGCCCATTGCCCAGGTGCAGATAACCCGTTCCGCGTTCATATAAATCGTGGCGGCTTCGCGAATTTCGAACTCGCTCAGGCCAGACTGTTGGGTGATGTGCTCCCAGCTAGTTTGGTCAACAATGTCGAGGTACTCGTCAACGCCCACGCAGTGTTGGGCGATAAACTCTTGGTCGAATAGTGAAGGTTCACCGGAGGCGATGCGCTGGCGGTGAATTTGCAACAACACTTTAACCATGCCACGGATCGCCGCCATATCGCCGCCAAGATTTGGCTGATAGTAAGCGGAACTGATGCGTCCCGACTTAGTGGTGACGACTTCCAGCGGTTTTTGAGGGTCGGCAAAACGTTCCAGGCCGCGCTCACGCAAGGTATTAAAACTGACTACTTTGGCACCGCGATCGGCGGCATGACGCAGGCTGTGCAGCATGCGGGGATGGTTGGTGCCTGGATTTTGGCCAAATACAAAAATCGCATCGGCCTTCTCAAAATCATCTAAACGAATGGTGCCTTTACCGATGCCAATACTTTGCTTGAGGCCGACACCGCTGGCCTCATGGCACATGTTTGAGCAGTCGGGAAAGTTGTTGGTGCCGAACATGCGGCCAAACACCTGATAGAGGTATGAGGCTTCATTACTGGCGCGGCCCGAGGTGTAAAAATCGGCTTGGTCAGGGCTTTCAAGCCCGTTCAAATGGCTGGCAATGAGTGAGAAAGCAGCGTCCCAGGCAATGGGCTCATAGTGATCGGTGGTGCGATTGTAGCGCAGCGGATGAGTCAGACGCCCCTGATACTCAAGGAAATAGTCACTTTGTTCACGCAGTTTTGCCACACTGTGTTGGGCAAAAAATTCCGGCTCAACGGCCTTACGAGTTGCTTCCCAACTGACGGCCTTGGCGCCGTTCTCACAAAAGCTAAAAGTACTGTGGTTATCGTCTCCCCATGCGCAGCCGGGACAGTCAAAACCACGACCTTTGTTAACACGCAGCAGGTTACGCAGGTTAGAAAGGACTTTTTTACTGTCGAAAACGTAGCGGGTGGTAGCTTCCAGCGAACCCCAACCGCCAGCCGCGCCGGTATAGGGCTTAATCTCGGATTTGAATTTCATATTAGGTCTTCGCAGGTGTGAGTAAAACAACCCCATCCAGTCAAATTTCTCGGGATTGTTAATATAATGTCACAAGCTTATGAAGGATATGAGACCGAGTCTAATCGAATGTTGTAATCGTGGGATAGAGCGCACTAATAATGGGGATGATACTGAAATTGTAAGCAAATGGTTTCATTGTGAAACTTTCAGCAAAGGTCTTATTGTTTAGCTTCGGCGTGATTTAATGCAACCTATGCCGCCAATGGTACAATTTTGCCTTGTGCGGCTGCCCTGATGTTAGGGGGTGGGCTGACTTTAAAAGAGCGTTTGAGGATGATTAAGTGAAGCGTTTAGTATTAAGTATTTTGTCCGGTGTAATCTGTGTTTCTGCGAGCAACGCATGGGCCGTAGCACCGATCGATTTTCAGGTAGTGCCACCCAGCATTGATGCTGCTTCTTTTGTTCTTATGGATTACGCTACCGGCGATGTACTGGCTTCCGGAAATCCTGACGAACGCCGCAATCCTGCGAGTCTGACAAAATTGATGACAGGATATGTCATTGACCGGGCTTTAGATGCGCACAAGATAAGCATGGATGACGTGGTTACCGTGCCTCAGGAGGCCTGGGTTGCAGGGAATAAAGTCCTGGCAGGTTCTTCATTAATGTTCTTGAAGCCGGGCGATCGCGTTTCTGTGCGCAACCTGATTCAAGGTATTATTATCGACTCTGGGAATGACGCCTGTGTAGCGATGGCTGATTATGTGTCAGGCAGCCAAGACGCATTCGTGGGCATCATGAACCAGTACGTACAAAAGCTTGGCTTGACTAACTCCCACTTTGAAACGGTTCACGGCCTGGATGCACCAGGGCAGTTCACGACCTCGTACGATTTGGCTAAGCTCTCGCGCGCCATTATCGGTGGCGAACCTGAGGAATATCATATGTATGACGAGAAATCGCTGACCTATGACAATATCACTCAGCAAAACCGCAACGGCCTGCTGTGGGATAAAAACCTCAACGTCGACGGCCTGAAGACCGGTCATACCGAAACGGCAGGCTATAACATCATTGCTTCGGCAACGGAAGGCAATCGCCGCCTGATTGCCGTGGTGATGGGCGGCAAAAGCTCTAAGGGCCGTGAAGAACAGGCGCGTAAACTACTGACCTGGGGCTTCCGCGAGTTTACCAGCATGCAGGTATTCAAAGCAGGTCAGGGCGTTTCAACCGAGAAAGTATGGTTTGGTGATAAACCCCAGCTTAAAGTGGGCAGCCTTGACGACGTTTACTTGAATATTCCGCAGGCAGATAGCGAAAAGGTTAAGGCACAATACGTGTTAACTAATCCGCAAATTGACGCACCGCTTAAGAAGGGTGATGCCGTAGGCACCATCAATATCGTTGATAATGGCAAGGTCATCAAAACCGTGCCGCTGGTGGCGTTGGAAGACTTGCCTAAAGGCGGCATCGTGAGCCGCGCCATTGATTATATCAAGCTGAAAATTTAACGACTGTAGGTTTATACTCATCTTGGTTAATAAGGCCTGCGCCGTTAAGGACAGGCCTTTTTTCTTTGTGTTGACTGTGTAAAGTTGCGATGTCGTAACGGCTTTATCCATAGGATATAAATTAAACCAGTCTTTTTATTGTTTTTTGAAAAAAGAAGCAACAAGTAATAATGAGCAGTACGGCGGCGACAGTTGCCATTTCTTTAAGCGGAATATTTACCCCTGACCAACTCGAGCAATAATATAAGACTAAATATGCTGCATCAAGAAACAGAATGTGTGAGTAATACATAAACGTTGAGGTTAAGCGTTCAAGTCCTGATAAGGCAATGATCCCAGGCCTTCGTAAGCAGAGTAAGAATAAAACCGTAGATAAAAAGGGGGCAGAGAAAGTCATGTCCATCGAGTTGATGAAGTGACTGCCCGAATCATTGATAAATTTTGTCCATGCTAACGATTCGTATGCAGATAAAATGAGGGACAGCAACAGCAAGGCTTTTAATTTTCCTTGCACGGCGGCAATGATAAAGTCATTGCTTGCAATAAAATAACCTATGAAAAACATGGGGATGCCGTAAAAAAATCCGTTTCTGTAAAAAAAGGAATTCGGGCTATCTATTATTACAAATCGCCAGTTTAATAAAACGCCAGTAATCCAGAGAATGCTTATAAAAACCAGTGTGATTTTAGGTTTGCATTTTATGCTATTTCTTAGCAGTAGGCAGAGAAAAGCTGTAATGATTAATGCGGGAATGAACCAAAGCTGTGCCGTGCCGGTAATTTCAGCTCTGATGATTAAATAAACTTTTCTTAAAATACTGGCATTTTCAATTTGTAATATTGCCAATAACTTATATGCATATATAAT
>NZ_MRWD01000125.1 GCF_002093625.1 Rouxiella silvae | reverse complement strand
GTAGGGGAACCTGCGGTTGGATCACCTCCTTACCTAAAGATACGCATTGTGCAGTGTCCACACAGATTGTCTGATGAAATAGTAACGAGCAGAAATACCTTTATAGGCTTGTAGCTCAGGTGGTTAGAGCGCACCCCTGATAAGGGTGAGGTCGGTGGTTCAAGTCCACTCAGGCCTACCAATTCTTTCCTTCTCTGCGTTGTCGCCTCACTCGTTTGCATAAAGCAAACTTCGTGTGACTCCGCCTTGATTAGAAAAGAATTGGCTGACTCATCTGAAGGGTGAGTGATAAAGGTATCTGTAAGTGACTGTATGGGGCTATAGCTCAGCTGGGAGAGCGCCTGCCTTGCACGCAGGAGGTCAGCGGTTCGATCCCGCTTAGCTCCACCATATCCATACGGGTCACATTAATACTTCAGAGTATATTGGAAACAGTATGCTGCGAAGTATTTTGCTCTTTAACAATCTGGAACAAGCTGAAAAATTGAAACGATACAGCTGAACATAACTCTCCGTAGAAGTACTG
>NZ_MRWD01000124.1 GCF_002093625.1 Rouxiella silvae | reverse complement strand
GCCGTAAACGACAGTGGCATCAAGATCGGGTCCACCCGGATGGGCAAAGAGGATTTTCTTCGCCCCGGCGGCCAACTGCGCCTCGCCGTCTTGACGACTGCCGTAAACGCCGGTGCAGTCGAGGACAACGTCAACGCTTAACTCGCCCCAAGGAAGCAAGCTGGCATCGGGTTGATGTAACAGGCGGATAGTGTCGTCGCCAACGGAAAGCACATCACCTTCCTGGCGCACGTCCCACGCAAAACGTCCGTGGCTGGAGTCGTATTTCAACAAGTGCGCCATCCCTTCAGGACTGGCCAACTCATTTATTGCCACAACGCTGATTTCTGCACGGCGACCAGATTCGTATAATGAGCGCAATACGCTACGGCCAATGCGACCAAAGCCATTAATTGCGATACGTATTGGCATACTTCTCCCTGTTACACGGTTGTTACCTAATTACGATAACCCTATAGTAATGCAGTGCGCCTTTGCG